>JBILLQ010000072.1:0-17145 GCA_044375975.1 Prochlorococcaceae cyanobacterium
GCATATCATGTGGTTCAGGGTATTGAGAATAGAGCTGCCAAGAATGGCTATTTTGCCCGGCCCCTATCAGTTTAGCTAACTTTACAAACCGTAACCTAGGTCGTTTTATTTATGGCGACCTACTTACTACTTATATTCATTGGCACCCTCTTTTTTAACACATTAATGGTTATGGACTCGGTAAAATTTGTGCCGTCCGAATTAATCGAAACGGCACTTACCCTTGGCGGGCGACGCTCTCAACTCTTGGTAAGGGTGATAGCTCCCTGCATTGCCCCCCAGGTGATCGATGCTTTTCGCATCAACATGGCCGCAGCCTGGAATCTGGTGATTGTTGCCGAACTGGTGGCCGCCACCGAAGGACTTGGCAAACGCATTTCCCTGGCCCAGCGCTTTCTACGCACCGATGAAATTTTTTTAGGCCTCTTTGTAATTGGCTGCATTGGCCTACTTATAGACCTGGGCTTTCGGCAGCTTATGCGCCGTACCTGCTCCTGGGCGAACTAGAACATAGCCATGCATCTACAGATCGATAATGTTTGCAAGCGCTTTGGCCGTGGCCGCCAAGCCAAGCTGGTGCTAGAGGGAATAAATTTTTCAATCCAAACGGGGGAATTTGTGGCCCTAGTAGGCAGCTCAGGCTGCGGCAAGTCCACGATGATGCGCTTAGTGGCTGGCTTAGAGCAGCCCAGTAGTGGAGTAATCAGGGTTGATGGAGTTGCTGTTAAGGCACCTGGTTCAGAGCGGGGCATGGTGTTTCAGAAATATAGCCTATATCCCTGGCTAACGGCCGCTCAAAATATTGCCTTTGGCATGCAATTGCAGGGGCTTCCCAAGCAAGAGATTAGAGAACGCACAGCATTTTTTCTAGAGGTGGTTGGCTTGGCCGATGTGGCCAGGCGGCTGCCAAAGGAACTCTCAGGCGGCATGCAGCAGCGCATTGCCATTGCCCGCGCACTAGCAACAGAGCCGCAGATCTTGCTGCTGGATGAACCATTTGGGGCTCTAGATTTACAGATCCGTGAGTCGATGCAAGAATTTCTTCATGAACTCTGGGAGCGCACCGGACTCACTGCCCTTCTGATCACCCATGACCTGGAGGAAGCCCTACTGCTGGCCCAGCGCATTCATGTCATGGCTCCAAGACCCGGGCGCATCGTACACAGCCTAGAGGCAAAATTCAATCGTTCAAACCTGCGTCAACTCCGGCTCAGCCAACCTTTTCTGGCCCTGCGCCAAGAGTTGGCCGATGAGCTGCGCCAACTCGATTCTGGCTCCAATCCGACCGGCTAAATCCTTGCAAATGTTTTGCATGGCTGCTCGAATGACCAACTCTCAACCGGCGGACAGTACTGCGTGCAGCACTTGCAATACCGGCCGCCTTACTTGATCCAAATTTAGATAAGCCTGCCAGGGCCTATGGGCAACTTCAAAATCTATTAGCATTCCCATCTGCTGCCATACACATCCGCCGCCCCTGCTATCCGCGCAAGCCAGATTCAAATCAGCTTTTCCCAGGCAATTTGCATAAAAAAAATTAGCAAAATTAAAGCTTTTCGAACTTGTGTTAAGCAATTAATCGGTGTCGCCCCGTGAAGGTGTCGCCCCGTGAATTAGACCTGCAGATAATATTTCCGCTTCTTCTCCGCTAGCACTCGCCCGTGGTGGGAATAAAAGAGTGGGCTGAATTCCCAGGTATACCGCCTCTTTGAACAGAGCCTGCTTGGCGCTAGGATCTCGGCGCAGGCAAGCCTGGCTAAATCGCAGCCGCAAAGATTCGATCAAGGCCTGGCGGCGGTGATCAACCTGGGGATTGGTATCGGCTGGCTCGGGGCTGTCCATTGCTGGATCTGTTGCTAATTAGTGATGTTATCTAGGGAAATTATAGGCCAGCGCCGCAACCTACCCAATGCCAGCAGCCTGAACCGCCCTGGCCACTGGCACCAGCATCGCGGCCTCTAAACAACCGATCACGCTGCCATGATTTCCACCTGCATCGCCGCCGCGACATAAGTGCCGCCCGGCCAGAGAGAGAGGGAGATCGGGGGGCTCGGACTCCTCTTACAACGCCTATTTGAACTGTTCGCTTTGTCTACTAGCTTTATCTATTAACTTAATCTATTAACTTAATCTATTAGCTTTATTTACTTAGTTGATCTATTTACTTAAGCAACTTTCTTTAGGGCGCCTCGAAAAATTTCCAATCGGCTCTTGCGAGTCAGATTCCAAAGAGTCGCTGCAAGGCTTTTAGTGTCAAGAGATCGGTGCGAACTGGAATTTTTCAAGGTGCCCTTTATACAACCATTCAATTCACTTGTCCAGTACCAAGCCAGGGCAATTACACTGATATTTCATCTAGCACCAATTCCGAGCCCAAGGCGGCTGAAGCCATCAATACCAAGCTACGGCTCTCCAGCGGTGCGCCACTGGGACTCCAGCGCTGGGGGCTGACAGGCAGGTCGTCGCCGGGGGGCAGGGCGGTGTCGATAAGTCTAAGCCAACCGGCCTGGCAGCTGGGTAGATCGAAGTGGATCGCCTTGGCATAGGCATTCATGGCGCACCAGAGCAAAGGTTCGCCACTGGCGTCATGCAGGCTCCAGGCCAGCGTGTGGGACCAGCTGGCCCAATCTGGTTGTTCCAGCTCCACCCCATGCCAGCGCCACTCCAACACAGGTAATTCTGGATTTAGCAGTGGCGCCAAACGCTGGCGCAACAGCAGCAGCCGTTGCAGGTAACTGCGTAGGGCCAGATCATCTGAATCTGGTAGCCAATGCATCCAGCCGAGCGGATTGTCCTGACACCAGGTGTTGTTGTTGCCTCCCTGGCTGCGCCGCACCTCATCGCCCATCGACAACATCGGCACCCCCGGCGCCAGCAACAGCGTGGTCAGCAGGTTGCGCAGCTGCCGCTCGCGCAGAGCGGCAATGGCGTGGTCGCTGCTCGGCCCCTCAACACCGTGGTTCCAACTGTTGTTGTGGTTGTCGCCGTCGCGGTTGTCCTCGCCATTGGCCAAGTTGTGCTTGCCATTGAAGCTCACCAGATCGGCCAGGGTGAAGCCGTCATGGGCTGTCAAAAAGGTGATGCACTGGCCGGGTCGCACCGGCAACCGAGTGAATAAATCGGGGCTGCCGCTGATCCTTTGGGCCAAGGCCCAGCAGCTACCTTCATCGCCCTTCCAAAAGCGGCGTACATCATCTCGAAACCGACCGTTCCAAGTGGCCACCCTGCGGGCGGGAAAATCTGCGAGACGATAGAGACCGCCACAATCCCAGGGTTCGCTGATCAACTTCAGGTCCGCCAGGTCTGGATCCGCCTCCATCTCCTCAAACAGAGGTGGGGTATCGAGGGGCATCAACTCCTCACCACGACTCAAGGCAATGCCTAGGTCAAAGCGGAAGCCATCTATACCCAATTCGCAGGCCCAGCAGCGCAGCGACTCCAGGATTAGCCGTCTCACTAATGGTCGATTAGCGGCGATTGTATTGCCGCAGCCGCTCACATCCAGGTAGTCACCGCGTGGATTTTGCTGGTAATAGAGGCGATCGCCTAAACCGCGCCAACTCAGGGTTGGCCCCTGCTGATTTCCCTCGCTGGTGTGGTTGAACACCACATCGAGGATTACCTCCAGCCCGGCCTGGTGACAGGCCACCACCAGCTCGCGCACCTGCTCACGGGCCTGCAGCGGGTCCTCGCCCAGCAGGTAACCCGGATGCGGTGCCAGCCAACTGATCGGGCTGTAACCCCAATGGTTGATCCGACCCGGGGGCGCGTCGCTGGGGTCAAAGGCCATCACTGGCAGCAGCTCAATCGTGGTCACCCCCAGCCCTTTTAGATAGGGCAGAGTCTCGATCAGCCCAAGCAAAGTGCCCTGCTGCGCAGCCGGCACTGGCGAGCCGCTGCCGCTGGTGAAGCCCCCCAGGTGCAATTCGTAAATAACCGTGCGCTGCCAGCTATGGCGCGGTCTGGGGGCGGCGGCAAAGTCGAACCGCTCGCGCTCGGTCACCACCCCTTTCAGGCAGGAGGAGGTATTGGGAGCGGCACCCACGGCGGCGGCGCGACGATAGCCCCCCCAGCCGGCGATAGCCCTGGCGCAGGGATCTAGCAGCACCTTTGAGGGATTGAAACCGTGACCGCCCGGTTGCAGCTGTCCGAACACTCGATAGCCATAACAGCTGCCGATGCCGATTCCGGCCACCTCCACATGCCAGTGGTCGGCGGAGCGATGCCGCTCATCCAACTCAATCACCGATTCGGCCTGACTGGCCTCACCCGAGGCGAACAGCAGCAGCTCCACCCGCGTGGCCTGGGGGGCCACCAGGGAAAAGTTCACCCCCCAGGCGGTGACGCTGGCCCCCAGGGGGGCGGGGCTGCCGATCCGGATCGCCGGTCTTGGGGCGGACAAGGCGCCGGGAACGTAGGAGCCCATTAACCTAGTTGCCCCGGCTGCCCGGCTCGACTGCCCAGCTCGACTGCCCAGCTCGGCTACCTGGATGCGGAGACGGCTCTGTGCTTGTGTTTTTAGCAGCGATAGCCCCCTGACGCCTTGTTACCCCCCTCTGCTCCGGAGCCCGGCAGGCCACCGCGGGAGGTGCGACCTGGTTTGTGGTTGTTTGCCCCTAGCCGCGACAGCCAGGGGGGCAGCAGCTGGCTGTTGGCCACCGCGGAGGCAGACCTGTTGATCGATTGCCCGGGCTTCACCCAGGCCAATCTGGATTTCCTGGGGGAGCGCGGCGGCGAGGGCACCCTGGTGCTCACCAGTCGGGAGGGCCATGGCCGTTGCCGGCGTCTGCAGGAGGCCACCGGTTGGCGGGTACTGGTGCAGGAGCAGGAGGCCTATCTGCTGCCCACGGTGCAGCGGCTGCAGGTTTTTGCTGCTGAGCACCTCCTGGCGGCCGGTATCCGGCTGTTGTGGACCCCTGGGCCCAGCCCCGGGGCCTGCGTTGTCCATGCCGTCGGTCCCTGGGGAGATCTGCTGTTTTGCGGTCGCCTGCTGCTGGCGGTGGGCCCCGCCAGCTTGGCCCCGCTGCGCACCACCCGCACCTTCCATTGGCCCAGACAACTGGCCAGCATCCAGCGGCTGAACAGCTGGTTGCCAGCTGGCTCACCTGCCCAGATCGCCTGCGGTGGCGGGCTTGGGGCGCTACGGGGGGAGGTGCTGGTCAACGATGGTGCGGCGCTGTTGGCAGCGCTGGAGGTCCAGTCATGGGCCCCTGGAAGCGGCTAAATCAAGCTCAGCGCCGCTGCGCAGGTACGTTCCGCCCTAAATCGAATACCCTGAGAACCGTTGCACCGCTGCGGCTGTCAAGTTGCGCTAAGTGCCCACGACCCATACCATTGGTGCGGTTATCCATGGGCGGTCGGGCAAACCGACTTACTTGCCCACGGCTTTATCCAAAAATTTTTTCCCATTCCATGAACAAAGCTGATCTCGTCAATCTGGTTGCTGTACGGACCGAACTCACCAAGACAGATGTGTCGATGGTTGTCGATGCCGTCATTGAAACCATCATTGATTCGGTAGTTGAAGGTAAGAAAGTCTCGATTCTTGGCTTCGGATCCTTTGAATCCCGCGAGCGTTCTGCCCGTCAGGGTCTGAATCCGAAAACAGGTGAGAAAATCGCGATTCCCGCCAAGCGTGTTCCCGCTTTTACCGCTGGCAAAATGTTTAAGGACCGGGTGCAGGGCTGATACTCAGCACCACGCAATGGGAGCCATAAGCGCAAAAACTAACTATGGCGGTCCCATTCGACCGCCTTTTTGATGTCTCCCCTGTTGCTACCTAGTCACCTGGAGGCGGTACTGGCCAGCGGGCAGCGGCTAAGGGAGGCCGGCTATCGCGGCAGGTTTGCCCCCTCGCCCACAGGACCGCTGCATCGCGGCAACCTGCGCACGGCCCTGCTCAGCTGGCTGGAGGCCCGCTGGCAGGGCGGCGAATGGTTATTACGTGTCGATGATCTAGATGTACCGCGGAACCGCCCTGGAGCTGAAGCTGCAATTCAGGCCGATCTGCTTTGGCTGGGTTTGAACTGGGATGGCCAGCTCCTGCGACAAAGCGATAACCGGGGCCTCTACGCCACGCTGCTCTCGGCCCTGAGACGGGCCGGTCATCTCTATCCCTGCCGCTGCAGTCGCCGGCTGCTGGCAGACATCTCAGCGCCCCATGGCGGCCTAACGGTCTATCCAGGCAGATGCCGCCAGCGCCAACCCCAGTGGGGCTGGCAGCAGGGGCGGCTGCCCAGTTGGCGGCTACGGCTGCCGCCCGGCCCGATCCACTGGCAGGAGCACTTTGGCGAGCCTGGGCGGCTAGATGGTGCTACTGCCGTGGGCGATGTGGTGCTGCGGCGGGCGGATGGGGTTGTGGCATACCACCTGGCGACAGCATTGGACGAACTGATCCATGGCATCACCGATGTGGTGCGCGGTGACGATCTATGGAGTTCCACTGGCCCCCAGGTGGCAGTGATGTCGCTATTACGACTACCACCGCCTCGCTACGGTCACCTGCCCCTGTGGCGATCCGCCGGCGGCCAGCGGCTGAGCAAGCGCGAGGGAGCCGAGGGGCTGGCGGACTACCGTGAGCGGGGGATGGATGCGGCAGCCGTAGTCGGTGAACTGGCGGCCAGCCTGGCATTGGTGCCCGCCGGCAGCCGGCTTAGCGCTGGCGAGCTGCTGGCGGAACTGAAGCCGGCAAACCTGGCCGCAGCGATCCAAACAGCGCGAGCGGGAATTAATCCCGGCCCATAAGCAAAGAAAAGCGGAACAACAACCCAGACAAAGAGCCGGATAAAAGCCCAAATAAGAGCATGAATAAAAGCTCAGATAAAATCCCAAGCAAAATCTAATCAGAGTCCATAAAATGGCCATTGCTACGACCCTGCCAGCCGAGGGACAACTGTATTGATCAGACCAGAAGCCACGGTGGATATAGACCGGATACATAGCCAGCCACGGAAACAGCCAAAAGCAAAAGCGCAGTGAGCCCAAGGCACGCCCAAGGGCACGAATGCAGCGAGCTGCAGGCACAAACGCAAATACAAATAGAGATGAAGATGCAGATACAGATGTAGATGCAAATCTTGCCGGCCCAGGCTTTGGCCAGGTGAGAGCACCTGGCCAAAGCGGGGGGCTGACACCTGGTCTGGCCTAGCTAGGATAAATGGGAAAAACATTCCAGGGGGCAGCGGAAGCTTGCCGAAATCCCCCTGGGCCCAGCCCCTTACCTAGATCCTCCACCTAGATCCCGTGCTTACTCAACGACGCTGGGCTTTCTTCTGGTTCCAGATGAAGAAGGCAGCAGTGCCGACCACCACGGCCAGGGGGGCAGCTGTCAGTAGCAGCAGGATCACTGCGGTCCAGTCGGTGTACATAGCTGCAGGGTGCAAAGCGTCGCCATTATCCCAGTTGATTCGCCAACTGCGACACCAGGCCCTCCTATTGTCACCACTGCTGCTGACGATCCCATTATCTGCTCTCCAAGCGCAGGCCGACGTAGTATTTCAAAATTGCCAATCCACCCCAGACGGCGGTATAAGTTGTGACACTCGGCCCACCGGCACCACCTGGCTCAACGACGAAACAGCTCGATATGGGCTGCTCAACCAGGCCAGCCCAGGCTGGGCGGAATTTGATCCCTATCAAGGCTACGAGGACATGCTAGGCGGCAACTGGACCTGAAGCCAGAGCTCCCCCACCAGTCCCGAGCAGCAGCCCCTAACCCAACCCCTGGCAAGACCCGCAAGATTGCCCAGCCGGCATCGGGATAAACAAGGCCCAAACACAGGCATAGACATAGACATAGACATAGACATAGGCATAGGCATAGGCATAGGCATAGGCATAGGCAATTATTCGAGCCGGCCTCTAATCAAAGACCAGGGCCAGACCCGATAAACAACAAACATTTTTTGTGATTGCCCTGCGGGCAGCGCCTCGCTATCACCTCTTGGGCAAACTTGCTGCATTAAAGCTGCCGTCAGCACAAGAGGAGCGGCGAATCAGCCTGGAAATCAGACCGCAATAAAAACTAGCCCTAGGAAAGAAAAGCCAACACCTGCCAAATGGCGAATGCTGTTGAGATGCAACTCGGCCCAGCAGCGGCTGGCTGGACAAAACAAGCCATGGCTGCTTGGCGAATCAATGCGGAAACCCACAGGGGCTGCTGATGCCAGCTGGGCCTTGCTGGCAGCCCGCCAGCTGCCTACAGCCATGGCAATGAACCTGATCTAGATGCAATGGAGAGATCCCAGGCGATATCACCCAATTGGCAGATATTCCAACGGAAGCGGTGGAGCATTGCGGTGGCGGCCGTCGTTATCCAGCTGTGCCTAGGAACCGTCTATGGCTGGAGCATCTTCAAGAATGAACTTGTCGCCAATCACGGTTGGGATGAACTGGCCACGTCCATCACCTTCATGGTCTGTATTGGCGTGATCGGATTGGCCGCCGCCTTTGGGGGAATCCTGGTGGATCGCAAAGGGCCCAGGTTGGTGGCAACCCTGGCGGGAGTGCTGTTCGGCATCGGTACGATCATCGCTGGAATAGGCATTGCCAAGACCAACTTGCCAATGCTCTATCTGGGCTATGGGGTTATAGCTGGCATGGGCAATGGCCTGGGCTACGTGACACCGATTGCCACCCTGATTCGCTGGTTTCCAGACAAAAGAGGTCTGGTGACTGGATTGGCTGTGATGGGATTTGGTGCTGGCTCCTTCTTTATCGGCCAGATCGCCCCTGGGATGATCGCCAACTGGGGGGCGGCCAAAACACTCTCCAGCTGGGGGGCGGTATTTCTAGTGCTGATCGTAATTGCGGCCCAGTGGCTGGAAAATCCACCCACCGACAGCCTACAAATTACCCAAGAATCAGACGTTAAGCGCAAAACAAATGATTCGTTCGGCTACCAGGAGGCGCTACATACACCCCAGTGGTGGCTGGAATGGGGGATGCTGCTTCTAAACATTACAGCTGGTATCGGTCTAATTTCCCAGTTGTCACCGATCGCAAGTGAGCTATATCGCCCCCTGATCACCGCTCAGCTTGCAGGCAGGGATTTGGTTCAGGCAGCAGATGCGGCAGGGGGCACCCTGGTGGCCATCGCCGCCATTTTCAATGGCCTGGGACGGCTGATTTGGTCATGGCTTTCGGATTCTTTGGGCAGAAGAAGAATCTTCTCGATCATGTTCTTGTCCCAGTCAATTCTCTACTCGATTACCCCTCATGTAAATAGTTATTACCTATTTATGGTAATCGCCTGTTATTTATTAGCGTGCTATGGCGGTGGATTTGCCACGATGCCTGCGTTTGCCGCTGATTCCTTCGGCACTAAAAACATTGGACGCATCTATGGGACCATGCTCACCGCCTGGTCAATAGCCGGGCTCTGCGGTCCACTGATCTTTGCTGCAGCAAGGGAAACCACCCATAACTTCTCCGCCGCCCTTTACATATCATCAGTCCTATTGCTAGTGGGGTTTTCCCTTTCTAGGCTATACAAAAATCCCAGGCATCAATCGCGTCCACAGCCGACGAATGCCCTGGGCAAAAATTCGCTAAATTCAATTTAATGAACCCACCTCTAGATAAGTTAACGCAAAGTCACGCCAGGCGTTACTGGGAAGCTCACCACGGCACCAGTTCACCACTGCTTCAAGTTCATGAAGCCATAAGACAAAAGCATGGCAGCCTAAATGCCGAAGAGATAACAGAACTCAGTTGGCAAGTGGGCATGCCTGAATCCACAGTTGCTAGCATAATCTCTTATTATGCTGACCTCCATGGCCCTAGCCAGACCTGGAAAATCTGTCGCGGCACATCCTGCAATCTAGCCGGCGCGGAACAGCTGCAATCAAGGCTAGAGAAACAAGCTCCTTGTCGCGAAGTCTACTGCTTAGGCCACTGCTATCAAGGCCCAGCAGCTCTAGACAAAACAGATCAAGTTTTAGTGGGAGAAGAACTATTTGGTATCGGCAATGCCGCAGAGCCCAGGCAGCGGGCACCAGCTATGCCTTCCATACGTTGCCTGGCAACAAGAGCGATAGTTACCAAGCGCGCAGCCAGAGAAGTCTACTCATTTAAACAAGCCCAAGCCGAAGGAGTGTACTCCAGTTTCCTTGGCTGTCTCAAGGAGCCGCCAATAAAGATTATCGAGACCCTGGAACAAGCAGGCGAACGTGGACGTGGAGGCGCGGGATTTTCCACCGGTAAAAAATGGCGAAGCTGCGCAGAGTCCAGGGCTGACAGGCGCTACGTGATTGCCAATGGTGACGAAGGAGATCCGGGCTCATTCATTGATCGAGTGTTACTCGAGAACGACCCCCATGGCGTGATCGAGGGGATCCTCATATGCGCCTATGCCGTTGGCGCCACACAGGCTATTATCTTTATACGCTCTGAATATCCGAAAGCGATTCAGCGAATGCAAAGCGCGATTAGCGCCACTTATAAAGCGGGAATACTGGGGGCAGATGCAGCTTATCCACTGGAAATATCGATATTTCCTGGGATGGGTAGCTATGTTTGCGGCGAAGAAACAGCGATGCTTAATGCAATCGAAGGCCTGCGGGGAGAGGTAAGGATACGACCACCTTATCCAGCCCAAGCGGGGCTTTATGGAAAACCTACCGTGGTGAACAATGTCGAGACCCTGGTGAATGTTGCAGCCATAGTCGCCGAGGGCGCCCAGGCCTATGCCGCCCTGGGCACCGAAGCCAGTGCTGGCACTAAAGCAATGTGCCTGGACCATGGTTTTGCCCAGCCAGGCATTGTCGAGGTGGAATTTGGGATCACCATCAGGGAACTAATTCAGTCGGCGGGCGGAGCTGCCAATGGGGAGCCCCTAGAAGCGGTAATCCTCGGCGGACCAATGGGAAGCCTGCTGCTGCCAGATCAGTGGGATGTGGAGATTTGCTATGGGGCCATGGCCAAATCTGGTATCCAACTGGGCCATGGTGGATTGGTAGCGCTGCAAACAGGTACCAACTACCGAAAGCTGCTGGATCATTGGCTGAAATTCATGATCGATGAATCCTGCGGCAAATGCGTGCCTTGCCGGCTAGGGCCAAAACAAGCATGGATTACCCTCCAAGACGGCAAAATAACTAGAGACAGAAAACAAGAAATAATTACAAAATTATTTGGGGTAATTGAGCAATCAAGCTTATGCGCCTTCGGCCAGTACATGCCTTCACCAATATGCAAGCTCATTGAAGTGTTTGGCGACCGTATTTTCGATCAGAGGGATGGAGAATAACCATGGCAAGCGCATCCATCAATGGGCGGATAATTGAGATTGAAAAAAATGAAACCATTCTAAAGGCCGCCAAGCGATTGAGCATCAATATACCTACGCTCTGCTATAGCGATAGAATTAACCCTGAAGGCGGCTGCCGAATGTGCCTGGTGGCATGCAAAGGCAGTCCGCGCCCCGTTGCGGCCTGCCATACCTCCCTAGCAGCGGGAATGACAATCAATACCCATACACCAGAGCTGGAAAATCTGCGCAGGGAGATCCTCAAACTATATATGCTAGAAGATAGGCATAGTCCCTGGGCAGGAGACGAGTCGAACACAAAATTTGGCTTACTACTGGGTAGTTATGGAATTACCCGAGCCTGGCCCGGCAAACAAGCCGTGGCAGTGGATACCAGCAATCCTTATCTTAGATTCAATGCCAATAATTGTATTACCTGCCGGCTTTGCTTGAATACTTGCGAACAAATACAGGGACAGTTTGTGTATGGAGTAGCCGCCCGGGGAGCGGCGACTAGACTGCTACTGGGAATGACCAATCAATTTGCGGATAGCCCCTGTGTGGCTTGCGGGGCTTGCGTTGATGTGTGCCCCACGGGAGCCATCACGGATTGTGATCGACAAGACCAACGCCAAGCTGATAACAAAACGCAAACTGTCTGTGGATACTGTGGAGTTGGCTGTCGCCTTGAGGTGGAAGCATTAGCCGGCATTGCATTGCGCATTAAACCGGTTGAAGATGCTGTAGTAAACCAAGGTCATCTATGCCTAAAGGGTCGCTATGCGCACTCCTACCATCACTCCAGCGAGCGACTCACCCAACCATTAAAGAGGGTTAATAATAAATTTGAGACAATATCATGGGAGGAAGCCCTAGACCTTGCCGCTCAAAAATTAATCGAAACTGCGAAAACACATGGTCCATCTGGATTGGGTGCCCTCAGTTCATCCAGATCCACCAATGAAGCAGCTTACCTACTGCAAAAGTTGTTTCGCTGTTTAATTCATACTAATAATATTGACTGCTGTGCTCGTGTATGTCATTCATCTACGGCATTAGGCCTGCAGCTGATGACAGGAGCCGGTGCAGCATCTGCATCCTATATAGACATTGAAAAAGCAAGCTGTATTGTGCTTGCTGGTGCCAACCCAACGGCAGGTCATCCAGTTGTGGGAGCTCGAATAAAGCAAGCCGTACTAAGGGGAGCCCGTCTTATTGTAATTGATCCTCGCAGCATAGAAATGGCCGACTATGCAGATCTCCACTGCCAGCTTCTACCTGGAACAAATGTAGCTCTATTCAATGGAATTGCAAAAGTCCTGATTGAGGAAAATTTGATTGATACATGCTATCTTGAAAATCGAGTAGAAGGCCTTGAAGAACTAAGAAATTTTGTAAAGGAGCTAGAGCTTGAGGAAATAACTGCGATTACCAGCGTGGACCGCAATCAGCTCGTGGCGGCGGCAAGACTAATCGGCAATAGTGGGCCTACCCTCTTCATTCATGGCCTTGGCTTATCAGAACTCACCCAGGGTACTGGCTCAGTGATGGCCTTCTGCAACCTGGGAATGCTAACTGGCAGTATTGGACTACCAGGGGCTGGGATGCTACCGCTAAGAGGACAGAACAATGTGCAAGGTAATGCTGACATGGGAGGCATGCCAAATCTGGTGACTGGCTACCAGTCTTTGGCGGAGCCAAAGACGAGACAAAGATTAGAGCAGATCTGGGGATGTGCTCCACCGATTACGCCAGGGCTCACAATTCCAGAAATAATCGATGCAGCCACCAAGGGCGATGTCCATGCGCTATGGATTCAGGGCGAAGATATCGTGCAAAGCGAACCCAATGAAACCCATGTTCGAGAAGCCCTGGCTAAGCTTGATTTTCTAATCGTGCAGGAATTATTTTTCTCTGAAACCTGTCAATACGCAAATTTAATTTTCCCCGCTTGCGCGGCCCTGGAGCAGGAGGGCACATTTACTAATGGAGAGCGAAGGATTCAGCATGTTCATCCTGCGGTACCAGCCCCAGGGGAGGCTCGGCCAGACTGGCTGGTAATCCGCGATGTTGGTCTCCGGATGGGCGCCAAGTGGAAACATAATTCTCCCTCGGACATAATGGACGAAATCGCCCAGGTCGCACCCGATTATTTTGGTGGAATTAGCTACTCTCGTCTCCAGCCAGATGGGCTGCAGTGGCCCTGCCCGACCCCAGACCATCCAGGAACCAGCAGCCTGCATGAAAATAATTTCATGCGTGGCAAGGGCAAACTTGCCTGCGTGGAATATGCACAAAGCCCAGAGCACGGAATAGCAGGCTATCCATTCTTGCTGGTGACAGGTCGCCTGCTTGAACATTATAACGTAGGCACAATGACACGTCGAACACCTAACCAGTTGATAGTAAGCGAAGACCTGCTTAATATTCACCCAGAAGACGCAGGCAAGTGCAACATAATAGATGGACAAAGGATAAAGTTAATTAGTCGCTGGGGATCCACAACAGTTACAGCGTGTAGCTCGCGGCGCATAGCTCCAGGAACGTTGTTCCTGTCATTCCACTTCCCAGAAACCCATGCCAACCGAGTAACAGGCCCCCATCACGATCCCCAGTCCAAATGCCCCCAGTACAAAGCTATAGCAGTCCGAGTTGAGGCCTTGAACTGATTGTCAAGCCGAGCAGATTATTGTCAAATAAAACACATAAGTCCGAGTGATTTTAACATGAGATATGCACCCCTGTAAAAATCTAATGATGACAGAGCAAAGTGGTCGCAAACGTTTACAAATTCAATCGGTACAGGCGGATCGATTCAAGACTACGATCGATACGCTGGTGGTCGAAGAGCCCCTGGAGATTCGGCTGGATCCACAGTCAGACAGCCTGGCAGTAACGATGCGAACGCCAGGCGATGATTTCGACCTAGTGGTTGGTTTTTTATATAGTGAAGGCATTCTCCAGTGCAGAAGTGATCTAATTAGCCTCCGCTACTGCAGTGACACCAAATCAACAGGCAGCAAGAGCCAAAATATAATTAGTGTAAATCTTGCCAGCAATACAGAGATTGACTTCTCTAAATTGCAACGGCATTTCTTTATGAGCAGTTCCTGCGGCGTATGTGGCAAAGCCAGCATCAACTCCCTGCGGCAGCGGGGCGCTCGCTCCGTCGTGGCCAGTTTAAAGCTGGATGCATCAGTTCTCTATAGCCTACCGGAGCGTCTTCGTTCAGCCCAGAAAAACTTTGCCGCCACAGGTGGCCTACACGCCGCCGCATTATTTGATAGCAAGGGAACGCTACTGCGAGTGCGGGAGGATATTGGACGACATAATGCCGTAGATAAACTGATTGGTGCCCTGCTGCTGGCTGAAGAACTACCACTAAGGGATTCGATTATCATGATCAGTGGCAGGGCAAGCTTTGAGATAATGCAAAAGTGCATAATGGCCGGCGCCCCGATGCTCTGTGCCGTTTCCGCTCCGAGCAGTTTGGCCGTCTCGATGGCCGAAGCCTTTGGGGTGACCCTGGTGGGTTTCCTGCGGGAGCATCGTTTCAATCTCTATGCCGGTAGCGGGCGGGTGTTGCTCCCCTGATTGAACCAACTCCAGTATCGCCATACGCACCTGGAGCTACTGCCGCTTGGGCCGGCAGGGAGCGCTGAAGGGCCGATGACAAAACAAGCCCGCCGGCCGCCCCAGCTTTCCCCTTGCCTGCAGAGGCGCCGGCCCAGTGGTAGGGGCTGGCTGAGCAGGGTGGGGCGGCAACTGGGGCCATCACTTTGCTGAGATTTCCAAAGAGATTGTGCCAATAGGTCCCCAAATGGGGGTGTGCCGCGCGAATCGGTCCCTTCGCTACTTAGGTTTTAGTTCAGTTCAGGGCGCCGTGGTGCGTTCTGGAGGGCCATGGACCTAACGCCATTTCTCTGCAGCCTTGAGGGCACCACCCTCGATCAAATCTTGATGTCAGTGGCTATCCGTGGCAAGGTGGCCATCGCCATGAAGGGAAGGTTCCTGCTGCGGTCTGTCTGTGAATCGTTTCAGGACCGCAGCCAAATTGGTTGTGCAGTCACCGACGAGAGGACCTGCCTGGCTTATCTGAGCAAGGAGCCCTATGAGTTGCTGATCTGCACCGACTACCTGGAGAGCGGCAGCGGTTTTGAACTAGCCCGCAAGGCCCGCGAAGCCCAGGGTAACCTCAAGGTGGTAGTGCTGGCCCTCGGTGATGTAATCCCAGCCCAGTATGTCGATGCGCCTTGGCTAGAGGCCGTAGTGGCCGAAGCTGACTTCATTGGCGACCAGCGGCCGCTGCAGGCCGCCGTGATGGCGGTGATGGGTCACCATTGCTACCGCAGTCCCTCGCTGCGATCCGGTACTCTTCCATACCTTAGTTGTCCGCGACTAACCAAACGCGAGTACGAGGTGCTTGATCTGTTGGCCAGTGGACTTACAGACAAGGAGATTGCCGAGCAGTTGGTGGTCAGTGAGGAGACGGCGCGCACCTACACCAAGCGGCTGCTGAAAACCCTGGATGTCAACAACCGTCTTCAGGCGGTACTCAAGGGCATGCGTTGCGGCATGGTTCGGCTTTAGTTGCCAAGCGATCACCAGATTGGCTTTGCGAGCAATTGGCCTTACGAGAGATTGGCTTGGCAGGAGAGCTGAGAAGCGATGGGCTTTACGAGCCATTGGGCTTGCGGTCGATTGGCTTGGCAGGAGAGCTGGAGAGAGAATGGCTTTGCCAGCGCTTAGCTTGTCAGACGAGCTGGGAAGCAGGTAAGGGGTTTTAGGAGGGGTTTTAGGAGGGCTATGAGGTTTATTACCGCGATTGTCCCCAGATGGGGGGCTCGCCTAGGGCTCTGGAACAGTCAAAGTGAGGCGGCAGCCCCGACAAGGGGCACGACGCGCTATCTCAATGACCAACACGCTGACCGCACCGACGCTCACGATTGGCGAATTGGAAGCCAATTATTCATTATATTGCAAGGCCATGCGCCTGCTAATTCGCGAAGGAAAGAGCTTAAACAAAGTTAGGCGCACTGTTTGCTGGGAGCGCCTGCAAACTCTTCACAATTGCCTGCCCGGTCAGTATCGCGATCCTGGCTATCTTTACACGCTACTTAATCGTGAACAGCAGATGGCTTGAGTCGCCAAAGTGCCAGTCCACCACCCCTGCCCCTGGCTGCCAGCCAGCCCTCTTCTGACTGCCGTTCTAGAGCGATCAAGGCAAAAAATGGCATTTTTTGGGCCACCGGCTGGGGCAAAGAGCGTTCCAGAAGTGGCCGCTCTCCCCAACATAATTGTAATCGATCGAAGCTAAATTTCAGTAATGGTCTTGTTCCTTGTAACTGGCCATAACCCAAAAAGCAGAGGCTTAAGGTGCCTAAGCTGACGCTATTGCGCAGCACTAGGCGCTCCGATTCAATGCTTATCTCCAGGCAGGCCGCCAGCGCCCGCATTAGCGCCGCTGGCCGTTGCAGCGATCGGGCCTCACGGCGGCTCCAGAGTTGATCGAGCCACCAGCTGGCGCAAAGGCTGGAAGCATCGATACCACTGCCAAGCCGGCGGCTACTCCGTTCCAGCTGCAGCAATTCTTCTCCAGAGGGCAAGCTGAAACCAGCTTTAACGCTGTCCATGGGCAGGAGGGCCTTGCTAAGGATCAACTTCGGTTACCAAGAGTCTAGTTGGCGGAGGTAACCATAATAAGGCGCCGGTGGAGCTGGCCACGCGGGCCACGGCTTGTCTATTCAAGATGGTGAAGCGGGTACTTTCCGAAGGGCACCTCGAAAAATCAAAATGACAGTTGATTACGGCATGATTTCGGCTATAATCAGCTGAGCAGTTTTCAGGTCAGCGGTGGGTCAGAGAGGCTTCTGGGACGACCAGAAAAGAGTGGCAAA
>JBILLQ010000018.1:0-48390 GCA_044375975.1 Prochlorococcaceae cyanobacterium
GCTGATCGGCCCCATCAATCCAGGTCGACAGATCTTCTGGAAGACAACGACAGGGAGTCGTGTCGGCCTACGGAGGGTCAGACCTGAACTTCTGGGGTTCCCTGGATCATCACAGCCTTGCGGCTAGGGAACCGGGACGAGAGTCGCATTGCTGATCTGACCGCCACGGGCTTGGAGGCCCTGGGAGCAGAGGTATGACTCAAACATTTCGAAGAGCTCTTAGATTACTCCCGCTTTAAGCAGTCGATATCTGAAAAAGGCGACAGTCGTGGCATCAGGGATACTGTTCATCACCCCATGACCGACAAAATTCTCAAATGAGCGCCTATCATTTACTTGAAATTCAAGCTCTTGATCGCCAGGGTTAAACAGATGCTGGAGAACGAGCATTTTGAAAAGGATTAGCGGATCAATCCTCTTGCGCCCTGCATTGCTCTTGCGCTCATGCGCATAACCCTTGTCAAGTAGTGGGTGGAGTGATTCCCATGGGATCGAATCAGCCAGGCGCTTGAGAACCGGCTTTTCCCCTGGAGCTTTGCGACTCTTTGCTGGTCGTATCAGAAGCCTCTCTGACCCACCTTTGACCTACAAACTGCTCAGCCGATTGTAGCCGAAATCATGCCGTAATCAACTATCCTTTTGATTTTTCGAGGTGCTCACTAGTTCTATTAATGGTTTTACGGAGTTCTCTGCTGTTGCAAGTGGAATATTGCCTATGTTAAGAATGGAATAGATTCTACTTAATTGGCTGCTAAGCATGCACGGCTGGCATGCTGTGAAAGCAAGCCGCCTCGCGCGCCACTTTTTTTGTGGCGGCCGGCGGGACGACAGCGGCAAAGCTCGCTACCCTAACGGGGCCGATACTTATCTGCCAGGCCAGCCACCGGTATGAGCAAATTCTACCTGGACATTCTCTTCGCCCTTAGCATCAGTATCGTTGCCAACATCATAACTCCTTATTTGCAAAATCTTTTGCATATCCATACGATTAATGCCGCCCATAGAAAGAACAGGCGAATAGCGGCATTACATCGATTGGCCCAGATGCCAAGCCATGGATTGAGTGATGGATCGGCCCTTGGATCAGCCCATGGATCCATCGATGCAACAATTGATGGATTAATTGATGGAACTATTGATGGGTCAAAGCATGGGCCTATCCATGGTCCTATCCACGGATTAATAAATCGATCTGGCAATACTGCTGGTCATCCTGTGATGGCAAGAAAATACAGAATAGAGGGCTTTGTCTTGGCGACTGGCGCCCTGATCTGGAGTCTCTTGCGCTCTGGCCCGGTGGCCATGGTCATCTCCCTGGTCGCCATGGTAATCACTGGCATCAGGATCAAAAGATCGAGCAAATTTGTTGATCCAGTAAACCCTTCCGCCACTGCTAGGAGCCTTGAATATCAGGAGATTAGTTAGGTATTTGTAAGTCGTGCGGGTTGTCGGTCACTGCTGACGCACGCTTGCCACGGTAGCCCGCAGACTGCGGTAGCCCGCCTAACAAGACAGCCCACTTAACACTAAACCAGCCCACCAGGATAGATCGCCCACTGCGGTAGCCCGCCCAACACGAAAAACGCATACCACGACAGCGCGGCTACCGCAATAGCCCGCCCACCGCAGCGCCCAGACCATCGCAACAATCCGCCTAATGCATGAGCAAGCTTCCGCCCAGTCTCGAAGAATGCCCCATCAACAAAAAATCAAGCTGCTTTCCCTAGGGCAGCAGGTCGGCCAGAGGCTGGTCAAGGCCGCAGCGTTGGCACCAGCTGGCCACCGTATTCACCAGCAGCAGCGTTACGGTCATTGGACCCACACCGCCTGGCACCGGGGTGATCGCCGCTGCCAATGGTTCCACCTCTTGATAGCGCACATCGCCGCACAACTTGGCCTTGGCGGTGGCTCCAGCGGCTGGATCCGGCTCGATGCGATGGATGCCCACATCCACCACCACCGCCCCCGGTTTCACATGCTCGGCACCGATCATCCCTGGCCGGCCCGCCGCCACCACCAGCACATCTGCCTGGCGGGTGAGTTCAGCTAAATCGGTGGTGCGCGAATGGGCCACGCTCACCGTGGCATCGGCGGCCTGCAGCATCAAGGCCATCGGCTGGCCCACCAAAATGCTGCGGCCCACCACCACCGCCCGTCGGCCCGCCAGCGCCACCCCCTGGTGGGCCAGCAGTGCCATCACCCCAGCCGGGGTGCAGCTGCGTGGCCCCGGCTCCCCCTTCACCAGTCGCCCCAAATTAAGCGTATGCAGGCCATCGGCATCCTTCTGCGGGTCGATTGCCTCCAGCAATGGGCCCGAATCCAACCCCGCAGGCAGGGGCAATTGCAGCAGGATGCCATCCACTGCCGGATCGGCATTCAGCTTTTCGATGCTGGCCAACACCGCCGCCGCCGGCGTGTCGGCAGCCAGGTGGGCGCCGAGGTTGCGGATGCCAATTCGGCCGCAGGCCTTCTCCTTGTTGGCCACGTAGACGCCGCTGGCGGGGTCGTCGCCCACCCTTAATACCGCCAGGCCTGGCGGCCGGCCGGCCCGCTGCAATCGCTCAGCGATCACCGTCTGCAGGCGCAGTTCCAGTTCCGCCGCCAGCTGGCGGCCATCCAGTCGGGTGGCCATCTACAAGAACACCTGGGCTTCCCCAGCTTGCAACCCGCCGCGCCCCATCTCAATGCCCCATCGCCAGGCAATAGCGCCGCATTCCATTTCCAGCCCACTCGATGACGCCCCTCACTTGCTCCATCGCTGCCGGCCCATGGCAAGGGGCCTTTGGCACAGCTAGCGTTTAGCCATGCTGAAGCGTCGGTTGCGACTCCTCTGGCGCTGGGCCTTGCGCCTCGAACGACCGCGCCAACTACCCACTGCTTGGGGTGGCGGCGAATGGGCGGCGGTGATGGTGGCCTGCCTGCTGGTGGGGCTGTTGGCTAGCTGGCCCTGGCTGGTGCAACCCAGCCTGCAGCCCGGCATGCTGGCCCCCTTCACCGCCCGCGCCCCCAAGACCGCCCGCGTCGTGGACAGCGGCGCCCTGGAACGGCGCCAGCAACAACTGCCGCGCACCAGCGTGCAGGTAATCGATCAGCAGGCCACCAAGGCCCTACAACAACAGTTAAGTGACAGCCTCGGCAAACTGGAGGCCCAGTTGCGCTCGGTCCAGCAGCGGCTAGAGCCCATCCCGCTCACGCCGCCTGAACGCCAGTGGCTCCGCCAGCTCAACCCCGAACAGTTCAGCCGCTGGCAGCGGCAGGTGCGCCAGGCCCAGTTGCGCATGCTCAGCCAGGGGCTCAGCGGTGGGCTCGCCGATGGTCAGCTGCTGGAGGCCGCCTCCCTGCAGCTGGAAAACCTGCCGCTGCCGCAGCGCAATCTGGCGGCCAGGTTGATTGGCAATTCGCTCCAGGGCCAAACCAACCTGCGCACCGATGCCAGCCTCAGCCAACATCGCATTGAGGCGCTGATCACCCAGCAGGGCATACCCACAATTTCCGTACGTCAAGGTGATCTGATCACCCGTCAAGGCGAACAGATCAGTCGCCAGGCCTTTGATGTACTCGATTATTTTGGGCTGGTGAACCGCCGGCCCCGGCCCCTGGCTTGGCTTGGCCATTTTCTTGAGGCGGTGGCCACAGCTGCGGTGTTGCTGCTGTTGCAAAGGCGCTGGCGACCCTGCCTGGAGGCGCGCCAGGCGCTGCTCAGCCTCGGCATCCTGCTGGCGGTGCAGGCGGTGCGCCTGGCGCTGGGACCCCTGGCCAGTCCTTTGGTATTGCTGGTGCCCCCCACCCTGCTGCTGGCCCAGGGGCTGGGCACGGTTTGCGGCCTGGCCTGGCTGGCCAGTGTCTCCCTGCTCTGGGGTGGCCAACTCACCGCCGTGATGGCCGAGCGCCTGCTGCTGGGCTGCGCCGTGGCCGCCATGGCCGCTGTGGTGGCCGGTCGTCAGCGCAGCCGGGCCGAATTTTTGCAACTGGCGGTGATCCTGCCCATCGGCGCCTTCCTGCTGCAACTGCTGTTATCGCAACTACCCCTGCTGCCCAGGCCAGAGGCCCGCATCGCCCCGATCGAGTTGCTCAGCGAAGCGCTGCTGATGGGGGGGCTGCTGATGGTGGGCCTGCTGCTCACCCCGCTGGTGGAGAGTTTCTTTGGCCTGCTCACCCGGGCCCGGCTGTTGGAGCTGGCCGACCTGGAACGTCCTCTGTTGCGGCGCCTTTCCTGTGAGGCACCGGGCACGTTTGAGCACACCTTGATGATCGCCGGCCTGGCGGAGGAGGGAGCCCGCACGATTGGCGCCGACTTCGACCTGGTGCGCACCGGGGCCATGTATCACGACGTGGGCAAACTGCACGCCCCCCAGTGGTTCATCGAAAACCAAGAGGAAGGCCTCAACCCCCACGACCAACTGGACGACCCTTACGGCAGCGCCGCCATCCTCCAGGCCCACGTGGATGAGGGGATCAAACTGGCTCGCCGCCACCGGCTGCCCGGTCCCCTGGCCGATTTCATCCCTGAACATCAGGGCACGCTTAAAATGGGCTACTTCCTGCACCAGGCCCGCGAGCGGGACCCCAGCGTGCCGGAGTCGGCTTTTCGCTATCGCGGCCCCACTCCCCGCTCCAGGGAGACGGCGATTTTGATGTTGGCCGATGGCTGCGAAGCGGCCCTGCGTTCCCTCTCCCCCAACACCACCGAAAAGGAGGCCACCGCCATGGTGCGCCGCATTGTGGAAGCCCGAGCCCTCGATGGCCAACTCGACCACAGTGGCCTGGGCCGCGCTGAGTTGGAACTGGTGATCCGGGCCTTTGTGCGGGTGTGGAAGCGCATGCGCCACCGGCGCATCGCCTATCCCATCCCCAGTCGCAAAGCATTTAGCGCTTAAAGCGATCTCCATGGCGGGGCAAATTTCTCCCCTGTGCTAATTAGCTGCTCATCCTGCTTATTAGCTGCTCAGAGTGTTATTCAGCCGCTCAGCAATTCCGCTTGCCCACCCTCCCATTGATGGCGCCGCTCAGTTTTCGCGAGCTGCAGAGCTCACTACAACCCCAGTGGAGTAGCGACTGCTCCGCCAAGAGGCTGGAGCTGGACGTGCTGATGGTGCCCTCCCTTTCGGTGGATCGCAGCCAAATCGCCCTGGTGGCCGGTGCCCATCACTACGAAGAACGCCAGCTGTTCTCCCTGATGCGGCTGCGCAATCCCGGCGTGCGAATTGTCTACGCCACCAGCAAACCCCTGGCGGAGCTGGTGGTGGACGCGGTGCTGGAACTGCTGCCCGGGGTTCCCGCCTCCCATGCCCGCCGCCGCCTGCATCTGGTGGACACCGACGATGCCTCCGATCGACCGCTCACCGAAAAACTGCTGGAGCGACCGGCCCTGCTGGCCCGCATTGCCGAATTGCTGAGGCCAGGCCGCAGCTTCATCAATTGCTACGTGGTGGGGCCCCTGGAAAAGCAGCTATCCGAACGCCTCCAAATTCCCCTGCTGGGTACCGATCCGGCCCTTGGTTACTGGGGCAGCAAGGCCGGCAGCCGCGAGCTGTTCCAGCGCTGTGGCGTGCCCCATCCAGCCGGTTCGCCGCTGGTGTTCAATCTCGACGATCTCAGTGAGGTGACGGCCGAACTCTGGGAAAGTCAGCCCCAGCTGGCCCGCTGTGTGGTCAAGTTGAACGAGGGCTTCAGTGGCGAGGGCAATGCCCCCCTGGCCCTGGCACCGCTGCTGCTGGCGGAGCAGAGCGCCGCCGAGCGCCGCCGCTGTCTGCGCTCCGCCCTGGAGCATCTAGAAATGCCGGTGGCCAACTGGCAGCCCCTGCTTACCCAGCAGGGGGCCCTGGTGGAGGCCTGGCTGGAGGGGGGAGATGAGCAGAGCTCCCCCAGCGTGCAGGGCACTATTCATCCTGACGGGAATCAATATCAAAAAATCGCTAAAATTCAGGGCGGCGGTCAAGGAGTTTCTTTGGCAAATTCCCAGGTGGAAGTAATATCTAGCCACGAGCAAGTGCTGGGGGGAGAGCACCATCAAACCTATACAGGCTGCCGCTTTCCGGCTAATCCGGCCTATCGGCTGGAGTTGATGCGCCATGGCCAGGCGGTGGGAGAAGCGCTTGCCGCCGCTGGCGCCCTGGAACGCTACGCGGTGGATTTCATCGCCCGCCGCTATGGCTCCCACTGGGACCTGCAGGCGATCGAGGTGAACCTGCGCCAAGGAGGCACCACCCATCCCTATATGGCCCTGAATGCGATCACCGCCGGCCAGCTGGACCCCACCACTGGCCTCTATCTCTCCCCCACCGGCGAACCCCTGCACTACGAGGCCACCGATAACCTCCGCCATCCGAAACTGCGGGGTCTGCTGCCGATCGATCTAATCGACATCGTGGCGGAAGCCGGCCTGCACTACGACCCGGCCCGATTGCGGGGCAGTGTCTTTCACCTGCTGGGCTGCCTTTCGGAGTTCGGCAAGCTGGGCATGACCTGCATCGGCCGCTCCGCGGCGGAGGCGGCGGCCGTTTACGCCGCCACGGAACGGGAGCTATTGCGGGGAGCGGCGGCCCGGAGCTGAAGCGAATGCCCAGCCCAGCGGCAACCAATAACCCCAGACTGCCCATAGCTAGAAAGGGCCCCAGCGCTGATGCACTCTGGACCCGGCTCCACTTGAACCCGGCTCTACCGCCCTTGGCTCGCCAATAGCCTGCCCTTGCCAGCCCCAGCTGACTGACAAGTCCAGGCTCCCTGCCCAGGCGGCCTGCCTAAGCGGCAGGATCAAGCGGCGCTCCTGTTCCCTTGCCTCGTCCCGCAATGGTCCCCGCCAGCAACTCCGCCAAGTCGCCGCCGGTCCTACCCGAATGGACAATCTGGATCCAGGTGGGCCTCACCGCCCTGCTGGCGGTGCTGTTCCTGGTGATCCTGGACAAGGGCCGCCAGCAGAGCGCCAAAATTCAGCTGTTGGAACAGCGGTTGCAGGGGCTGGAGAATAGCCGCGCCCTGGATCGCACCACAGCCCTGGAGCAACAATTGCGCTCCACCGTGGAACGGCTGCAGCGAGTGGAACGCAACACCAGCCGCATCGATTCGCTCACCGCCGAGGGCAAAGATCTGCAGAAGCAGCTGTTCCAACTGCGCACGGAGGCGCTGAAACAGAACAGCTCCAACCCGGAGCGGGCGCCCCTAGAGCCCCTGCCGCCGTTGAAACCCAGCCCTGGCCTGCCCAGCTTCAACCCTTAACGGCGTCGCCAGTGGCACTGGGCAAGATGTGGCGCTGCAGGGCGATAAACAAAACCAGCACCGGCAGGATCGACACCACCGAGCCCGCCGCCACCAGCCGCCAATCCAATGAAAAGCTGCTGGCCAGCTGTTGCAGACCCAGGGGCAAGGTGTACAGCTTGGGGTCGTCGAGGATCACCAGGGGCCAGAGGAAATCGCTCCAGGTGCCGATGAACACAAACATGGCCAGGGTGATCAAATCGGCCCTGGCCGCAGGAATCATCACGTTCCACCACTCCCCCAGGGGCGTGCAACCATCGCTGCGGGCCGCCTCCTCCAGCTCCACCGGCACCGCCAGAAAGCTCTGGCGCAATAGAAAAATGCCAAAGGCCGTGGCCGCCTGGGGAATAATCAGCGCCCAAAGACTATTGCGCAGGCCGATCTGAACCATCAGCAGATACAGCGGAATCATCACCACCTGGAAGGGAATCAATATGGTGGCTACCACCAGGGCCAGCACCAGGCCGCGCCCCCTAAACCGCAACCGCGCCAGCGGATAAGCCGCCAAGGAACAAAACAACAAATTGGCAACCACCGCCAAGCCGCTCACAACCGAACTGTTGAGCAGATAGGTGGCCATCGGATGGCCCGCGAATAGGCGCCCGTAGGCCTCCAGGCTCGGCTGGCTAGGCAGCAGGGCCGGTGGGCTGGTGAAGATGTCCTCGCCGGGACCCTTCAAGGAGGTGCTCACCAGCCAGAGCAGGGGCACCAGCATCGCCAGGGCCAAGGCCAGCAGCAGGGTCAACTGCAGCCCCGCGGCCAGGCTTGAGCCCCTGGAGCTGGAATCGCGCAGCGCCATGGCAGCTAGACCCGGGGCCTTTGGTGCAGGGGCAGTTCCCCCAGCTGCGGCAGGGGGGTCTTCTGGGGATGGAGTGGCTGGCTGTGGCTGCCTGCCAGCAGGCGATTGAGGGCATTCACGAAGGCTTGGGCCGCCGCCACCACGATGTCGGTGTCGGCGGCATGGCCCGAGTAGAGCACGCCTTGATGGCGCAGCCGAATGGTTACGTCGCCCATGGCATCGATGCCCTCGGTAACGCTCTTGATTGAAAACTCCACCAGATCATTGGGCACCTGGGCCAGGTGGTTGAGGGCCTGACAAACCGCATCCACTGGACCGGTACCGATCGCGGCCTCGGTGAGCTGCGCCCCGTCGACCGTGATCAAGCTGACGGTGGCAGTGGGCTGCAGGCCTGTTCCGCAGCTCACCTGCACGCTCTTGAGTATGTAGATCGCTTCGTTGTTTTGTTGCACCTGCTCGCTGACAATCGCCTCGAGGTCGCGATCGGTGATCTCTCGCTTGCGGTCGGCCAACTCTTTAAACCGGCTGAAGGCATCATCGAGATCTTGCCGCTCCAGGTTATAGCCAAGTTCCTCAAGGCGAGCCCGAAAAGCACTGCGACCACTCAACTTGCCCAGGGAAATGCGGTTATCACTGAGGCCCACGGTGCGGGCATCGATGATCTCGTAAGTGAGCCGATTTTTGAGCACGCCATCTTGATGGATGCCCGATTCGTGGGCGAAGGCATTGGCACCCACAATCGCCTTGTTGGGCTGCACCACCATGCCGGTGAGGTTAGACACCAATCGCGAGGTTTTGGTGATCTCCTCGGTGCGCACAGCAGTGATCGGCTCGACACTCTCCGCCGGCCGGCCCAGGAAGGGGTTGAAGTAACTGCGTCGCACGTGCAACGCCATCACCAACTCCTCCAGGGAGGCATTGCCGGCCCGTTCGCCAATGCCGTTGATTGTGCACTCCAGTTGGCGGGCACCGTGTTTGACGGCCTCTAGGAAATTGGCCACGGCCAGGCCTAAATCGTTGTGGCCATGTACAGAAATTACCGCCTGATTGATATTCGGCACATGGGCGTCAATGCCCGCAATCAGGTCGCCAAACTCGGCTGGAGTGGCGTAACCCACCGTATCGGGAATATTGATCGTGGTGGCGCCGGCCTCAATCGCGGCGGCGATCACCTCGTACATGAATTCCGGATCGGAGCGGCCGGCGTCTTCGCAGGAGAACTCCACGTCATCCACCAGGGAACGGGCGTACTCGACCATCTCTGCGGTAATCGCTAGCACCTCGTTGCGGCTTTTGCGCAACTTATGCTCCAGATGGATGTCGCTGGTGGCGATAAAGGTGTGGATGCGGCGCCGGGCGGCGGGAGCCACCGCATCGGCGCAGGCCTTGATGTCGCCGGCGGCGGCGCGGGCCAAACCGCAAATCACTGGCCCCTCAGGGCTGCCGACACTGGCAGCGATGCGCTGCACCGCATTGAAATCGCCAGCACTGGCAAAGGGAAAGCCGGCCTCAATGATGTCTACGCCCAGCCGGGCGAGCTGCTGGGCGATCGCCAGCTTCTCCTCCAGGTTCAAGCTGGCGCCGGGAGATTGCTCGCCATCGCGCAAGGTGGTGTCAAAAATCAAAACCCGGCCGGGATCGCGGGCCATACCGGCGCCTCTATGCGGAACAACTATGAGTTAATTAATCCTACGGCCGCAGGGTGGGGGCGCGGGCGGGGGCTGGGGGTGGCACCGCTGTCACTGCGCATGAACACAGGCTGGTGGTGGGCTTCTGACTTCTCCAGCTCCTGGCGCAGGCTGGCCATCTCCACGAAGCGGTCGGCGGCATTGCGCAGTTCCCTGGCCACCATGCCATCGGTGGTGATCACGGTGGTGCGCAGCCCCTGGGCCCTGAGCACCTCCAGCAGCCGTTCGAGATCCTTGCTGCCGCTCAGCAGCCACACCTCGTCGGTGCGGGGGGCCACGCAGAGCAGGTCGATGGCAATCTCCACGTCCAGGTTGGCGCGCACGTAGTGACGTTGCTCCCCTGGCCGGGGGTCAGGGTTGCGGGCATCAGGCGGGCGATGCGGTTCAAAATCGGCTCCGCCCCCGGGCAGTTCCCTCAGGGGGCGAGTGCGCACGGTGTAGCCCATGCTGGCCAGGGCATCGCGGAAGGGGCGCTGATCGGTGGGGTCTTTTAGCCCGGCGTACCAGAAGGCGCTGCCCAACTCCATTGCCGGTTGGCGGTTGGCGTAGGCCAACAGGCGCCGTGGATCAAAAAACCAGCCCAGCTTCTGCTGGGCATAAAACATGCTGTGGCCATCCACGGCCAGGGCCAGTTGGAGGGGGCGGGCGGTACGAGGTTCCATGGTCAACAGCCTAGGAAGCTGCCTATAAGCTGTCTCAAGCTCGAATCCCCTATGGCTTCCAGCGACGCCCCCGTCGGGGGAGGCGCGAGGGATCTCGGCGCCGCCTCTAAGGCCACCATTCAAACCAGCCCCCAGGTTGGCCCTGAAACCAGGCAGCCGGCCAGGGCTCAGGTTGACCTTGAAACCTGGCAGCCACCCAGCAGCCAGGCCAACGCCGCAACCATTGATCTAGTCGGAGATTTGAACGGCCCTGAGCTGAGCAGCCAGGCTGGCAGCCGAGCCAGTTCCCAGCCCATCCTCACGGATGAGCCACTGCTGGCAGCAGGGCGGCAGCCAGGGGAGCATCGCCCCTTAGTCGCCGCTGGGGATCTGGCGCTGGTGCTGCATGCCCACCTCCCCTACGTGCGCTCCAGTGAACCTGGATCCCTGGAGGAGGACTGGTATTTCCAGGCCCTGCAGGAGTGTTACTTGCCGCTGCTGGCGGTGCTGGAGGCTGCAGCGGCAGATCCGCTGCAGAACCCCCGCCTCACCCTCGGCCTCTCGCCGACCCTGCTGTCCTTGCTGGCCGATAAGCAATTAAATGCCCGCTTTCCCGCCTGGTTGGCGGTGCGGCGAGAATTTTTAGCCCAGCTTGATCCCCAGTCGGAATTGCAGGCTGCGGCCCAGCAGCTGGCCAGCACCTTGGCTGGCATCACCGCCCAGTGGGAGCGCTATGGCGGCCAGCTGGTGCCCCGCTTCCGCCTCCTGCAGGCCCAGGGGGTGCTGGATCTGATCACCTGTGCAGCTACCCATGGCTATCTGCCCCTGCTGCGCAGTGTGCCGGAGGCCGTACGGGCCCAACTGCGTACTGCTGTGCGCGAACACGAGCGCCAGATTGGCGAGCGGCCGCTGGGAATCTGGATTCCAGAATGCGCCTACTACGAAGGGCTAGATGAGCAGTTAGTTAGCAATGGTCTCCGTTATTCCCTGCTCGACGCCCATGGCCTCCTGCATGGAATGCCGAGGCCTCGCTATGGGGTTTTCGCGCCGATTTGTTCGCCAGCTGGGGTAGCCTTTTTTGGCCGAGATAGCACATCCACCCTGCCGGTGTGGAGTGCCAGCCAGGGCTATCCAGGCCACCCCGCCTACCGTGAATTTCATCGTGATTTGGGCTGGGACCTGTCGGACGAGCAGCTCAGCGCCGCCGGCATCAATAGTCGCCGCCCCCTGGGCTTGAAGCTGCATCGGGTTACGGGCCAGGGCTGCCCCCTAGAGGCCAAAGCGCCCTATGACCCAGAGGTGGCCAGTGGCCAAATTCAAGACCATGCTGCCGACTACCTGGCGGGCCGTGCCGCCGAACTGACCAGCTTGGCCAGCTCCATGCAGCGGCGCCCCCTGCTGGTGGCCCCCTTTGATGCCGAGCTGTTTGGCCACTGGTGGTTTGAAGGCCCCCAATTTCTGGCGGCCCTGTTCGCCAATGCCGCAGCCCAGGGGGTGCGGCTGGTGCACCTGCGCGATGTGCTTAACAGCGGCGAATCCCTGCAGGTGTGTAATCCCTCCCCCAGCAGCTGGGGGCAGGGCGGTTACCACAACTATTGGCTGAACGAAACCAATGCCTGGGTCGTTTCCGAATGGCAAAAGGCATCCCTGGCGATGGTGCGTCGGGTTAGTCAGGGGGTGGGTAGCGTTCAGAAACGGCAGTTGTTGCACCAGGCGGGCAGGGAATTGCTGCTGGCCCAAAGCTCCGATTGGAGTTTCATCCTCAGGGCCGGCACCACCACCCAACTGGCCCGGGAACGGATCGAACGCCATTTGGATCGCTTCTGGCGGCTGCTCGATGCGATCGACAATGGCACCGAACTCTCCCAAATCTGGCTGGATGGAGTGCAGCGAGAAGACGGCCTGTTCCCCAATCTAGATTCGGCCGATTGGGCGCGCCGCTCAAGCCCTAACTAGGGCTCGCTGAAAAGCCGAGCGCCCAGGCGAGCGGAGCCTCAGGGGAGCGAAACCCTTTATCAATTCCCTGCATAAATCCCTCGATCAATGCCCTGTATTAATTAATTACCTATGTAAATGGAATGCAACAATGGCCTATGCCAGCGGCCTGCGTCAATGACCTATGTCAATAAAATATATTAATGAGCTATATCAATTACCTGCATTAATGGCCTGCATAGATTAATCTGATCAGATAATTTATTCGGGTTGGTTTGTACTGAAGGCGTCTGATTAGACTTTATCTTAGCTGATTTTATCTGATTTGGGCGGGGCCGGGAAAAGCAATCGCCAGGCCAGGGGTAGCTCGCGGCCCCGCTGCCGCATCAGGCCCCAGCGCACATCCCAGGGAGCCAGCAGGAACAGCCTCACCATCGCCCAGATCAACTCAGGCAGCGGCAGGGTATTAGTTAAAAAACCATACCATATTGGATCGGGTAGAGAAAAGAAAGTGGCAAAGAAATGGCGCAACTGATCCTCTCGAAAGCGCATTAACTTCTCGAGGCCAAAGGTGTATAGAGCATGCTTGCGCCTCATCTCCGCCGGCCAGAGCGCTTGCCAGCCGGCCGCCGCCAATGCGGCGACGCTGGTGGTGGTCTCCAGCGCCGTCAGCTCGGCGGCTATGGCCCTGGCCAGGCCCCCTGCCCGCCGCAACAAGGCACCCACCAGGTAACCGGAGGCTGGATGCACCATCGCCGCCGCCCCGCCAAAGGCCAACACCGGTTGATCCAGGTGGGGCAGGGGCAGGTTCATCGGAAACAGGCAAAACTCCTCGTGCTGCAATTCCAGCAAAGCCACGCCTCGATGGGCCAGTCGCCGCTCCAACCGCTGGCGCAAGTCCGCCGCCGGCACTGGCGGCGCTAGAGCCAGGGAGGTTTCCTCCACAAAGAACAGCCCATCGCCGAGGTCCATCGCGTATAGGAAGGTGGGGGGAGCAAGCCGTTCCGCCGGCGTGAGGTGATCGCAGCGAAAGTCCATCAGCACAAACTGACCGGGCTCCACGGGCGCTGCGCTGAAGCGACCCACCAGGCCATAGGCGGCTTGGCCGGCCACGGGGCCCTCATCGGCACGGGTCACGAACACCGGCTGATGGCCCGAGGCATCCACCACCAATCGGGCGGTTAGCTCTAAATGTGCCGGGCCGCTTACCCGGCAGCGTGAACCGGGCGTATGGGCAGTCACGGGCAGGCCATTGTCATCGACAAAATTGATCCCACTAGCCGTACCGCGCTGGAAGATCACGCCAGCCTGCTGGCATAGCTGCAGCCAATGAGCCTGCAGTTTGTGTTTATCAAATAGGCCATAGTCGCGGCCTAGAACAGTTGGCGCATTGGCCGCGCCATCGGCATCTGATTCGCCAGCGCCAAAAAAACTGACACTGTGGTTCCAGCGGTGACCCAACAGGTGGGCCAATCCCAGCGCATCCACCTCCTCGCCCCAGATCCCGTAGGTATTGGCCCAGGGATCTCTGGGATCATTGGGCGAGAGCACCACCACCTCCAGACGTTCAGCCCCGAGGGCCGCCGCCATCGCCAGGGCCGCTGGTCCGCCACCAATCACCAGCACATCAATCAATTGCATCCCAAGAACTTGCACGCCAAACACTTGCGTGTGAAATACTAGAACATAAAAGTCAGGAATGCAAGCTGCGTGAACACAGTGTAGAGGCATGCAAAAGGCGGCAATGCGCACGTCAGAAAGATCGCGTCAGAATGGAGGCGCAAGGATAATCACGGCAGAATAATCGCAATGACTACTAATTCAACTACCTGCCACCACCGCACCTGCCAGCACCGCACCTGTCGCAACACCGCTTGCCGCAGCTAAATTGGCTGCCACCGGATAAACTGCAACGGCAATTACCGTTACTAAACCTGCTGCCCCTAAATTTGACGCTAATGGATAAGCGGCTACCGGATAAGTCGCCGCTGACGCAATCATTGTCTTTATGGCGGCCCCTAAATTAGGCAGCCGCTCAATCTGGCAGTCTGTCAATTAGGTAACCAGTTAATCGGGCAGCCAGTTAATCGGGCAGTCAGGGTGGAAGTCAGTCGCTCAGGTGGTTGGCAATTCCAGATCCCCTACTCCCACCGTCGCGATTTCTTCACTCAGTTCTTCATCGGGGGCTGGAGGCACCAGCACCACCTCGGCCAGGCGGTCGCCGGCATCCAATTTCTGCAGTCTCACACCGGTTGCCGCCCTCGACTGCTGAGGCACCGCATCGGCGCGGGTGCGGACGATCACGCCGCGCTCACTTACCAACAGCAGTTCTTCGCCGGAACCCAGCACCTTGAGCCCGACAAGCACATCGCCATCGCGGCGAAACTTGATTGCCCGCAGGCCCATGCCAGCTCGTTTCTGCAGGCGGAATTGGTCCACCGGCACCCGCTTACCCAGACCAGAGGCACTGGCCACCAGCACCCAGGGCCCATCGCTAACCGCAGTGCCTTCCTCCACCAGCTCGATATCGTCTAACTCCTCCTCCTGGCCGTTGACGCTGCTGGCCACCCGATCGGCCAGTTCAGCAGGCAACACATCCATGCTCACCAACTGATCGCCGCCCCGCAAATTCATGGCGCGCACGCCCCTGGCTGAGCGGCCCAAGGGTCTGAGCTCTTCATCGCTGAGGCGGAAGTGGATGGTCATGCCATTGCGGGAGCCAATCAAGACGCTGTCGCCAGGCAGGGCCAGGCGCACCCAGGTGAGTGCATCGCCATCTTCCAGGGAGATTGCAATTAAGCCGTTCGAGCGAATATTGGCGAATGCAGATAGGAGAGTGCGCTTGATATAGCCGCCTCTGGTGAGCATCACCAATACGCCATCGGCGGCAAATTCACTCACTGCTAGCAGCGAGGTGATCTGCTCTTCCCGTGGAATCGGCAGCAGTTGCACCGTGGGAGTTCCCTTGGAGGCACGGCTGCAAATCGGTACGCGATAGGCGGGCAGGGAATAGACCACTCCCCGATCACTGAATAGCAGCAGGGAGTCATGGTCGTTGCAGCTGATAAACAGGCGTACCGCCTCCTCGGCCTGGTTGCGGGTGCCGGCCTTGCCCCTGGTGCCGCGGCTGGTGGCTTCAAATTCGCTTACCGGCATCCTTTTCAGATAGCCGTTTTTAGTGAGCAATACCACCGAGCGCTCATTGGCGATCAGATCGATGTCTTCCAGACCCGCTTCCAGGTCGAGAATAACCGTACGGCGAGGCGAGTTGTATTTATCTCTTAGTACATGCAACTCCTCTGTAATCAGCTCAAACACTCGTTCGCGACGACCTAAGATATCCTTGTAGTCGATGATCTTGGCGAGAAGATCCTCATGCTCTAGTCTAATTTTGTCCGCTTCCAGGGCCGTTAGTCGGCGTAATTGCATCTGGAGGATGGCATCGGCCTGCAGCTCGCTCAAGCCAAATTGCTGGGTAAGCTCCGTGCGGGCGGTGGCCGCATCGGTGGCGCCACGGATCAGGGCAATGATCGCATCTAGATTGTCTAGGGCAATTAATAGTCCGAGCAGGATGTGATCGCGCTCCTCCGCCTTGCGCAGCAGATAGCGGGTGCGCCGCTCGATGGTCTCGACTCGAAACTCGAGGAACACCTCCAGCATCTTGCGCAGGTTCAGCAGCAGGGGCTCCCCAGCCACCAGAGATAGCATGTAGGCATTGAAGTTGCTCTGGAGGGGAGTTAGCTTAAATAAATTATTTAACACAACCTGGGGATAGGCATCGCGGCGAAGCTCGATGACAATCCTCATGCCATCTCGATCGGATTCGTCGCGGATGTCGCTTATTCCTTCAAGTTTTTTATCATTTACTAGCTCGGCAATTCGCTCAATCAATGCTGCTTTGTTGGTTTGATAGGGAAGCTCGGTGATAATCACCGCATCCCGATCTGGCCTTCCGGTCACCTCCAGGGTTTCAATCGATGCCACCCCGCGCATGGTCACCGAACCGCGACCGGTGGCATAAATTTCGCGAATGCCGCTGCGGCCAAGGATCTGGCCACCCGTGGGGAAGTCGGGGCCAGGAATCAGGGCTGTCAGCTCTCGATCAGAGAGCTCAGGATTGGCAATCATGGCCAAAAGGCCATTGATCAACTCGCTGGGATTGTGGGGAGGGATGTTGGTCGCCATCCCCACGGCAATGCCGGAGGAACCGTTGAGCAGCAACTGGGGCAACCGGGCCGGCAGCACGGTGGGTTCCTGCTGGCTGCCGTCAAAGTTGTCAGCGAAGTCAACAGTTTCACTCTCGATATCATCGAGAAGTGCATCCGTGGTTAGCGACTGCAGCCGTGATTCCGTATATCGCATCGCGGCCGGCGGATCATTATCCACCGAACCAAAATTGCCGTGGCCATCGATGAGCGGCATGCGCATCGAAAAATCCTGGGCCATTCGCACCAGGGCGTCATACACGGCGGTATCTCCGTGGGGATGGTATTTACCGAGCACCTCCCCGACCACGCGGGCGCACTTGCGATAGGGCCTGTCGCTGGTGAGACCCAATTCGTACATCGCATAGAGAATGCGGCGATGCACGGGTTTAAGGCCATCGCGGGCATCGGGCAGGGCCCGACCCACAATCACGCTCATCGCGTACTCCAGGTAGGAGCGCGACATCTCGTTGCGGAGGTCGGTCTGGATGATCCGTCCGTCAGAGTCTCCGGGGGTCTGAGCTCCGTTGGATTCGGCCATGCAGCAACGCCCTCAGCAGTAATGATTTTACTGTGACGGGTGTGAGTTAAAGGGCCGGTGAGCGATCTGGGCTCCACTCGCTGCGAAGGGCAGCTGATCGAGCGCCAGCAAAGCGGCCTTTTGCAGGTGCGTACCGCCGAGCAATTTCGCGCCCTGGTGGCCGAGCAGGGGCTGGCTGAGGCCTACGCGGCCACCGATGTGGTGGTGGCCGCCGACGCAGGTTTCACCAACCAGGTGAGTTGGCAACTCAGTTTGGGACCCAGCGATCCACCGATCCGACTGCGGCAGGCCCAGCTCGATGGCCTGGAGGCCCTCTGTGGCAGCGGTTCAGGTGAGCTGCTGTTGTCGGCGGCGAGTTTGCCGAGCCTCGCCGCACTATTGGCGGGCGGCAGCATCGAGTTCAGCGCCATTGGTGAGGTAACGACAATGCAGCCCCGCCGTGAGCTGCACGCCAGCTTGAGCCTCGATCAGATTGGCGGCGGCCGCCTGCTGCTGCATCGCGCCATCGTTGAAAACGGCATTGTTGGCATCAGCAGCCTGGCTGGACTGACGGCCACCCACATGGGGCCCCTGGTGGGTCCGCTGGTCAGCTGCCTCTACGCCTGCGGCGGGCCCGGCAGCATTGGATTGACCATGCCAGGCCTGGGTTTGCTGGGGCCGGGCTCGCCGGTGCTGGTGGGCGGAGCGATCGGCTGGGTGGTGGGGCCAGGCAGCGGTCATCAGCCAGAGGTACCCCGTTCTGCTCTGGGCCATGCCCTGGCTCCGGGGGCAAGCGCTGCCGTGAGTGTCGAGTTGCATCAGCTGCGACCAGGAAGCCTGCGGGTCTGTCGATTCGAGGGCCATGGCGCCGCCCTGCTGTTGCCGGTGGCGGCGGCGGTACCCCTGCTCAACCTCAGCAGCGCCCGCCAAGCCGCCGCTGGAGCCGAATTACTGGAGGCCCCGCTGCTCGACCTGGGCATTCCGCGCCGACTCAAACCAAGCCTGGGCCGGGTGCGCTACAGCGAGCTGCTCAGCGGCCAGCTGATCCTGCAGGGACGCCCGATCACCTGCTCACCAGCCCACAGCCCCCGGTTGGCGGCGGCGGCAGCCGAGGAGCTGGTCTGCCGCCTGCGCGAGGGGCGCTTCCCCCTGCGGCTGCCATGGCAGAGCCTTGGATCGCGCTCCACCCTGGTGCCCTTGGCAGACTGACCCCCTTGGCAAACTGACCCCCTTGGCAAACCAACGCCCTTGGCAAACCAACGCCCTTGGCAAACCAACGCCATCAATTCTGACGCCATCAAGGCTGACCCCCTGAAAACTGACCTGCTCAAAACTGTTGTCTGAAAAACTGATGGCTGGAGAGCAGATGATCAGAAACCGCTATTAAGCTCCCGGGGCAGATGCGATGCGGACCAGCCCATGGGCATCACAGGGAACTCCGAATCCCAGCCTGCTGGATCAGAGCTCACAGGTGCTGAATCTGCCAAATTTGAATTTTGCCAATCTGATTTGACTGAGCCTGATTCGAAAGAGCCTGGTGCGGCTGAAATCTTTTCGGCTGGGGGCACTAGCGAGGATTCTGCCAGCGATGAGCGATTGCTGAGATCCGCTGCCGGGTTGTCTCCGGACGAGCTTTCCATTTCCAGCCCGGCTGGGCCCCCCAGCGCAGCTTTGCAACCCAGCTCTGCACCACAACCCAGCGCAGCGCAGCTCCCCAGCGTGGCCAGCAGCATTTTGGTGCCGCCTCTACCTGGAGCCAGCGAGCAGCAAGCGGGCAGCGAACCGGGCGGCGAGTGGCAGCTGCTAGTTAGTAAGTGGCAAACCTGGTGGACCAGTGGCGAGCTGATGGCCTTGGCCAGGCAAGCCCGCTACCCTTCCCTGCTGCTTGCTGGCCTGCTGGCTTTAGCGCTGCTGCTGAGCCTCTATGCAGGCTTGCTCGCCGCCCTGGAGAGCCTGCCGCTCCTGCCCGGTCTGCTGGAACTGGTGGCTGTGATCTGGTTGGTGCGCTACGGGGGGCCTCGCCTGTTGCACAGGGACGAGCGCCAGCGGTTGATCGCAGCCCTGGCCAGCCGTTGGCGCGGCTTTCGGGGGGGCTGAAAGCCTCTGCCCCCTCCCCGCTCAAGCCCGTTTAGGGCTCGCACCTACTTGACGAGCTCAGGCAGGTTGATAGTTTGTCGCGATTGCGTCCGTATTTCAGGTGGAGATTCAGCTCGGCCGTTCCCGAACCGTTCGCCGCGCCTACGGCATCGATGAGATCGCCCTGGTTCCTGGAGGTCGCACCGTCGACCCATCAGTCACCGACAGCAGCTGGAGCCTAGGGGGCATCAACCGTGAGATCCCGATCATCGCCAGCGCCATGGACGGGGTGGTGGATGTGGCCATGGCTGTGGAACTGAGCCGCTTGGGTGCCCTGGGCGTGCTGAACCTGGAGGGGGTGCAGTGCCGCTACGAGGACCCCAACCCGATCCTCGATCGCATCGCTGCGGTGGGCAAACAGGAGTTTGTGCCTCTGATGCAGGAGCTCTACAGCCAACCGGTGCGAGAGGACCTAATCCGGCGTCGCATTGGCGAAATCAAGGCCAACGGGGGCATTGCCGCCGTGAGTGCCACGCCGATGGCGGCCCTCAGGTTCGGCCAGGCGATCGCGGAGGCCGGCGCCGATCTTTTCTTCGTGCAGGCCACGGTGGTGAGCACCGAGCACATCGGCCCCGCCGGCCAGGAAAGTCTCAATTTGGAGACCCTCTGCCGCGAGATGGGCGTGCCGGTGGTGATTGGCAATTGCGTCACTTATGAAGTGGCTCTGAAGCTGATGCGCGCCGGCGCCGCCGGCCTAATGGTGGGTATTGGCCCAGGCGCCGCCTGCACCAGCCGCGGCGTGCTGGGTATCGGCATTCCCCAAGCCACCGCCGTTGCCGACTGCGCAGCGGCCCGCGATGACTACGAAAAAGAGAGTGGCAACTACGTGCCTGTGATTGCCGATGGTGGCATTGTTACCGGAGGCGACATCTGCAAGTGCCTGGCCTGTGGCGCCGACGCCGTGATGATCGGTTCGCCGATCGCTCGCGCCGCCGAGGCCCCTGGTCGCGGCTTCCACTGGGGCATGGCTACCCCGAGCCCGGTGCTGCCCCGCGGTACCCGCATCCAGGTGGGCACCACAGGCAGCCTGGAGAAGATCCTGCGCGGACCGGCCAGCCTCGATGACGGTACCCAGAATCTGTTGGGCTGCATCAGGACCTCCATGGGCACCCTGGGGGCCAGAAACCTGAAGGAGATGCAAGCGGTGGAGGTGGTGGTGGCCCCGTCGCTGCTCACCGAGGGCAAGGTTTATCAGAAGGCCCAGCAATTGGGCATGGGCAAATAGGGCCTGCCACCAGCAGCCCTATCCTGACTGGTGTGGGGGCTACGGCTCACACACTCCTCACACCCTCCAGCCCGGTGTTCCCGGGCCTTTTGTCTTTTGCAACGCTTGGCTGCAGCAGGCTTTTAAGGCCTGCTCCCCTTGCTAGATTGTCCGCAAAGCGATCCATTTCAGGATGTCCTCAGTCGCCGCCGTCACCGACACCAGCTTTGAAGAGCAAGTGCTAAAAAGTGATGTACCTGTACTGGTTGATTTTTGGGCGCCCTGGTGCGGTCCTTGCCGCATGGTTGGTCCAATTGTAGATGAGATCGCCACCGAACTTAGCGATAAAATTAATGTCTATAAAATGAATACCGATGAAAACCCTAATGTTGCAAACCAATATGGTATTCGCAGCATTCCTACTTTAATGCTTTTCGTCGCCGGCGAAAAGGTAGATACAGTGGTAGGCGCTGTTCCAAAGCAAACTTTGATGAGCACTATTAGCAAGCATCTTGGCTGATCACACAATACAATTCAAGCATTAGTTTTCATTAATTTGGGCTACAATTTTTGATTTCATGTACACATTAGCTTCTTGTTTGCTTGATGCAGACAGGCTGTTGATGTGTTTTTTTCTTGGCGACCAAATATGACATGGTTTGATTAGTGCAGGCGCCATTGATGATCTTTGCGCTTATCAAAAGTTATTCGTAAGCTTATTTATTGGATTTAGTCAGCGATTAGCGCCACGCAACTATCGCATGTAGTCTCAAACTCCCTTACAGTGAAGTTTTTTTGAGTTTCTCAACAAACCTTCGCAATAATCCGATTAGCGCCATAAACTATCCATTGCGCTCCCCCGTAGATGCTATATACCTTGCGGATAGTCAACAGTTGAAATAGGGTCATCTCGAAAAATGAGGGTCTCGCGTGGGCCGATCAGCCAGCCCCATTGCGGCTACTGGAGTATGTGGAGCCTAAGGCCACGCCAGGGGCAATTTTCGAGGTGCTAACAGGTCTCAGGTTTCGATTGAAGTATTTATTTTTTAATTAATTAATAAAAATCTTTCCGTAATCATGTTCTCGTTTTGTCTGGCAAGCTGCCTTGCCATGGCCAACGAAAAGCCCTAGGCAGCCGGCGCTCTTCACCAGTCAAACTCGATGTGAGGTGTTGCTAACATTGATTGCCAAAATGTGCTTTGGGCGAAACGTTTGCGCCAAGGGCATTCACAACAGCTTTTAAAGTGTTGTAATGCTCACAAAAACTCCATGGTTGTAACAGAAGCCACATGGAAACCACATCCAGGTCGCTCTGTTGTTCACACTTGGGGCAATGTTTCTAGTGACAGTCGAAGGGACCTATGGGCAAGGCGCATTTCGGCCTGATCGGTTTGGGCGTAATGGGGGAAAACCTTGTGCTCAATGCCGAGCGCAATGGCTATTCAAGCGTTGTTTATAACCGCACCCCAGCCAAAACGGCCGCTTTCCTGGCGGGCCCTGGAGCGGGAAAGCAGATCATTGGGGCAAATACCCTTGAAGAATTTGTGGAGGCTCTGGAGCGGCCGCGTCGCATCCTGGTGATGGTGAAGGCTGGTCAGCCCATCGACGACATGATCAGCCAGCTATCGCCCTTGCTGGAGGAGGGTGATCTGCTGATTGATGGCGGCAATTCTCTCTATACAGATACCGAGCGCCGGGTGGCGGATCTGGAAAGTCGGAGCTTCGGTTTCATTGGCATGGGCGTCAGTGGCGGCGCCAAGGGTGCCCTGGAAGGTCCCAGCATGATGCCCGGCGGCACTCGCGCCGCCTATGAGGCGATTGAACCTTTGTTGCGCAAGATGGCAGCCCAGGTGGATGACGGCCCCTGCGTCACCTACATCGGCCCTGGTGGAGCCGGCCACTTTGTTAAAACAGTGCATAATGGCATTGAATATGGCATTCAACAGATATTGTCCGAAGCCTATGATTTAATGAAGCGCGCAGGTGGATTAACTGGTGATGAAATGGCTGATGTACTAAAAAATTGGAATTCCACAGAAGAACTCAGTTCCTTTTTGGTGGAGATCACTGAAATCTGCCTGCGCACTAAAGACCCTGAAACTGGTTCGGATTTGGTAGAGCTGATTGTCGATGCCGCCGGCCAGAAGGGTACTGGCCTCTGGACTGTGGTCAGTGCCCTCCAGATGGGGGTGGCAGTACCCACCATCTATGCCGCCCTCAATGCCCGGGTGTTGAGCTCCATGCGCCAAGAGCGCCTGGCCGCCGCCGCCGTTCTCAAAGCGCCCGAGAGCCATCCAATCGATTTGGGCAAGGCCGCTGATGCCATGGCCCCGCTGTTCGATGCCTGCGTGTTGGCTGCCATCGCCAGCTACGCCCAGGGCATGGCTCTGCTGCAGGAAGCTTCAATTCTGCATAATTACAACCTGGACATGTCGGCCATTGGCCAGATTTGGAAAGGTGGTTGCATCATTCGTGCCCGCCTGCTGCAGCGCATTCAGGATGCATATACGAATAATTCAAAGTTGGACAACTTGATGCTAGATCCCTGGTTTGCGGAGCAAATTAATCGCCGCTTGCCTGGTCTGCGCCAGGTGGTGGCTGGTGGCGCCCTTACTGGCATACCGCTCCCCTGCCTCAGCAGTTCATTGGATTATATTGATAGTTATCGCTCCGCACGCCTGCCCCAAAACCTGCTGCAAGCCATGCGCGACTGTTTTGGAGCTCACACCTACGAGCGCGTCGATCAACCCGGTACTTTCCACACAGAATGGCTTGATTGATCACTTTCTCTATGGCAGCTTGAGTTGGGTAATTGAGTGTTGGGCAATTCAGTAATGAGAGATTTTGCAATGCATGATTCAGCACTGGAAGAATTAGATCTTCCCCCCAGCCATTGGAGGTTCTCCAGTGGCTACTGAACCTGTTTCCTATCGCTTGGAGGTGGCCATTGATGGCGAGCAGCTGGCTCGCCGTGCCGCTGAGCGGATCGCCGTGGCCATTGATCTGGCCCTTGAGCAAAGGGAGCGGGCCCAGATCGCCCTGGCGGGAGGTTCAACGCCGGCGGCGGCCTATCGGCAACTGGGGCAGCAACATCTGCCTTGGCAGAGGGTGGATGTGCTGCTTGGCGATGAGCGCTGGGTGAGCGCCACTGATCCCTCCAGCAATGCCCGCATGCTTAGCGAAACCCTGCTGGCCGAGGAACCAGGGCGGCAGGCTTGTTTTCACCCGGTTCCCACCGATGCGGACAGCCCGGCAGCCTCTGCCGATCTCTATGAACAGCAATTGGGTCGGTTATGTAGCGGCGAACCACCGGTATTTGACCTGATCTTGCTGGGCCTTGGCGACGACGGCCACACAGCTTCCCTGTTTCCAGGTACCGAAGCGCCGACCGTCAGCGATCGCTGGGTAACAGTAGGCACAGGTAAGGGGCTAGAGCGGATCACGCTTACCGCTCCAGTGCTGTCAGCCGCTCGCCAGGTGGTGTTTCTGGTCAGCGGCGCTGGCAAGCGCCAGGCCCTGGCAAGACTTTTCGATCCCAGTGAGTCGCCAGAACGCACGCCAGCCAAATTGGTGCAACCGCACAGCACAGTGCTGGTGTTAGCCGACTTGGCTGCCACAGAGGGACTTGCCGCCGCAGAGGGACTGGCTGCGCCAGGCTGAGCGGGAGAAAACACCAAGCGGCTGATCTCGCACCGCTAGCCATGCCCTTTGATTCGCCGCCCCCTCCGCCATCCCAATCAGTTATTGCCAATCAAACTGTCGGCATGACAACCTCTGCTTCCTTGCTCCTGGTTTCCGGCGATGGCTTCTCGGGCTGGTCTGCCCTGAACGACACGATCATGGGGGGGCGCAGCTCCGGCAGCTGCATCGCCGGTTCGGCTGGCCTGCTGATGGAATCTGAGGTGGTGGAGGAAGGAGGTGGCTTTGTGAGCTGTCGCTCGCCCGAGTACGCGCCTCCCCTCGATCTCTCCGCCTATGGGGCCCTGGAATTTGAGTTGGAGGGAGATGGGCGTCGCTACAAGCTCGCCATCGCCTGCGGCGACCGGGTAACCGGTGCCGCCGAACTAATTCCTGGCGGCCTGCGCTGGGTGGCTGAATTCTCCACCCAGGCCAGCGGCATCAGCCGCGTTCAGATTCCCTTCTCTCGCCTCACTGCCAGCGTGCGGGCGCGCCCCCTGGGCCTACCTTTGCGCTTTGATGCCCGGCGGATCAGTCGCCTGCAGTTGCTCCATTCCAAATTCAATGACAGCGGTGGCCTCAACCCCGGTTTCCGGGCCGGTCCGCTGCGGCTACTGGTGCGAGCGATACGTGCAATTCCCTGATCCCGAGCCCGATGGCCTGCCCCACCTTGAAGCAGGGCTAACTAGTGAAGTTGAGCTAACCTGTGAGTCTGGAGTAATCAGTGACTCTGGAGTAATCAGTGACTCTGGAGTAATCAGTGAGTCTGAGTTAGACCAGTTAAGCCTCTTCGATGGTTTATTGCAGCAACTGGCGGCGGCGGCGGAGCTCTGCCTCAAGCCACAGCGCTATGGAGCCCGCTATAGTTATTGGCCAGTCGCTGGAAGTTTTGACTGCTGCGTGCAACTAGAAGCCCGCGATCAAGCGGGCGAACGCCATGGGGCAGCTGATTTAGAGCTGGAGATCTACCGCAGTGGTAGCAGCTTGAACCTGATGCTCAGCCGGCCCCATCAACCCCTGGCACCGTTGCTCTGGCATGGTCAACACCCGGTTTGGATGGATGCCAACAGCGGCGAACGTTGTGAGCGTCCCCCCGACGGCGCCCCCCTAGAAGCCCTGGCCCGCCGGGTCAGGGCTCTGCTGTGAGCACCCCTGACCATTTGCTTGTTTTGACTAGCCAGCCAGCCAGTTCACTTTTATGCGGCTAGCCGTATACCCGGATGTCTATGTAAATAGCTGGCTCAGCCAGTGTTTTTCAGCCCTCGAAGGCTAGCCGCGGAGCGCTGACACCTGCACAGTCAGCTCCCTGGAGATAGGCGAGCATCGTGTCCGCATCGGAAACCTCAAAGGGATCCACGGGGCAGTTGTCGCCAAATTGCTCTTCGATGAAGGTTTTTTCGATGCTTCCATCATTGATCAGCATCGAGTAGCGCCATGAACGCATCCCAAAGCCAAGATTGCTCTTGTCCACTAGCATGCCCATCTTGCGGGTAAATTCACCGTTGCCATCCGGCAGTAAAAATACATTTTTAGCCCCCACATGCTTACCCCACTGAAACATCACAAATGCATCGTTCACCGATACACAGATGATTTGATCTACACCTAGGGCTTGGAACTCTTCGTGCAGCTCCTCATAGCGTGGCAAGTGGTTGGAGGAGCAGGTGGGGGTGAAGGCACCGGGCAGGGAAAACAGCACCACCTTCTTGCCATTGAAGATTTCGTCACTGGTGAGGTCCTGCCAGCGGAAGGGATTTGGACCCGGCACGCTTTCATCGCGCAAACGGGTCTTGAAGGTCACAGCCGGAACGCGATTGGTGAGCATGGTTTGGGTCTCAGGAACTGGCATCAATGCTGCAGCTGGCCAGGCCAATGGGCCCAGCCAACGCAACAGAACTCAGCTTAAGTCATAGTGACTCCGACTTGCAATAAGTGACCTTGGCGGCTTTGGTGCAATGGCCCCTGCTGTTCGGCTGCTGCTGCCCATGGCCTGGCCTTGCTTGGCTGTTGTTGGAATTGTTGGCCCTTGCTGGCTTGGCGCGCTGGCATTGCTGGGCCTGGCTTGCCGGATTTGAATGGTCTGGCTTGCTGGAGCTGCATGCGTCCCTGGAGTTCGATTCCGATTCGAGACTGCGCTGAGCCCCTCAGGGAATTGCCCCCCCAGCTATGGCGCCTCCAACCCCATCCCTACGTCCTGCTCGGCGCCCCCTATGGCCCCCAGGGCAGTCCTTTCCGGTTGCGGTCGGGGGTGATTGAACGGCTGCTGCTGGCTCAGGCCCACCTGCAACGGCAGGCGGCGGACTGGCGATTGGCGATTTTTGATGGCTGGAGGCCGCTGGCCGTGCAACGTTTCATGGTGGAGCACACCATTACTGAACTCTGCGCCGCCCGGCAGCTGGATAGCCATCAGCCTGCAGCGGCCTCGGCTTGTGCAGCTGCCTCGACGGATGCAGGGGCCTTAGAGCTTTCTGCAGCTTTAAAGCTTTCTGCAGATATTAAGCATTCTGCGGCTTTAGAGCAGGTTATTGCCGAGGTAAGCCGGTTTTGGGCCACTCCCAGCGATGATCCCGCCACGCCGCCCCCCCACAGCACTGGTGCTGCAGTGGATCTCAGCTTGGCTGACGCTGTTGGTCAGCCCCTGGCAATGGGATCGCCCATCGATGCCATCGGTGCTGTATCCGAACCCAATCATTTCGCTGTAGTTGCCGCCGCCTGCAGCGATTCAGCTGAACGCCTGCAAGCTTTGGAATGGCACCGGCGACGGCAATTGTTGGCTGCAGCCATGCAGGCGGCTGGTTTTGAACAACACCCCAATGAGTGGTGGCACTTCAGCTGGGGCGATCAAATGTGGGCCTGGCGCAGTGGCAGTGCCCAGGCCCACTACGGCCGCACGGTTTGATGGTGGACGCTGGCAGCGGGGCTTTTTTACTGTCTCAATCCCTTTAGCCATCAAGCTGACCGTCGTCGAACACCACAGTCGCCCAGTCTGCTGCCAGCGGCTCTAAAGGAACTGCAGGAAAGGCCGCCAAAAGCTAATATGCCAGGCTTGGCATACCTAGGCCTGCTAGGACTGCCCACAACTGCGCCCTGGAAACCGAGCAGTTTGAATTTAAACCCAATAAAAAAGCCGTTCCATGGGCGGAACGGCTTATTAGATAAATCAGAGATTGGCTGTCAAATTGACAGCCCACGATGGTCAGTCTTCGGCTCAGTAGCGGTTGCGACCGCCGCCGCCACCGCCGCCGTAGCCACCACCACCGCCGCCGCCGTAGCCGCCGCCACCGCCGCCATAGCCGCCGCCACCGCCACGGTTGCCACCACCGCCACCGCCACCACCACGGGGTTCGGCTTTGTTAACGCGGATCATGCGACCCATCCACTCCACATTCTGGAGATCGTCAATCGCTGTGGTTTCTTCGGCTGCGCTAGCGAGCTCAACGAAAGCAAAACCTCTCTTACGACCGGTTTCGCGATCCAGCGGCAAGCTGCATTGACGAACCTCACCGTACTGGCTGAACAAATTTTTGACATCTTCCACCTCGCTATCGAAGGAAAGATTGCCGACGTAAATAGTCATGAACTCAGAAAAAGCTAAATCGATTCTTTGACGGCTCTGGAGAAAGCTATGAAACTGACCAAAGAGAAATCTTGGAACCGCCTTTATCTTACAACCAGGCTCGACCCCTATGTTCCGCTCCTGGACGGTTAACCGTCTCAGCCCCTGTCCCCAGTGTTTGCAGCTAGTTAGGGCATCTAGGCCCCGGAGCTCTGGGCCACTGATGCTGTAAAAAAAACAGCTGCTGAGGGCTAAGAGCTGCCCAGCCTGGGCAAGTCCAAGCAATTACGCCAACAGAAAACTGCAGATGGCAACAGTGCTGCAGCAACATTGCTTTTGGCACCTGCGATCGCTGGCTCTGATTTCTGGCTCCAGCCAGGCTTGAGCATCCACAGCTCCAGGCCATACCTCCAGGCCGTTCTGGGTGCTGCAGGTCACCGCTGCAGGCGCCGGCAATGCAGGAGGCTGGGTTCAAGATCAGTGACGATGATGCCCCAGAGCCAGAGCCAACCACCCTTGCCCTTGCTGGCCATCAGGCGTTCTGGAGCAGAGCCTCGGCAGTCCAAGGATGAAGCCAGCGGGGAGCGCCGGGGATTCGGCGGTGGTAAGCCTGGCAAGCGCAAAGGTGGCAAGAAGCGAAGCCCGGCCCTGAGCAAGAGCGACTGGGGGCCCCTTGGCAAGCACCCTGACCTGGATGCAATCGTGGCCAGGCAGCGTCTGCACCTGCCCCTTTCCGGTCGGATCACCGCTGCAGATGTAACCAGGGCTTGGAAGAGCGCTGCCGCTGAACACCATCCAGACCGCGGCGGCTGCCACCACACGATGCAGCTGGTCAACGGCGCCCGAGATCTTTTGCTAGGCCGGGGCTGCCCGGACAGCTAGCGGCCCCAAAAGTGCCAAAAACAGCCTTGGCCAGGGTTCCAGCCGCCCCAGCCCCTTGGCTCATTCATGGTTGAGTTTTCCCCAGCCAGGCAGGCATTGGTTTGATTCGCGTACGCCTTCAGGCAGCTGACTGTGGAAAAAGCCCGACTTATCTGGGGAAAAAGGGCTGATTTAGGGGAAAAGTCTCCAGTCTCCGGGCTTTCCCGCCTCCACCTGCCCTGCGTCCATCTGTCCCGCGTCCCCCTGGGGCACTGCTGTCCTCCTGGGACGCTCCAGCGCCTTGGCCAAGTTCATGGTTAGCGGACAGTGGGATCACACTCTGGCTGGGCTTTCAGCTGGCTGAGCTGCACCAGCGCTGGAGCAAACAGAAAGGTGGTGGCATCGAGCCTTTCCGCCTGGCCCTCGATTGCCTGCACGCCGCCAGCAACAAAATCGATCGTGCGTTGGGCCAGATCTGGTTCCATCTGCTGGGCCTGCAGCACCACTACTTTTTGTTCTCGCACCGCAACTACGGCCTTCTGAGCCTCTTGAAAACGCCTTGGGCTCACCAGCACCACCTCCAGCCCCGTGCCGTAGAGCTTTCGCATCAGGTCCATGGCGCAATACCAGGGCTTGATGGCCGGTGGTGAGCTAGCTGCTGGGCCCAGGCTTCAGCTCGATTCGGGCTCACTTGGCAATCACCTGTACTGGTTTGGTGCTTGCTTGGCTTGAGCAGCTTTGGTTTTGGGATGCCTGGATGCGCCCAGCTGGGATTTTTGCAGCGCCTATCGGCGCAGCTTGCTCGCCTTCAGCGATGATTTTGTTCTTGACCCCATTATTAGCTGTGTTTTGTGCGGATTTTTTTCCCATTGGCTTCATACCTCTGCTTGATCTGTGCCTACTTTGATCAGTCTTAAGCCAGCCGGCCAGTAAATATTCCCGCTCTGGGACGCAGCGATGCTGCTGATCCACGCCAAAGTGGTTCAAGCATGCCTGTGAACGGTGTCCGCAAGTTCCATCGAGGGTCAGGGAGAAGCCAGCCAGGATCCAGCGGTGATCCCGTTTACCGCCCCGATTCACGATGATCTCGGGCGGCTTACCTACCTGGGTAGCGACGGCCGGCGCTATGTGGTGGCAGATCCGCCCCCTGGCCCCCAGGCCCCCAGGGATCCAGACCTATTAGACGGCTCAACTGCCAGCGGCCCCCATTTGCCGGATGGAGCCCAGGAGCAAGACGACCACAATCCCCCAGGTTGATGGCCCTATTGCAGGGCGTGGATGGCTGCAGGGGGGGCTGGCTGGTGGTGAGCGCCGCTTGGGGGCCTGCGGGTTGGGGTCGGTTTGACTGGCAGCTGCAGCCGCAGCTGGGCCCCTGGCTGGCCCCTGAGCCAGGGGCGATCACCGCCATCGATATGCCGATTGGCCTGGCGGCAGCTGCCCCACGCCCCTGCGATCTGCTGGCGAGGCAGTGGCTAGGGGTCCGGCGCAGCAGTGTGTTTCCTGCCCCGGTGCGGGACGCCCTGCAGGCTTGCGACTACCCCACGGCCTGCGCTCTCTCCCTGGCTGCCTGCGGCAAAAAGATCAGCAAACAGAGCTATAATTTATTTCCCAAGATTCGCCAATTAGATCATATATTGACACTGGATCCCACCCTGGGCCTGAAGGTGCATGAGGTGCACCCCGAGCTGGCATTTAGCTGCTGGAACGGTGGGTTTCCGATGGCGGAGGCCAAGAAGACCGCCGCCGGGGCCGCTCAGCGGCGGGCCCTGGTGGAATCGGAGTTTCCCGGCCTTGCCTTGAACATCCGCGCCCATGGGCCCTCCAGCCTGCTGGCCAATGACGACATCCTCGATGCCCTGGCCTGCCTATGGAGCGCTAGGCGGCTGCATCAGGGCATCGCCCTGAGATTGGGCGGCGAACTGGATGCCACCGGCCTGGCCATGCGGATCAGCGCCTAGACTATATAATGGATAGACAGTATATCGGATAGATAGCCTAACGGATAGATAGCCTAACGGATAGACAGCATGACGGCCACGCTACATAACAGCTAGATTATCTAACGACTAGGCTTTCCAGCAGCTAATTGACCTGGGTTGAAGGCTCGATTTAGTCATAGAATCGATGATAGCAGCTGGTAGCGCTATCTGGTGGTTAGACTAAGTAGAATCGCGTGGCTAGACGGAGTAGGATCAGGTAGTTGAACGGACGCGGTATCGCCGAAATGGCGATTTTAGAGTCTCCCCAAGTCTCGCAAAATGCGTAAATAAATATATCAGCAACGTTATTTGATGATTGGTTGAGACTGTACCTATTCTAGTTTGGCCATGGCGGCGAGGATAAGCTCGGCTGGTACGTCATCGCGAATCACCACCTGGCTGATGCCGGTGGGCAGTACAAAGCGCAGCTTGCCTGCCTTCACCTTTTTGTCCCCCTGCAGGCAGGCCAGCACTGCGTTTGATTCCAGCTTTGGCATCTTTAGTGGTAGGCCAGCAGCGGCGATCAGCGCCTTTTGGCGTTGCTGCTCCTGCGGTCCCCAGAGGCCCATGTCGCAGCTAATTTCACCTGCTGCCAACATGCCCAGAGCCACGGCCTCTCCGTGCAGCACGGTGCCATAGCCACAGAGGGTTTCCACCACATGGCCGAGGGTGTGGCCGTAGTTGAGGATTGCCCGCAGTCCACCCTCGCGCTCATCTGCCGCCACCACCCGCGCCTTGGTGCTAGCGGAGCGCTCCAGCAGGGTCTGTAGTAATTGCGGGGTAATTGCCCCCAGGCTGGCCAGTGCTCCTGAAGGATCGCGGCTCGCAGCGGCCTCCAGATCGGCAAACAGGGCCGCATCGCCAATCACGCCGTACTTGATCACCTCGGCCATGCCAGCCCGGAATTCCCGTTCCGGCAGGCTGGCCAGGCAGGTGGGGTCAATCAAAACCAAGATTGGCTGGTGAAAGGCCCCGATTAAATTTTTGCCGCCAGGGTGATTCACCCCCGTCTTGCCACCAATCGCCGCATCCACCATCGCCAGCAGGGTGGTGGGCAGCTGCACCACGCCAATGCCCCGCAACCAGGTGGCGGCAGCGAACCCGGCCATATCCCCCACCACACCGCCGCCGAGAGCCACGATCAATGAGCCCCTTTCCAGCTTGCGCTCAAAGGCGGCGTCATGGATCCGGGCCACCGTGGCCGGGGTCTTCTGGTCTTCTCCCGCCTCGATCACCAGGGTGCTCACCTGGTAGCCGGCCGCCTGGAGACTCTCCTTGACCCTGCTGCCGTAGTGCTCCTGCACCACGGGGTTGGTGACGATCAGCACCTTGGTGCCTGCTGCCCAACCCTGTTCAGTCAGTCGGGCTCCCAGCTGGGTGATGGCACCGGCGCCGATCGCCACCGGATAGCCGTTCTGCTCCAGAGCCACAGGGATCGTGCGCAGGTTGGGCTGGGTGGAGACCATTGAGTCGTGTTTGGAACAGGGATTTGAGGTTAGGGCCAGAGCGGTGCTGGCCCCACGGGCAATACTGCCCTGCCTGATGCCTCAACCGTTGCCAGGACTGGTTCAGACATCATTGTTGAATCTATTTCTTCCACTACTGCTCAAACTAGTACTGCCGCCAATAGTGCTACTGCTGCGGGCCCTGGAAACGTTGGTGCTACCTGCGGGCCAGGGGTTATTGAACTTTTACCCCCTTCCAAAAGGCCACCCGACCCTTGATCTGCTCGGCTGCCTGCTTTGGTTCAGGATAAAACCAGGCGGCATTGGCGTTAACTGTACCTTCTACGACTACATTGTAGTAATGGGCTTCGCCTTTCCAGCCGCAAACACTGCGATGACTGGAGGGTTGAAAGCAGGCCGGATCAAGTGAATTGGCAGGGAAGTAGGCATTCCCCTCCACTGTCACGATGTCCTCACTGCTGGCGATCACCGCCCCGTTCCAGCTTGCCTGCATGGTCTCAAAGTCAAAAGTCTTGCTAATCATGGCAATCAACCAGCGCCGACGGCTGCGGCTTGTATTTTTTTCGTGCGGATCCTGCAGAGAGCTGTCAACCCCAGCCTCAAGCTTTTGAGGTGCTGAGGGCTGAGTCGCCTAATTTCTGGTTTTTTGTCGCTGGCTCGGCTGGTGCTGGTTCGACCAGCAAGTTCTGAATGGCTGACAATTGACTGTCTTTCATTCCTAGGATCCATCTACTCCCAAGGGAGTTTGCTTGCCTGGCAAGTTTTTGCTGTCCGCAAGTCCGCAGGCTCAAGCCAGCAATGAGGCACAAGACCCCATTGTTACGAAGAGTAACCAGCCAATCCGCTCCCCAGCTGCTGGCTTAAAGTTTCTAGCCAACACTGACACTAACGATTATGTCTAATGTTGCAGGCAAAGCTTATGGAATGAACGTTATTACCCCGATGCCGAAAAATAAATCCTGGATTAATCGACTTTTGTTTATGTTAAGCCGCTGCAACCCTAAATTCATTGGTGGCTTGCTCAACTTATCTATTATTCATTATGCTCGCTGGTTTATTATCCCCAGAGATCAATGGCCAGGAATGCCTAAAAGTCATTACCCCAAAAATGACTATTTATTTTTTGTCAGCAATTTTAATGGTACTTGGGATCAATACGTTGACAGTTTTTCTGATGGAATACCTAACGGTCTCGATCTTTTTTGGTATGGAAATACTAATTATCCTGGCTCTATCCCGATTACTCCATTTAAGAATTACATAAGAACTCAGCAGATAGACTGTGATTATTACTATAATGCTACTCCTGGTAGTGCGCAGCGAGATATTAAGTCAGCCCTGCGTGTATGGGCTGCCATTGATTGTCTTGCTAGTAAGCATGCCGAGTTAAACGATGAACAATTCTCATCGTTTTATGCTGAGGTTACTAGGGCTATACAGAATAATTTACCTTCTAGCGGCTCGGCACCAATTCCTAGCCTAGATACTTATAACGCCAACAGGAATAGACAGGCGTTAATCGCTAATCTCTATGCACCCTCTCCTCCTCAGTGAGCAACTTGCTTACATTTGGTTTTTTCTCATGAAAATTGGCTGCTCATTTGTCTCTCTAGATTCATTATAAATTAACTAATTTTTATTCTGTAATTCTACAATCTGTAATTCTACAATCTGTAATTCTCAAATCTATGGTTTTGTAATCTGGGCACCTGGAAAAATCCAAACCTCTCCGCTCTCATGAACTGAAAAGCATTGCGGCAACTGGCCGGCCACGCTGCTCAGCAGCCAGACGACCAATTTTTTCGGACTGCCCATATGTAATTTTGCTATTTACAACTTTGCTACACTAATTTCAGCCATTTTCCCTGGTCAAATTTATTTAACACTTCTAAATCCTTTAAGCTTTTGATTTTGCAAGCCTTTTCTGTTTTCTAATTAGGCTTCATTTTCTTTCCTTTTCTGAATTTAGCCCCTCTTTTCATCTCTTCTTATGCCAAATTTTGACGGCGGCCACTACTTTCTTTCAGCTCTTATCCCCATATGTGAAGGCTCAATTTATTCTCCGATTCCCAAAGATTATGTTACATCTCTTGACCGGGGCAAATATGTTACGTCCCATGTCCATTGCCTACGGGAAGTCCTCGCCAGTATACCCTCGGAAAATTCTGGGTTAAATGCTAATGGTAATGACAATAAAATTTTCAATCAATATAATGCTCCTTTCAGTCGAGACTTAAGTACTCATTTTTCACGATTCGCCATCGTGGACGATGTTGCCTATGTCGGCAAGCAGCATAAGGATGCTATCCTGGCCACCATTCAAGGCATAAATCCAGTTATTCCTGAAACTATTGACCAGCTACCCTTCAGCTATCTCGCCTGGATTGCAGAATTTGATGCAGACGATGGTTCTGAGAGTAGCTTAAAAAAATATTTGTATGGCCTATGGGATGTTATGGAATTTGAGCTTATTGCGATTTTCCGACATTGCCAAAACTTTAATGCCGATAATCCGAAGGAGAGTTTTATAAATATAGTCATTTCTAGTCGGCTTGAGACCACGATGTCATTTAACGATTATTACTGGAGTGGGGAGCCAGGCTTGTGGAAGGGGTCGCCGAGTTTGCCCAACAAGTTGCCTAGAGTTATAAGTTTACCTCTCATTTCTGCTGGTATTACCTTTATAGTTTCTCTGGTCAATGGTGTTTCCGGTTGGAGTGCTTTTTTCTTGCTTTTCCTGCTTCTAATTATTGCTATTTTCTGGATTTATCGACGTATACTTCATGCTGGAGCTAAGCCATTCCCGGCTGCTCCCCGCACTGATCTCAGTTCAATTCTTAAATCTCTTTATCTGCAGCGCCAGTTTATCCGGTTCATGATCAAGAATCAGGCCGCAAGTCCAAAGGCTTTGAAATCTGCATTTGCTGAGTTCATTGCATTGCACAACCCAGGGGATGTTGCTTTCCCGACCCAGTCTCCTGGTGGTATTCCCTCCTAACTTATTATCATGACACTCAAACTTGATTTGGCTGACATTCAGGGTAATCTCCTTTCTGCCTATGGGAGGATCGGATTTCCCACGGCTCGTTGTGTTTTACTTCATGTCAATGAAGGCAAATCAAATCTTGCTTGTAAATTTCTTAATGAGTTAAGATTTAAGGTTACTACAGCAGAACTTTGGCAGTCATCTAAGACAAAAAATGCTGATCCCACACACGTAATTCCCAAAAAACCTAATATTGCCATTAATGTGGCATTTACTTTTAATGGGTTAGTCGCTCTGGGTGTTCCCGTCAGAACTCTTCGAAGTATGCCAGAGGAGTTTCAAGAAGGAATGCTGGCTCGATCTATAATACTGAATGATGCACCAAATCCTAACATAACAGTTGAAGAAATATGGGACCATGTCTGGACCAACGAGCGAAATGACAAGTCCAAGGAAGTGCATATTTTGGTTACTTTTAATGTAAATTCTGCTGCTCCTGCTGGTGCCTTGGATCATGAGTATAATTGGTTGGTTGACAACTGTGGTGATGATAAAGGCGTTAAAATACTCGCAGGCCACCGGGGACCTTCTAAATATTATCAGGATATTTCAGCAATAATGGCCGTCAATCAAGATCAAACCTTGACACCTACGAGTAAGGAGCACTTTGGTTTTACTGATGGTATTGGAGACCCTGTTTTTGAAGGTCAAGTTTTTGATATTAATAATCCCCAAGAAGCTTTGAAGAAAAAAGCAATTGGTCAGGGAAAACTAAACCCAGATCAAACTTGGTCTCCACTTGCTACTGGCGAATTTCTGCTTGGGCATCCTGATGAATCACAGGAGATTGCAGGCTTTGCGATGCCAATCGATTTTAGTAGAAATGGCACTTTTATGGCATACCGTAAAATTCATCAGAATCCACAGGCATTTAGCGATTATATTGCCAAAGTTGCACTGATTTATAGTCAGACAACCGGCTTAAGCGTCGAGCAAGCTGATGAAACTATCAGAGCAAAGATGGCCGGTCGTTGGTCTGATGGCATACCACTTATGAAGGCTCCTACTTATTCCGATTGGCAGGCTTTGCATGCACAGTTCAATGACAAATGCAATCTAATCAAAAGCAATAAATCGTTGAATGAACAGCAAATTGAAGATCAAATTAATAGTTTGCGTAATGATATATTAGTTAACTTCACATATTCAAGCGATCTAGATGGATCAAAATGTCCCTTTTCTTCGCATTTAAGGCGTTCCAACCCAAGGGAGATGTTGGATCCGGCCACTCCTACGCCTGGTTTTTCTACCCAGCCTACTAAATCATCCTCAGCCACTAGTGCAGTTTCGCAAAAATCTAGCTCAATTCTGAATAATCGACATCGCATACTTAGGCGTGGATTGCCCTATGGTAAGTCGGGGCCAGGAATTGCTGATTCAGAGGAGCATGGAATTTTAATGATGACTGTCTGCTCAAGCCTTTTTCGTCAATTTGAATTTATTCAACAACAATGGTTGCAATATGGACTAGACTTTAATTCTGGAAATGACACATGCCCTTTGCTCGGTAATCATGATGATGAGGCTAAATTTGTCATTCCTGCTGACGCCAATAGCGGTAAGCCACCATTTATTTGTGATCAGCTGCCCCAGTTTGTTGAAACCAGGGGAGGGGCGTACTTTTTTATCCCTAGCATGACTTCCCTTCGCATGATCGCCGAGGGCCTCGTGGATCCCACTTAGCGGTTAATAAGCGCTCAACAAGCGAGCAGTAAGCAGTCAATAGGCGGCTAATTAGTGGTTGATTGGTGGTTAATAGCTGATCTGTATCCGGTCAATGGCCAGTTGATCCTGGGTATGAGTTGTATGGTTACTGAAAAGGTCCCATTGGCTCGCGGCGGCCCAAGGCTGGGCTCCAAATCGGCGGAGTGCCCCAGCCAAGACCGCCAGGCATGATACTGACCATGGCTTGGGGAGGTTGCGATGCAGCTGCGAATCGGCAATGGCTACGACATTCACCGACTGGTGCCAGGTCGGCCGTTGATCCTGGGTGGCCAGCGGCTGCAGCACCCCGATGGCCTGGGCCTGGATGGCCATAGTGATGCCGATGTGCTGGTGCACGCGATCATGGATGCCCTGCTCGGGGCCATCTCCCTGGGTGATATCGGTCTCTATTTCCCGCCCGATGACCCCCAATGGCTTGGTGCCGACAGTTTGCTGCTGCTGGAGCAGGTGGCCTCCCTGGTGCGGAGCCGGGGTTGGCAGGTGGTGAATGTGGATTCTGTAGTGGTGGCGGAGCGGCCCAAACTCAAGCCGCACATAGAAGCCATGCGCACCGCCATTGCCGCTCGCATCGGCCTGGAAGCCGAACAAGTGGGTGTCAAGGCGACCACCAATGAAAAGCTGGGACCCACCGGTAGGGAAGAGGGGATTGCCTGCCACGCCGTGGCGCTGCTGCAACAGCTTTGACACCGACCTCAGTCGCCCTGCAGATCAATGCCTTTTTGATCCAGAAATGGTCTTTCATCCCAGCGATCCCTTGCCGGTGCTGTTCCTCCTGAGTTACACCACTCCACGGGACGCTGCTCCGGTGCTTAAACACCATCCTGATGATCCCCACCAGCTGCATAAAAGTACCTGCTTGTGGCGCCGGCTTGGCTCGGGTTTGCTGTCGTTACTATTGGGCGCATTGCTAATGATCTCAGTTTTTCCTGGCCAGGTTGAGGCGGCCCCGCCGCCGGTGGTGGTGGTGGAACAGCTGCGCCTAAAGGTGCCTAGCGATGCGGTAACGGCTTGGCTTGAGGCCGAACGCGGCAGCTGGGAGCTCTGGTTAGCCCAGCAGCCAGGATTTATGCGGCGCCAGCTGTTCTGGGATCCCGAGCGGCAGGAGGGAACTTTGCTGATCTATTGGGCCAGCCGTCAGCAGTGGCAGGCCACCTCCAGCGAGGAACAACAGCAGGTGCAGCAGCGCTTTGAGCTGCTGGCCAGAGCTGGCACCGGCCAAGAGCAAGGTAATCCATTTCCACTGATATTCAGCGGCGAATTGCTGCCCCAATGATAGAAAAAAACGAGCTGAAAAACCAAATAATCCTGCCCGAGAGCAGCTATGTTCTCGGCACCACAAACCTGGAACTGCAGCGGCTGGAACGCCAGCACGCCATCTGGCGCGACGATGCCCTGGCCAGTTGGGACCGGGCTGGTTTTGCTGCTGGTCAGCGCTTGTTGGATCTGGGTTGCGGGCCTGGCTTTGCCTCTTTCGATCTGGCCCGCCTGGTGGGAGCCACAGGTGAGCTATTGGCCCTCGACAATTCCCCTATATATCTTGAGTATCTACAAAAACAGGCCCATCGGCTACACTTGCATCAATTGCGCAGTCAGTTATTTGATCTGGCTACCTGCAACTCTGCCCTGGAGCTGATCTCACAGCAGGGGGGTGGCTGGGACGGGGCCTGGTGTCGCTGGCTGGCAATGTTCTTGCCCGATGCCACTAAACTGATTCGCTTTGTGGCATCCATGTTGCGGCCGGGGGGGAGGCTAGTGCTGCATGAATATGTGCGCTGGGATACCTATGCTCTCTACCCCTGCGGTAGGGCGGTGGCGCTTTTTGTGGAGCGCTGCATCCAGCACTGGCAGAGCCATGGCGGCGATCCCCACGTGGCCAGGCGCCTGCCGGCCTTGCTGGAAGCTCAGGGTCTACGCCTGCTCGAAAGCCGCAGCTTGATGGCCTGTTGCCCCAGCGATCAATCTAAGGCTATCTGGCTTCAGGACTTCCTGCGTAGTTATGCGCCGACATTGGCCAGCGCAGGGCTGTGGAGCTCCTCTGAGCAGCTGGAATTAGATGAAGAGATCTACCAAGCTCAGCTCCATCCCAGCCTCTGGGTAACACCTGCCCTCGTTGAAATGATCTGGCAGCAACCCTGATGTATTCCCCCGAACCCGGTACCACCGAGAGCATCCTTGGCGGCGATTACCACCTCGATCTGGGCCGGCGCCAACGCCTCGGCATGGTGGAGGCCATCTGGGGTGAACACAAAACCGCCCAGCAGTTGGCGGCGATCATTGACAGCTTGCAGGCGGCCGGTGAACTGGCCCTCGCCACCCGGGTGTCGCCGCAAAAGGCCGTTGCTGTGCAGCAGTTATTGCCCGATTGCCCCCTGAAGTACCACGAGGATGCCCGCTGCCTGGCCAGTGAACCGCTGCCCCCCATTCAACCCCAGGCCGGCAGGGTGGTGGTGCTCAGCGGTGGAACCAGCGATCTGCCGGTGGCGGCAGAAGCCCGCCTGGCCCTGGCCTGCCATGGCATCGAGGCCGATCTGATCCTGGATGTGGGCGTTGCCGGTCTGCATCGACTGCTGGGCCGCCTCGACCAGCTGCGCAGCGCCGATGTGCTGATCGCCTGTGCCGGCATGGAGGGCGCCCTGCCAACGGTGCTGGCGGGGCTGGTATCCCAGCCGCTGATCGGTGTGCCGGTGTCGGTGGGCTACGGCGTCAGCGCCGGGGGCACCGCCGCCCTGCACGGCATGTTGGCCAGCTGCGCTCCGGGTCTCACTGTGGTCAACATCGACAACGGCTATGGCGCCGCCATGGCTGCCCTGCGCATTTTGGGTCTGTCTTTTACCCGCAGGGGCGGGCTGGATGATTTGGCATCTGCCCAGTAGTGCTACTTCCCAGGCTGGCTGGGGGGCTGCTGCAGAAACCGCTAGTCGGCCTCTGATCGGTCCCGGGGCACTCCTCTGGCCTCTATTTATTGGAGCCAGGGTCACCTTCCTGGAGCCAGGGTCACCGCTTGGGCTGTTTGCCGCTGGGCTGGGCTGTTTGCCGCTGGGCTGGGCTGTTTGCCGCTGGGCTGGGCTGTTTGCCGCTGGGCTGATTGTTGCCTGGCGCTTTTCCCGCAGCTGCTGCAGGCATCAGAATGGCGACAGTTGTTCCATAGGCATGACCGACCAGCAGCCTTCACTGGCCACCCCTGCAGCTGCTGATGGCTCCCAGGCCCATGACTTTGAGCTCCAGAAGCAGCTGCATCAGCAAATTCGTAACGACGCCGATTACGACGACTGGGACTATGGCACCGAGCCATTGCCCCACGAGGCTTGGACTAAGACCCCGTCGCCGGCTTCCGAGGCCTGATCTGGCCCAATGGCATTAGCCCCGCCAGGCACAGCGCCGACACGCTGAACCACAGCCCCAGGCCATGGCCCTGGTTATCGAGGGCCATGCCGGCCAGCAGCGGTGCCCCGAAGGCACTGATTGCGAAGCACTGGGAGAACAGCGCCATCGCCAGGCCCTGGTGGCGCTCTGGCGTCAGTTCGATCACCGCCTCGGTGGCAATCGGCAGGAAAGCGGCTTCCCCCAGGGCCAGGGGGAATTGGGCGGCGATCACCAGGGCGATCCCCTGCTGGCTGAGGGCCGAGACGGCCAGCAGGGCGGTGCCCAGGGAGAAGCAGAGCAAACTCAGCTTCAGCCCTACAGCTACAGGTTTCTTAGCCAGTGCTTGGCCGACTGGCCACTGGATCAACAGCAGCAGGCCCAGTTGCAGGGCCATTAATAGGGCTCCCAAACTGGTGGGCAAGGGGCTGCGGGCCAGACCTCCGCGCACTAGATCCAGGGGCAGGGCGCTCTGCATCAAGGCCGGCAAACTGGTGCACACCAGGGTGATGGTGAGTATTGGCAGCAGTGGTGGCAGCCACTGATTCCAGCTATCTCCTGGCAATCCCGGACTGCGAGTGGCGGGTTGGGGTAGGGGTTTGAGCAGTAGCAGTAGCCCCATGATGATCAAACAAACCACATCCACCACATAAATCCCCCGCAACTGGCCAGCGGCGGCGAATCCAGCTCCGATCAGGGCGCCGCCGGCTATCCCGGCGGCATCGGCACTACGCACGAGCGCATAACCCCTGGCCGACGGGATGGGTCGGGGGCCCACTGCGCAGGCCAGGGGTACCGCCAGTTCGATCGCGGGCCAGTAGAGCCCCATCGCTAGGCCGATCAGCAGTTGCCCCTGGGCGTATGTGAGAAAGTTTGTGGCTATCAACAGCCGGCTATCTCCCGCCATGGCGGCCAGCACCGCCAGCAGCACCGGCCAGCCGCAATTGCAGCCACGATCCAGCAGCAGACCACTGAGGAAGCGTCCGACCGTGCCCGCCAGGGCCGCCAGGGCCAGGCCCTGGGTAACGCTGGAGGCCGTAAACGCCTGCTGGTCAAACACCAGCGGGGTGAGATAGAGAACCCCGCCAGCACCCAGGGAGGCAATGGCGCGCAGGATGGTTAGTTCGCGCAGGGGCGCGGGAAACTGGGAGAACCACAAGCGCCCTGCGGTCACCGCCTGTGCCTGTTTCACTGGCTGAGTCAAGAGCTGGGGGGGGCGACTGGGTTGCGCTGGCCCGTTTGCTCGCCAGGCCTTGCATCAGTCTGCTGTTTGCCGGCCTGCTGCCTCTGCTGTCGCCGCCATCACCCGCCGCTGCCGCTCAGCAGCTGCGGCTGCAGCTGGATGGTTTGCAATTGCCGATCGATCTGCCCGAGTTGGAGGCCTGGAGCCGCAATCCCGCCGCTGCCAAGGGGGAGCTGGCGATCTGGCTCAACCTGCTGGAGCCCAGCAGTCGCCTAGGCCTAAGACGGCTGTTGAACGCACCAGTGATTCGCGATCGCAGCTTTGGTAGCCAATTGCTGGGCAGTTGGAGCGGAGATCAGATGCTCAAGCAGTTGGCTGAGCTGCTCGCCTGTGGCGAGGGTTGCAACACCGATCGCCTTGTGCTCACCACCCTGAAGCGGCTGCTGCAAAGCCAAACCAGTGTTTCCAGTATCGAGCTGCTGCGCGCCTTGCCGGTGGAGCGGCTCACTCTGGATCTAGATGATCTGTTGGCTTTAGCCTCCCAGTGGCGGCAACAATTGCAAGCCCAACGCCAGGGTTTCCAGCGCCTCCAGAGCCTGGCGCTACCGCTGCGCCAATACCGACCCCCCCTGCTACCGGCCGATGCAGCCCTGCTGCCCAGGCGGTTGCAACTGCCGGTAGCCCATCGCAAAGCACCACTGCCGCTGGAGCTTTGGCCCAGTGCCAATCCACAGGTGGGGCCCTGGCTGCTGCTGATGCCGGGCCTTGGCGGTGATCCAGAACAGCTCAATTGGCTGGCGGCCGCTCTGGCGGAGCAGGGCTGGCCGGTGGTGCTGCTGGAACATCCAGGTAGCGACTCTGCCGCCATCCAGGACTCCTTCGCGGGCAAAAGGCCTTTTCCAGGAGCCGAGAGTTTGCGGGATCGGCTGGCCGATGTCGAGGCGGTGCTGGCGGCCCAGCGCCAAGGTGCTCTCGGCGAGCTGGGGCCCGGCCGGGCTGGCAGCCAGGGGGTTGTGCTGATGGGCCATTCCCTGGGGGGTCTGGTGGCGCTGATGGCCGCTGGCATGCCGCCAGAACCGGGCCTGGCAAGCCGCTGTGGCCGCGCCCTGAATCACTTACCTGTGATCAACATCTCCAGACTGTTGCAGTGCCAAATCCCCCAGCTGCCAGCGCCTGGCGTGGCTAGCGGGGCTCCGCCAGGAGAGCCCCCTGGCTTGCCTGCAGCTGCCACTGCCACTGCCACTGCTAGCAAAGTAGCCGCTGTTCCGCTGGCGCGTCCAGCGGTAATCGCGGTGGTTGTTTACAACAGTTTTGGCAGTTTGCTGTGGCCCAACGCTGGCCTTGCCCCCCTCAAGCTGCCGGTGTTGATGGTGGGGGGCAGCCTGGATCTGATCACTCCGCCTATTGTTGAAAAGTTGCCTGCCTTCCTGCATAGCGCCCATGGCCGCAGCCGTCTGGTGCTAGTGCAGGGGGCCAGTCACTTTTCGCCGGTGCGCCTGGCCCGCGATGGTAAGGCCCTGTTTCGGCTAGGGGATCAATTGGTGGGAATTGAACCGTTAAGGGTGCAGAGTCTGCTGCTGAATATCACCAGCGAATTCCTTTTTAGCCTGGCACAGCCCCTGCTTTTGTCACCCCAACTCAGGCAGCAGCAGGGCATCAGCGCCTATGTGCTCGATCGCCAGCAGGCCCAGCTCTGGTGGCGCCGCCTCAATAAGCCATGGCCCTAAACACACTCGGGAAAAACCGTCATTGCGGCGAACCTGACCCCGTCTCGATCGCTCTCCCCGCTCCTGTCCCGATCTCCATATCTTTTTAGTCGTAGCTCACTCGTGGATCAATTATGGCCACCAGCAGGTCAACACTTACGGTTACCAGTACAACCAAGCTGGAGATCACCACCACAATCCCCTGGACCAGGGGGTAATCTCGCTGGCCGATTGCCTCCTGCAGCCGGAAGGCGATTCCCGGCCAGGAGTAGGTAACCTCAATTAGCAGGGCGCCGCCAATCAGCGAAGCCACTGTAATGCCGGTGATCGTGAGCACAGGCAGCAGGGCATTGGGCAGGGCATGGCGCAATACCACCCGTGTTTCGCTAAGGCCACGGCTGCGGGCCGCTTCTACATAATCGGAACCCAGGGCCCGGTGGAGGTTTAGGCGTAGGGCATTGGCAAAAATGCCACTCAGTAGCAGCGCCAGGGTGCCAGCTGGCAAGATCAGGTGTCTTATTGTTCCGCCAAGCTGCTGCCATTGGCCGCTGCGCAGGCCCTCCAGCAGGCTGTCGAATAGATAGAAACCACTGCCTTTGGGCGGCATCAGGGTGGCCGGAAAGCGCCCGCCAACCGGTAGCCAGCCCAGCCAGACGGCAAATAGCAACTGCATCGCCATTGCAGCCCAAAAAGGTGGCAGGGCGTAGGTGCCGATGCCATACAGCCTGCCAGCCATATCGAGGCGCCCCTCTGGCCTGGCGATGCCGCTGAAACCCACCGCCAGTCCCACCACGGCCGCCAGGATTAAGGCCACTGATCCCAGCTCAAGGCTGGCGGGCAGGCTGTCGCGAATCACCTCCAACACCGGCTCTTGGTTGGTGAGGGAACTGCCCAGATCGCCGCTCAATAATTGCCAGAGGTAGTGGCCGTATTGCTCGAGCAACGGCCGATTCAGGCCCAGCTGCACCCGTAGGGCCTCCCGGGCCGCTGCCGGTGCCCGGGTGCCCAGCAGGGCATCGATCGGATCTCCCGGTGCCAGGCGCAGGAGCAGAAAAACCAAGCTGGCGATCAGCCACAGCATCAGGGGCGCCAGGGCCACTCGCGTCGCTAAGTAGCGCAGCAGGGCGCGGTGACGGCTCATCGCTGGCTACCGGTGGCAAGGGGAAGGTGTAGCTCCTGCAGCAGCAACCGGCCAGAACCGTCGTACTGGGGGCGGCTGAGCGGCGGCCGGGCCCAGGCCCTGGGGGACACCAGCCACAGAGGAATGTAGGGCGTGGCTGCGGCCACCTCACTTTGTAATTGAGCTAACTGGCCCTGGCGCGCCGGCCCCTGCAGCGCCGCACTCAGTCGCAGCTTTGCCTCCAGGCCCGGGGCCGTCCAGAAACTGCCGCTGGCGGCACTGGCCCCCTTCAGGCAGCGCTGGTCTTGGGCTTGGTCGCAGCTCAGCAGCGGGGTGAGGTAATTGTCGGCATCGGGGAAATCGCCCATCCAATCCAGCAGGATCAGCGCAAATGCCCCATCGCCCAGCTGCCTGTAGGCGGTGGTGGCTTCCAAGCCATTGAGCTCCAGCCGCACGCAATCACCCAGGTCTTGGCGCAATTGGGCCTGCCAGGTGAGCGCAAACAGGCGGTCTGTGGGGATGTTGGTGCGGAAGGTGAGCGGCAGGCTGAGCACCTTGCCGCCACAGAAGCCCGCCTGGCGGTAGAGCTGCCTTGCCCGTTTTGGGTTGTAGCTGGGCCAGGCTTTGGCAGCCGCCCCCGCCAGGCTGGGGGGCACCAGTGTGAACAGGGGATCCCGCAGGCCCAGGCTCACCCTGCGGCTGATCAGCTCTCGATCCAGGCTCAGTGCCAGGGCCTGGCGTAGACGCCAATCCACCAGGGGCGGCTGGTCCGAGAGCAGGGTCAGATAGCCAATCTCCAGGGCTGGTCCCACCCCCTCCCGCAAACCGCCGCTGCTGGCCTGGCGGTGCAGGGCGGCCTGCTGGTCGATCTCGAGGCTGGTGGATAGCAGTACATCCACCTCGCCGCTCTGCAGGGCACCAAACAGGGCGGTGGAATTGCTCAGCGCCACCAGATCCAAACCGCTGTTGGCCGGTTTGCGACCCCAGTAGCCCTGAAAGGGCTCCAGCCGTTGCTGCTGGGGATTGAAGCTGGTCAGGCGATAGGGCCCGGTGCCGACAAAGCCGTTGTTCAGCAGCTTTTTGGCGTAGGCGCGGTAGGCCCTCGGCGACACCGGCGTCAGGTTGATGGCGCTGAGCAGCTGGGGCAGGGCGCTATAGGGCTGCTTGAGCCGCAGTTCGATCTCATGGCTGCCGGTGGCGCGCACATCGGCGACCCGATCCCCCAGCAGGTAGCTGAGCTTGCCGATGGCCAGGAACCGCTTCAGGCTGAACACCATGGCGGCCGCATTGAAGGGGGTGCCGTCGTGGAAGCGCACGCCCCGCCGCAATTGCAGCCTGGCCCGCAGCCGATCGCTCGATAGCCGGGGCAGCCCGCTGGCCAGCCGCGGTTCCAACTGCCCTTTTGGGTTGATCGCGTAGAGGGGATCGCCGATGGCGCTGAGTAGCTGCATTGCCCCCACCGTGTAGGCGCCGGCGGGATCGACGCTGTCGATGCGGCTCTTGCTGGCCACCACCAGGTGGCCGACGGCCCGGGGCGGTGGGCCCAGGAGGCCGCAGCCGCCGAGCAGGGGTGTCAGGCTTAGGGCCGTCAAGCCGATCACCCTGGCGGCAGCCCGGTATGGCAGCACTGAAGGGGCTTCCACTAAGGAACCCTATTCAAAGACTCAGTCCAGGCGAACAGGGCGGTGATTCACCTTGGTGACCACCTGTTGCAGCGACATTTCAAATACTTGGGAACCCTCGCGAGTCAAGGGCCAGGGGCGCAGCCAACAGCGGTCGTGGGAGGCATCGACGCCAATGACTTGGTATACCTGCTCGTCGTCGGCGATGCGGATGCAATCGCCCTGGCAGAGCAAAGCTGTGGATGTGCTGGGAATGGCTGTGGTCATAAATGGGGTTGGTTGAGGGTCATGCTGCGGGGGTTTACAGGGCTTAACTGTTCGTCACGATACAAAAGTGGCAGCGGTGAGCGGACAGAGACCTGAGCGGTGATTGCAAAAGAGATCCATTGCGACAGCCACCGATTTCAGTAGTGCCTTTGCAGCAGGCCCTGGGATGGTTGGAGAAGGCTGGAAGGCGTTGATGTCTCCGGGGGCAGATTTGGGGGTGGGTAAGGACCTCTTAAGAATTTCTTCCAATCTGCCCCAACCCCTCCTTTTTAGCCAGAGGCAACTAGGTGGGAGGTTGATTTTCGTGATCGTTTGCTGACCCACTGGCCATCCAGCTCAGCTGGCGGGCTGCCCCGCTCCTGGCCGCCAGGCTCCAAACCGCAATAGCGGTAGGGCCTGGGCGGCGCCCGGGGGCCAGCTGCCCCCTCGGAAGGGAATTCGGCTTAAAGGGTGCGCAGGCAGGCGGCTACTGCGGCCACCTCCTCCAGGGCTGCTATTTCCGTGAGCGCCGCCCGGAAGCGAGCTTCCGACACCTCATGGGTGATCACCACGATTTCGGCGTCGGCTGGCGCCAGCCCCTGCAGGCCAGCGCCTAAGGCACCGCCGGCCTGCTCGAACTGCATGATCGATTGGATCGATACCCCCGCTTCCCCGAAGCAGGTGCCGATCTTGCCAATCACGCCCGGTTGGTCGCTGGTCTGCAGCCGTACATAGTTGCGGTGACTGGTGAAGCTGCTATCCACCAGGCGGCAGGGCCGCCAGCTGGTCGCCGCCAGCAGCGGATCCAGCGGCGCCTGGAGCTGGTTTCCGCTCACGTGTCGGATGCCGGCGATGTTGAGGATGTCGGCCACCACGGCGGAGGCGGTGGGCCCGGCACCGGCGCCAGGTCCGTAGAACATCACCTGTCCCACTGGATCTCCCTCCACCAGGATGGCGTTGTTGACGCCGTGCACCCCCGCCAGAGGATGCTGCTTGGGCAGCAGGGTGGGATGAACCCTCACGTCCAGCAGTTGGCAGTCGCCGCCCTCCTGGTTTGCGGCGCCGAGGTGCTGGGCAACGGCCAGCAGCTTCACCACATAGCCCAGTTGGGCCGCATAGGCCACATCGCGGGCGTCCAGGCGATCGATCCCCTCGGTGGGAATGGCGGCCCGCTCGATCGGCCCGCCGTAGGCCAGGCCACTGAGGATGGCAATCTTGTCCGCCGCGTCGCCTCCCTGCACGTCGGCGGCCGGGTCGGCCTCCGCGTAGCCGAGACGCTGGGCGTCGGCGAGCACCTCGGCGTAGGCGGCTCCCTCCGCAGCCATGCGGCTGAGGATGTAATTGGTGGTGCCGTTGATGATGCCGCTCACCCGCTGGATGCGGTTTGCCCCCAGGGACTGCTTCAGCGGTTCGATGATCGGGATGCCGCCGCCCACCGCCGCTTCGATCAACACATAGACCCCCTTGGCGGCGGCGGCGGCGGCGGCGGCGATCTCCTGGCCGTAGCGGGCGATCACGGCCTTGTTGGCGGTGACCACGGGCTTGCCGGCGGCAATGGCCCTGAGGATCAAGCTGCGGGCGGGCTCCAGCCCCCCCATCACCTCCACCACGATGTCCACCGCCGGGTCGTCCACCACGGCGTTGGCATCGGTGCACAGCAGTTCGGCGGGCAGCTCCAGAGCTCGCGGCCGATTGAGATCGCGCACAGCGACCCGCCGCAACTCCAGTTCGCCCACCAGGGGATGGCGGCCGCTGGGGCTGGCCAGAATGCCGGCAACGCCTGCCCCCACCGTGCCGAGGCCGAGCAAGCCGATGCCGATGGTCATGCGCTGGGAATAGCTGGGTCTTTGATCCTATAAATCATGCCGCCAGGGTCAGGGCCTGGGCCTGCATCAGCTTGAGGATGTTCAGGAAGCCATTGGCCCGCGAGGGGGTGAGGCTGGCCTGCAGGCCCGTGGCGGCGATGAAGCTGGGATCGATGGCGATCACCCGCTCCGGGCTCAGCCCTTCCAGCCCCTCGATCAGCAGGGCCAGCAGTCCCTTGGTGATCGCCGCATCCGCATCGCCCCGCCAGTGGAGCTTGTCTCCCAGCAGCTGGCCCACCACGTAGACATTCGAGACGCAGCCCTTCACCTTGAAGGCCTCCTGGCGGAACTCTGCGGGCAGGGGCTCCAGTTTCTTGGCCAACCAGAGCACGTACTCATAGCGACGTTTGGGATCGGTGCTGCTGGCCAGGCGCGCCACGATTTGATCCAGGCTGGCACTGCCACTACCAGTGCCCCTAGCACTGCTATTGCCACTGGTCATCGTTGACTGCTCATCGCTCACCATTCAACTTCCTGATCAGCAAGAAAGCTCCGCACGCCCTGGCAGCACCACCGCCCAGCCCTTAAAGTAGTACAGGTGATCTATGGCAGATTGGTCAGGTGCCCCAGAGCAGAGTCCAGTACCAGGAGGGGT
>JBILLQ010000073.1:0-16743 GCA_044375975.1 Prochlorococcaceae cyanobacterium
CTTTGCCACTCTTTTCTGGTCGTCCCAGAAGCCTCTCTGACCCACCGCTGACCTGAAAACTGCTCAGCTGATTATAGCCGAAATCATGCCGTAATCAACTGTCATTTTGATTTTTCGAGGTGCCCTCTAGGCAATCGCCAAATTGCCTGCACCGCAGCCCCGGAGTTATCTACCTACTCTTCAGGTTGCTACCTACTCTTCAGGTTGATTGATATAAACCTAAAAGCCCCTGTTCGCTGGCTGCGGCTACCCCCCGCTCGGTGATCAGGGCCGTCACCAGCCGAGCCGGCGTTACGTCGAAGGCGGGATTGAAGCCATCGCTGCCATCGGGTGTCAGCTGAACGCTGTCGATATTTGCGGTGCTGCCGATGGCTCCGGTTGCGGTGGAGCTGGCCAGGCGGCCCTGGATGTGGGTTACCTCGCTGGCGGAGCGGGCCTCGATCGGGATCTCGGCCAGGCCATCGGTGATCGTCCAGTCGATGGTGGAGGCCGGCAGGGCCACGTAGAAGGGCACGCCGTTGTCGTGGGCGGCCAGGGCCTTGAGGTAGGTGCCGATCTTGTTGCAAACATCGCCGTTGCGGCTGGTGCGATCGGTGCCCACGATCACCGCATCCACCTGGCCGCGCTGCATCAAATGACCGCCGGCGTTGTCCACAATCACCGTGTGGGGCACCCCCTCTCGGGCCAGCTCGAAGGCGGTGAGGCTGGCGCCCTGGTTGCGGGGGCGGGTTTCATCCACCCACACATGGATGGCCATGCCGGCGCGATGGGCCTTGTAGATAGGCGCTAATGCCGTACCCCAATCCACCGTGGCCAACCAACCGGCGTTGCAATGGGTGAGCACCTGGAAGGGCTGCTCACGGCGTTCGCTGGGGCGGGCGGCCTCCAGCTGCTGAAACAGCCGCAGGCCGTGATCGCCGATCGCCTCACACATGGCCACGTCTTGATCGGCAATGGCATCGGCCTCCTGGCGGGCGGCGGCAGCCCGTTGGGCCTCGGGCAGGGCCAACACCAGATCCCGCACCCTTTCCAGGGCCCAGCGCAGGTTCACGGCGGTGGGCCGGGTGGCCAACAAAGTGTCAAAGGCCTGGGCCAGGGCCGCATCGCTGGGGTCTTGTTGCAGGGCCAGCATCAAGCCATAGGCACCGCTAACGCCGATCAGGGGGGCGCCGCGCACCACCATCGTGCGGATGGCCTCAGCCACCTGGGCCAGATCGCTGAGAACCCGCAGCTGGAACTGATGGGGCAGCAGGGTTTGGTCGATCACCCAGATCGCCTCACCATCGGCTTCCACGCCAATCGTGCGCCAGGCCTTGCCGTCGATGTTCATCCGATTGCCACTGCTGTAGCCAATCCTGCCGGACCGTCGCACCAGGGCAGACCCTGATTCAAGCCGCCTATTCAAGCCAGCGATTCAAGCCGCAAGCGAGATCAACAATTGCTGACGCGATACCCCGTTGGCCACAAGTTATCCAATACTCGTGGCCAACCAAATGCAGATCCCATGGGCTTAGATGCTCCGCCAACCCCGCCAGTAAGTTCGGCGTTCATGGATGCTCCGCTAGGGCGCCTGGTCATCTTTTTGGCCACATCCCTAGTGGGAATGGCTCGACATTAATCCAGGGCTTTTTGATATCAGCACCCTAACCACCACTCACTACCATGGATTCTCAGTCAGTAGCTCTAGAATGTTTCCCCATGGATGGCTATTGTGTTTTTCAAGGCGGCAGCCATGCTGATGGTAATTTCATTCGCGTATATGTGCCAGATTCAGCGGCCCAGGGGGGCGGGCTGGGGGAGCCTAACAGCACTCCTCCCCTGAAGAGCTTGATTTATCTGCACGGCTTTGCCTTGAGCATGCCCAGGTTTTATAATAAGCACATCGAGGAGCTTGTGAAGCATGGGTATATTGTATTTTTCCCGGATTTTCAGGTGAGCGACTACCCGGATACTAAGCCTGATGAAGAGCTTTCCCCCAGGGACAGGCGGAGCGGTCTGCTGCTCTGGTATCAACTGATGCAGCGCTTGTTGTTCCCAAAGGCCGGCCTTGAGCTGATCTTGAGCTGGTTTGTAAGGCTGCGACTTGCAGCTGGTCTTACCTTACTTTTGCTCTTTCTGCAGATTTTAAGCCTCTGGCGCGGTACCATCTTTCAGAATTTAATCAGCTTAATTTCCACCGTGGCCCTGAGTTTGGTCAGTGCGCCAACTGAGTGGTTGAGTCAAGTGATTAACGGCTGTGATCAGGCCTGGGATCAGATATCCAAAGACTCACGCTATGCCCACTGGGCTAAGACTCAGCCACAAGCCTATGCATTTGGCCACTCTCTCGGTGGCCTATTGGCCCTCAGTTTGCCTTGGGGTTATGGCGATGCGAAAATTCGCGCAGCTGCCTCCACCAGGCTGCAGCCCCAGCAAATTGTGGTGGCCGATCCTGCCGCCAGCACCTTGATGGGTATGCCCCCTTTTGTGGTGCCTATACTAAAGTTTTTCAGGTTGCCGTTTACTAGTCAACCGATCACGATTGCCGATAGCGGCGTTGCTCTCAAAGTGCCGGTAACTATTCTTCACGGTGAGGGCGATACCCTGGTGCCCCCAGGCCAATGGATTGATCCGATCAAGCAATTTTGGCCCTGGCAAGCTCCCAAGCCCTGCAACTTTCTCAGTATCGCCAGCAGCGAAAAAGCAATCTACGCCTCCTGCTCCAATCCAAATGCCCAGCCTCCCTTGGTATCGTTTCACAATCAAGCGGTTACCAATACCACCTATTATGACGATGAGCTTTTCAATTCCTTTGGTGGCGTGAAGACCGAGCCAAATGCCTATAATTTTAACTATATATGGCCAGCGGTTTTGCTGCTGTTAAGTGGCAAAGCTCAGCCGGCCACGGTGCTCCAGGGCCTGCAACACCCAAGCTTTGGTATCAATGTAATTACACCTAATCCTGCTGAGTAAGTATAGCCGCTCCTGAAAAATCCAGGGGCTCTCGGCAGTAGCCATTCGTGGCGCTAGCCGAATGAGAGCCATTGTGGCAGCAGGGCTTAATGGCTCTTGTGCTCGGCCCCAGCTAGATGGGTAACAATTCGGATGAGTCAACGCGGTCGCCCTCCCAATTGTCACCGTGCACTGTAGTTCGCGTTTTCAGGGCTCCCCAATGCGGTGAATCGAAAAGACTGTGATTTAACCAAATTTATAAAGTGCGCCTCGAAAATTGCCCGTTTCGCTCGCCAGAGCGAAAGCAAATCAACGGCTACAATGCTACTCGCGGTGCGGCATATATAGACATTGATATTTTTCGAGGTGCTCTTGGGTAATGCTGTGTTGTCTAATCGCCCAACCAAAAAGACTGGGGCGAAATTAGCTCTGTCTAAAGATCGAGCAGTTCCGGTGCGATGCGCAGGTGACCGTGCTCATGGTGTTCGCTATCTATCAAGCCAGCTTGGCGCCAGCGAGACATGTGGCGAGACACGGTTACGCGGGTGTGGTTAACCATTTCCGCCAGTCTTTCGTGTTTAAGCCGCATGGGCAGTTCATACCAGCTACCGCAACGCTGGCCCAGGCGATCCACGAGCAGCTGCAGCAGGGCCCGCAGCCGTTGTTGGGAGTCGCTGAGGTGTTGGATCATCAGCAAAGAAGCAGTCCAATCGTTAAGACTGATCGCCTCTGCTCCTTGGCTTAACTCACTGGTGTCGGTAAGGCTTGTTGTTTTAATTGCTTCCAGATGCAACCAGGAGTGACGCAGCAGCTCCAGGGGTAGTTGATCGCCGGATTGCAAGAAGCCGAGGGTGATGGGCTCCGCTTCCATCGGTTCAATATGAACAGATGAAAATGCCACCCTGATCAAGCCTTCAGATACCTTTAGCCGCTTGCTACGGCTAAAATTAGACTCATCAAGAAGTAGGGTGTGGCCGACGGAAATCGAGAGGCAGGCAGGCTTTAATCTGCTATCTAATGTGCTATCTAATCTGCCAGCTAATATGCCGTCTCTGACGGATTTATTCCTCGTCATGGGCGTGACGGCGGAATAGGAAGTCGAGCGCGTGGTTGCGTAGTTTGCCGTAGCGTTGATCGGCTTGAATCCGTTCGTAACTGCGGGGGCGTTCAAACGGAATATCCATGATTTCGCCGATGGTGGCAGATGGCCCGTTGGTCATCATTACTATCCTGTCTGCCAGGAAAAGGGCCTCATCAATATCGTGAGTAATCATCAATACCGTGGGCTTATGTTCTCGCCAGATTGCCAGCAATTCCTCCTGCAGCTCTTCTTTAGTGATCGCATCTAGGGCACCGAATGGTTCATCCAGCACCAGCACCGCAGGTTTAACGGCCAGGGCCCTGGCGATCGCCACCCGCTGGCGCATGCCACCGGAAATCTGGGCGGGTCGCTTGTGGTGGGCATCGCCAAGACCAACCATCTCCAGATGGTGTTCCACCGTTTCTCGGCAGTCAATTGCTGAGAGTTGGGGCCGAGCAGCCTGGACGGCCATCTCCACATTCCGCCACACCGTTTGCCAGGGCAGCAGCGAGTAGTTCTGGAATACCACCATGCGGTCGGGGCCAGGTCGCTCTATCGGTACTCCTTGGAGCGTCACCTTACCGGAAGTGGGCTGTAAAAATCCCGACACCATATTTAGTAGCGTGCTCTTGCCGCAGCCGGAATGGCCAATCACGCATACAAACTCCCCTTGGGCTACGCTCAAATTAATGTCGCGTATTGCCTCGAATGGACCTCGGCGCGTCTCGAAAACCTGGCCTACCGCATCAAAATTCAGGAACTTCTGCCTGCCTGAATTGACAGGATCAGAACGAAATGGAGAATCGATCATTGCTTCCATGGCAGTCGCTCTGGGATCAGGGTGCTGGGGTGGAGATGTAGTCGGTTACGGCGGGCAGTCGCACGCTGGCCAGGGTTGGTACCACCTGGTCTGGCAGGGCTTTTAGATAGGCCAGGGGGTCGTCTTGGTGGAAGGGAATGCCGTCGGCCAGGGTGAAGGCTTGCCGGCTGGGCCGCAGGTTGGCGTAGCCGGCCAGTTCCATGGCCTGGGCGTAGAGATCAGCGCGATACACCTGAGTTAGCAGTTCCACTCGATTGCTCGGGAATGGACTCCAGCCCCAGCGACTGAATTGGCTCAATATCCAGGCCCCCTCCGCTGGATTGGGCAGATGGCAGCGGTCGGCGTGGAACTGGTTAAAGCGCAGCAATTGGGTGGGGGTGGCCCCAGTACCTAAATCAAATTGGCGCTGCAGGGCGATGGCGGCCCGGGTACCTAACCATTGGGGCTGGCTGAGCACCTGGGTGAGCGTGCCCCGCTGGTCGCTGTCGTCGCAACGGGCACCGGCGCGAATCAGAGCGGCGCCCAGGGCGGCGAGGGTATCTGGTTCGCGGGCGGCCCAGCTCTCCGCACAGGTGAGCACCTTTTCGGGGTGGCCGCTCCAAATTTCCAAATCGGTGGCCATAACCCAGCCCAACCGATCTTGCACCGCTTCTGCCACCCGATAGCGGCCGGCGCAGAAGCCATCTATAGCTTCAGTGCGCAATGCCCCCACCATTAGCGTTGGCGAAAGGGCGACAAAATTCAGCTGCCTTTCCAGGTCGATGCCGCCCTGGCGGAACCAGTGCCGCAACAGCAGTTCAGCGATGCCGCGCCGCTGGGGCACCGCCAGGGTCAGGGGTCGGTCGCGGCCATCTAGCCAGTTGCGCAGGCTGGCGGGATCTTTCAGGCCCAGATCCAGCAGCAGCCGCGACAGGCAGAGGGCATTGCCGTTGCGGCTCACCGTGAGCGGCGTGATCGCCGCCCAGGGGCTGGGGTGGTGAGACAAGCCCATGGCTAGGGCCAGGGGGGTGGTGGCGGCGGTGATCGCCGCTTCTAGCTTGCCATCGATTAAATGCTGTTCCAGCACCTCCCAGTTGCTGAAGGGTACCGGCAGGATTTTTAACTGCGCCTGGTCGTAAAGACCCTGCTCAATGGCTAGGGCCAGGGGAGCGATGTCGATGCCCGGCATGAAACCGAGCCTCACCAAGGCAGGGCTAGGGGCGCCGGTGGCTTTTGCCGTTATTTTTGCCTTGGTGGCGCCTGTCGCCTTGGCTGCGCCGCTGGCCTTTACAGTGCCGCTGGCTGGGGCCTTGTTGCGGACAAGTTCGGCTGTGCGTTGCTTGAGGCGGCGCTGCTGTTGCAAAAAGCCGATAAGTTCGCTGCGCAATTGGTAGTAGTCGGGGTGCTCCATCACCGCCAACCTTTCCCGCGGCCTGGCCAGGGGCACCGGCAAAATCTGACCGATGCCAGCTTCTGGGCCGTTGGTGAGCATCACCACCCGGTCTGAGAGCAGCAGGGCCTCATCAACATCGTGGGTCACCATTACGGTGGTGACGCCAGCCTGCTGGCAAATCTGCATTAGCTGCTGCTGCAGATTGCCCCGGGTGAGGGCATCGAGAGCGCCGAAGGGTTCATCAAGCAGCAATAATCTTGGCTGGATTGCCAGGGCGCGGGCTATGGCCACCCGCTGCTTCATGCCTCCGGATAGTTCTTTGGGATATTTATCGGCCGCCGCGCTAAGGCCAACCATCTTTAGCTTTTCATCCACCAGCTTGGTGCGTTCAGGCTGCGGCAGAGATCTCAGTACGTTGGCTACGGCAAGATTTACGTTTTCACGAACCGTTTGCCAGGGCAGTAGGGAATAGTTTTGAAAAACCACCATCCTGTCTGGGCCTGGCTCAGTAATCTGGCGGCCGTCCATCAATATGCCGCCACTGCTGGCCTCGTTGAGGCCGGCCAGCAGGTTGAGCAGCGTGCTCTTGCCACAGCCAGAGTGGCCAATGAGCGAGATAAATTCTCCCTCATTAATTTCAAGATCGATATCCTTGAGTGCTACATAGCTGCCGCCATCTTCCAGGGGGAAAACCTTGGAAACATCATCAACGGTTACCAGGGCTGGCATCTCAACGACCTCCACCGGCGACGCGATTGCCCAGCATCCCCACCAGGCGATCGAGAATCAGGCCCACGATGCCCACATATAGGATGGCAAGGATGATTTGACTGGTGCTTGAATCGCCACCAGCATTGTAGGCATCCCAGATAAAGAAGCCGATGCCGCCATCTGCCTTGAGCATTTCAGCCGCCACAATCGCTAGCCAGGCCAGGCCCACGGAAATCCGCAAGCCAGTGAATACATAGGGGGCGGTGGCTGGCATCAGTATGTCCGTCAGATAGCTGCGTTTTCTGAGCCGTAGTACCCGGGCTACGTTTGTGTAATCTTGAGGTATTTCCTGGATGCCTACTGCAGTGTTGATAACAATCGGCCAGACGGCCGTAATGAAGATCACAAAAATAGCCGCTGAATCTGCCTGTTGTAGTAGCAGCAGTGAAATTGGCAGCCAGGCCAGGGGTGGGACGGTGCGCAGCACCTGGATCAGTGGATCAAAGCCCCGGCGCAGGAAATCATTCAAACCAATCGCCATACCAGCGGCAATGCCGACAACCGCAGCTAAAAAGTAGCCCACTGCTACTCGTTTTAGCGAAATAAAAATCTGTATTCCCAGGCCCTTGGCCGTGCCGCCATCGTCATAAAAAGGCTTGCTGATGTAGGGATCCCAGGTTTGGGTGATTACCTGGATCGGGCCGGGGAAGCCATCGGGTTTTGCCAGGCAGAGCAGCTGCCACACCACCAGGGTTAGGCCGATGCAGACCAGGGGGGCCTTGATCTGCCGGGCCAGGGGCGATCGGAGCCAGGAATTACGTAAGGGCTGGCGTTTACGGCCATTGGCCAGGGCGGTGCTCATGAATCTTGGCGAATCAATGAAGGTAAAAAAGCAGGGGAGGCCCAAAGGGGTCTCCCCATGGTTACAGTATTAACTTAGGTAATACGACCCAGAAATCACTTCATTGCCTTAATTTTGAGGCCATCGAGATAGGCTTTTGGATTGCTGGGGTCAAACTTGACGCCATCAAAAAACACCTCTACGCCGCGGGAATCGCTGGCCGGACCACTACCGAAGCCATTGGCCTTGGCGGCGGCGCGCCACAAATCGGAACGGTTCACCTTGTTTACCAGGCCCTTGATATCTGTGCCCTTGGGCAGGTAGCCCCAGCGAATGTCTTCGGTTACGAACCAGGTGTCATGGCTCTTGTAGGGGAAGGAGGCGTTGTTGCTCCAGAACTTCATCGTATAGGGGGATTTTGTTACCTTGCGGCCATCGCCATAATCCACAGTGCCCTGTAGGCGGGGCAGGATGTCATCAATGCTGGCTTTTACGTACTTGTCTTCGGCGAGGATTTTCGCCAGTTCAGGGGTGTTGGCTGGGTTCTCGGCCCATTTTTGGGCCTGTTGCACGGCCATCAGCAGCCTCAGGGCGGCGTTGGGGTTTTTCTTTACCCAGTCGGCCCGCATGGCGAAGGCCTTCTCGGGGTGCTGCTTCCAGATTTCGCCTGTCTGGGCGGCCGTGTAGCCGATTTTTTTGTTTACCAGGCGCTCGTTCCAGGGTTCGCCAACGCAGAAGGCGTCCATGGTTCCAGACTGCATGTTCGCCACCATCTGTGGCGGTGGGATCACCACCAGATCAGCTTGTTTATTGGGGTCAACGCCATTGGCCGCCAGCCAGTAGCGCGTCCACAGGTCGTGGTTGCCGCCGGGGAAGGTGACGGCAACTTTGAACTTGTCACCGGTGGCATTTTTCTTGGCTACCGCCGCCGCCAATCCTGGAGACTTGGCTTTGAACTTGGCGGGCAGGAATTCCTTGGATACCGAAATTGCCTGCCCCTGGGTATTTAGCCGCGCCAGAATATTCATCGGCACCGGTTTCTTGCTCTTGCTGATCGCCCCGGTGGTCAGCAGGTAGGGCATCGGGCTGAGGATGTGGGCCCCATCGATGCCGCCGCCAGCGCTGCCCAGCTCCAGGTTGTCGCGGGTGACGGCCCAGGAGGTTTGTTTTTTGAGCTCCACGCCGGTCATGCCCGCCTTGGCGAAGAAGCCCTTCTCCTTGGCGATGATCAGCGGGGCGGCGTCCGTGAGGGCGATGAAGCCCAGCTCCACCGAGGTGGTTTCCGGCTTGCCCGGGGCGGCCTGGGCCGGCAGGGGGGCCAGCAGGCCGGCGAGGGTACCCAGTTGCAGGGCGGCACCGGTGGTGGCGGCAAGCCCGGAGAGCACGAATTGTCGACGCGTGAGACTGAACATCAACGGTAAAAGCGGTGGAAGCGAATGGATCCGATCCAGCCGATGCCTGCCGCATCAGCTGAACCAGAAAGGGGGATCGGTGCCTGACTGCCTATCAAGACAGAGGGTCTCCGCAGCGGATAACACTGCAACTGCGGGGACTGGGGCTGGCGCACAGGCTGACCAACGCAATTAAGGAGACCACGCCAGGGCACATGCCGGTCGTAACCGTTGTTACGGACAGCCACTTTTTAGGCTTTCCGATGCGAAAGCCGCTGGGCTGATCTCCCTGCCAGCTATCCCTGCTAGCTCTTCATGGCGCCACCGGCGCCACTCCCGCCAGGGCCAGGCGCCGCTGTTCGCCGCTGCGGGCCGCCAGCAGCGCCCTGGCCTGATCCAGGGCCGCCTCCAGGGATTGGAAGCCGCCGGCAAACCAGAGGTAGGCCCCCAGGTTCCACACCAGCGCTTCTGCTAGGGGGCCACTACCCCGCAGGGCGGCCAGGGCCTGTTCCCGCCAGGTTTCCAGTCCAGTCCAGGGCTGATCGGGGCCGCTGATGCCATGCTCCCGGGGGTGCAGCAGCACCCTCTCCTGCCGTTCGCCCCACACCCTTGCCGTGATCCCGGCCCTGCTGGTGGGCAGATCGGTGGAACCCTCCAATCCCTTAACGGTAAGCAGGTCGTTTTCACCTGACTGGCGCAGGGCTTGCCAGGCGCGGATTTCGGTGGGGGGATGCACGAAGCCACTCACCAGCAGGTGCTCGCCCCGGTGCGGTGTCCAGAGCAGCTCCAGGCTGGCTACTGGTGGGCGTTTGCCGATGGCGTCCCGCACCGCCACCATTTTTTCGGCGGCCTGGAAGTGATCCGGTTGATGGGTTACGGCCAGCCCCCAGCTATCCAGTTTTCTCTGCACTTCGGCCAGGGAGAGGCCCCGCCAGTGGATGCCCAGCGCCTCGAACAGGTCCGCCAGGGTGACGCCGTACTTCACCGGCATCGAATCGCCGCCGTGCAGGATCACCGGCAGGCCCGCGGCGGCGAGGTTGAGGACCACCAGAGGAAGTAGAGGCGCCGTGCGGGCGCGGCCGTCGTAGGGCACCCCAAAGCAGATCGCCCTGGTGGCGGTGGTGAGGGTGGGCCCATGCTGGCGGTAGCTGTGGAGCATGCCGCAGAGTTCTTCGGGGGAGGGACGGCGGATGCGGTGGGCGATCAAAAATGCCCCCAACTGGGCTTCTGCCACCTCGCCGGCCAGGATCAGGTCCATGGCCTCCTTGGCCTCCTCAATGCTGAGGCCGGTGCTGGTGTGTTCGCCGCTGCCAACCTTGCCGATGAACTCCCGGAACCGCAGCCTGGCTGGGGAGAGGGGGGCCCTATTGCTCCCGGAACCGGGCTGCGGGAGCGATTGCGACACGCCACAGGAACATCACTGCAGCCATTCTCGGACCTGATCTGAACCAGCTTGATCTGAACCAGTTGTGACTGCGATCGGCCGCTGAAGCGGCCAGGTGCTCTGGACTGGCCATGGTGGCTCCCCACTCAGCCCAATAGTGGCAGCTTGTAAATAAAATCAAGAGGGTAAAGAGTATTTTTACCTGCTCATACTTTGAATGTTTATGGGTTATTTACTTTGCATTGGACGTGAGGCTTTTCCTGGGTTTGTACGCCCGGCCTGGGTTCGGGCTGGGCGGGTCACTTTGGCTTCAGTTCTCCAGGCGCCGGCTGCCGCTGCGCCTAATCGGCTGGGCGCTGGGGCCATGGCTGGGGCTATGGCTGGAGCTATGGCTCGGGCTATGACTGGAGCTATTGCCGGAGCTATTGGCGGTGGTGGTTTCGCGGCGGAAGAGGCCGTTGAGGTAGTGCTGGGCTACGGCACGGTTATTGCAACCCTGTTGAAAAAGAAAGCCGGCTAGGGCTGCTTGCATCAGCCGGTATTGATCCCATTGGGGGTGGCTGGAAATGAAATCGCCCATAGCCAGATATAGATCTTCCGGAAACTCGTTTACTACACTCACGTAGGCGGGGGCGATGTCTGGGATCTGGTTCATGCGGCACTCGGCTGCTGGACTGATCCCATAAGGCCATGCCAGCAGCTCTGGCGTCAAAGGGCGGTCGCCAGGGAGAGATCGGCGAGACACTGGCTGGGAATTATGGACCTGACTGGCGGAACTGGCCGTGGGGCCCAAGGCTCGCCCAGATGGAAGTATGTAGTTGCGTAGCGTCAAGTGGAGAGAGCACTCTCCGCAGGATCAGCTCCGTTTTGGCACTCTGGCAGCCCTTGACGGGGCAGCATCTGTGGAAAAAGAGCCGTTTTTCTGTGGAAAACAGGGTTGGGCTCGGGAAAAAGTCACTGCTCAGCGTTGCTGATCAATCGCTGCCGCAACAGCAGCAGTGCCAATAGCCCCTGTTCACGGCTGACGCCGGCGGTACCGGCGAGCCAAGGGGGCTTCGGCGGATCAGGGCAGCTGCTGGAGAGCAACCAGCTGGGCCATCAGTCCCAACCCAGCCCTTGCCAATAAAAAAGCAGCTGACCCACCAATAGCAAATCCTATTAGTAACACCCAAAATAAACTTTTCGTTTCTAAATTGTGTGAATCGCCACAGGTGGGGCCTAAATTGATAGGTCTTGATTTTTGGCTTGTTTGGTTTATTCTGAGGATTCATTCGGAGGATTCATGCGGAGGATTCAGGTGGGCGGTTCAGATGGGTGGTTCAGGTGGATGGCTCAGGTGGATGGCTCAGATTGATAGTTCAGGCGAATAGTTCAGATGGATAGTTCAGGTGAATAGTTCAGGTGGTTTGGTGGTGATAGCTCGACGGCTGGATATGCCTGGGCGCGGTAACTCGTTAGCTGGGCTATCGTTAACTAAATAGCCGGCGATTGTTGGTGGCTTGGAAGCTGCAACTCATTCATTAATTGGCTACTTATTGATTAACCAGCTTTTGTTGTTTAATGGTGGGTGATTTGGTGGCGATTTCTCCTGGTCTTGCTCGGTTGGGATCGCTGGTAATGGCCATACTTGGCTGGCGTGGCGGCGTCAGCTGGCAGCTGGCTAGTTGCCATCTGCTGACAAGCGATCCCGAAATCGTTGATTAGCCCCCACCATGGGGTGAAGGTGATAAGAGGATCAGCTGCGCCATGGCATCAATTCCCCAGCAACTAGCCAAGCTGATGCGGCTGATCCCCGAGCAACTGCGCAATTTGGTGACGGGTGCTGATTCCAGTACATCTGCCGAGGACACCCCAGCGGCCGATGCAGTTGCTGCTGCAGGGGCAGCTGCTCAGCCCGCACCTGAAGCTGGATTGGCTGGCCTGGCTTTGGAGCAGCAGCAGGCTGACGCCATTACCCAGCTGGTGTTCCTGCCACGGGATCACCAGTGGGCCTATTGCTTCTGGACCATCAGCGCCAGCGATAAAGCCCGGGCCCAGGCCGCCGCTGCCGGCAGCCTCTGCCTGCGGCTGGCCGATGTGACGGGCCTGGCCAACCCAGAGGCCAAACCCCATGCCCTGCGCGAGGTGATCGTGGCGGCCGATGCCCATGAATGGTTCATGCCTGTGCCTCTCGCCGATCGCGATTACCGGGTGGAACTGGGATATCGGCTCAATGGCGGCGGTTGGCTGTCGCTGGCCTTCTCCGCCGTGGCCCGTATGCCGGCGGATGTGGTGGCTAAAGGAATTGCTCAGCAATTTGAACCATTTTCTTTAGATCTGGGAGTTGTTAGCATCCCTACCAATCCTGCCGAGCCGCCTAGCTCCAGCGGCGGCGTGCTGCACGAGCAGTTATATCAGCAAGCAACTGGTGGCATGCGGCTTAAATCGCGGGGTTCAGAAGCTTTTCATGAGTTTGATTTAGAGCTAAGCGAGGGTGATACTGCCGCCTCAGCTAACCTAAACGACTCCGGAGCAGGTGTTTGGGCCAGCGGCCGCAATGAATCAGGGGCAGGCGGTGTAGCTAGACCTCGCTCTTTCTGGCTGGTGGCTGATGCTGAACTGATCGTCTATGGCGCCACCGACCCCTCCGCCACGCTCACCATTGGCGATCAGGTGGTGCCGCTCAAATCAGATGGCACTTTCCGCATGCATGTACCATTCAAAGATGGCCAGCAGCTATATCCCATTTTCGCGGTGGCAGCCGATGGCGATCAAAAGCGTTCAATCTCCCTGGAATTCACTAGAGCTACGCCCCACGCCAATGTGAACAGCAAATCTGATGCTGTCACCCAGTGGCTTTGACCAGTGGGGTGATTAACTGATATGAGCTCTGAGGGATTCGGGTGAAGGTAAACGGAATTAGTCGGCGGAGAATCATTTAATTACCTGGCCAGCCACTACCGGCTCAAAATTCCGGAGTGGCATCGGTTGCGGGTATATTTTTGGCTGGATACCTCCAGGCCACCATCCGCCCCAGCGAGCAGGGTGAGCAACGGCAAGCAAGGATCAATCAAGCAATACCTTCATAACTGGTATCGCTCCCCCGCCCTGCAGCGCCTGCAGTAGAAAGAGAATCGTTATGCCGATCAGATCGGCGTGTCTCCAGCAGGGATAAGTGTTCGCAATTTCAAGTCCCGTTGGGGATCTTGCGATAAGCAGGGGAAGCTGGTGTTTAATTGGAACATAATCAAGGCACCCCATGCCATCGCCGATTATGTGGTGGTCCATGAGTTGTGCCATCTGATCCACCTGAACCATTTCTGGCAGTTCTGGCAGCTGGTGAGTAGGCACGACCCAACCTACGCCGATCACTGGCAGTGGCTGAAAGAACAGGGGGCAGGATTGCTGTTATGACAATCATCTGCAATTGCAATAATTTGCCATTGCAATCATCATTAAATGGCAAGGTCAATTCGGTGGATGGCGTAATCGCTAGGCCAAGGAGAGCTAAAGGCAGAGAATTCAAGTCGCGCTCAAGCCATGGCAACCAATAAAAAAAGCGCCCCCGCAGGAGCGCCGATAAAAGAAACTAAAGGATGCAGTCTTCGTTGGGCTGAGATAAAGGGAGCCTGGCGAGCAAGCCCCCTGTCAAACTCAGTAGTCGAAGTCGCCGCCCATGCCGCCGCCACCGGCGGGAGCAGCTTCTTTCTTCTCGGGCAGATCGGCCACGATGCACTCGGTGGTGAGCACCATGCCGGCGATCGAGGCGGCGTTCTGCAGGCCAGAACGGGTCACCTTGGCGGGGTCGACGATGCCGGCTTCCAGCATGTCCACGTATTCGCCGGTGGCGGCGTTGTAGCCCTCGTTGAAGGGCTTGCCCTTCACATGCTCAGCCACCACGGAACCGTTCACACCGGCATTCTCAGCAATGCGCTTGAGCGGTGCGGTGAGGGCGGAAGCCACGATGTGGGCGCCAATCAGCTCTTCGCCGGAGAGGTTGGCCGCAGCCCACTCTTCCAGGGCGGGAGCCAGGTGGGCGAGGGTGGTGCCACCGCCAGGAACGATGCCCTCCTCAACGGCCGCCTTGGTGGCGTTGATGGCATCTTCCAGGCGCAGCTTTTTGTCTTTCATCTCGGTTTCGGTGGCGGCGCCCACCTTGACCACGGCCACGCCACCGCTGAGCTTGGCGAGACGCTCCTGCAGCTTCTCCTTGTCGTAGGAGGAATCGGTTTCCTCCATCTGCTTGCGGATTTGCTCAACCCGGGCCTTCACCGCCAGCTCGTTGCCTTCGGCCACGATGGTGGTGCTGTCTTTGGTGATGGTGATGCGACGGGCGGTGCCCAGCATCTCCAGCTTGGTGTTGTCCAGCTTCAGGCCGGCATCTTCGGTGATCAGCTGACCGTTGGTGAGCACGGCGATGTCTTCCAACATGGCCTTGCGGCGATCGCCGAAGCCGGGGGCCTTCACAGCGGCCACGTTGAGCACACCGCGCAGGCGGTTCACCACCAGGGTGGCGAGGGCTTCTTTCTCGATGTCCTCGGCGATGATCAGCAGGGGCTTGCCGGTGCGGGCGATCTGCTCGAGCACGGGCACCAGGTCTTGCACCAGGCCGATCTTCTTGTCGGTGAGCAGGATGTAGGGATCATCCAGCACCGCTTCCATCCGCTCGGTGTCGGTGGCGAAGTAGGGCGAGATATAGCCCTTGTCAAAGCGCATGCCCTCGGTGACCTCCAGTTCGGTGGTCATCGATTTCCCTTCTTCCAGGGAGATAACGCCTTCCTTGCCAACCTTGTCCATGGCATCGGCGATCATGCGACCCACCTCTTCGTCGTTGCCGGCGGAGATGGTGCCCACCTGGGCGATCGCATTGCTGTCGCTGATCGGCTTGGCATGCTCCTCGATCTTCTTGACCAGAAAATCGGATGCCTTGTCGATGCCGCGCTTGAGGGTGATGGCGTTGGCGCCGGCGGCCACGTTGCGCAGGCCCGCCTTCACCATGGCGTGGGCCAACACGGTGGCGGTGGTGGTGCCGTCACCAGCAGCGTCGTTGGTTTTGGAAGCGGCCTGGCGAATCAGGGCCACACCGGTGTTCTCGATGTGATCTTCCAGCTCGATCTCCTTGGCGATCGTGACGCCGTCGTTGACGATCTGGGGGGCGCCGAATTTCTTCTCCAGCACCACATTGCGGCCCTTGGGACCGAGGGTGACGGCTACGGCTTCGGCAAGAATATCGATGCCTTTTTCGAGGGCCCGACGGGCTTGCTCGTTATAAATAATGCGCTTGGCCATGGGAGGCGTACAGGCTGGGGGAGAGAGTCTTGAGTTGGCCCGAAGGCCTTGTGAACTGACCAAAAGGCCTTGTGGACTGGCCAAAAGGCCTTGAATTTGAGGCGATGATGCTCAGCAGCGGGGGCTACTGGCGCCGATCGCCATAATCGAGTCGCAGCGAGACGGCTGAATAATCAAAGGCCGGTCTCAGCGGCCCGGATCAAATGCCGGTCTCAGCTGACGGTCTTAGTGGCCGATTTCAGCTGCTGGAATCAGCGGCCGATTTCAGCTGGCGATCTCAGCTGACGATGGCGAGGATGTCCTTCTCGGAGATCAGCACGTACTCGTCGGTGCCGAGCTTGATGTCGGTGCCGGCGTACTTGCTGTAGAGCACCTTGTCGCCGATGCTCACTTCAGGGGCCTGGCGGGTGCCGTCTTCGCTGCGCTTGCCGGGGCCCACCTGCACCACCTCACCCACCTGGGGCTTTTCCTTGGCGGTATCGGGCAGCAGGATGCCGCCGGCGGTCTTCTCTTCCGATTCGGAGACCTTGATGAAAATGCGGTCGCCCAGGGGCTTGACCGTGGAAACGCTAAGGGAAACAGCAGCCATGAATGGTTTGCGACAGCAAGGGCATGGCGCCAAAGACGCCACGGGAAGTCGGCTGGGGTGCCGCCGCCGGGGCGGGCTGGCACTTGGAACCGATGAGTGCCAACCTATGGCTTGGCGGTGGTGCTTGGCCAGGGCAAATCTGTGCGGGTGACCGAACCGCCAGCCAGCTAGCCAGCTACCCCGCCAGCTAGTCAGCTTTCCGGCCAGCCATTGGGCCCCCATCAGCCATCCTGATCAGCAAGAAAGCTCCGCACGCCCTGGCAGCACCACCGCCCAGCCCTTAAAGTAGTACAGGTGATCTATGGCAGATTGGTCAGGTGCCCCAGAGCAGAGTCCAGTACCAGGAGGGGTTTTC
>JBILLQ010000019.1:0-48079 GCA_044375975.1 Prochlorococcaceae cyanobacterium
TTCCTCGGGAGTCAGAAAAACTCGAAGCCTCGCGCTCATAAGGACCTCTCAATACGGAAATAAATCCTATGATACATCAAAATTGTCGACGGCCCAACCTCGAAAAATTTTTGCCAACCTACTTACCGGCCAGATCTGGGCAGTGAGAGCCGCCAGATAGCCAATGCCATCCTTACCAATCCGTGATGGCCATGGGTCACCAGTGGAGAAGGTCTCCATGGTGCCGTTGCGCATGCCCTGCAGGGTTTCGGTGGCCGGTACGGTCAACAGCTCGATATTTTTATCTGGATCGATACCACCAGCGGCATACCACCAACGAATCCAGATATCCTGGTTGGCATTGGGAAATGTATATGCTGATCAAAATTTGCGACCTTGTTGCTTTTGGAAGTTGGCAAAGTATTCAGATTTACCTTGTAAATTGTAGCTCAGGTTTGCATCTTTCACGCTATTGGCAGCGGCAATGCCGTTACCCTGACTCATTAGCATGGCCAGAATCACCATTGGCACCTTTTTGCCGTCGGTGATCACGCCTTCGCTGATCATTTGGGGCATTGGTAGTTGCCATTGACCACCATCAATGCCGCCCCCGGCTGACCCCAGCACCAGGTTATCGCGGGCGGCTGGCCAGCTGGCCTGTTTTGCCAACTCCACTTTCAAGCCGTGTTTGGCAAAGAAACCCTTCTCAACACCTACCACTAGGGGAGCTGCTTCGAGAATCGGAATAAATCCGAGCTTGATTGTGTCGGTTTCTAGTAGAGCACAGGCGGCGGTATTCAGCGGTATGGACTTACCGCCATAGCCACTGCTGCTGGGGGGATTGCCCAAGCAGCCAGCCAGGAGAATAGCGCTAGAAAGCGCCCCAGTGATCAGGACAAATATTCGTCGTCGAGATGTCATTGCAATGGTTAGTGCAAGGGAAGGCGGAAGATTGAACCCAGGGAAAGACATAGTCAAGTAATGGCGATCTATCAGATCGTCATGAATGACTTCATCTACTGGCAAATGGCTAGTGAAAAATCAAAAGACCTTATGGTTGGTCCTTTTTGGCCTCGTTGTATCTGATAGTTGCTCCTCTGTGCGTGTCGTGTTTGTGACTGGCAAAGGCTAGGGGCTGGCAGGCCGGGTTGGGTACGGCCACGCACCAGGCTTGCAAATCCATTCGATCAGTTTGTTTGATCTCCAATGGACTGAGGTGGTGGTCGCCCAACCAGGGAAAGGCAATGCATGGATTTTTCTGGGATGAAAATGCAGGTAAATAGTCACGTTCGTATTCCATCTGTTAGGGACAGAATGAATATAATTGTTGTTTGATAATCCCTGAAAACTCTTGTGCTGCTTCAGGGTCCACGGCCCAGCCAAATTTTTCCGGGGTGAAGCCCGCTAAATTATGGTTTTGCTAAATTAACCTAGCAATTAGTAGTGATTGCTTTTTCTATTAGTTTTTAAGTTGTCTGAAAAGGGTATATTCGTTTTTGGCGTCAATTCGCTCGAGAGGCAGGAGGAAGCGATAAAAACTGAATCGAGTTGTAGCTTTAATACTGTGAAAAAATGTAGAGACTAAAAAACTGATGTAGCCTGATAGGCGTGTCTTGATTGATGGCTATCGCGGTGATTGCTATGTTTGATGCAATTGTAAAGCTGAAGATTCGTTGTTTGCTGAATTGGCTAGCGTCTTGAGTAAGTCTTATCCAGGTGCCTCTTAATGAGATTGGCTCGTTATGAGGTTGTTGCTGCAATTGGCCTGGCTGGATGTTTGTTAAGTGACAGGGGTCAGGCGTTTGGCATGGGCCAGGCATTTGCCAGGGGCAACAAAAAAGTAGGGGGCAGGGGGGAATTGCTGCATTTATCAGACTGGGAAGCGTCGGCGGCCAAGGGATGGGTGTCAGTAGCCATTGGGGAACCTCAGGAATTTTGGCTTGGCAAACCTTAAGGACCTTTTTGCTGGGTTGGGGGGTCTTGGCTGGTAAACAATCGTAAATTCAGGCGATAAGCTCAGATGATATTTTCTGCAGGCCTCGCTTTTTCTTCCCTGGGCGGCGGGTCAAAGCGGCAGGTCAATGCGGCAGGTGATGGCGGCTGGTAATGGTTGGCGGTTGTGGTTGGAGATTATGGCCCGGTCATGGCGGCAGTGCCTAAAGCTCAGCCAAGGATTGTAAGATGGCGCTATAGCACTGTTCCAATTGGGCTTCGCTGATTCCCAGGGGAGGAAGTAGGTAGACGACATGGCCCAGGGGCCGCAGATAAACACCTTTGTCTAGGCACTGGCGTTGCAGCTGCCGGCCCAGGCTCTGGAGGTAACCGGGTTGATCTACGATCAAATCGAAGGCGGCAATGCTGCCTATATTTCGGAATTTTTCTAGGCGGGGATGGTAGCTCAGCGGCTCTAGGTGATGCCGATGGCGTTGTTCAAATTGGCCATGGAGATCCGGCTTTTGAACCAGCAGCTCAAGGCTGGCAAGGGCAGCGGCACAGCCCAGGGGATTGGCCGTAAAGCTATGGCCATGGAAGAAGGTAAGTGTTGGATCTAGGCCTATAAACGCCTTGTATAATCTCTCGCTGGCCATGGTTACCCCCATAGGCATGAAGCCGCCGGTTAGTCCCTTGGAAAGAGCCATTAAATCCGGCTGAATCTGGGCTCGCTGGCAGGCGAACAGGCTGCCGCTGCGGCCAAAACCGGTCATTACCTCATCGGCAATCAGCAGGGCACCACTGGCGCGCACCCGCCGCTCCACCGCCCGCAGAAATTGGGGACGCACCAGATTCATCCCGGATGCCCCCTGTAGCAGGGGCTCAAAAATGACGGCGGCTGTAGGCGTCTCCAGCAACCGATCCAGCACAGCCAGGGCCTGTAATTCCCGGGCTTCAACGCTTTCATCGCCCCACCAACTCGCCGGCCAGGGGGCCCGGGCCACCGAGAACATCAGGCCCTCATAGGCCGAGTTGAACTGGGACCGCTCACCGAGGGCCATCGCACCCACCGTGTCGCCGTGATACGCACCCTCAAAGGCAATTAATTGCTGGCGTGGTTCCCCTCGATTTCGCCACCACTGCCAGGCGATTTTGAGGGCCACCTCCACTGCGGTGGAGCCGTTATCTGAGAAGAATAGCCGATCTAGACCAGTTAAAGAGGCCAACTTCTCCGCCAATTCTTCGGCGGGCGGATGACTGAAATTGGCAAAGATCACCTGCTCCAGTTGTTGTGCCTGGGCGGCGATGGCGGCGGCAATCGAGGGCTCCCCATGGCCATGCAGGGTTACCCACCAGCTGCTGATCGCATCGATCAACTGGCGGCCGTCATCCAACTGCAGCAGTGATCCGCGGGCCGACACCACCCGCAGGGGCTCCGGTGCCGTAGCCACCTGGGTGGTGGGGTGCCAGAGGTGGGGATGCCAGCCCATGGGCAAGGTTGTCAAAAGAAGTGGTGCGGTTTAAGCAACCTGGATCAGGCCAGGTAAGGGCTGCGCTGGTTTTAGAGCCTAGCTAAAGGGCCAGCTTTAGGGATCGTGGCCAGCTTCAGGGGCGGTCTTCAGCGCTTACGGCGCTGGCTGATCAGCCTGGCTCCGATCCAGGCCGTAAAGGCGAGAGCTGCCAGCACCAGCAGCACTTTTATCAATTGGGTGATCGGCTCCAGCCACTCGCCAACCCGCTGGTAGCCCTCCCCCAGGGCCTGGCCGGCCAGGGTGAGGATCAGGATCCAGATCAAACTGCCGCCGGCGGTCCAGGCCAGGAACGGCAGTTGGGGCATCAATTCGATCCCAGCTGGCACCGACACCAGCGTGCGCACACCGGGAATCAGCCGGCCCCAGAACACCACCGCAGAGCCATGGCGCTTAAACCAGCGACGGCTGCGGGCTAGATCGGCGGGCTGAATGCCAATCCACCTGCCATGGAGAGACAGCCAATGCTCTAGCCGCTCTTCGTTGATCAACCGACCAATCCCGTACCAGAACCAGGCTCCCATCAGGGTGCCGATCAGGCCGGCCAGCAACACCGGTAGCAGCTCTAACTTGCCCTGTTGCACGTAGAAGCCCCCCAGGGGCATCACCAGTTCAGAGGGGATGGGGGGGAATACATTTTCGAGCAGCATCACCAGGCCGATCACCAGATAGCCGATCAGGGGATTGGCGTCTACGGCCGAGCCGATCAACTCCGGTAGCCGGTTGATGAAATCCTGCATGGAGAGGTTGCTGGCGGCACCAGGCTAGGGGGAAGCCAGCCCGCCAGGTGCCTACCCCAGCTTTCTCCCACCTGGCTCAGGTATCGGCTGCAGCCCGGCGCCGCCATTGCCTCACCAGCTTCTCCAGCTCCAGATAGAAGAAAAACAGCAGGCTCACCCCGATGCAAATCAGCAGGTCTGGGCCGGGTAGGGGCTCAGTGCCAAAGAAGCGGGCCAGGGGCGGCACGTAGAGCAGCAGCATCTGCAGACCGGTGGTGAGCACCACCGCCCAAATCAACCAGGGGTTGGAGAAGGGAGCCACCTGCAGCAGCGGCCGGTCACTGCGGGCCGAGAGGGCATGGCCCATCTGGGCCAGACAGAGGGTGGTGAATACCATCACCTGCCAGGGCCTGCCAGAACGATCGGCATAGACCATCAAGCAGATCACGATCAGGGCAAACACCACGCCAATGCGCAGGATGTAGCTGCCGATGCCGCGGGCAAAGATCGACTCCCCGGGCTCGGCGGGTGGACGACGCATCAAGCCATCCTCACCCGGTTCAAGGGCCAAGGCCAAGGCCGGCACCCCGTCGGTCACCAGGTTCATCCACAAAATCTGCAACGGCGTCAGCGGCACGCCCGCCAGGCCCAGCAGGGGGGCGGAAGCAATGGTGATCAGCTCACCGACATTGCTGCCGAGGATATATTTAACGAAGCGTCGAATATTTGCATACACCAATCTCCCCTCCTCTACTGCACTCACAATCGTGGCGAAGTTATCGTCGAGCAGCACCATATCGGCGGCCTCCTTGCTCACCTCCGTGCCGGTGATTCCCATGGCCACGCCGATGTGGGCCTGCTTCAGGGCCGGCGCGTCATTCACCCCATCACCGGTCATCGCCACCACCTGGCCATTGGCCTGCAGCGCTTTGACGATGCGCAGTTTCTGCTCGGGCGGTACCCGGGCATAGATATTGCATTTGGCCACCACACTGCGCAGTTTGGAGTCATCCATCTGCTCCAATTCGCGGCCTAGCACCACCTCGCCATTGGCATCGGTGATGCCGATGCTGGAGCCAATCGCCCGGGCCGTGAGCGGATGGTCGCCGGTGATCATCACCGGGCGTATGCCGGCCTGGCGGCAGGTGGCCACGGCTGCCGTCACCTCCGGGCGAGCAGGATCCAGCTGGGCCATCAGCCCCAGCAGCACCAGCCGCTCCAACTCCTGCTCCGGACTGGCGTGATGGGGAGCGCAGGCAAAGGCCAACACCCTCAGCCCCTGGGCGGCCAATTGCCGCGCCTGCTCCAACCACCATTGCTGTTGCTCAGAGCTGAGTGCTGCCACCCCCGCGCCATCCAGCCAGCGATCACAGCTGGCCAGAATCACCTCCGGCGCCCCCTTGCTGATCAGCAGCTGATCGGAACCGGCCGCCAGGGCTCCCAGCGGTTGTTGCAGGGCGCCGTCTGGATCGGCCACCCACACCGCCATCAGCTGCCGTTCCGAGCTGAACGGAATTTCAGCCCTGCGTTGGTACTTACTGCGCAGGCTGAAAGCATCGATGCCGTCCTTGGCCGCCACCACCAGCAGGGCGCCCTCGGTGGGATCTCCCAACACGCCCCAGCCGCTGCCCTCGCGTTTGAGTTCGGCATCGCTGCAGAGCACGCCGGCCTCCAGCAGCAGTCGCTGGGCTCCAGCAGCGCAGCCCGCAGCGGCTGCCGCCGGCGCCGCCAACTCCCGGGCGCTGAACTTGCCGTGGGGCTCATAGCCCTGGCCGCTCACGGCGATCGATTGGCTGCCGCAGCGCAGCTCCTGCACCACCTGGCGATTGAGGGTCAAGGTGCCGGTTTTGTCAGAGCAGATCACGGTCACCGAACCGAGGCCTTCCACGGCGGGCAGGCGGCGAATCAGGGCCGCCCGTTTCACCATCCGCTGGGTACCGATGGCCAGGGTCACCGTGATCACGGCGGGTAGGCCCTCGGGCACGATCGCCACGGCCATGGAGAGGCCCACCTCCAACAGGTCGAGGGCGTTCTGGCCGAGCAGTATGCCCAGGGCCACCACTGCAGCCACCAGGGCCAAGGCGCTGCCCACCAGCACGTTGGCCAGGCCATCGAGCCGCTGCTGCAGCGGTGTGGTTTCGCCGCCGGCGGTATTGATCAGCTCGGCAATCTGGCCCAGTTCGGTGGCCATGCCGGTGGCGGTAACCAGGGCCAAGCCCCGACCCCGCACCACCTCGGTGCCTTGAAACAGGCAGTTCTGGCGCTCCAGCACCGGTGTTGACGCCTCCAGCACCAGCTGGGCCTGTTTGAACACCGCCTCGGCCTCGCCGGTGAGGGCTGCCTCGCGCAAGCCCAGATCGGCCACCTCCAGCAAGCGGCAGTCGGCCGATACCCGATCGCCGGCCTCCAACCTGATCAGATCCCCCGGTACCAGCTGCTCGCAGGGCTGCAGTTGCCACTCGCCGTCGCGGCGCACCTGCACCGCCGGCTGGGCCAGTTCCCGCAAGGCCAGCAGTGCCTTCTGGGCGCGACTCTCCTGCAGGTAGCCCAGCAGACCATTGAGGCCCACGATCAGCAGGATGGCGATCGCGTCCTTGGGGAATGACTGCTTCTGCCAGGCCACCGCCGCACTCACCGCCGCCACTCCCAGCAGCAGCAGCAGCATCACGTTGCTGAATTGATCCCAGAGGATCTGCCAATTGCTGCGGCCGGCCGCCAGTTCGAGCCGGTTTGGGCCGACGCGGGCCAGGCGCTCAGCCACCTGGGCGGTGCTGAGCCCCTCGCTGGAGGCATCAAGCTGCTGCAGGCAATCTGCCGGTGCCAGGGCGTGCCAGGCGGCCTGCTTGCTGGGGGGCATCAAAGGGGGGAGGGGAGACTGAGCGGGCAACCTAGGCAGCTGGGGCCCATCCTTTGTAGGTTTTCGCCTAACGATTTTTTTTAAGGTCCTCTTTGTCGTCCCCCTGGATCCAGCTCCAGCGCTGGCGCGCCGCTCTCACGGTGCCGCAATTCACAGTGGTGAGCGGTGGTCTGGTGATTGCCGCCGGCACGCTGGTATTGGCGAGTCCGCTCTGCTCCAGCGATAGCGTCGGCCTCTGGGAAGCCCTGTTCACCGTGATCTCGGCGATCACGGTGACGGGTCTGTCGATCATCGATATCGGCCAGGAACTCACCCTGGTGGGCCAAATGGTGCTGGCGGCCTTGATCGTTACTGGCGGCTTGGGCCTGATGGCGATCACCACCTTTTTGCAGGGTTTTGTCCAGGGTCACTCCGGCCTGCGCCACCGCCTCGATCGCGGTCGCTCGCTGGATGAATTTGGCGTGGGCGGCATCGGACCCACCTTCCACGCAATTTTGATCACCGGTTTTTGCGTAATCGGTTTGGGCACCGTAGTGCTCTACTGCTTCGGGTTCACCGACATCGTCAATCCGTTCCAACGCCTCTGGTCGAGCCTGTTTCATTGCATCAGCGCCTATAACAACGCTGGTTTCGGTTTACGCAGCGACAGCCTGGTGAGCTACCAGGACCATCCGGTGGTCAACGCCGTTATCGGTAGCTTGATCGTGATCGGCGGCATTGGCTGGCGGGTGATCCAGGATCTCTGGAGTCAGCGCCGCAACTGGAGGCGACTGACGCGGCCTAGTTTGCACACCCGCCTGGTGCTACGCACCACTTTTTTGCTGATTGCTGTGGGAGCGATTGGCTTGTTGTTTACCGAACAATTTGCACCCGATGGAGTGATCACCACCCTTACTCTCTGGGACAAGCTGCAGGTAACTATCTTTCAATCAATTACCACCCGCACCGCTGGTTTCAACACGGTGCCCCTCTCGATCGAGAGCCTCTCGGAGGCCGGCTTGCTGTTGATGATCCTGCTGATGTTCATTGGCGCCAGCCCCGGTGGCACCGGCGGAGGGATCAAGACCACCAGCTTCGCGCTGTTGCTGGGGGCCACCCAATCAACTCTGTTGGGCCGCAAGCAGGTGGTGATCCGCAACCGGCAGATTTCCAGTGAGCTGTTGCTCAAGGCAGTGGCCGTTACCTTCGCCTCGGCCATCTGCGTGCTGCTGATGACCCTGTTGCTGGGCATCGGTCCCACCGCTGGAGGTGAGCCGATGGGGCAATCGTTCAGTTTTCTGGAGAAGTTGTTCACCTGCATGTCGGCCTTCTGCACCGTGGGCCTGGATGTGGGTGTAACCGCCCAGCTCAACCGCTGGGGCCAGCTGGTGTTGATGGTGGGAATGTTCGTGGGGCGGATTGGCATCCTGCTGCTGCTCGCCGCTGTTTATGGCAATCGCCCCCCCTCCCGCGTCGGTTATCCCCGCGAGGAGGTCTTTCTCTGAAATTTGAGGGTTTCGCTGGGCTCTGGGTTTTGCCAGTTCCATTTTTAGATTCGCCCCTAGCTCCCAGCCCCCAGCCCCTAGCCCCTAGCCCGCAGCTAGTGCTTACTAGCTCACTTCTCCCATCTCCGCCTGTCCATCCCTTCCTTACCTGTCGGCATCCGGCTTTCCTTGAACCCTCGCGGTCTTCTGCTTCTGCCTCCTCCTGCCTCGCCGCCTCCCTGAATCTCCGCAGCCGGCCTCGACGTCTAGATCCCTCCCTCCATCCCGCAATTCCTAGCAATGACATCCAATCCCTTTTTGTGGCAGAGACACCGTGAGATCGGGCCCGATCCCGCCGGCTTTGCCGTGATCGGTGTGGGCCGCTTTGGCAGGGCGGTGATCGAGGAGCTGGTGGCAGCCTCGGCCGATGTGCTGGCGATTGACTTGGACCAGCGGGCCATTGATGATCTGCGGCTGATTGCGCCGGCGATCGAGGCCCGTGTGGTCGACTGCACCGACGAGGAGGCCCTCAGAGCTGCAGGGGTCTTCGATATGGGCACTGTGGTGGTGGCGATGCGGGAGCCGATCGAGGCCAGTGTCACCGCCACCTTGATCAGCAAGGATGCCCAGGGCAGCAAGGTGAAATGGCTGATTGCCAGGGCCACCAGCGAGTTGCACCAGAAGATGCTGCTGCGGGTGGGCGCCGACCGGGTGGTGTTTCCCTCCAAGATGCAGGGTCAGCGGTTGGGGCTGGAGCTGGTGCGCCCCAATTTGCTGGAACGGCTGCGGCTCGACGATCGCAACAGCATCGAGGAAATCGTGGTGCCCCAGGCCTTTGTGGGCCAGACGCTGCGAGAGCTCAACCTGCGCAAGACCTACCGGGTGAGCGTGCTGGCCGCAGGCCCCAACAACGACCTCACCGTCAACCCACCGGCCTCGCGGCTGCTGGGCGCCGGTGAGCTGCTGGTGGTGATGGGCTCCAGTGAGGCCCTGGCTCAGCTGCCTGGACGATGAGCAGCGACACACCAAGGCATCGGCAACCGGCGAGATTACCTGTAAATTGGCCTTAATTCCTGGAGACGAACCCCTTCTTGGCGCTGGAAATCCTATTCATTCTGGTGCTGCTTATAGCTAACGGCATCTTTTCTGGTGCCGAGATCGCAATCGTATCCTCCCGGAAGCACCGGCTTCAGCAACTTTCAGATCAGGGTAAGCGCTCAGCTAGAATTGCTTTAAAATTAGCTGATTCGCCCAACGAATTTCTCTCTACTGTTCAAATTGGCATCACCTTGATTGGCATCCTCAGTGGTGCTGTCGGTGGTGCCACGGTGGCCCAGCATCTGGAGCCGCTCCTGCATCGCCTGCCGCTGCTTGCTCCATACAGCGAAGGCCTCAGCCTCACCCTGGTGGTGGCAGCAATTACCTACTTATCCTTGGTAATCGGCGAGCTGGTTCCTAAGCGCATTGCCCTTGCTAGCCCTGAAAGGCTGGCCTGTGCCATGGCGCCCTCGATGCGCTGGCTCTCACGATTTAGCGCACCAGCGGTAAAGCTATTGAGCCTTTCTACTGATGCTTTAATTAAATTTTTGGGTGTTTCTATAAATGAAGAGCCAGATATCACCGAAGATGAAATAAAAGCTATGATTCGTCAGGGGGCTGATTCTGGCGTATTTGAAGAGGTGGAGCACGACATGATGCAGCGGGTGTTGCGGCTTGGTGATCGGGCGATCAAAACTCTGATGACCCCTCGCACCGATATTTCCTGGCTAGATCTGGAGGAGCCTTTGGATCAAAGTATGCAGGAGGTGTTGGAGAGCACCCATTCCAGGTTTCCAGTTGGTCGAGGCAGTTTGGACGACTGCTTGGGGGTGGTGAGAGTTCGTAATTTGCTCTCAGCCAAGCTAAATGGCAAGTTGATTGACCTGGAAAATCTGATGCAGCCACCTCTATTTGTTGCGGAATCCACCAGGGCTCTTTCTGTGTTGGAGCAGTTCAAGCGAACTGGTATTCACATTGCCCTGGTCACCGATGAATTTGGCGGCGTGGAAGGTTTGGTTACCCTCAACGATCTGATGGAGGGAATTGTTGGTGACCTGCCTTCCCTTGACGATGATGATGAGCCACTGGTGGTAGGTAGAGAAGACGGCTCCTGGCTAATTGATGGCAGCCTGGATTTGGATGCCTTTACCGAGCTGGTAGATACGGACATATTCGGCATTGACAAGGAGGGTCGCTATCACACACTGGCTGGCTTTGTAATGCATGTCTTAGAGAGGATTCCCCGCGAAGCCGATCACTTTGAATGGTTAGGTTATCGCTTCGAAGTGGTGGATATGGATGGCAAGCGGGTAGACAAGTTATTGGTAAGCGCAATCCCTGGGAAGCTGGCGGATGGATCCGGGGAAGAGCAGGAGTCAAGCGATAAAGACTGAGTACCCGCTTCGCTCTTGGCGATCAATCAATTGGCCAGATCCAGCGCACCGCTCCCCGGGCGGGGGGCAGGGGCACCAGGGCATAAACCAGGGTCACCGCCAGTTCCGCCTGGTCGGGATGGGCCGCCAGCCAGCAGTTCCAGGCCCGCTCCAGGCGCCGCCTTTTGCCCCGCTGCAGGGCGGCCGTGCCCCAGCCATCCAGGCCGCTGCAGCGCCCTTTCACCTCTACCACCAACAATCGGCCGGGTTTGCGCACCACCAGATCCAATTCGCCCCAGCGGCAGCGCCAATTGCGATCCAGCAGCCGCCAGCCGCGACTGCGCAGCAAGCGCAGCGCCCGCTGCTCGGCCCAGCCGCCGGCCAGGGCTGATCGCTGTTGCTGAGTTCTGGCCATTGGCAGCAGCAGCTTGCCTACCTAGGGTTGCCACAGCCGTTACCGCACCGTGCTGGCCCCTTTGCGATCCCTGGTTTGCTTGCTGCTGCTCTGTTGCGCCCTGCTGCTGGGTCAGCCGGGCTGGGCAGCTATGGATGTGGCCAAGCAGGTGTTGATCGGTGCCGACTTCTCCGGTCAGGATCTGCGCGGCGCCACCTTCAATCTCACAAACCTGCGCCAGGCCAACTTCGCCGGCGCCGACCTGCAGGAGGCAAGCCTGTTTGGTGCCAAGCTGCAGGAGGCGAATTTGAGCAGCGTCAACCTGCGCGGCGCCACCCTCGATTCAGCGGTGTTCAACGGCACCGATCTGAGCAATGCTGTGCTGGAAGACGCCTTTGCGTTCAATACTAAATTCACCGATGTGAGCATCGTTGGGGCCGACTTCACCAATGTGCCCCTGCGCGCTGATGCCCTCAAGGTTCTCTGCGCCGTGGCCTCAGGCACCAACCCCGTAACCGGCCGCGACACCCGCGACACCCTGGACTGCCCCTGACATGAGCTTCGACGCCCGCAGTCTCGAACGACTTCAGCAGCTGGGCCGCAGCCTGCCGCAGCCGCTGCCCAAACCAGCACCGGAGAGGCCACAGGCCGCAGCGCCCAAGCTGCACCGGCTGGAAACGGAACAGGACCCGGAAGCCCTGTTCAGAGAGTTGATGCAAGCCAGTGCCGACGGCAGCGTTCCGCCCCATCTGATGCAACGCCTGCGCCAACTGGAGCAGGAGCGGCTCGACCGCCAGCAGGCGGTGGCCCGACGGCCAATCTCCGGGGAGTCAGCAGCCCGTGCTAATTCCCCTGTCAATGACGCCATTACCGGTAAAGCCAATGGGGCTAAAGCCGGCCGCCAAGCCTCCCGTGATCGCCGCCGGGGTTCCAGTGGCCTGGGGCAGCCCGATCCCCGCACCGCCGCCGAGCACGGCGAGCTGTACAGGGCCTTCCAGGATCTGCTTTACCTTGCAAGCGACGAAATGGACGGCAGTGAAGGCCTACAGCTACAGCCGCGTGAGCAGCGGAAAACAGACGACCGGCTCAGGCCTAAACCAGCAGATCGCCCTCGCCGAGATGTGGGCTGAACGCCACGGCCTGCAGCTGGCTCAGTCGGGTTAGATCGACCACGGCAGCGTGCTAGGCCAGCTATGGGCAGTTAATGCCTGAAAGGCTTGAAGGGACAGATTCTCATCTATTTTTTACGCCGCACTGTTCAGCTGGAGTGGTTCAGCTGGAGTGGTTCAGCTGGAGTGGTTCAGCCTGTTAGGCCCGAAAGTTGTTCAATAAGCTTGGAAGCGTGCCGATCAAGATCCTGTTTATTGCTGTGGTTGATGAGCAGGTTTGCCCAGGTTTCGACTGGAATGATGTTAGCGTCGTAATTCACGGTGCATGATAATGCAATGGTGTTCAGTGATGTAGATCGAATTCCTTTAGCTTTCCGGAGTGCTTCAGCAAACTTGGTGGCGTCATTGATGCCAAGTCCAAATTCTTGGGCTTCTTGCGGCTTTTCTAGTTTCAGTCGAACACGCCCAGGGATGTGATGAGCTATTGATAGAAGTTGCAAAAAATCCCGGAGCCGTTGTTCATTCAAGGGAGATAACATGAGCAGGATTTGATTGCTTACAAACTAGCATCCTCTCGCTATCGAACAGGCCCCTGGGCGCTTCGCCTCTGGCCAGATAATGCATTCATCGGCTTCCAGCCGGGCTCGGCCCCATTCTCCGACGAGCAGCAGGGCGGGTTTCACATGGGCGCTCGTATGATGTTGGATACATGTTCACCTGCCCCAAGCAGATCTAAGTGATAATGAGACCACAGTATGCAACTCTTACCCGTGCCAGCTGAGGCGATGATTTCGCTCTCCCAGCTCGAAGAGCAACTGAAGATCAGCCGTGTTGATCTTCTCTTGCTGACGCGAAAGCTAGGGCTGGAGCCCATACGGCGAGGCATGCGTACGTTTCTGCATTCGGATGACGCCGATCGACTGATTCAGCAGTTGCGCTCTAGTAGTGGACTGGAGCCGATCACTGCGGAACTTGTGATGGAGCAGCCTGAATCGGCCTTGGTGCCCCTAAGCGCAGATGGCCAGTGGGAAAGTGCCCAGCGTTTCGCTTCGCTCAAGTTGCTGCGCGAACGCTTGGATGTGCTGGAGCAGCTTGTGCGAACTGGAATTGAGTTGGATTCACGCCAGATTTGTGAAGTTTTAGATTTGAGACGGCTTCCCCAGCTGCAACGTGTCGATAGAGATGTTTTTTTTGATCGTTACGGATTGAGGTTTTGGCGTCAGGAAAGAATAGGCCAGAGAGTAGGTTGGAAAGTGACTTATAGCCAATCAAGCCAGGTCCATGGTGAGTGAACGCCCGATGATGCCTCTGTCGCAGGCGCCCTCGGCTGTGCCTAAAGACATGCGGGATCTTCGTCGCACGGTTGTGGCGATGACGATCGGTATTGCTGTCACCCTGGTGACGAGCATTTGGTTTCGCATAACCGAGGCCCTGTCCATCGGCATGTTGATTGCGATGGGCTACGACCTCCTGCGCTTTGGCAGGGTAGGGATGGGGATGGATGCCGAGCGCACACGCCGATTGTTTGCTTCCATTCATCCTGACAAAGGTCGGTTGCTTCGACGCACTGTGGTGTTCACGTTTGTCAGCGTGACCGTGCTCATTCTTTGCATCTATGACATCAAGCATGTTCCGGGATCGCTGCCAAGCTCTCTGCGCGTTAGCTTGTTCTTTGCGGCGCTGTTCACGGCCTGGCTTGAGCTTCATATCGGTTTTGCTCTCTACTATGCAAAGGTCTACTACAGCCTGAATCGTACTCCTTCTGCGTCTGAAGATAGCCCTCAGGGATTCATTTTCCCAGGCACTGATGAGCCGCTCTTCTCAGACTTTCTTTATGTGGCCTATGTTGTCGCTTTGACCTTCGCGATGAGTGACGTCGACCTTGAAGACGGACTGATTCGGCGTGTTGTGTTGTCGCAGGCATTGATAAGCTTTCTTTTTTACTCCACTATCTTCTCGGTGATTACTAATCTTATGATGAATTAAGCTTGTTGTTCCGTTCTTTTTGCGCCTTGTCCTTTCAGTCGCTTTCATGTTTAATCTGTTGTTGCTTCAGGTTCTTTTGCCGCAGCTGATGGCGGAGCCTCTGCTGGGCTAGTGCAAGGGATTGATCTCTGATTTCTCGCTATTCTTGGCTCTGTCGGTCTGAGGGCAGACCTTGAGTCAGTGCTCAGTTGTATGGCACTGTGTTGGCAGCTCTCAGTTGTGTGGCATTGCCTTCGGAAATCGGCAGCTGGTGTGCTTGTGGGGAAGAGGGGGGAGTGCTCTTGTGCGCTCCACTTGCGTTTCGAACACGCCATGGCTGGTGAGAGCAGTGATGTTGCGAATGTCGGCCAGCAGCAGAGGCAGGCCGGACAGCAACACCGTGGTGAGTGGGTTGATCCAGGCTGCTGTAGCAGCCACCGCAGCCAATAGATTGGTTCCGCCCATCAGCCCGAAATTGCTTGTGGCGGTGGAGTCCATGCGGCGGCTCATCTGAATTATCCGCGGCAGCCAATGCACATCGGCGCCGATCACCACATCGCAGATCCCCGCCTTGAAGATGTTGCCGGCATCCACCTCAATGCCGATGGACACATCGGCCTGGGACAGGGCAGTCATGTCGTGGAGCACATAGCCCAGATAAGCCACGCCGTCACCGTTCTTCTGGAGATCGCGGACAAGTTCGAGGCGATCATTGGCGTGGAAATCACCGTAGAGGCGCTCCACATGATCGATGCCCAGGGGCTTCACCAGCTCCAACATCCGGGGGTAGTTTTCCACGCCCACCACATGGACCTTGATGCCCATTTTCTCCAGGACTTCACACACGCCAACCCAACCTTCACTTGGTTGGTTGATCAGTTCCACGTAGCCGATCAGGTTGTTGTCTTCCCAGATCTCCAGAGTATCAAGGTGAGTCTGAGGAACGACGTTGATGGGTTGGGGTGGTTCCTTCAGGATCAGCTTGCGGCCATCGGCCAATTTCACTTCCCATCCCTTGAGAAGTTCCTGAATGTCCACGTGCTCCACTGTCATGGGCTTGTGCACCTGGTGCAGTTGGTCTGACCAGATCGGTACGTCGTCGTTGTTGACCAGGTAATCCTGTACACCGGCAAGAAAGCGCACCAGATCGCCTTTCTTCCAGGAGCAGCCTTGATGCATGCGCTCGCGCACCTGGATGCCCCTAATCCGATCCAGGCAACTGCGACTGATCACCACATGCTTCACCCGGCCCAGGGACATCAAGGCATCGTGATCATTAAGGTGAATTCCGTGAAGGCGAAGCGATGCCATCGCGGCGATGCGTGAGCTGATGTTGATTGTCTCCCAGTCGTGGACGGGATTGAATTGCAGGACACCCAGGGCCCTCTCCACTGCACCCAACCAGAACAAGAGTCCACCCAGGCCAAGCAGAGCCGGTGTCATCACACGGTTGTAGGTCTTCAGACCCTCTTCTATCCGAGACACTTGAAGCTTGTACTGATCAACGGCGAGGGGAACCTGATAGATGTTGTGGCTTTCGAGTTCCTGAAGCACTTCAAGAACACCCTGGCCTTTAATCAGAAAGGCGCCTGGATGCACATGGTCGCCGGCCCGATGTCGGCGGGGGCGCCAGTCGCCATCAATCAGGCGATTGAGAACTACAATCTCTCCTTCCACCACCTTACTCTCAAGGAAGACGTGGCAGTGGAGATCGACTCGATAGTGATCGCCGGCCCGGGCCCCCTTGAGGCAGCAGCTTTCCTGATCGGAGTCGACCAGTGCCAAGGTCACGAGATTGCCGAGCCGATCCAATAGTTCCTTGGATTGGGTATGGAACTCGTCTTCGTCGCTCACCAGCTTTTTCAGCGCATCGCTGGCGTCGCCGATCGCAAGGTCGAGCAGGGCTTCGCCGCCCAGCCCTCGGCTGATCAGGGCTCCCGAGAACGCGAGCTCCATTGCTTAAGCTGGCAGGGTGCGTTTGTGATGCAATTCGCGCCACACCTCTTTCACCAGCGGCACCAGGGCGATCAGTGCAGCTCCTGTCATCACCGCCACTGGGATGGGGAAGAGCACTTCCGCCAGCAGGATCAGTCCACAGGCCGAGCCATGACGGATCGCCTGTCGGCCGGCGGGGTTATCGCGCCACTGGCCAGCCCGCAGCTGCGCCAGTGGCGCCACCAGTGCATCGTCGAGGCTGGGGAGGCTGAGGGCTTCCTCCAGCAGCAGGATCAGATCTTCACGGCGATGCTTTGGAAAGCGCACCACCAAGCTTCCCTGCAGGCTGTTGATCCGAAAGCCATGAAGCCAGTGACAACTGTTGAGCGTCACAGCGCAGTGATGGCGCAGGAGCGACGAGTCGACCAGTTCCTGGCAGATCAGCCTTAAGCGCCCCGGCAGTTTGCTGCGAACAATCCAGAGCCTGTTTTCGGCGAAGGCTGGTGAGGCGGTCATCAGGCAGGAACAGTGCCCACAAAGGGGCGGCGAAGCGTGAAGGCCAACTCCAGCAACAGGTAGGCCACAAGCAGCAGAGGTGCTCCAGGGGCCAGAGGCAGCATCAGGCCCAACACGCCGAGGAGAGTAGCCAGGCCGGCCAGAACAACGAGCCAGAGAGACGCCACCAGGCTGGCCATGTTCAGGGGGAGTTCAAGCCTGCGGAGCCAGCCGAAAGGCGACGGTCTCACAACGCCCACACGTATCTTGATCACCTCCGGCTCCTTCGCCGTGGCACCGGCCCGATCGGCTGCGCTGTAAAGGGCCTGCCAGGCATCGACCAGCAGATCGATCGCCTCAGGGTCGCTGAGTGTGAACACCACCGAACGGGACGACCGGTTCAACCGGATTTGCAGCTGGTCACTGCCGATCAGGCTGCGGAGCTCTGAGCTCAAACGATCCCAGTCGATGGGAGTGGCGGAGTCAATGCAGTAGCGACGGCGGCTGGGCGTTGCATGGACCAGCCTCACGCAGGATTCCAACATCAGGCGACCTGTCGATAGCCCTTAGACTTACTGCAGTCCAGCCATGCCATCCCATCGGGATCCAACTCAGAAGCCCAGGAGCTGAAGTTTTGGCGTCCTTTGCGTGACGTGATGGTTTGGCGGGTGACACCCAGGCGTTTGGCCAGGTCGGCCGGAGAGACCACCACATCAGCCATTACCGAGGCAGCCGGATGTTCAGAAGTGGAGTCTTCAGAAGTGGAGTCTCCAGATGGGGCTGAGCTGCCGGAGGTTTTGGCGGCTTTCGATTGAGCGCTGGTGACGGCATTTACGGCATTTACGGCAGTGGCAGCATTGACGGCAGTGGCAGCATTGACGGTAGTGGCAGTGGCAGTGACAGTGACGGCGTCGGTGTCTGTGTCGGCTGCGTCGTCGAGCGGTGGCGCCTCGGCAAGCATGCGGGGACGGAAGCCAAGCACGCGCATGGCGTTGGCAGCGGCCACCAAGCAGGAGCCGTTGTTGAGGAGCACGGCCGCAATCGGGCTCACCGGCAGGAAGGTGCCGAGCACCAGGGCCGAGAGGTTCGGCACCCCAACGATGCCGATGTTCTGTTTCACCAGGGCAAAGGTCTGGCGCGCCAGGTCCTGAGCCACCAGCAGGTCGGAGACGTGGTCGTTGGTGAGAACGATGTCTGCCGTTTCGCGGGCCAGGTCGCTGCCGGATGCGAACGACACCGACACATCGGCGTAGGCCAGGGCTGCTGAATCGTTGATGCCATCGCCCACGAACGCCACCTTGTGGCCCTGCTCGGAGAGCTGCTTCACCAGCTCCGCCTTCGCATCGGGCAGAGCTTCGGCATGCACTTCCTCAGGGGAGAGTCCGAGGCGCTTGGCCACGGCATGGGCCACGCTGGCAACGTCGCCGGTGAGCATGTGGGCCTTGATCCCGCGGCGGTGCAGCTCGGCCACCGGCTTGCGGCTGTCAGGCCGCAATGCATCCGCTGCATAGATGATGGCAGACACGGAGTTGTCCACCACCAGATAAACGGGTGTGGCGGTTTCGAGTTCCGGATGATCGAGGCGAGCGGGCGGCTCGAGGTTCTCTTCCGCCAGCAACTTGGCGTTGCCCACCAGAACAGTGTGACCATCGATTGTGGCAGCGACACCCCGACCGATCCGGTAATCTCATTCCTGGCATTCCAGGGAGGTGATGCCGAGATGTTCGCCATGGTGAATGACCGCTTCGGCTACGGGGTGATTCAGACCCTGTTCGGCAGAGGCGGCGAGCTGCATCAGCCGTTGGAGATCGCCATCGCCGATCACATCTACGTGCACCACGGTCGGGTGGCCCTGGGTGAGGGTGCCGGTCTTGTCGAAGACCACCACATCCACATCCACCAGCTGCTCGAGCGCCCGGCCGCTGCGGATCAGCAGGCCCTGGCTGCCGGCGCGGCTCAGGGCGGCCATGATCGCGGTGGGCACCGACACCCGCAGACCAGTTCCCAGGTCGAACATCAGCAGGGACGCGGCCTGGGCGATGTTGCCGGCGCTCAGGAGCAGCGACACACCAGCCAGCACGAGGGTGGGGATCACGAAGCGATTCGCCACCCGGCCCGCCACGTTGCCGACGCGGGTATCGAAGACCGGCGCCGACTCGATCATCGAGGTGATCTGACCCACCCGGGTGTTCTCACCCACGGCTCGGGTTTCGACGATCAGGGAACCCTCGAGCAGGATGAAGCCAGCCAGCACCTCATCCCCGGTGGCGGCGTGGCGAGGCACCGATTCGCCGGTGAGTTTCACCACATCCAGCGAACCTTCACCGCTCTCGATCACCCCATCCACCGGAATCTGATCGCCGGGGAACAGGGAGATCCGATCGCCGGTATTGAGGCTGGTGCTGGGAACGATCAGCTCACCGCCATCCACCAGCAGGCGTACGTCGGTCTGCAGGCTTGCCAGCAGATCGGTATTTGCTGAGTGGGCGATGCGCTGGGTGGCGTCGCGGACCGCTTCGCCGCCCTCGATCATGGTGATCATCATCGCCGGGCCCACCAGGAAGCCTTCCAGGCTGTGGAGGGTGACGGCGAGGGCGTCGAGGAAGTCGACGTTGATGTTGCGCTCCTCCTTCAGCCCCTGGATGGCCCGCTTGAAGCTGAGGTGAGCGGCCACCAAGATGAAGCCTGCCACGGCTAACGGCGGCAGCGACAGTGGCCCGGCCAACAGGGCCAGCGCCAGTGAACTCACCGGAAGAATGATCCGGGTGGGAACGAACTTATCGTCGTCTTCGGTGGCTGGCTCGGCCTGGGAGCGGCGGGTCTGCTGCTTGTCTTTTTCGAGTTTGGTGCGGGCGGTTTCGGCCGCATCCACCAGGGCGGATTCGCTGACAGGCAGGCGGCGGATCCAGGCGAGAGGCAGGTCAGGGCAGTCATCCCGGAGCTGCACCACACAACAACCTGCCATCCGGTTGATCCGGGCGCTGTGCACGTGGGGATCTGCAGCCAGCAGAGACTCAAGCTGCTCGAACTTTTCGGTTCTGGTCTGGGGAGCTACCAGCTTGAAACGAAGCCTTCGGCCGCTGTGGTGGATGATCTTCTCCAAGTATCAGGGCAACTTGTGCTCTGCTGATCCTGCGGCTCCACTACCCTCAAGCCCCTTCAGACGGGGCCGTAAGCTTGCGGGAGGGGCTTGTTCGGCGAGCACGGGAGATCTGAGATACAGGGTATTAAAGAGGAGGCTTGTGTATTAGCGCGAAGACTTCATAAGTCCTTACTTGGCCGTGACATCCATCACGGTGACGGAAGAAGAATCGGCCGACCCCTTGGCTTCGGCGCTTTCAGACATCTCCGAACGGGCTTCGGCCACCAGGTCGACGAACGACTCGGCCGCTTCGGCCGCATGGGCTGCAACGCTCTGGGCCGCCTTGCTGGCCACGCCGACAACGGTGACGCCCACCTTGATACCGCCCTTGGCCATCGACTTGCCCACGTTGCTCATCGAGTCGCCGAGCTGGGGGTTGCCAAGGCGACGCACCACGGGAGCGAAGGCAACCAAGCCAGCGCCAACTCCAAATGCTAGCAACGTTTCCAGCTCGAAAATCCTGCTTTTACATTATTCAGATCATTAACCTATCACATTTGGTCACGATGTGACGAAAACGACCGCGTCAGCGGTTTCTGGCCTTCGCCGGTTTCTTCCGTTTTGGCGGGCGGGCGCCAGCCAAGCCACCAAGCCATCAGGAAAAACCGAGTGCCTGGAAGGATCGGCAGGATCCAGCCCGCAATGGCTAGACCGAGAAACAACTTGATCGAGCCTTGGCGAGTCTTTTCCAGCCCGATTTCAAGAACAGTGGGAGGAGGAGCCAAAGTGTGCAGAGGCCCTGCTTCGTATGCTTCAAGCAGCAGGTCGTAAACCTCGGAGATTTCAAGTTTCAGCTGACAATCCGAAGCCTGAATCACTAGGCCAAATCCAGAACTCACCACACGAATGGCAAGGGCTGGACAGCTTTGCTGAAAATGATGACGGATCCGATTAAGCTGAGGCGCAGCCAATGGTTCTTGGAACCTTAGTCGGATGCGGTGGGTAAGATGATGGACAACCTCAGCCCCCGCGATGGGGGGCTTGAGGTTTAGAAAACTCATTTGACGACGCTGATTTCAGCAGATTTTACTTTCTTGGCCTGGGCCATATCGGCTCTGGCTTCTGCGAAAATGTCGTTAAAGCTCTCACCCACCTCGGAGAAGCCGTTGCTGATGCCGCGCACTGCTGCGCCGGCCTTGTCGGCCACCACCAGACCCACCTTCAAGCTCTGCTTGGTTAGGTTCCGACCGGCCTGGGTGACGCTGTGGGTGATTTTGCTTTCCTTGCCGGCAATGGCAGCCACAACGGGGGCCAGAGCTACTAGACCGGCTCCGATGCCGAAGGCAACCAGGGTTTCTAGCTCAAGCATGATTTAAATCAAAAACTGTAGCTATAATAGCGTCACTGCAAAGATCAGAGTCTTCCTCTGGTCGCCATGTGATGGATCTAGCACCAGCTGGCGCTGCCTCCGTCGATCCCGTGACCGCTCACCCAAGGCTCCACGTGATGCACGCCACTCCTCAGCGCCTGCGCCTGCGCTACTCGGAACATTTGCCTGAGCCCGAGCTGGATGGGCTGCTGGCCGACATCTCGTACCAGTCGTGGGTGGTCGAACTGCAGCATCGCCCCTCCACCAGAAGCATTGTGGTGGCGCTTGCCCCTGGATGCCCTGAGGTGCGCTGGCCCCTGGCCCTGGCTGCCCTGGGCTGGCAGCTGGATGACCCGCCGGGGGCGCGGTCCCAGGTTCCGGTTGCGCCGGTTCCGGTTGCGTCGGTTCCGGTTGAGACCGGTGGCTGGAGCCGTGTGGTGCGCCAGGTGGGGGGCAACATGATCGGTGCTGTGGTGGGCCAGTTGGTGTTCGGCGGCATCGGCGGCGCGCTCGGGGCCTGGTGGTTCGGAACCCGGGGGGCATTGATTTTTGGTGCGTCCGGCGCCCTGGTGGGTGGCATCGCCGGTGCGGTGATCGGAGCTGAGCTGGTGGATCAGGAGAGTTCGCTGCCCAAGGGCGAGCTGGTTGAACCCACCATTCAGCGTCTTGGCATTCGCCTCGGAGAAGAAGCCGGCTCCAGCGCCGGGGTGTTGATCGGCAACGCTTTGGCGGGTCCGGTGGGGGCGATGGCTGGCATGGCCCTCGGATCGATGCTGGTCGGGCAGTTATCGCAGGATTTGATCGCCAGCCGCAAGGCCCATGCTGCCCGCATTGGCAGTGCCGGTTGGTTTGCTTCCATAACTATCGACAATGTCGGAGAAACCCTCAGCGAGGCGGTGATGGCCCAATTGGGCCGGACTCTCACCGGTGGCAGTGAGGCTGGCGCCAAGATTGGGGCGAATATCGGCATGCGTCTCGGCAGGAAGGTGGACTGGACCACCTCCCTCCAGCGCCATCACGCGGTGAACCGGTTGGCCCCGAGCACCTGAGGGCTTGTTAGCCGCCGATCAACTGGCGGGGTGTGGTCCCACGTGAACCTGTCCCTGCCAGTCGATCGTGCCGCCATTAAGCACGTAGCAAGCGGTGTGCAGTTGGACAGCCCCGGAGCTCACGCTTTCCCGCAGCAGTGCACTCTCCTGGAGCAGGCATTGAGCCGTGATCTGAGGGTGCAGATGACAGGCGCGTATCACGTCATCTGTCACTCCGAGCTCCACCAGACCATCGCGGATTTCGCTCACGAGTTCAAGGAGGTTGGGGGTCAGCCCCTGGCGGGCACCGCAGGCCGTGGAGACAGCTCCGCAGTTTTCGTGGCCCATCACCAGAAGCAGCCGCACTTTCAGCGCTTTAACGGCGTATTCAAATGACGCCACCGTGGCCGGTGTGCAGGCATTGCCGGCATTGCGAATCACAAAGATGTCGCCGAAGCCCGAATCAAACAGCAGTTCAACCGGAACCCGTGAGTCCGAGCAGCTCAGGATCGCCACTTCAGGGTGTTGGCCCGATTCCAGCTCTTCCAGATGATCCTGGTTGGCATGGGGGTGAATAGAGTGACCACTCAAGAAGCGGTCATGACCTTCCTTGAGATCGCTGAGAATCTGCGCTTGGCTACGCCGCGGGTTCGATCCAAGCCCGGAATCGGCGTGTATTTCGCTATGCATGACCGTTGTTCTCCAGCATGTTCGGCAGGCCTTTTGAGCCGCCTAGTATAATTCACCACGAGCGTTTGCCAATCCACGCGAAGCAGTTGGCGCGAGTCTCAGCCGAGAGCTAGAGCAGGTCGCTAAACCTGATGTTTTCCACAATTTCACCAGTAATTCCACCAGTGTTGGGTACCGAGTTCGGATCCGGGCGGGTGCCAGGCCAGGCTGGTAAACAGGTGCACTGTCCCTAGAATAGTCGCTCACCACGCCCCCGCCGATGGCGCCGATGGCATCCCAGATACCGCTCTTGCAGATGCTGGTAAGCATATTCCATGAAGAACCTAGACCCTCCTGGCTACGCCATCGCTTGCTGGCTAAAACTGGCTTGCGATGACTTGGCTGGCCCACCACAAACAGTTAGTCATCCCCGGCTTGCGATTACTTGTTTACGATTACTTGTTTGCGATTGATAGCCTCCTATCACAGGTTTGCCATTATCGCTTCGTTGTCATCGGCTAGCCATTATTGCCCCGCCGCTATTGCCCCGCCGCTATTGCCTCGCCATTGTTGATCGGTTGTTGTTAATCTACTATTGTTAATCTGTCATTATTGGTCAGTCGTTATTGACCCGCTAAGGCAGGTGCCATTGCCGCTTAGCCATTGCTCTGCTTAGCCATTGCTCTCTTCGCCATTGCTGCTTAGCCGTGGCTCTGATCAGCTGTGGCTCTGCTTCGCCATGGCACCTTTGCAATTTCCACTGGGCCATCTTATGGTGTGCCATTAGCCTATTTACACCCCGCCTCACTCCCCCATGACCATCCGCATTGGCATCAACGGCTTTGGCCGCATCGGTCGCCTCGCTTTTCGCCGTGCCATGGCCCTGGATGATGTAGAGGTGGTGGGGATTAATGACTTGATCGATATTGATTATCTTAGCTATATGCTCCGCTACGATTCCACCCATGGCCGCTTTCGGGGCCAGGTGCAGGTGGAAAATAATCAACTGCTGGTAAATGGCAAAGCGATTCGCGTTAGCGCTGAGCGAGATCCCAATAATCTGGCCTGGGGGGATATTGGCGCGGATTATGTGCTTGAAAGTACTGGATTTTTTCTCACTGATACTGCCGCTCGCGCCCATATCAATGCCGGCGCCGCTCGCGTGGTGATGTCGGCTCCTTCCAAAGACGACACGCCGATGTTTGTGATGGGCGTGAACCACAACAGTTACGCCGGCGAAGCGATCGTTTCAAATGCCAGCTGCACAACTAATTGCCTGGCGCCGATGGCCAAGGTGGTGAATGACAACTTTGGCATTGTCAACGGTTTGATGACCACCGTGCATGCCACCACAGCCACCCAGAAGACGGTGGATGGCCCCTCCGTAAAAGACTGGCGCGGTGGCCGCGGCGCCGCCCAAAACATCATCCCCTCCTCCACTGGGGCGGCCAAGGCGGTGGGTCGGGTGATTCCCGAACTGAACGGCAAGCTCACCGGCATGGCCTTCCGCGTGCCCACCGCCGATGTTTCGGTGGTGGATCTCACCGTGAATCTGGCCAATCCCGCCAGCTACGCGGCGATTAAGCAGGCCATGCGGGCCGCGGCGGAGGGCTCCATGGCCGGCATATTGGGCTATACAGAAGATGAGGTGGTCTCCAGCGACTTCCTCGGTGAAAGCTGCACCTCGGTGTTTGATGCCAATGCCGGTATCGCCCTCACCGACACCTTCGTGAAGCTAGTTGCTTGGTATGACAACGAGTGGGGATACAGCTGCAAGTGCATCGATTTGATCCGTCACATGGCCACTATTAGCTGATCTCTTGGCTGAACTCCAAGCTGAACTGTTCGCTGATCTGTTAGCTGAATTGTGAGCTGACCGATTAGCTGAGCCCTGCCCCCAGGGGCGGCTTTAGTTGGCTGGCATCGCCTGAGACACCTTGGGCACTCCATAGGGGCACGCTCGTTCCCCAGCTTTGGCCCAGGTTGATGCCGCTGTGATCTCGCTGCTGGATGGCACCAGCTCCCGCCACGGCCACTGGCTATTGCCCTGCGGCGGTTACCCCCGGACCTTCGCGGCGCTGCTGGCGGCGCCCCTGCTGGCCACCGGTGCCCCCGCCCGCCGCTGGCGCGAGTGGCTGCTGGTGCTGGCACCGCTGCCTGTGCTCAGTTCGCCCCATCAGCCTCCAGAGGGCAGTCCCCGGGTTCACTACCGCTATCTGCTGCGCCTGGCGGATGGTGCCGGCGGTGCCCGCATCTCCTGCTGGCGGCGCTACGGCGATGGCATCGGCTGGCAGCGCCGTTGTGGCCCCATGGCGCTGGAGCTGTTCATTGGCCACTTTGCCAGTGGCGCCAGCTTGCCATCAGTGTCAAACCGGCCCTTTGCGGCTCAGCTCAAGGCTGCGCCAGCTGAGGTAGCGCCAACTGAAGAAGCGCCAACTGATATAGCGCCAACTAAGGAAGTGCCAACTGAGGTACGCCTACTTAGATAGCGACAGTCGCGTCAATTGAGGCCTTGCAGCTTCTGCATTATTCCCCGCAACCCCAGCTCCTTAATCCGCAATTCCAACAGCCGGCCTCACCAGCCACCGTTCTCCAGTGCTTTTAATACAGATATACTAGTATCGCTGAGTTCTGGAGTTGCGCCTTGGCCGGCTGGACTGCGCCATCGCCTGGATTGAGGTGGCGGGGCGGAGGCCCTAGCGCTGGCCGTAGCGGAGGCCGTAGCGCCATGGTGCTGATCGACGGCAACAATTTTTATGCATCCTGCGAGGCGGTGTTGGAGCCTGGCCTGCGTGGCCGGCTCTTGGTGGTGCTCTCCAGTAACGACGGCTGCATCGTGGTCCGCAGCTCGGAAGTGTGCGCCTAGATGGCCGAGGCCCACTACATCAACAGAATGCTTGGCTGGAGCGGGATCTAGCCGCTGGAGAGGGATTAACGAAACTTTCAGTTGGCATCGGATAGTTACCTGATCGCCCGGTTGGGCAGGGCGGGTGTGGCAGCAATTGGCGCCAGTGATTTCCTGTTTGGCCGAGCTGAGATGGTCACGGGGGAGATTGACTGATCATGAAAATCTGTTTAAATTATAATTTGATTTTCCATTTTATGGAAAGTAAATTTTCCTTGACACTAGTTCTTGAGGATGATAAGGGGGCGGTCGGCTGCTGATGACTTCTTGTTTGATTTGGTGGATGACCTCAGGGAGATCGATGCTTTGGCCGGTTACCGCCACCAAGGAGGAGGCACCTCCATACGCCCAAGCCGTGGAGGGTATGATCGATTGAGCCACCTCTGTGGTGAATCCCAAGAATGCTATGATCGATAATCATCAAGCTTTTTTTGATGTGTCAGCAAATCTCTGATTCTGAAGGCCCACCACGGCATTTTAGCTGTATGTAATTTAATGAATCTAGTATATTATTTTTTAAATCAACCAAAATGACCATGTCTGACATTTCCACCATTAAGGTTTCGCTTGCTTTCAATGATTCCGAGCTCGACTCAGAAGAACTAGAGGAGCAGGCATTCCGATTGATGGCTGAGTTGAGGCAAATGGACGAAGTTGAAGATGTTAGTCGCGTCCTTGATCCCACTCCGCCTGAGGGAAGTAAGGCGATTGGCAGGATCCTTGTGGGTTTGCTCACAGCTCAGGTGAATGGTCAAAATGCTGTAAAGCTGTTGGGATTTCTTGGCTATCGTCTTGCGGGAAAGCAAATTGAACTGGCAGTGGAAGAAAATGGTAGAAAGCTTACTGTGAAAGCTTACAGCCGTGAAGAGTTGGATGCTGCGATTATTGCAGCTAGGAAATTCCTGGCGGATTAGGAATGAATATATGAAAAAATTCGCCCTGCTGATCGGAGTAAGCGAGTATAAATCTGGTTTGGCTCAGTTGCCTGCAGCTCTTGCAGATATTGCAGCCCTGGAGCGCGTTTTGAAAAACCCTGAGATGGGTGGGTTTGATGAGGTTAGGCCTCTGGCAAATCCTGATGTTCAGAAAATGCGGCTTGAGATTGGAAGATTGTTTTCTCGTGCTGACAAAGATGATTCGCTAGTGTTGCTGTTCTTTTCTGGACATGGCATTAGGTGTCATAATACCGGAATCCTTTATTTTGCCGCCGCAGACACTGAAGAGGCTGAATTTCGCTTTACTGCTCTTGAATCAAGATTTGTCCATAATGAAATGAATAATTGCAGTTGCAAGCGACAAGTGATTATATTAGATTGTTGCTTTAGCGGGGCTTTTGACCCGTCACTGCAGGCGAAGGGCGATGGCTCGGTTGATTTGCGCAGCCAGCTTGGAGCCCAAGGGCGAGTGGTGCTTACGTCTTCTAGTTCTACCGAGTATTCTTTTGAGCAGCCGGGAGCAAATGGGCAGCCGGGAGCAAGCCTGTCAATTTACACCCGCTATCTGGTGGAAGGGATAGAGACAGGAGCCAACGGTGGCAACGAGAATGGATACGTTTCAATTCATGAGTTGCATGAGTATGCCAGGAAAAAGGTTAGAGCAATAGCTCCGAAGATGTCTCCTAAGATAATAACCCTTAAAGATGAGGGGTTTGATATTTATTTGACTAAAGCACCGGTGGTTGATCCCGCCTCAAAATATTGGGAAATTGCCTTAAAACACACCGTTAATGGCGTAGTCTGCCCCGTGGGACGGGTTATTATGGATCAATCGATGCAGCGGTTAGGGCTGACACCTCAACAAGCAAGTGAAATTGAGGCCAAGGCAAGACGACCTTTCGAGTTGCGCTTGGAAAATCTGCAAAAATATCGAGAAACTTTGATTGAACAAATTAAATTTCGCTATCCGTTTAATGAAGAAGATCGCAAAAATTTTAATGATTTGCAAAGGTCTTTTGGGCTGACAGAGGAAGATATTCGGCCTATTCATCAAGAGGAGGAAGATCGCGCCCGTAAAGCCCAAGAAGAAGCCGCCTCTGCAGCCGCCAAGGCAGAAGCCGAGCGCCGAGAGGAAGAAGAACGTGCCCGTAAAGCCCGAATCGAAAGCGCGGCAAAACAAGCTACTCCTTTGATCCAGATCACCACTGATCGAGGCGCGATCGTGCGGGTGGGGAATCAGTGGCAAATCAAAACAGAGTCGATTACCAGAGCCGGCTATCGCCAGGAGCTGACCAAGGAAATCGCAATCACGATGCTACAAATCCCCGCTGGAGAGTTCCAGATGGGTTCTTCAGATAAGGAAGTGGATCGCCGCACCAGTGAAGGCCCCCAGCATCGTGTTCAACTGCAGAGCTTCTTTCTAGGCCAAACCCCAGTTACTCAAGCCCAATGGAAGCTGGTGGCGGGCTGGCCGAAGCTAGCGGTGGATTTAAATCCACAGCCATCAAATTTTAAGAGGGCTAACAGGCCTGTGGAGCAGGTGAGTTGGGAGGAGGCGATGGAATTCTGCTGCCGACTCAGCCAGCGCACTGAGTTTTTTTATACACTCCCCAGCGAAGCGCAGTGGGAATATGCATGCCGTGCGGGCACCACAACTCCCTTTGCTTTTGGAGATACTTTGACGCCAGATATTGCGAACTATGATGGCAACTACGCCTACAGATCTGGTCCCAAGGGCACCTACAGAGAAAAAACCACTGATGTGGGTGACTTCTTGGCCAACGCCTGGGGATTGCAGGACATGCATGGCAACGTGTGGGAATGGTGCCTTGACCATTGGCACGAAAATTATGAGGGGGCTCCCAGCGATGGCAGCCCATGGGTGAACGGAGGCGATGAAGCAGCGCGGCTGCTGCGCGGCGGCTCTTGGCTCGGCCTCTCGAGGGGCTGCCGTTCGGCCTACCGGCTCAGGAGGCTCCAGGTCAGCCGCAGCCGCGATGTCGGTTTCCGTCTCTGTGGTTTCCCCCCAGGACTTGATTCTTGATCTCTTAGGCGCTTAAGCCCTTGGCCCTTAAGTCTTTTTCCCTTGGCTGTTGGCGCCGCAGGCGCCTCGATTTTTCCACAGGGTTCAGTTTGCCCCATGATTCAGCCTTCCCTCCCGTCTTGCGATGTCAACCCCGAGCCGTGGCGAGCTGCCGATTATCCAGGCCACCACGGATTTGATCCGCTGGTTTGTACCGCTGCTAAACCGTCTGCCAAGGGATCATCGCTTTGCCCTTGGTGATCGCCTCGTAGGCGGTCTCTACGATTTACTGGAAGGTCTCGTGACGGCCCGTTACAGCAGTGTTAAGTTACCTCGGCTGGAATCGCTGGCTGCCCATCTGGATCTACTCCAGATTCAGACACGCCTGTTGCATGATTTCCACCTGATTGATGAGAGGCGTTATGAGCACGCCTCACGCTTGCTGGAAGGCGTCGGCCGGCAGCTCACCGGCTGGATCGGCCAACGTCGGCGTTTGGAAGCAAGCCTGGAGGCCACTGCCTGATCACCATCTTCGCCTAATCCCATGGCCTCGGCACCCTTGCGGAATTTGTTCCCACGGATCATATCCTTCTCTAATTTGTTGGCGGCGGCCCGAATGGCCCAGAAGGGCAAGCGCTATCGCGCTGATGTACTCGCTTTTAATGCAAGGCTTGAGGCCAACCTCTTCCAGCTTCAGCAAGAGCTTTTGGCGTTCACTTATGAGCCCGGCCCCTATCGGCGATTTCACATCCGCGATCCAAAGCCTCGCATCATCTCCGCCGCGCCCTACCGCGATCGGGTTGTGCACCATGCCCTCTGCGCCGTGATCGGTCCGCCGTTGGAGCGGCATTTCCTTGCCACAAGCTATGCCAACCGCCTTGGCTATGGCAGCCACCGAGCTCTGCGGAAGTTCGCGCGTTCCTGTCGGGAGCACCGCTGGGTATTGCAGATAGATATTCGTCTCTATTTCCCCAGCATTGATCACCAGATTCTGATGGCTCAGCTCAGGCGGAAGATCAATTGCCCTGGTACCCTTTGGCTGCTTGAGCGAATTTTGGCAAATGGCGCAGAAGTTGGGCCCGCCATTGATTCTTTTCCTGGTGATTCGTTGCTCACACCGCTGGAGCGGCCGCGGGGCCTGCCGATCGGCAACCTCACGAGCCAGTATCTGGCCAATCTTCATCTCAATGATTTCGATCATGCGGTTCGATCTCTTGCGGGGATTTGTGCCTATCTTCGTTATGTCGATGATGGCGCCCTGTTCGCAGATCACCCCGAACATCTGGAGCGGGCCAAGCTGAGAATTGAGCAAGAGCTGGCTGCATTGCGTCTGCGGCTTCACCCTGTAAAAACGCAGATCCGGCGCACCCTTGATGGTGCCAGTTTTGTCGGGTTTCACGTTGTACGTGGCGTCATCCGATTGCGCAACCACAGCCTGCTCCGTGGTCGACGACGCTTGAAATCCCATGCTCAAGGGGTGTCAGCTGGCAGCGTCAGTTCGGAACAGGCAAGGGCTTCCCTGCAGAGCTGGAATGCCCACCTGGCCCACGGCCATACCCACAACCTCCGTCGTCGCCTCTTTCAGGGCCTTTCCTTCGCACCAGAGCTAAACTGAAGCGGGGCGGGTCGTCTAGCTGCTGCGCGGCGGCTCTTGGATCAACAACTCGAGGAACTGCCGTTCGGCCTACCGGAACAGGAGGCACCAGGACAACCGCAACAACAATGTCGGTTTCCGTCTCTGTGGTTTCCCCCCAGCACCCTTCATCGTCAGAGCCGTTGGAAGTGATTTCAGCGGGAGCACACGAAGGGTCCAGACCCGTTCCTGTGATCGGTTTTCCGATCCGCACATCCCCGGACCGCTGCCCCCTTGGTCTAACCCTGGGAGCTGGTGGTCTTTCCCTGTTCGTTCAGGCTTAATCGTATCGGGGTTAGTTCAGGTACAACCGCATCGGGCGCGGGGGGCCATTTCACATAAGGGATGTTTGGAACTTGGTCGCGTCCTCACACATTCAGAGAAACTCACCAGGTGAACCCCACTGAAGCCGCGTAAGTCCCTATTCCGCGACCCATTCCCCCACAACTCCCTACTCCGCAATTCCCTACTCCGGAATCCCAGCTCCTTAATCCGCAATCCCGGGAGCCGATTCCACGGGCCACCGCCCCGCAGCAGGTTTAATACAGGCGTACTAGTATTGCTGGGCTCTGCGGCGGTGTCGTGGCCGGCTGGACTGCCTCTTCGTCGGGATTGGAGCAACGGGGAGCACGCCGCAGCGCCATGGTGCTGATCGACGGCAACAACTTTTACGCCTCCTGTGAGGCGGTGCTGGAGCCTGGCCTGCGCGGTCGGCCCTTGGTGGTGCTCTCCAATAACGACGGCTGCATCGTGGCCCGCAGCGCTGAGGCGCGCGCCTTGGGCATACCCATGGGCATACCCCTCTTCCAGGCCCGCCCCCTCTTGGAGCGCCATGGCGTGGTGGTGCGCAGCTCTAACTACGCCCTCTATGCCGACATGAGCCGGCGGCTGATGACCACCCTGGCCTGGTGGGTGGAAGCGCTGGAGGTCTATTCGATCGACGAAGCTTTTGCCCTGATGGCGCGGCCGGCCGACGGCGGTGACCTCAGCGCCTGGGGCGGAGCCCTGCGGGCAGCGGTGCTGCGCCAGCTGGGACTGCCGGTGGCGGTGGGAATCGGCCCCAGCAAGGTGCTGGCCAAGCTCGCCAATCGGCTGGCGAAACGTCATCAGCATGGCGTCTTTGATTTGGGTGCCGTGGCCGATCCAGATCCCTGGCTGGCGAGCATGCCCGTAGATGAGGTGTGGGGCATCGGTCGGCAACTGGCCCGTTGGTGCCGCCTGCGGGGCGTGGCCACTGCCCTCGCCCTGCGGGACATGCCCACGGCAACGCTGCGCCAGAAGGCTGGCGTGGTGGGGGTCCGGCTGCAGCAGGAATTGGCTGGTATTGCCTGTCTGCCCCTTAAAACCGCGCCGCCAGCCAAGCGCGAAACCTGCGTTAGTCGCAGCTTCAGTGAACCGATCTGCGAACTCGCGCCCTTGCGCGAGGCGATTGCCACCTATGTGAGCCGGGCTGCGGAAAAATTGCGCCAGCAACGCCAGCGCGCTCGGCTACTCACCGTATTTGTGCGCAGCAGCCCATTCAATGGCACCAGTTTCTATCGCAATGCCGCCAGCGTGGAATTGCCCTTGCCCAGCAATGACACCGCTGTGTTGTTGGCGGCAGCCCTACCCCTAGCTTCCCAGCTGTTGCGCCCCCATAAACCACTGCAAAAAGCCGGCGTACTGTTACAGGGTTTAGAACCTTATGAGATCCTTCAGCATCACCTTTTTGCGCCGCTGCCCTGGGAGCAGCAGCAACGACGGGATGCCCTGATGGCCACCATCGACCAGCTCAATCGCCGCTATGGCGCCGGTACCGTGCGCTGGGCGGCCTGCGGCCTGCGGCCCAGCTGGACGATGCGGCGACAGCGCCTTTCCGGTGCGGCAACCACCTGCCTAAAGGCCATACCGAATGTAGACGCCGCAGGCTGAATATCGAGTGGGGACTAAGCTTGACATTGTTTTAGAATTAGTTGGGTATTGATTCTAGGCTGGCTGAATATTGAGTTAAAATCAAACTTGATTACCCTGGAAATTCCATAGGGGCCTATTCAGGAAATGGCCATCCGATCCGTGCTGCCCGTGAAGCGACCAGTCATTATCTAGGCTTGCCAGTGGCAAAGGCCCGCTGGCAAGCCCGGGCAAGGTCATAGCCAACGAGCTTATGGGCACCTCGAAAATACCAAGGTCCATCGATGACATGCCGCGACAAGCGTTGCAGCGACTGACCTGCCAATGGCTCTCGTGGGCGGAATTGCCAATTTTCGAGATGCCATTATGCTTCTTGCTATCGCACCATCAGTTCTACGCCGTTGCTTTGCCATGCCAGCTGCAGCCCGGATTGGAGATCTGCACACCTGTCCGATGCAAACGCCCGCCGCTCCGGCTCCAATTCCCCATGTGGGTGGTCCGATCATTGGTCCGGGTGCACCCACCGTGTTGATTGGCGGTATGCCAGCCGCTTGTATGGGAGATAACTGTGTATGCGTCGGACCGCCAGATGCGATCGTTAAAGGTTCGAGCAGCGTCATGATTGGTGGTAAGCCTGCTGCCCGCATGGGTGACACCTGTGCCCATGGAGGCTCGATCACCATTGGTTTTGCAACGGTACAAATTGGCGGCTAGCGGAATTGCATTGCCGCATGCCTTTTGCAGAATGAGATCAATGAGATTTGGGATTTTTCAAGATGTCCCTGCCCGGTGCTGCTGGGTTGACATGCACTGTCTGAACAGGCTTAGCTGAAAAGGCATCTATAGGCATGGCCCCACAACCACTATGGACATCCTTTGCAAGGTAGCCACTGTTTTGAAAAAACAGGCTAAGAACAGCGGCGAGCTGGCGGAAAATGAAAAGTCGGCCGTCATCCCGGGCAAGGAATATAAGGGTTGTAAATGGATCCAGGAAGCGGCTGGACATCAACTCGTAGAACTACCTGGTGGTGCTGGAAAATGGTGGATATTTACCGATCACTGGCAGATTAGTGGCGCTAGAATTGGCGCTAGTACTGCTAGCGCTAGCAGTACTAGCGCTAGCAGTACTAGCACTAGCAGTGGTGGTGGTTGCAAGTTGAATGTGCCCTATCAGAGCCAGCGGGACAACTACCGAGATGCTTCACGAACCTGTTTCTCCAGTTCATGCGCCATGCTGCTGATGTCGCTAAAGCCAGGGGCAATAAGCAAAGATGATCAGTATGTTCAGGAAGTATTTAAGCGAGGTGATTCCACAAGTAGCTCGGTGCAGGTGGCCACATTGGCTCATTTTGGTGTCAAGGCTCAGTTTCTCACCAACGGCAGCCTGGCAAACCTCAAGGCGCAGCTAGATAGGGGAATTCCCGCCCCCTGTGGAATCTTGCACCATGGCCCAGCCTCGGCCCCCAGTGGTGGCGGACATTGGATTTGCGTGGTTGGCTATAAGAATGATTCATCATTTCCTGGCGGCGGCTACTTCTGGGTTCATGACCCTTGGGGGGAAATTCAAAACTCTAATGGCACTTATCCAACCACTGACGGTGAATACCGGCAGTACAGTTATGCATTGATGGATGCCCGCTGGACTGCGGATACTGCTGATGCCGACGGCTGGTGGATCAAGGCTGTCTAAGGAGCCTCTGAAAAACCGCCATTGCGTCGACCCAACCAGCTGATAGCCATTGCGGCATTAGTGCTGCATTGGCTGTGGCTCGGGTTTTTCAGAGCTTCCCTGATGCATTGGGTGCCAGCAAATTTAGTGACCAACAATTATAATCGATATCTGCTAAAACTTTTTAACTGCCAATTGTATTGCCTGCTTCTGTTATCACCGCCAATAGGGCCTCGCCGTAGCGCTCTAGTTTGGCGGTGCCGATGCCATTTACTCCGATCAGTTCGCTGCGATCACTGGGCTTGCGGGCCGCTAGTTCCAGCAGGGTTCGATCGTGGAAAACCACGTAGGAGGGCACTCCCTGGCTGCGGGCCTGCTCGCTGCGCCAGCGCTTGAGGGCGGCAAGAAGCTCTGGATCGGCATCTCCCCAATCGGCCGCTGTCCCGGCTGGGCCAATCTGCCCATCGCGGGGCTGTTGTTGGCGTCGCTCCCGCTTGGGCGCGGCCAAGGGCAATGCCAATTTGCGATCACCGCGCAGTAACTGCCGCACCTCTGGCTCCGATCCCCAGCGCAGGCCCCCCCTGCCATCGGGCACCTCCTCCAGCAGGCCGAGGCCCGTTAGTTGACGCACCAGGCTGCGCCATTGGTCGCGATCCAGCTCTTTGCCGATGCCATGCACGCTGAGCTGGTCATGGCCGAGGCTGCGGATGCGCTCGCTGGTAGAGCCCAGCAACACATCCACCAGGTGGGCCGCACCAAAGCGTTGGCCCGTGCGCCACACCGTAGATAGCAACTTCTGGGCTGCAACGGTCACGTCGCTGAGGCTGCGCGGTTCCAGGCAGGCGTCGCAGTTGCCACAGGGGCTCAGCAGCTGTTCACCAAAATTGGCCAGCAGCACCTGGCGGCGGCAACCGGGCGCATCGGTGAAGCCCAGTAGCGCATCAAGCTTGCCGTGTTCGATGCGCTTCTGTTCAGGGGGCGCCGCCGATTCCTCAATGAAGCGCCGCAACTGGGGTACATCGCCCGGTCCATGCACCATCCAGGCCAGGGCCGGCAGACCATCGCGACCAGCTCGACCCGTCTCCTGGTAATAGGCCTCCAGGCTCTTGGGTAAATCCACGTGGGCCACGAAGCGCACGTCTGGTTTGTCGATCCCCATGCCAAAGGCAATCGTGGCCACCACCACCACGGCGCCGCTGCTGCCACCGGAGCGGAATTGATCCAGGGCGGCGGAGCGCTGGCCACTCTCCATTCCGGCGTGGTAGCCCACCGCCTCGTGGCCGGCGGCCCGCAATTCGGCCGTCAGCCGTTCCACCCGACTGCGGGATCGGGCATAGACAATGCCGGATTGCCCCCGCTGCTGCTCGAGAAAGCTGAGCAGTTGGCGGCTGGGCTGATCCTTGGCCCGCAGCAAATAGCGAATGTTGGGCCGATCAAAACTGGCCAGAAACACCCGGCCCCGCTCCAGCCGCAGCCGCTCCACAATCTCGCTGCGGGTGCGCGGATCGGCCGTGGCGGTGAGTGCCAGCCGCGGCACATTGGCAAAGCGCTCCGCCAAAATTCCCAGCTGGATGTATTCCGGCCGGAAGTCATGGCCCCACTGCGAAACGCAGTGGGCCTCATCGATGGCGAACAGGGAAGGGGGCTGGCCAGCGGCGCCGCCGGCCAGCCGATCCAACAGATCTCCCGCCAACAGCCGCTCTGGAGACACATAAAGCAGCTCCAGGGTGCCGGCCGCCAATTGGCGCCACAGGGCGGTGGCCTGGTCGGCCGCCAGGCCCGAATGCAGGGCCGCTGCGGCTACGCCCGCTTGGCGCAGGGCCGCCACCTGGTCATCCATCAGGGCGATCAGCGGTGAGATCACCACTCCCAACCCCGGCCGGCAGAGGGCCGGTACCTGATAACAGAGCGATTTTCCGCCGCCGGTAGGCATCAGCACCAGGCCTGAACCGCCTTCCATCACGTGCTGCACCACCTCGGCCTGGGGACCGCGGAAGGCGGCATAGCCAAACACCTGCCGCAGCACCTGTTGGGGATCGCCACTGCGGGGCAGCACTCTGGGGCTTGAGCTGGGGCTGTTACTGGGGCTTGAGCTATTCACGCCGGGGGCGTCACCGCTGGCATCTACCACAATGGCGCCAGTAGAGAGCCACCATGGCCGGCAGTAGCCCCTCCCGCAGCTCCTGGGCCTTTTTGGCGCCGGCTCTGGTGCTGATCGGGCTCTCGGTGCTGATTCCCGCCGCCATGGCCCTGGTGATCAGCTTCACCCAGACCGGGCTGGATGTGACGGAGCCCCTGCGCTTTGTGGGGCTGGCCAACATCCGCCGTCTGCTTGCCGACCCGATGTTCTTTCGGGTGATGGGCACCACTTTTCTCTATTTGATCGGGGTGGTGCCGCCGATCGTTGGCGGCTCACTGCTGCTGGCGGTGCTGGTGAATCGGCGGCTCCCCGGTAGCCACTGGTTTCGCGGCGCTTTCTATACACCGGTGTTGGTGTCGATCGTGGTGGCCGCCATCGCCTTTCGCTGGCTGTATGCGGAGAACGGGATGCTGAATGGCTGGTTAGGGGTGCTGTTGGGGGATCGCTTTTCGCCGATCGGCTTTCTAACCACCCCTTTGCTGGCCCTGCCCTCGGTGATGTTGCTCACCGTTTGGAAGGGGCTTGGCTACTACATGGTGATTTTTCTGGCGGGGCTCCAGGGCATTCCGGGGGAGCTCTATGAAGCAGCCGAACTCGATGGCAGCGAGGGCTGGCGCCAACATCTGGACATCACCCTGCCGCTATTGCGGCCCTACCTAACCCTGGTGGCAGTGATTGCGGCGATTGCCGCTACCAAGGTGTTCGAGGAGGTGTACCTGATGACCCAGGGCGGTCCGGCCGATGCCACCCGCACCATCGTCTATTACGTGTATGACCAGGCCTTCGCCGAACTGGAGATCAGCTACGCCTGCACGGTGGGCTTGGCCCTGTTCGTGTTCGTGCTGGGGCTCAGCCTGATCCGCCTGGCGGTGGCGGGCGATGGCGGCTGGCGCTGAAGCTGCTAACGCGGTGGCAGGTGCTGGCGGCTGGGGTAATCCCACCAGCCCGCCGCTGGCAGATGCAAGATTGGATGCCAAGGGCCGCGATTACAGCCCTAACCAAGTTGGTTTGGCCGCTGCTGGTGACGACAAGCAACCCGACGACTGCTACGACGGCCACTGCGGGCCAGCTCAACCCTGAGTTGCCGGCTGGCCAGCCCCTGCCAGCCGCCCCAGCCAAGGGCGAGCTGTCTATTGGAGTGGTGGGCGGCGGCCAGCTGGCCTGGATGCTGGCCGATGCGGCCCGGCAACTGGGGATCCAGCTGCACTCACAAACCCCTGGCGCCTCTGATCCAGCCAGCCGCCTGGCCAGCAGCGTTATCCAGGCCCACCTGGGCGATATCGCCGCCACCGCTGAGCTGGCCCGCCGCTGCGAGGCGATCACTTTCGAAAACGAGTGGCTGGACCTGGCAGCGCTAGCCCCATTAGCGGCGGCCGGGGTGCGCTTTGTGCCCTCTCTGCAGGCCTTGGAGCCCCTGGTGTGCAAGCGCAGCCAGCGGCTTTTGCTCGACCGGCTGCAGCTGCCCACCCTGCGCTGGAGTGAGATGCCTGAGCTGGGGGAAGCACTGCCCCAGGGCATGGCTCTGCCCCTGATGGCAAAGGTGGCCAGCGGTGGCTACGACGGCAAGGGCACCGCCCTGGTGCGCAGCGCCGCCGACCTGGCCTGGTTGCAACGGCGGGTGAACAGCGCCGATTGGATCTTGGAGGAGTTGGTGGCCTTCGATCTGGAGCTGGCCATCACCGTTGCCCGCGACAGCGAGGGCCGGGTGGAGGTGTGGCCCCTGGCCCAAACCCACCAGCACCGGCAGGTATGCGACTGGGTGCTCACTCCAGCCGCTTTACCCCATGCGGTGCAGGCCTTCGCCCGCAATATCGCCTGCTCGCTGGTTACCGCCCTCGACTACGTGGGGGTGCTATCGATTGAATTTTTCTTTGGGCCCGCGGGCCTGCAGGTGAACGAGATCGCCCCCCGCACCCACAACTCAGCCCACGTCACGATCGAGGCGGCCACCACCAGCCAATTCAGCCAGCAGGCCCGCATCGTGGCCGGCATGCCCTTGGCCAGTACGGCCCTGCGGCTGCCTGGGGCGGTGATGGTGAATTTGCTCGGCTACGAGATCTCCAGTGGCGAGTACCTCGACCAGCGCCGGGCCCTGGAGGCCCTGCCCGGGGCGGCGCTGCACTGGTATGGCAAGCAGGGCTCCCGGCTGGGCCGCAAACTCGGCCACGTGACGCTGCCGCTGCAGGCGAGCGACAGCCAGGCCCGGGCCAGCGAAGCCCAGCTGAGAGTGGCGGAGGTGCGCTCGATTTGGCCCTTGCCGCCAGATGCGCCCTAAGCTGGAACAGGACTGCCGTGTTGGTGACTGCCTTTTACAGTTTTCTGATCTGACTCCCTTTTCGACATGGGGGTCTGCAGCGGAAGCAACGTAGGCCGGCCTCGTAGCTGGAAACGAAGCCCCGACTTTGACCCCCTTCTGGTACCACCAGGTCGAACACTGGGGCAAGACGGCACGGCGGTTCACCCATTTAGCAATAAACAGCGCCACAAGACGCTGTTTATTTTTATGAGCCAATTCAATATAGCTGTTTTCTGGAACATTCTTATTTCAGAAGTCTCTATTCCAGAAAATTCTTATTCCAGAAAATTCCTAGCGCCTCTCAATTAGCTCGTTAGCTGGATAGCGCACTTTGGCCAGATTGGCGTATTTGTCGCTCGCATCCCGGTAGCCGGCAGCGCAGACCACGCAGCTGCGATAGGGGCTGGTTTCAAGCTCCAGGATTCGGTCGTACTCCAGGGGCGAGAAGCCCTCAATTGGGCAGGTGTCCACCTCCAGGAGGGCGGCGGCGGCCATGAAGGTGCCCAGGGCGATGTACACCTGATTGCTGGACCAACGCTCAATTTCCTGGCTGCGGGGGCCGTTGACCAGATCTTTCAAGATCAGTTCACGATAAAAATCCAGCTGTTCCGGCGCCAAACCCCGGGCGGCACTGGTGGCGGCGATCAACCGATCCACATCGCCCAGTGCGATTTCGCGTCGCAACAGAAACACCACCAGGTGGGAGCAGTCGGTGATCTGGGATTGATTCCAGGAATGAGGTCGCAGCTGGGCCCGCAGGGCTGGATCGGTGATCAGTAAAAATTTCCAGGGCTGCAGGCCATAGCTGGAGGGGCTCTGCACCAAGCTGTTCTCCAGGCAGGCCCAGGTTTCGGGGTCGATGCTGCGGCTTGGATCGAATGCCTTCACCGCATAGCGCCATTGCAGCGCTGCATCGATTTGGGAGGTGGCGATTGGCAAGGCCGGCGGGAAAAGCAAAGCCCATTCTGGCTACCTAGATAGCCAGAGCTTTTCAGCAGCCAAAAATCAGCGGCCCAAAATCAGCGGCTCAAAATCAATGACCAAAAATCAGTGGCCCAAAATCAGCTGCCCAAAATCAGCGGTCAGGATCAGCTGGGGTGGCTGGCCGCTGATTTTTGGCCGCTGCCAGAATCAGGCATAATCCGCCCCGGGGGCCAGGCTCAGGGGGAGCCCGCCAGTTGATCCAGTTGTTCCTGGAGCAGTTCACGGCTCCATTGGGTGGTCACAAACACCTCCTGGGCACTATTGCCGCGGCGGGCCAGCAGCTTGTAACCGCCCAGGATTGGTGCGGACACTCTCAGTCTCAAGCTGGCGGCGCGCCCTTTTACCCGGCTGATCACAGCGGGAGTGACCGTGTCGATGCCCGGTTGCTGGGCCAGTCGCCGCAGCAGCGGGATCAGCCCCTCCAGGTAGGTGCTGTGGGTGATCACCACCCGGCCCATGAGCTCTCCTAGGCGCGTTCCAGGGGGGCCATGGTCAGTCCCTCCACCAGTAGTTGCTGGTGGTATAGCTCAGCCTGCTCCTGGGGGCCGCACCAGACCACGGCCGAGCCCTCGCTATCAATGCGGTGGGCCAGTTCCCAGGCGCGATCTGACAGCATGCCCGGGATGTGCTTCACCAGGCAATCCACCACGTGCTGGAAGGTGTTCACGTCGTCGTCGAGCACCACCACCTTGAAGTTCGGGTAGGGCTGACGCAGCGTCCGGGACTCCCGCACGGCAGTGGGCGAGGCGTAGCTCACAAGGCGGGACGATCTCAATCGTGGATCAGCCTAGGTAAAGTCCTGACACCTCGAAATCACCGCGCCATGCTGATCACCGTGGGCTGGGCTTCCCTCGCTGCTCTGTTCAGCTTCTCGATCGCCATGGTGGTCTGGGGCCGCCATGGCGACGGCAGCATCAACTTCTGAGCCCTGGTCAAACCTGTTTGGCAGCGTCATCGTGGTTGAGTCGATCGTCGCCAGCGGCCCCACCAGCTCCCAGTTGCTCTCCTGGGTGGCCATCGGGCTACTGATTTTCGTGAGTGCGGGAGTGATCTATCTGTCCGCCGTTGACTGGCGCGATCGGCGTCGGCGCCAGGCGGCCAACTCCCCCCGCCGCCCATGAATCCGGCTTCCCCGGCCCAGTACTTGGTTCGGGAGCGGCTGGTTGGGGTGTGGCCGGTTTTTGTGTGGCCGGCTCTTGTGTGGCCGACTCTTGTGTGGCCGCCTCTTGTGTGGCCGCCTCTTGTGTGGCCGCCTCTTGTGTGGCCGGTAGATGTGGGGCAGGGGCGGGTTGCAGCTGCTGGGGTCGCCCGATCGATCACGATCAGCAAGCCCTGTCTCGGAGCGGACTGGCTAGAGCCCCTTCAATTTCAGTGACCATGCCGCGTCTGCAGCTGCGGGCCACGGCCCTGGTCACTGTCCTACTGCTGCTGGCGCCAGCCCTGGTGCTCTGGCGGCTACCGAGGCCCAGGGCCCAGGGTCTGGCGCGGCTGCTGAGCGAGACGGCCCTGATCCAGAGTTTTGCCGCCAATCCGCTGCGGCCGGTGCCCTCCCTGTGGCAACAGCGGCTCGGGCCCAGCCAGGCGCTCAGCCAATGGCAGCGTCAAGGGGGGCTTTGGTGGCAGTTCTGGGGCCGTGACGGAGACGCTGGCGCCTTCCTGGCCATTGCTGATCGCCCGGGACCCGCAGCTGCTGCCACGCCACTGCCGCCAAATGCGCTGCGGGTGGATGATCTGCTGGTGCTGGCGCCCGATCCGCTCTCGCTGCGCCAGCTGTCGGATCAACTCAGGTCCAGCAGCCGCCAGCGCCAGCGCCAGCGCCAGGGCCTGGAGGGCCGCTGCCTGGAGCGGCTACAGCAGGGGCAAGCCGTCTATTGGAGTGCTTTGGGTCTCGCGGCGATCACTGGCCCCGTAGCGCCGCTTTTGCAGCACCTGCGCCAGGGCTGTCTCAGCCTCACCACCGGTGGCGGCGGCACTGACCTGCGCGGCGCTCTGGAGCTGCAGGGAGAAGCCACGTCATTCACCGGTCTGCTGGCTGATCCCCCCAGGGCAGGGCAGGGCTTTGCTCGGCCAGCTGCCTTGCCGCCAGGCATCGCCCTGGAGCTGTCCGGTCCGCGCTTGGAGCCCTGGCTCCAGGGGCTGCTGAGCCGTCAGTTGATCCGCGAACCGCTGGCGGCCCGCTATGGCCTCGCTGATGGTGAGCTAAAGCTGCTGCAATCGGTTCCCTTCCAGCTGCGCTTGCGCCGAATCGCCAGCGGCGCTTTCCAGGCGGGATTGGAGTTGGAATTTATGGTGGGCAGCGAGCGCCAGGCCTGGGCAAAGCTGCTTGAGCGTCTGCGCCAGGGCCTGCTGGATGGTGGCCTCCAGGAGACCGCCGCCAGATTGGAGCCCGGGGGCGCCGCTGGCAGCGGTGGATCTGGTCGCCGCCTGCCCACAGCGAGCTTTTCACGGGAGGACGGCCAGGTGGTGGGGGGCTGGCGCTGGCTGGCCAGCCCAGGCGGCGATCCGCAACTGCTTCTGTTCCTGGGGACCGAGCCGCTTGCCCCTTCAACCGCCAGGATCGTTCCAGACCGGTTTCAGCTGCGGCTACAACCATCCGAATTGGATAAGTTGTCGCTGATTCCAGAGGGTCTGCCCCTGTTGGTGCGCAGGGCCACCAGCCTGGAGCTGGCGGCTACAGCGACCAGGGGGCAACCGCTCAGCCAGCTGACTGGACGCCTTCAGCTGCGGGCGCCAGCTGATCGCCTCCCGACTGGCCCTCGGACTGGCCCTCAGAGTCGCTAGCCGCATCGTCGGGCTGCCCGGCTTTGGGCGTTTGTTGTTGCCGCTCGCGTTTGCGCCGTTCCGCCGCCACGGTCTCTTCCATCAACTCCACCGCCTGGGCCATCTTTTCCAGGTTGGTTGCGTAGAGGTTCAGATCCCTGTCCATCCGCTCCCGCAGCAAGCCCATGGCACTGCCCAGATCGTGGGCATAGCCCCGCAGGCTGAGCGGATCCATGCCATCGGCACCCTGGGCCTGCTCCATCAGGCTGAGCAGCCCCACCGCCATCAGGCGCGAGTAATGAAAGTCGGGTCTGCGGATGCTGGCCAGGGCTAGCGCCAGCGGTTCAGGAGCGCCTTCCCCCTGGCGTTCCACCCATTGCTTCACCTCTTCGACGCTGTGATGGCCAATGGCGGCCACAGCCCCATCCCTTTGGCGCCGCAGGGCGGCGGCGTCATGGCCAGAGCAGCTGCAGAGAGCAGCCAAAAGCAGCTCCCGGTGATGGTCGGGCCGATAGCCGCGAGTGAAGCCGTCGAATACCTGGATCAAGCCACAGGCAAACAGGGGATCGCTCTGAAATCCCTGCTGACGGCTTAAAAGATGCAGTTCCACCAGCAGCTCGTCCACCATCCGCCGGTAGAGGGGAGCCACCAGGAAGGGGAAGGCGCGATGGAAGGCGCGCTTGCTGTCGGCAACCGTGAGGGCGTCGCTCACGCGAGATACACCAAGTGATCCAGCGACCCTAGCGACTCGACGTGATCCAGCGACCCTAGCGACTCGACCTCAGTAGGATCGTGGCTGAACCGCGCTGGCCCCTGTGTCGATGATCCCGATCGTGATCGAAGAGTCGGGCCGGGGCGAACGGGCTTTTGACATTTACTCGCGCCTATTGCGCGAGCGAATCATCTTCCTGGGCGAGCCCGTAACCGCCGAGTCAGCCAACCGAGTGGTGGCTCAGTTGCTATTCCTGGAGGCGGAAGACGCCGAAAAAGACATTTTTCTGTACATCAATTCTCCCGGCGGTTCGGTCTACGACGGCCTCGGCATCTTCGATACGATGCAGCACATCAAGCCAGACGTGCAAACGGTGTGCTTGGGCCTGGCCGCATCGATGGGGGCTTTCTTGCTTACCGCCGGTGCCAAGGGCAAGCGCAGCAGCCTCACCCATTCCCGGATCATGATCCACCAACCGCTCGGTGGTGCTCGGGGTCAGGCCAGTGACATCCGCATCCAAGCCGACGAAATTCTCTACCTCAAAAAGAAGCTCAACCAAGAACTCTCCGATCGCACCGGCCAGCCCCTGTCCCGAGTGGAGGAGGACACCGATCGCGACTTCTTCATGTCCCCCAGCGAAGCCGTGGCCTATGGCCTGATCGACAAGGTGATCGAAAAGCGCCCGATTAGAGCTGTGTGAGCCCGGCTGTATTAGCCGAACTGCATGAGCCAATTCATGCAGCTAACTGTCTTGTTCTGATTGCTAGCAGCCAACCACCGACAAGGTCATTTCGCTAAATACACTTATTTGTGTTTAAATAAATAATTAAATAATTAAGAGTTTAAGTTGTTATTTTGCTTGTCTGGTTTGATTTATCTATTCTCGTTCAGCTGAAAAGTGCCACTAAAAATTATATTAATTCTGTCAGGCAGAAAGTGTTGCTGAATAGTTAGGGGATGTCTGAATAACCGAGCCATGTCCAATGTAGCTCTGATGCCGAATATTTCTCAGCTTGTTGGGGCGGCGAAATCGCCGATGTTCTGAGCCTGCCTAGATGCCTTGGCTGACTTGTTGGCTTATTGCCCTGATTCAGTTATTGCCTATCAGCTGTAAGACGCCGCTCGAAAGTTAGATTAATTCCGGGGTCTAGGCTGGGTTTGATAGTACTTTCTAATGCTTTTGATTGCGTGTTCATGGGTCGAGACGCAAGGCTGTCCCAATTCACCCATGTCTGCTCATCGCATGGCTGGAATTCATGCAGGGCTTGAACTGATTGTCTCAAGTATTGTCCGTATAACAGGTGCTGCTGGATGGACTTGGCCGAATAGGGCCTATTAAATAAGACTTATTGGTAAGAAGTTAATGTATGGGGCTTGCTATTGTGGGACTTTGCAGGCACGGTCTTGATCACGCAGAACACCCTGTCGCCAAGTGTTCAATGGGTTATCTAATTGCAGGGTAACCTCCGCCATGAGGTCGAATGAATTATGGAAGTAATCCAACGAAGAAGGATGAATCGTCCCCCCGTGCCACGATCTTGTGCGAATTTGGTTTAGTCCTTTGGAGCGGCTCAACTGGCACGCCCCTGCTCAGATAAGTTGAGCTGTTTCTTGGATTTTCATCGGATTTGGTGGCCTAAATCTAAAGATGACATGGAATAGCCATCGGTCACCAGCAGGATAAGTAGCATGTTCACAAAGATCACGACGGCGCTGAGGCTGGTGATCAGGTAGGCCAGTGGTTTAGCCTAGTGAGCCTGACGGTGGCAAGGTCACCAGGGGCAGAGCGCCCCAGAAGCGTATCGGAACGGCTAGCTGAAAACTCGTTAGCAAGCCGTAGCTGCTAACCGCGCCGCCCACCAGCAGGTAGGTGAGGTAGGCAAAGAGGGTGAACATGGCGCCGTGGGCGAAGTTGATAATCTCCTGCATAGAGAACACCAGGGTGTAGCCAAAGGCGAGAAGGCCGTAAACCACGCCGGTGGAGATGCCACTGGCCAATATCGCTATCGGGGTTTTCATCGGCGATAAAGAGGGGGGCAGATACGGGCGGGTGTTGGAGTGCGCACATCAGGGCAGTAGCAGGAAACGACCGCTACGTCCATCGGCCGCCATGTGCACCTGGGCAACATAGAAGTGCTGCTGTATCACCTCTCCCTTGGGGGTGAAGCTAATCGTGCCTAGAGGCGTTTGATAGGTGCCCTTGAACAGGGTGGCACTCAGCTGGCGATGCAGCTCAGGCAGCGGCAGGGCGGCCAGGGAGGCTCCGGCGGGTTGCTGACGCTGCAGGGTCGCTAGGGATTTAGCCACCATCTGGTAGGCAGTAAAGGCTTCGGCACTTGACTGGGGCGGAACAGCGTCCTCCTGGGCCTTTCTATAGCGGTCAAGGAAGGCCTTGTTGATCGCCGAAGGCCCCTTCGGGTTATAGGACTGGGCGATCAGCAGCTCATTGCAGAATCTCTGACAGATGGGATAGATATTTGGTGAGTTCATGCCGTTGCCCGCCACCAGGATGCCCTTGAAGCCGAGTTCGCGGATCTGACGCACCAAGTTGCCGCCATCACTTGGTAGGGCCGAGATCACGATCAGTTCGGGTTTGAGGTTCAGGGTATCGGTGATCTTGTTATGGAAATCGGTGTCGCTAACGCTTGTCTTATTCACCGAGACAAGCGTAATACCACGGCTGACCAGGGTCTGCAGGAAGATCTTGGATTCGGAGCTGGAGTAGGCGTCGCCCTCGGCGTAGAACACCGCCGCACGCTGTATGGCGGGGTTGAGTTTGAGTGCTGCATCGATCAAGAGGGGCGCCACCTTGGCCACAGGCGCCGAAGCCCGCAGCACGGACGGACCGATCTGGGGGATGCCGGCTTGGCCTGCGATCGGATCGACCGCGAAGGCCTGCTTGGACAAGGTGGGGCCGATCAGAGCAGCCACCTTGTTGTTGATCAAACTGCGGAAGGCATTGATGGCGGTGCCATCATCGCTGCCTCCATCCTCGATGTGTAGCTCCAGCGCCGGAGCGATGTCCTGGAAATGGTTGCGGGCCAGCTCCAGGCCAATGCGCTGGTCCTGGCCGATCACGTTGTCATTGCCAGTGAGGGAGATCACCGCCCCGATGCGCAGGGGCCCTGGTGAAATAAGTTTATTTATTGCGCTAAAAATAAGAAATATGACTACAGCTACAAGTCCCAGCCTGAAACCAATTTCCCAATAAAGCTTGGGAAATTTGAAAGCCCTCGAATTTATGAATCTATTCTTTTCTTTGAATGTGTTTTCTTCGTATGAATTTCCATGGGCTAATTTAGGAGGTTCTGGTGGCGGAAATCTTGCATCCGTTATCAAGGATGTCAGTTGTATTTCCAGGTCAGCGAATTTATCACCTGTCAACGGAATTTGATTCCAAAACTTCTTGTATTCATCCATCATGGGAATATGAACTAACTTTGAAAACTGCTCTTTGTCGATCCAGTCGGCGAGAGCTTTATCTGCTTGGTAAGACAATATGCCTTCTATGTGATAAATCGTTCTTCCAACATTATCGGTTATTTTCCTAGGCGAATCTTCGCCAATGTCAAAACCGCTTGCAGGTATGACGCGATAGACAACGCTGCAAGGTAGTGACGTAAAAGATAAATCTAGAGCGGCAAAGATAAGGTCGTGACTGTCAGTCTCAGTCGCATATCCAGTGACATCAAATAACTTGCTAGAATATTCTGAAGATTTGCAAAACGAAGGTCCATAGACCAACCTATAATCTTGATTATAATTGCGGCTGATCAAGAATGGGTAAGCGTTCAAGTGGTCCATGATTACATCGTTTTTGATACTGTGAGAATTGTCCCAGGGTGGCCATCTTCAAACTTAAGAGCTGTCTTCGCACAAATATCCATCATATACTTAAGCGCGTCTTGTTGCTTATTTATATTGCCTATTTCACCAGTGAAAAACCTAATGAATGCCTGGCTGTTTTGTTGTTCTAGCATTCCGGCAGTGAATGCTGAAGCCTTTACGATCCAATCGAGGCCTGGAGGCAGCAAATCGATGAGAGGATGTTTAAATATCGAACGAAATGAGAATAAAAGGCGTTGCAAGGAGTTCATACTCTGTTTCCGAGCTTCGAGCACCTGTATGGAGGAACGTATACTATCACCCAAAACGTAACTCAAGGGGACAGTTACATTATAAGGATCAATCTCGTGGGATTCGCGAATTGTTGAAATCTGGCCAGCCTCGATATCACGTTTATAGCTAGCTTTGTTGAGACCAATTGAGCTTACGGGAATAAGTCGAACGATTGATCTGTTTATATGCTCTCTCTTGTTTAGAAAATTTCTAAACACTGCGTTTGTCATCAATTTGTCTCTAATCTCTGCAACTCTATAGCCGCCTAATGATGTGACCATATCCCACTTTGATATGACAAAGTGAACGGGTATGGTGGGTTTACAACGCTTAATTTGGAGAATCATATTGGGTAGATCAATTGATTTGAAATGATGCAACTTTTCGGAGTTATTGTCTTCCATGAAATCTATGATTTTTTCACCATCAAGAAGGCCCAAAAGAACGTTGGCATTCTCGATAGACTGAAACAATTCTTGTTGTTGTGCAGAATGAGTGTCGTTCTCTAGAATATCTATGAGCGTTCCGCCTGCATAGTCAATGTATTTAAAATCAAAAGCCTTTACTCTGTCGGTTAAATTGTTAACATAGCAGGTGAATTCCCATTGCTGCAAGCTTCTTGTACCTGCAGGCCATTCAACATTGGGGTTGGCAAGCATGGCGGCATATCTATTTAGAATCAACGTCTTTTGTGAATCTGTCTCTATATAAAACCCTAAATCAGGGTTTAACAGGGATAGTGCATGATGCAAGCTGGCAAGGTAAAGGGTTTTTCCTGCACCAGAGGATCCAAGCATCACTATATTAAAGCTTGGTGTTAAATCTTTCATGATTGTCAAGCGACATCCGCTTTTGGTCCTCTGGCGCCACGAAAACTGGTCCACCTGATGGGGTGCTGACGGGGCCTTTTTGGGGCCCCTTGGATCTGTGTTTCATCGGTGGTTGTCGTGTTGGTGTCGTTGTTGGGGGCGGCAACTTGTGCCGCTTTACCGGGGGTCTCCCTCAGGCCTCCTCATCGGGCGGCGTTGGCCGCAGGCCAGCGCTGTCCGATGAGGAGGAACCGCCCGCCTGCGGGCG
>JBILLQ010000020.1:0-47281 GCA_044375975.1 Prochlorococcaceae cyanobacterium
CGGCGGTGCCGTGCGCTCCCTGGGGCTCAGCGATGAGGAGGCCGATCTGGTCAAACCGCTCGGCCTACTCACCGCCAAGCCAATCATCTATGCCACCAATGTGAGCGAAGACGACCTGGCCAGCGGCAATAGCTACGTGGAAGCGGTGCAGAAACTGGCCGCCCAGGAGGGAGCCGAAACCGTGCGCATCTCCGCCCAGGTGGAGGCCGAATTAATCGAATTGCCCGAAGGGGATCGGCTGGAGTTTCTAGAGGGCCTAGGGGTGGAGGAAGGTGGTCTGCAGGGCCTGATTCGCGCCACCTATAGACTGCTGGGCCTGCGCACCTATTTCACCACTGGCCCCAAGGAAAGCCGCGCCTGGACGATCAAGGCGGGCATGAGCGCCCCCCAGGCGGCAGGGGTGATCCACACCGATTTCGAGCGGGGTTTCATCCGCGCCCAAACGATCGGCTATGGCCAACTGCTGGAGGCCGGCTCCCTGGTGGAGGCCCGCAACAAGGGCTGGCTACGCAGCGAGGGCAAAGAATATGTGGTGCAAGAGGGGGATGTAATGGAATTTTTGTTTAACGTTTAATTCCGCCAGTTACAATACTGCCAGTTAATCAGGAACTTGATTTGGTGGCAAGCTTCGCCGGCAATCTCTTCCACCTCCAGAATCATATCAAGGTCAGACATTTGCTCCTGACCGATCTGTGCAGACTAGGGATAGCCGAGCTTGCCAACCAATCAAGGCCAGAAAACCCTAGGAAAAAACACAATTTTGCGGCCCGGCCAGTCAATAGCAATTTAGCTATAAATTTATATCTCTACTCAGCCGGCTGGGGCTTGATGGCGGCGAGGGCGGTTTCAATCATTGCGGCCGTCACTGGAATCGTTTCCAGTTCGTCGGCGTTATCGAGAAAGGCATCAAAGGAGGCATAGCGGCGCAGACAGGGAGCGGCGCCGGCGGCGCAGGCCTCCTCCCAGCTGGCCACTTCTGGCGCCACGGCGGCATAGGCCTCCAGGGCCTCGCCCAGATCACCGCCATCGCCGATCGCTTCGCCCTGCCAGATCACCTCAAAAAAAGCCAAGAGCCACCTCGATCAGCAAGCCCAGCCTAGGGCGATGTCGCCAGCCGAAAGCCCCAAGGGACCGCTCAGACCGGCAAGCGATTGATAGCAATCCAAGGGGAATTGGAATAAATACGATGACAAAGATATCGGCATTAACCACACATATAGATTCTAGGCACGCCAACATCCAAAGCATGCAAATAATTTAAGGATTTTAGGCTAGCGACAAGCAATAATTAGGGGCGACTCGCTGACCGGCGGCCCCATTGGGACAGACATGGGTCCCGGAGGAGAAGATTGGCAATTAAGCAATTATTGAGAGCTTCCACAAACGGTGAGCCTGACATATATCAACTGCTAGGGATAGGCGACCATGGCTTACTTCCTGTCCAGCGAGCTCCCCGGGTTTGCCAGGCAATCGGCCCATAGCCAGATAATAACTTCATGGCCAGGTAATCAGATCGCAGGTTGGGCCAACACCTCTTCGTAGCCGGCGCGGCGTCGCTTATCCAGGTCTTCCAGGTAGCGGCGCTCGGCATAGTAAAGCTGTTGAAAGCGCAGGGCATCGCCGTTCAGCTCGGCGAACAGGGCTTCAATCCGCTGTTCCATATCGGCGAGGGGATCGATGCTGGCGGCGCTGGCCGCATTTGGGCCGTCAACGCCAGTGGAGAAGTCAACGCCAGCTGCGCCGGCCTCCTGCTCCAACAGCCGGGCGATGCAGCGCTCCAGGGTTTCCAATCGCTGGCTGCTCCAGGCAGCCAGCAGGTGGCGGCAGCGTTTGACGCTGCGCTGCCGCTCCAGGGCCGCCGTAGCTCCCCGCAGCTGCAGCAGGGGATGGCGCAGGGCCAGGCGCTGGACCTCGCTGGGCTCCAGCAGCGGCATCAGCCGGTTGAGCAGGGCGCTCTGGTCCACCAGCAGCTGCTCCCCCAGCAGGCGCAGCAAATCCAGATCTGCTAGCTGCTCGCCGCCATCGCTGCCGCGGTTGATCGCCTCCAGCCGACCCGCCCCGAGGTTGTCCTCCTCCAAATTGCTGATCGCCGCCCAGAGCTGACGGTGGTGGGCGAGGGCGAAATCGTCCAGCTCCCGGCGCCGCAACTCGGCGCGGATGGCACCCCGGTGGACTGGACAGTGGAGATAGAGGCGCAGCAGCTCCGCCTCCGCCCGCTCCCGCAAGCCCGCCTCCCCCGGCTGCTCCCACTTCTGGGAGCGGCCATGCCAGCGCTGACCCTTCACCTGCTGGCGCAGGTCGTCCTCCAGCTGCAGGGCCAGCCGCGCCTGACCACCGGAGAGCCGCTCGGCCACCTGCTGCAGGTAGTGGCTGCGGACAGCGCTCTGGGGCAACTTGCCCAGCAGCGCCACCAGGGCGGTCACCGCCTGTTGAAACTGATCCACCCGGGCCAGATCGCGGCCGGCCAGCACCTGATCAATCTGCCAATCGAGCCAGAGGGGCGCCTCCTCCAGCAGCGCCCGGTAATCGCCGGCCCCTTTCTGCTGCAGGAACTCATCGGGGTCCTTACCGGCCGGCAGGTGCAGCACCCGCAACTCCAACTGGCCCTGGAGGGCCAGCTGCTCCACCGCCCCGATCGCCCGCTGGGCGGCGCGCACGCCGGCGCCATCGCTATCGAAATTAAGGATCAGCCGCTTGCTATCGCAGCAGCGACATAGCTGGGTAATTTGCTGGCTACTCAGGGCCGTGCCCAGGGCCGCCACCGAATTGGTGATGCCGGCGGCATGCAGGGCGATCACATCGAAATAGCCCTCCACCACCACCGCCTGATCCTGTTGGCGAATCGCCGTGGCGGCCCGATCCAAGCCAAACAGGTGTTTGCCCTTCTCAAATACCTCCGTCTCGGGGGAATTGAGGTATTTCGGTTCGGCAGCGCCGAGGCTGCGGCCGCCAAAACCAATCACCCGACCCTGCCGGTCGTGGATCGGCACCATCACCCGACCGCGAAAGCGGTCATAAAACCCATCGCCCCCCTTGCGCGCCACCACCAGGCCGGCCGCCTCCAACAGCTCCGGCGCAAAGCCCTCCACCCGCTGCAGATGAGTGAGCAGACCATCCCATTGATCCGGGGCATAGCCCAACTGGAAGGCCTCCAGGCTGGACTCGCTGAGGCGGCGGTCCTGCTGCAAATAGCTAAGCGCCTGCTGGCCATCGGCCGAGCGCAACTGGGAACGGAACCAGCCGGCCGCCAGGCTGAGCACCCGGTGCAGTTGCTCGCGGCGGGAGAGCTGCTGGCGGAGCCGCTCCTGTTGCGGGCCATCCAGGGTTTCAATCGGCAGCTGATAGCGCCGCGCCAGCTCCAGCACCACATCGCTGAAATTCTGGCGCTGCAGTTCCATCAGGAACTTGATCGCATTGCCGCCGGCACCGCAGGAAAAGCAGTAATAAAATTGCTTGGCTGGCGACACCGTCATCGACGGCGAGCTGTCGTCGTGGAAGGGACAGATGCCAACAAACTCCCGCCCCTTCTTTTTGAGCACCACGTGCTCACCCACCACATCAACGATGTCGGCCCGCTCCTTGACGGCTTCAATCGTGCGCGGATGCAGGCGGGGCAGACTCAACGACAGGTGCCCATCGGCGGGACCTGCATTCTGAGGCAAGCCCAGCCTGGAGCGAAGCGGGCCAGCAAGCCCTGGCAAAATGCAGCGTCATACAGCGCACCAATCGATGCTGGCCTACTCGCATTGGCGGCGCTGGCAGAGGGCAATTGCCGCCGGTCTGCTCACCCTGCTGCTGTGTCTTCTAGCGGCTCCTTGGGCCGGGATCGCCGCTGGCAACAACCTCTCCGGCCCCGGCCGAGCTGCCAGTGCCTCCCTGCGGACTAGCTCCCTGAGGACGAGCTCGCTGCGAACAATCCCGATCAGCGAGCAACCCTTCTACCCAGAGCTGCTGGCCACAGCCCAGCGCTGGAGCGATGCCCCCCTCGACCAGGTGGTGGGCGATAGCCCCCTGGAGACGCTGCTCAATTTCTATGCGGTGATGGCCAAGGTGAACCAGGAGGTGGAACTAATAAGCCTATCGGCCAAAAGCGATCCGGGCTGGTTTTGGAGTGAGGCGGCACGGCAGCGCCAGGAGCATGCCGAAATGCTGTTCTCCCTGGCTGTGCAAGCCCTGGATGCCTCGGGATTTGCCGAAAGCATCCGCAAGAATATGGCAGAAGAATCAGCAATGCAACTCAAGCAACTGCTAGACTACATATTTACCCACAGCACAACGCCACTGGAAATACCAGATTCTGCCGGAATAAGAGAAATTAATTACCAGCGAAGCAAAGCTAGCGACAGCTGGACAATACCCGATACGTCGATCACCCTGAGCAGCGAGCGCCTCGCCAGCAGTCGAGGCATCAACTTCTTCTTTACAGCGACAACCGTCTCCCACACAAGGCGAATGTTCGAGGAGATCGAAGGCAGAAATGTTATAATTCAGCCATTTGCAACGCCAACATTTTACAAAGATTTCATCAATACACCTGGCTTTTTATTGCCTCCGCAGTGGTATCTTCGGCTGCCGCCAAGGCTGCGCGCTTTTCTCGAAATTTCATTCTACGAACAGACAATTTTCCAAATCTCAGCCGCCACAATCACCTTTGCAATCTATGCATATTTACTTTGCGTATTGCTATTAAGACTTCTCCGCTCATATCGCCACTCCGATGGCCAAGCGCGACCGGAAGGAATTGGCTGGAACCTGGACAATCTCGCTTGGAGAAGGGTGCTTCTATTGCTGCCCATACCACCAATCACATGGCTCTGCAATCAATTCACGAACAACCAGATTAACTTTACTGGCCCGCCACTAATTGCATCCACCTATTTCTTTTCCACGTGTTTTTATATTTCCTCCAGCTTTTTCCTATTCTTTTTATTTGAAGCCCTAGGTCGCTCCCTGTCCGAGGCTTTGGTGCATCTGCGCGGCGGCAGCTCTGAGCTGCAGCTGCGCAGAGTCAGCAATCTGATGATGCCGGTATGCCGGGTAATTGGCGGCTTGCTGATGCTAACAATGATCTACCACCTATTGATTGAGCTGGGCTTGCCATCCACCACCGTGTTGGCCTTCTCGGCAGTACCCGGCCTGGCCATCGGCTTGGGAGCTTCCAAATTACTTGGCAATCTATTTGCCGGCCTCTCAATCCAAACCGATCGCCCCCTGCGGGTGGGGGAGTTCTGCCGCATCGGCGACCACCTCGGTTTCGTCACCAAAATCGGCCTGCGCTCCCTGGAGCTGGAAACAATGGAGAGCCGAGTAACCATCCCCAATGCCATCGCCGACGAAGAAAATATTGTCAACTACTCACGCCGCAGCAACAATTCCAATAATCTCCCCATGCAGTCCCTCGACGTGCGCCTCAATATCGATCGCCATCTATCTCCAGAACAAATTATCAGCCTGCTCAGCAAGGCGAGAAAACATGTGCATAGCCAAGAAATTCTCCAGGACCCCCTAGTAAGCATCGAGCAAAATAATGCAGACGGATTCACCTTGATCTGCTTTTCGATGGTGGCTGTCCATGACTGGCGCACCTATCTAGATATCCGGGAGTCGCTGCTGTTGCGGCTACAGCAGATCCTTGATCAGGTATGTAGGTCAAGAATTGTGCTGTCTGTAAACCGCGATACCAACAGCGAACAAATAACACAGCTAACAAAGCTGATCACCGAAGTAGTAGATGCCGACCCCAAGCTGCGCTTGCGCTCCTGCCGGCTGCTGACCATCTCCCCGCTCAGTTACGACTTCGTGATCGACCTAGAGTCCAGCCACACCAACTACCTACGCTTTAAGGACGGACTGCACAGACTTAATCAAGCCCTCCTGACCAGCCTCTCCACCCATGACGCGAAAATCAGCGAACCAACCAGCCTAAACATCCAAAAAATTGCATGATCAGATCTATTTTTGGTAATATTTTGCATATTTTTTGGCCTGGACAAGCCCAGTCCCAAGCGCCCAAGCCTCATCAGATCAAAGGCAATCTTTTAGCTCAAAGGCAATCTTTTAGCTAAAAAGCAATTTTTTATTATTCAGCAAATTTTTTCTCTACCAGCCATTTCAGCCCGCCCAGCAATTTTAGCCGCCCAGCTATTTCAACCGCAAGGATGTCAATAGCAGACCATTCAACAGCAGCCAATTTCAACAGCAGCCATTTCAACAGCAGCCATTTCAACAGCAGCCAATGTCAACAGCAGCCAATGTCCAAGCCCCATTGGCTCAGCATCATGCCGCCCTCAGCATGTTGGCCAGCGCCTTGAGCTTTTCGCTGATGGGCGTCTGTGTAAAGCAGCTGGGGGGGCACATCCCCGTGGGCGAAGTGGTGTTCGCTCGGGCCATCGTCAGCGTGACCCTGAGCTGGTGGCTGCTGCGCCGGGCCGGGCTGGAACCCTGGGGCCAGAGGCGGGGGCTACTGATCCTGCGGGGTGCCATCGGCACCTTCGCCCTGTTCGCCGTCTACGGCGCCCTGATGGCCCTGCCCCTGGCCGCCGCCACGGTGCTGCAATACCTCTACCCCACCTTCACCGCCCTGCTGGCCTGGCTACTGCTGGCTGAGCCGATTGGCCGGCGGGTGGGGATAGCCGTGGCCCTGGGCTGGGCCGGGGTGGTGCTGGTGGCCCAACCGGTGATTTTGTCGGGCGCCGCCAACCCCCTGCCCACCCTGCCGGTTTTGATTGGCATAGCTGGGGCCCTCTGCACCGCCCTGGCCTACGTGAGTGTGCGCTCCCTGGGCAACAGCGAGCATCCCCTGGTGATCGTCTTCTATTTCCCCCTGGTGGCCCTGCCGCTGAGCCTGCCGGCACTGCTGCTCCAGCCCGTAATGCCCAGCGCCAGGGAACTGCTCTGGTTGCTGGGAGTTGGCCTATTTACGCAACTGGGCCAACTGGGCCTCACCCGCGCTCTCACGGCCCTCCCCGCCGCCCAGGCCACGGCGATCAGCTATGTGCAGGTGCTGTTGGCCGGGCTCTGGGGCTGGCTGATCTTCGGGGAAAGCAGCGACGCCAGCACCATCGCCGGTGGCCTGCTGGTGCTGGCGGCCACCCTGATCAGCCTCAGCCGGCCAGCTCCACCCAGCCCGGGCGGAAACTGAGGGGCCAGCTCAAGCCGGCCCAGCTCAACCCCGCAGGGGCAGCGGATAGCTGAACCACTCCTGGCCGTCCGCCGTCGCCGAGCCGTTGGGCCTCACCAGCCGCCAGCTCTGGCCGCGCTCTCCCCGCTGCAGATAGAGCTCAAATGGGGTATCCACCCGGATCGGATCGCCCGCCAGGCGCCAATCAAAGCGACCCTGCAGCCGCAGGCCCTTAACGGCGCCCATCGGCACGGCCTGCTGCCGCTCCAGCCGCACCCGGCTCACCTCCGCATCGCCGCTGGGCTCCAGCTGCAGCGCCTGGGCAATGGCGTCTTGGGTGAGCTGAATCTGCAGGGTCAACGCCTGCAGCAGCACCGCCCGCGGCGGCCGGCTGAGGCCGCCGCAACCCGCCAGGGTCAGGGGCAGCAGCAGGCAGAGCAGCAGCAGCGCCCCCACCCCCCAGTGGCGCAGGCGGGCGATGATTCCGGCCGAGCTGGACAAGGCGGGCAGCATGGGGGGCGCTTAACTGACCCCATGATCGGCTGGTTACAGGGAGAACTCGCCGAACCGTGGCAGCAGGACAAGCGCTGGGGACTGCTGCTGCGGGTGGCTGGCGTGGGTTACGAAGTGCAGCTGAGCCAGCGAGATTGGCAACAGCTGCCGGCCCCTGGATCCAACCTGGCCCTCTACATCCACCTGGCCATCCGCGACGATGCCTGGACGCTCTACGGCTTCCAGCGGCGGCCTGAGCGGGATCTGTTCCGGGAGCTGGTGGCCGTGAGCGGCGTGGGCCCCCAGATGGCCCTGGGCCTGCTGGGCAGCCTGGAATCGGAAGAGCTGGTGCGGGCGATCGTGCAGGCCGACCTGCGCCGCCTCTGCCAGGCTCCTGGCGTGGGCAAGCGCACGGCGGAACGGCTGGCGGTGGAACTGCGCAGCCGCCTGCAGCAGCGGTTCCTGGGCCAGCTGGAGAGCGGCGACCAGCAGGGTCACGCCCTTGCGGCCGTGGAGCTGGCCGAGGGCGAACGCGACGCCGTGCAACTCACCCTCTCGGCCCTGGGCTACGAGGCCTTGGAAATCCAACGGGCCCTGCGGGCGGCCGCCAGCCAGGGACTGGCCGCCTCAGAACCGGCCGATGCCTGGATCCGCGCCTGCTTGCAATGGCTGTCCCGCGAGCTGGATTGAGCCGCATCAGGGCTGGAACCCTGAGACGTTAGGGTTGCTGTTTGCCCTGTTCGGGCTCAGCCTGCGTCTGCTATCCCCCCATGCCGCTCACGACCACCAAAAAGCAGGAACTGATCAACGTCCACCAAACCCACGCCACGGACACCGGTTCGGTGGAGGTCCAGGTGGCCATGTTGAGTGAGCGCGTCAGCCAGCTGACCGGCCACCTGCAACAGAACAAGCACGACTTCTCCTCCCGTCAGGGTCTGCTCAAGATGATCGGCCAGCGCAAGCGCCTGCTCTCCTACCTCAAGGGAATTAGCCAAGAGCGCTACGCCGCCCTGATCGCCAAGCTGGGCATTCGCGGCTGATACCTATTCGCGGCTGATCCCCATTCCCGGCTGATCCCTCGGGAATGCTGGTCCCTGGGCCAAGCTTGGGCCCAGATAATCTCGATGCTGAGCAAATGACTGGCAAGGGCATAAAACCCCGCCCAGGCAAGGGCGTCAATCCAGCTGGCAAGGCCCCTGAAGGGCTATCCGGCAAACCTGTCGCTGGCTCCGCAGCCGTAAAGGCCAACGGAGCCAGTCGTGCAGCTGCTGTTGCGGGCAAGCGCCCGGGCAAGTCTGCAGCCGCTCGCCAGCGCGTGATTCCCGATGCCGTGGCCAACCGCATGGCCCGTCGCATCGCCATCGGCACCGGTATCCCCACCGTGATGGGCATGGGCGTGTTCATAGCCAGCTACCTGCTGGTTAGTCGCTCCATCCTCGACATCCCCCCCGCGCTCACCCTGCTCGGTTCGGGAGCTTGTTTTTTACTGGGCGTATTGGGGCTCAGTTACGGGGTGCTCTCCGCCAGCTGGGAAGAAGCCCCCGGCAGTCTCTTGGGCTTAGAGCAGATTGGCAAGAACATCGAGCGAGTGCGCCAGTCGATTCGCTCGATGCGCAGCGGCAGTACCAACGGCTAGGCGATCGCTTTGCAGCTGATTAGACGGCCAGCAGCGGCGAACTGAGCCGGGCCTGGAAGTCGGCGGCGGTGAGCGTCTGCAGGGCAGCGCCTACATCGCCAACGCAATACTGGTGACCAAGGCGAACAAAACGTTCCTGATCGGCACTGCGCACCAGGGCCACCACCGGAATTCGCAATCCCGCCTCCTCCCCCGCCGGCCGATGCCGATGCAGGCATTCCCGCAACCGGTGCTGAACCATGATGTCTGCCGCCTGCTCGGCCGGCAGCTCCACCATCAGCAGTTGCAGATCGTCGATGCTGCGGCAATCCTCCACGATCAATTGCACCCGATCGTCGCGGCGATCCACACTGCCCCACACCAGCAGGCGGGCATCGACGATCAGGTGATCGGCCAAGCGGGCATAGCTCTTGGGAAACACCACCGCCTCACAGCTGCCCGTGAGGTCCTCCAGCTGCAGCACCGCCATGCGGTCCCCCTTGCGGGTGGTCACCTGCTTTAACTCGGGCACCATCACCACAGCACTGACCCGTGCCTTATCGGCCGTCTCCGGCAGGTTGGCCAGGGCCAGGGGCGAAAGCAACCTCACCTGGCGGGCCAACTGCTTGAGCGGATGGTCAGAGAGATAAAAACCCACCAACTCCTTCTCCAGCCGCAGCTTCTCGGTGGGCGGGTAGTCGGGCACGGGCGGCGCCTTGGGGGCGGTGCTGAGCTCATCGGCTCCGCCAGGGGCGCCAGCAGCAGCCGGCCCGGTGCCCGAGAGCAAATCGAACAGGTTGCCCTGACCGCTGGCCCGGTCCTTGGCCCGGGAACTGGCCCAATCGAGCACCAAATCCAAATCGGCCATCAGCTGGGCCCGATTGGCCGTGGGCTCCAGGCCATCGAGGGCGCCGGAGTGAATCAGGGCCTCCAGGGCCCGGCGGTTGAGCTGCTGGCCGGGGATGCGATCGCAGAGTTCGGCCAAGCTGCGGAAGGGCCCATCCACCCGGCGCGTCTCCAGCAGCTGGCGGATGGCACCTTCGCCGAGATTGCGCACCGCTGAAAGGCCAAACAGGATGCGATCACCCAGGGGCGTGAAGTCGATGCCAGAGGCGTTTACATCGGGAGACATCACCTCAATGCCCATGGCATTGGCATTGGCAATATAACGCTGCACCTTGTCAGTGGCGCCGGAGTTAACCGTTAATAGCGCCGCCATGTAGGCCACCGGATAGTGGGCCTTCAGGTAGGCGGTTTGATAGGTAACCGCCCCGTAGGCGGTGGAATGACTCTTGTTAAAGCAGTACTCAGCGAACAGCACCATCTGCTCAAAGAGCGCCTCGGCCACCCGGGGATCAACACCCCTTTCGGTGGCACCCTTAACAAAAATATCCTGATGCTTTTCCATCTCACTTTTCTTCTTCTTACCCATGGCCCGACGCAACAGATCGGCTTCGCCGAGGGAATAGCCGGCCAGGTCTTGGGCGATCCGCATGATCTGCTCTTGATAAACCATAATTCCATAGGTTTCCTTGAGAATCGGCTGCAGCTTTTCGTGGGCAAATTCAATCTGCTCACGACCGTGCTTGCGATTGATGAACTTAGGAATCAAGCCCGCATCCAAAGGCCCGGGACGATAAAGGGCCAAGATGGAAGAAATATCCTCCAGGGATGAGGGTTTGAGATCGCGCACAATCTGGCGCATGCCACTGGATTCCAACTGGAAGATGCCCTCCAGATCACCCCGGGCCAACAGGCCGTAGGTGCTGGGATCATTGAGCGGCAATGCATCTGGATCCAGTCTTTCGCCGCTGCTCTGGGCCACCAGATCGATGGTCTTGTCGATCATGGTGAGATTTTTGAGGCCAAGGAAATCCATCTTCAGCAGCCCCATCGCCTCCACATCTTCCATGTAGTACTGGGTGATTACCTGGCCATCGTTATTGCGCTGCAAGGGGACAAGTTCATCGAGGGGATCGGCGGCGATCACCACACCGGCGGCGTGCACCCCGAAGGTCTTGTTGGTGCCCTCGATGCGCATAGCCATATCCACCCACCGCTTGACGCTGGGATCTTTCTGATATTTTTCCCTGAACTCAGCTGCTGGAGAATCGTCACCGATCATCTCCTTAAGCTTGGCGGGTTTACCCCGCACCACGGGGATAAGCTTGGCCAGCCGGTCGGCATCGCCATAGGGAATATCGAGCACCCGGGCCACATCCTTGAGCACGGCCTTGGAGGTCATGCGGTTGAAGGTGATGATCTGGGCCACCTTCTCCTCGCCATAGCGCTTGGTTACATAATCGATCACCTCACTGCGGCGCTCGATGCAGAAATCTGTATCAATATCAGGCATCGACTTACGCTCCGGATTCAAGAAGCGCTCAAACAACAAACCGTTCTGTACGGGATCGATGGCGGTGATCCCCAGCGCATAGGCCACCAGGGAGCCGGCGGCGGAACCGCGGCCAGGTCCCACGGGGATACCCTGCTCCCTGGCATAGCGGATGTAGTCCCAAACCACCAGGAAGTAGGTGGGAAAACCCATCTGCTCCATCACCTTGAGCTCATAAATCAATCGCTCGCCATAGAGCGGCTCAAAGGGGGCAGCTGCATCCAGCCCCAGGCGATCTCTGAGGCCGGCCTCGGTAACCTCGGTGAGATAACTGACGGCCGTATGACCGGCTGGGATGGGAAAACGGGGCATCTGATAGCGGCCCAGGATGTCGTATTCCTCCACCTTCTCGGCCACCCGAACGGTATTGGCCACCGCCTCGGCGATCAGCTCGGCCGGCAGGTGATCGGCGAACAACCCCAGCATCTCCGCCTCGGTCTTGATATATTCAGTTCCCGTATAACGCAGGCGTTTCTCATCACTGATCAATTTACCAGTGAGCACACACAACAAAGCATCATGGGCCTCCACATCACCTACGCTTAAATAATGGGCGTCGTTAGTGGCGATTAATTGAATACCCAGTTCGGCGCCAATTTTGGCGATTTCAGTATTAACAATGCGGTCTTCCATGCCGCCGTGGTCTTGGATTTCCAGGTAGAAGTCTTCTCCAAACACCGACTGATACCAGCGAGCCACCTGCCGGGCCAGCTCCGGGCGCCCCTGCAGGATCGCCTGGGGAATCTCCCCGCCGAGGCAGGCGGTGGCCACGATCAAACCCTCGCTGTACTGCTCCAGCAGAGCCTTGTCGATGCAGGCCCTGGAAAAAATACCCCGCCCCCTCATACCCCGCAGGTGACTGATGCTGGTAAGCTTCACCAGATTGCGATAGCCAACTACATTCTTTGCCAGCACAACCAAGTGATAACGGCGCTCTTTCTTGGGGGGATTAGGATCATCAAGAGAGCCGTTAATCACATACATCTCATTGCCGATAATCGGCTTGATACCCGCCTTAGCACATAATTTCAGCAGTTCGATGGCGCCATACATCACCCCGTGATCGGTGAGGGCCAGGGCCGGCATGCCCAGGGCCACGGCCCGATCCACCATCGCCGGCAACTGGCTGGCGCCATCCAGCAGGCTGTAGTCGCTGTGGTTGTGGAGCGGTACGAAAGCCAAGACAACGGCACTGCTGGAGTGAGGCTAAGCCGCCACCACCAGATCTGGTGCTGGGCCCCTGCAGCGGGGTGTGCCAGGAGCGGTGTATGCAAGCAGCGAGGCGTGCCGGCAGCTAAGGGCCTCAGGGCACCAACTCGGCGGCGGGACGCCGCAGCATCACCTGGGCCGCCTGCTCGTATTGGTGCGCCACCTGCAACAGCAGCTCTTCCTGCAGCACGCCGGTGATCAGCTGGACGCCGATCGGCAAGCCCTGCTGGTCAAAGCCGCAGGGCACACTGATCGCCGGCAGACCGGCCATATTGGCTGGAATGGTGAGCAGGTCGGCCAGGTACATGGCCAGGGGATCCTCACTGTGGGCCCCGAAGCGGAAGGCGGTGCTGGGGGAGGTGGGCGTCAGCAGCACATCCACGCTGGCGAAGGCCCGCTCAAAATCGCGGCGGATCAAGCTGCGCACCTGCTGGGCCTTCTTGTAATAAGCATCCACATAGCCCGCCGAGAGGGCGTAGGTGCCGATCAGGATGCGGCGCTGCACCTCATCGCCAAAACCCTCGGCCCGGCTGCGGGCGGTCATCTCCGCCAAACTGCCGCTGGCCTCGGAGCGATAGCCATACTTCACACCGTCGTAGCGGGCCAGGTTGGCGCTGGCCTCCGACGGGGCGATCACGTAGTAGGTGGCGATGCCGTCGTTGAAGCGGGGGCAGCTCAGCTCCACCAGCTCGCAGCCCAGGGACTGAAGTTGCTCGGCCGCGGCCAGCACCGACGCCTTCACCTGGGGATCCAGACCCGGCGCCTCGAAGCACTCGCGAATCAGGCCCACCCTCAGGCCCGCCACCGGCTGCTGCAAGGCGGCCCGGTAGTCGGGCACCGGTGCCTGGAGGCAGGTGGCATCGCGGCTATCCGCCCCGGAGATCACCTGCAGCAACTCGGCGGCATCGGCCACCGAGCTGGTGAACGGCCCCACCTGGTCGAGGGAACTGGCAAAGGCCACCAGGCCATAGCGGCTGACGCGGCCGTAGGTGGGCTTGAGGCCCACCACGCCGCAGAAGGCGGCGGGCTGGCGAATCGAGCCGCCGGTGTCGGAACCCAGGGCGGCGACGCACTCCCCAGCCGCTACGGCCGCGGCGCTACCGCCGGAACTGCCGCCGGGCACCCGCTCGGGATTCCAGGGGTTGCGACTGGGGCCAAAGGCGGAGGTCTCGGTGGAGCTGCCCATGGCGAACTCGTCGAGGTTGGTCTTGCCGAGCAGCACGGCGCCGGCTCGCCAGAGGCGGTCGGTGACGGTGGACTCGTAGGGAGGTACGAAATTCTCCAGCATGCGGCTGGAGCAGGTGGTGCGGATGCCCTTGGTGCAGAGGTTGTCCTTGATCGCCAGGGGCACGCCGGCCAGGGGCGGCAGCGACTCGCCCGCAGCCCGGGCCCTGTCGATGCGCTCGGCATCGGCGCGGGCCCGCTCTGTCGTCACCTCCAGATAGGCGTGGATGGCGGGCTCCACGGCGCCGATGCGGGCGAGGTGCAGGTCGGTGAGCTCCCGGGCCGACACCTCGCCCCGACGCAGTTGCTCACGCCACTCGGCGATCCCCATCCACCTGGTTACCAGTTGGATGGACGCTATCAGTCAGAGCCGATATCCCCCTCGGTGAACGGCTCGCCGCGGCGGGTGCGCAGCAGCTCATGCCGAATCGTCCCCGGCGATTCGGAGCTCAGATCCTCAAGGAATGCCGGTAGATGGCGCTCCAGGGTGCTGCGTCGCAGGAAAGGGCCATACCAGTAGGTGACATCAGGCCCCTCGGTCTGCACCTTCGCCCACCAGGCCAGGCCCAAACCGTTGGCACAGCCGCGCACGGGCCACAGCAGGGGATTCATGGACCAGGGGCGGCATTGAGGCCATTCTGCCCAGCATGGTCGATTCTCATCGCAATGTCACAGCTGGATGTCGTTCATGACTGGATATCGGTCACAGCTGGATATCGCCGTCAAAGCCCGTGGCGAGGCGCGGCTGCAGGCCCAGGGCCAACGGTTGAGGGGCGCTGGCATCCGGCCGCTGGGAGCCAAGAGTGCCGGCGCCACCAGCGGCAGCGCTGGCAGGCAAGCACTCCTGATCCGGCTCCACAGCAGTTTTTCCTGCCGCGACAGCTGTTTGCTGTTTAGCGCCGGCTGTTGGGCCGTTGGCCCCGGCTGCTTGCCCATTGGCAACGGCTGGGACCTCGGCGGCTGGCCGGGGCTCGACTGAGCCAGCGGTCGGGGTCAGCTGGGGCCCCGGATCCCTGGCTTCGCTGTCAGCGGTGCCTGCCTTAGGGGTGGCTGCCTTAGGGGTGGCTGGCTCAGGGTTGAAGCTGGCGGCCAGGGGCTCCCCTGGGGAGTCGGATGCCAGGGCGTCTAACTGGCCAGCTGGCGCCTGGGGCGCTGCCAGCTCTGGCCCTGCCAGCTCGCGAGCTTCCGGCTCTGGGGTGGCGGTTTCGGGCCGTGCCGGCTGGGCCACCTGGGGGCGGCTGATGCGCGGGGCTGGCTGGGAGCCGGTGATCCCCTTCATCCAACCGCGACGGGCGATCTCATAAATAAGCAGGGCCGTGGCCACCGAGGCGTTCAAGCTGGGGGTGACGCCGCGCAGGGGAATGCGCACCAGCTGGTCACAGCTGCGGCGGGTGAGCAGCGAGAGCCCCTCGGACTCAGAGCCGGTGACGATCACCAGTGGACCATCGAGATCGGCTTCCTCCAGGGTGAGAGTGCCTTCAGCGGCCAGGCCCACCACCCGGTAACCCTCCTGCTTAAGGGCATCCAGGGAACGATTCAGGTTCACCACCCGCGCCACGGGAAGGTTTTCCAGGGCACCGGCCGCCACCTTGGCCACCGTGCCGGTGAGGCCAGCGTTGCGGCGCTGGGGCAGCACCAAACCATGGGCCCCAAGAGCCTCGGCACTGCGCACGATCGCCCCCAAATTGTGGGGATCGGTCAAACCATCCACCGCCAACAGCAGCGGCGGCTCCCCGAGGCCGCGGCAACCTTCGATCAGGGTTGGCAGGTCCAGGGTTTCGGCCGCCGCGGTCTGCAGCACGATCCCCTGGTGGACAGCCCCACCACTGATCTGCCCCAGCCTTGCCCAGGTGACCTCCTCCACCAACACGCCAGAGGACTTGGCCTCCCGCAGTAACTGCAGAAAATTGGGGGTGAAGCGCATCTCCGACGTACACCAGATGCGGTGTATCGGCCGGCCGCTCTCCAGCACCGCCAAGCTGGAATGACGGCCCCAGATCAGATCAGAGGAGGCTTCGGCGCCAAACCGCTCGGAGTCCCCCTGGACGGATTCCCGGGTGGGGTCCACCGCCAAAGGGGCGCGGCCTGGTCGATCGCCCCAGTCGCGGCGCGCCATGGTTTTGGGAAGGCCGGTTCTGGGCATACCAGTCCGGGGCAGGCCCGTACGAGGAGGTAGGCCCGTGCGGGGCTGGCGGCGGTCGCCCTCCCGCTGCGGGGCGCCAGAGCGGTCGCCGAAGGGGCGGTCGCCGAAAGAGCGCTCCCGCTGGGACTTGTCACCAAAGCGATCTGCGGCGGGGCGATCGCGGAAGGAGCGATCGGCCGACGGGCGGGGGGCACCGGCACGGGAGATGCCGGGGCGGGGGGCACCGGGGCGAGGGATACCGGGGCGAGGGCCACCTGGGCGGGGGCTAAAGCTGCGCTCACCACTGCTGCTGCGGGGGTCGCTGCGGCGCTCGCCGCGGCCCCCATCCTCACGGCGGCCCTGAAAGCGCCTCTCCCCACCACTGCGGTCGGCAGCGGGGCGCTCACCGCCAGCTCTCTCGCGACTGAACCGCTCGCCCGAGAATCTGCCGCCACTGGGCCTCTCGCCAGGGGACCTCTCAGCACCGAAGCGGTCGCCACCGACTCTCTCGCCGCCAGCTCTATCTCCACCGAAGCGGTCGCCGCGAAAGCGGTCCCCCGCCGGTCGGCTCGGGCGCGCAGGACCATTGCCCCCGCTGCCGGTCCGCCTGTCGGGACGGCGTTCAAAACGTGGGCTCATGGTGAGAGGGTGGCGAAGGTTATGGATTGTTTTCCTTCAAGTGATCTAGCAGCTCGACAAGCCGACAGGGATCGTGCAGGAACAGCCAGCCGAGCAGCGCTTCGAAGCCGGTGGCCAGTCCATAAGCTGCCGCATCGCCGCTGCGCGGGCCGCGGCCGGCCCGATTGCGACCGCGTCGCACCAGGTCTTGCTCTGGCCCACTGAGCAAACCATCCAGCTGGCGCAACGCCTCCGCCTGGGCGGCCGCCTTGACCAGCCCCACCACCTGCCGGTGCAGATCTTGGGATCGGGCGGGCTGGCGGCAGTGGCGCAGGCGCTGATGCAGTTCCCAAACCGCGTCGCCAAGCCAAGCCAGCTGCAACGGCCCCAGCTCGCTGCTGGGGGGATTGGCCCGCAGACCAGCAAGCCAGTGCTCAGGCGGGGAGTTTGCCAAGGGCAGCATCCAGATCGGGCTGGAAATTCAGAAACTGCTCCAGCCGCACCAGTTTCACAATCTGCATGACCCGGACATTGCCAGCCAGCAGGAACTGCTGATGCCGCTCTTTGCAGCCCTTAGCCAAAACCACCAGTGCCCCAAGCCCCGAGGAATCCATAAAGTCGATATGGGTTAAATCCAGCACCAAGGGCAGGGCCGAGCTGCCAAGGCGGTTGTTCTCAATGAACTCCAAAAATTGCTTATCGGAATAGGCATCCAGTTGGCCGATAAAGCGGAACAGCTGGCAGCGAGCCTGCTGCTCGAAGCCCCCGCGCAGGGAGACAGTGAGTCGGTGCAGGTCGTTGATGGCTCCAGCCCTCAAAGTGGTTCTGGCGCGAAGTGTAGGGATTGAAAACGGTCCCACAGAGCTCGCAACGGAACTGCCACAGGAGCGCCGAAATACCGTCAACGCCTTGCTGCCATCAGGGCCGTAAATCTTGCAAAGTGATGATCGGCATCGTGGGGCCCTGGGCTGGCTTCCGGGTGGTATTGCACCCCGAACACCGGCTGATCGCGCATGGCCAGGGCAGCCACAGTGCCGTCATTGAGGTTCAGATGGGTGATCTCCACCCGCTCGGGGGGCAAAGAATCAGCCCGGATGGCAAAGCCATGGTTCTGACTGGTGATCTCCACCGCACCGGGACTGCCGCAGGGATGATTTAGTCCCCGGTGTCCATAGCCCAGCTTGAAGCTGCTGCCGCCCAGGGCTAAACCAAGAATCTGATGGCCAAGGCAAATGCCAAACAACGGCAGGTTGGCTTGCTGCAAGAGCCCTTTAGCCAGAATGATACCCTCGCTCACCGCCGCCGGATCACCGGGGCCATTGGAGAGAAACACGCCCTCGGGCTCCAGGGCCAGCACCTGCTCCAAGGTGGCGGTGGCGGGCAGCACGGTGATGCTGCAACCATGGGCGGCCAGCCGCTCGAGGATGGCCCGCTTGATGCCGAAGTCGATCGCCACCACCCGATAGGGCCGCTGCGGGGTGGCACGGATGCGTTGATCGAAGCTGGCGGCGCAGAGCTGATCCCACCGATAGGGCTCGCGGGTGCTCACCTGGGCTGCCAAGTTCAGACCGTTCATGGAGGGCGCCGAGCGCAGCTGCTCCAGCAGCTGGCTCGGGCTGGTGCCATCGCTGCTGATGGCACCGTTGATGGCACCGCCCTCCCGCAGGTGACGCACCAGGGCGCGGGTGTCGATGCCGCAGATGCCCACCACCTGGTGCCGCTCCAGCCAGGCCGGCAAACTCCCCTGACTACGCCAATTGCTGGCCACCGGGGCCAGCTGACGGGCGATCACGCCACGCACATGGGGGCGATCAGCCTCCTGATCCAGTTCATTGACGCCGGTGTTGCCCAGCTCCGGATAGGTGAAGGTGACCAGCTGCCCCGAATAACTGGGGTCGGTGATCACCTCCTGATAGCCGGTCATGCCGGTGTTGAACACCACTTCGCCCAGGGCGGTGCCCATGGCACCAAAAGCGAGGCCGCGCAAGACGATGCCATCGGCCAGCACCAGCACCGCTGGGGCATGCACCGCTGGGGCCAGCACCGCCGGGGCCTGAGGCTCTGGCTGGGTGAGAGACAGCTCGCTCACGGCAGACAACGAAACAGCGCGGCTGGATGGATCATCCCGCAGGGGCTGACACCGGGTCCGCAGGGGCTGATGCCAGGTTCGCAGGGGCTATAGCCAGGGCTGTGCGCAGCTGCTCCAGTTTGGCCCAGCCCGCCCCCCGCTCCAGGGCCGCCAGGGCCAGGGACAGGCCGGCGGCGGGGCTGGCCACCCGGCCGGCGGCCCAGAGCACCAGGGCGGTGTTCAGGGCCACCACATCCCGCTGGGCGCCAGTGCCCTGGCCCTTTAACACCGCTTCCAAAATGGCGCGATTGCAGTCCAGGTCGCCACCGGCCAGGGCGGCAATCGGGGCGGCCGTGAGGCCCAGGGCGATGGGATCGAGCAGCTCTGAGCGCACCCGGCCCTGTTCCACCAGGCGCAGCTGGCTGCAGCCCCCCAAAGAGGCCTCATCGAGCCCCCCCTCGCCATGCACCACCACCGCCCGCCGCAGGCCAAGGCGGGCCAGGGCATCGGCCATCGGATCGAGCAACTCAACGCGGGCAACCCCCACCACCTGAGCTTCCGGCCCCAGCGGATTCACCAGCGGACCCAGCAAATTAAATACGGTGCGCACCCCCAAGCTGCGGCGCAGGGGCGCCAGGGCCACCAGGGCCGGATGCCAAGCCGGGGCGAACAGGAAGGTGAGACCCACCCGGGGCAGGGCCGCCACCACCTGGGCAGCATCGACTTGCAGCGGCAGGCCGAGGGCCTCGAGCACATCGGCGGAGCCCACCCGGCCACTGGCGCTGCGATTGCCATGCTTGGCCACAGCAGCGCCGCAGGAGGCGGCCACAAAGGCCACGGCGGTGGAGATGTTGAAACTGTCGGCCCCATCACCGCCGGTGCCGCAGGTATCCACCAGGGCCATGGCCGGCCGCTCCACGGGCAGCGGACAGGCCTGGCGCAATACGGCTGCCATGGCAGCCAGCTCCTCACCACTGACTCCCTTGGCGCGCAGGGCCGCCAGCAGGGCACCGGTAAGCACCGGATCGATCGCCTGGGCCAACCAACCCCGCATCAGCTCCGTGGCCTGGTCGGCCGTGAGCGAACGGCCCTGGAGCAGCTGCTCCAGCAGGGTTGGCCAGGGGGGAGGGATGGGGGTCACAGGGGGGCGAGGACCTGAGCGGCCAGAAAAAAACCCGGGTGCAGGGCACGCCGGGCCGGGTGATGGGAACAGTTCCACTATCTCGCGGCCAGGGCAGTCTTGGCGATATCCCCGGCTGCCCTGCCACCGGCCCGGCTGCTGCTCAGCTCGGTTGCTCAGCTCGGTTGCTCATCGGCGGTATCGAAGCCCGAGCCCACCGCCTCGGCCGCCGCCGGTGCCGGCCGGTAGCCCGCCGCCCAAATCACCCTGGTGCGCTCGTGCAGGCGCTCGCGATCGAGCCCCCAGAGGCGCAGCAGCTTGGCCAGGTCGTCGCCGATGTCGCGGGCGCCAGGAAAACCCTCGTAGCGCATCAACAGCCGGGCTGCATCCACCAGCTGGGCATCGCCGGGCTGGGCGCAGGCCAGCAGACCATCCACCAGATCCCGATCCAGGGCGTAGAGCGGATGGGTTTGGTCGGCGGCACCGGCCTCACCTGGGCCTGCACTGGATTTGCCGGCGCTGGGCTGGCCGGCACTGGGCTTGCCCGATGGCGACCGGGGGGATTTTGACATCGGACAGGGGAGCTTGGCTGTTGAAGAAACGCTGCTGGCTAAAGGCTGGCGGCAAAGCTACCGGCAAAGCTGCTGGCAAAACTTCTGGCAGCGGCGGCGATCCCTAGGTTGGGCGCAGTTCAGTCTCCGGTCCCGATGGGCGCCTTCCGGGCCGACCTGATCCGCCGCTATCTGCGGCCGCACCGGCGGCTGGTGCTGCTGGGCGCCGCGGCGCTGGTGCTGGTCAACCTGCTGAGCGTGGCGATTCCCCTGCTGGTGCGGGGAGTGATCGACGACCTGCAGGACGGCTTCGCGCTCGCCGACCTGTTCAAGCAGTCGGCCTTGATCGTGCTGCTGGCCACGCTGATGGCGGCCACCCGGCTCACCTCCCGCATGCTCGTTTTCGGCGTCGGCCGCCAGGTGGAAGCCGATCTGAAGCAGCAGATCTTCGATCACATGCTGCGCCAGGAACCGGGTTGGCTGCAGCGCACCGGCAGCGGCGAAGTGATCAGCCGAGCCACCTCAGATGTAGAAAACGTGCGCCGGCTGCTGGGCTTCGCCGTGCTCAGCCTCACCAACACCGCCCTGGCCTATGCGCTCACCCTGCCGGCGATGCTGGCCATCGACCCCCTGCTGAGCCTGGCGGCCCTGGGGCTCTACCCGGGGATGCTGGTGGTGGTGCGCCTGTTTGGCGGCCGGATGATGCGCCAGCAGCGCCGCCAACAGGAGGCCCTGGCCTCCCTCAGCGACCTGATCCAAGAGGATCTCTCGGGCATCAGCGCCATCAAGATCTACAACCAGGAAGCCACCGAGCAAGCGGCTTTCGCTGGTCGCAATCGGCAGTACCGCAACGCGGCCCTGGGCCTGGCCCGCACCCGCAGCACCCTGTTTCCGCTGCTGGAAGGAATTTCCTCGATCAGCCTGCTGTTGCTGCTGGCCCTGGGCAGCGGCCAGCTCCAGAGCGGTCGCCTCAGCATCGGCGACCTGGTGGCGCTGATCCTGTTCGTGGAGCGGCTGGTGTTTCCCACCGCCCTGCTCGGCTTCACCCTCAACACCTTCCAGACCGGCCAGGTGAGCTTGGAGCGGGTGGAGGAACTGCTCAACCGCAAGCCCTCGATCGTCTCGCCAGCGATGCCGCAGGCCCCGGCCCAACCGGCCCGCGGCGCCATCGAGGCCAGGGGGCTGACGCTGCGCTACGAGGGGGCGCCGCGGCCGGCGCTGGTGGATGTGAGTTTTCGGGTGGAGCCGGGCGAACTGGTGGCCGTGGTGGGCCCGGTGGGCTGCGGCAAAACCACCCTGGCCCGGGCCATCGGCCGCATGGTGAATGTGGATCCAGGCCAGCTGTGGATCGATGGAGTCGACATCACCCGCCTGGAGTTGGGAGCCCTGCGGCAGCTGGTGGCCCTGGTGCCCCAGGAGGGCTATCTGTTCACCGCCTCCCTGGCCGACAACCTGCGCTACGGCGATCCGGAGGCGCCTTTGGAGGCCGTGGAGGCGGCGGCCCACCAGGCCCGCTTGGAAGCCGATATTCGAGGCTTTCCCGATGGCTACGCCACCCTGGTGGGCGAGCGGGGCATCACCTTGAGCGGCGGCCAGCGCCAGCGCACCTCCCTGGGCCGCGCCCTGATGATGGATGCACCGCTGCTGGTGCTCGATGACGCCCTGGCCAGCGTTGACAACAACACCGCCGCCGCGATTCTGCGCAGCTTGCGCCAGGCCGGTGCCAGCCAACAGCAACGGCGCACAATTTTGATGATCAGCCACCAGCTCTCCGCCGCCGCCGCCTGCGATCGGGTGCTGGTGCTGGAGGACGGCCGCCTGGTGCAGCAGGGCAGCCACCAGGAGCTGATCGGCCAGAGCGGCACCTACCGGCGGCTTTGGGATCGGGAGCAGGTGGATGTGCAACTGGGGCAAGCCAAATGAGCGGCGCCAGCCTGGTTTTGGTGGAGGTCTGCTGAGGGGAGGTCTGCTGAGGGGAGGTCTGCTGATTTGTTGAGCTGTACTGACAAGAGCGGCTTTAGTGGCTTGCATGGGTGACGCCTCCTTCGCCCCCACCGCCATGGCCACCACCCCGCTGCCGGAGCGCCAGAGCTATGCCCTGCGCTGCACGCTCACCTTTGGCGACATCTACGCCCAGATCCTGATCTGGATGGTGGTGATCTTCGCGAGCTTGGCGGCTGGTCTGGCCCTGATGGGCGCCAGCCGGCCGATCTTCGCCCTGGTGGGCGTGGGCTTGATCCTGGTGATGTCGCTGCCGTTTCTGCTGTTTGCCTTCACCACCACCCTGCTCAACCACATCGCTCTGGAACCAGCCGAGCCTGCCTAGGCTCAAGGCCTTGCAGGCGATGCGATGTTCGGGCTGTTTGCACAGAACCGCAAGGTGAATACCAGCACTCCCCAATTGCAACAGCCCCAGCGGCACCCGCAACAGCCCCACCGGGTACTGGCCACTGCCATCGACGCCCCAGCCAGCGGCGATCAGGCCGAGGCCCTGTTTGGCTGCGGCTGCTTCTGGGGCGCTGAAAAGGGCTTCTGGAGGCTGCCGGGGGTGGTGACCACCGCCGTGGGCTATGCCGGCGGTAGCGCCGCCTCGCCCAGCTACGAGCAGGTATGTAGTGGTGCCAGCGGCCACGCCGAGGTGGTGCGGGTGGTCTGGGACCCCGGCGCCATCGGTTTCGCCGACCTGCTGAAGCTGTTTTGGGAATGCCACGACCCCACCCAGGGGAATCGCCAGGGCAATGATCGCGGCAGCCAATACCGATCCACTATCTACACGAACGATCCAGAGCTGTTGAGCCAGGCCGAGGCCAGCCGCGAGCGCTACCAGCAACAACTCCAGGCCGCCGGCTTCGGGCCGATCACCACCGAAATCCGCAGCGGTGTGCCCCTCTATTACGCCGAGCCCTACCACCAGCAATATCTGGCCCGTCCAGGCAGCCGGCCCTACTGCTCAGCCCAGCCCTCAGGCGTAGCCTTCGAGGGCTACGCAGGGGCCAGCTTCCAACTAGATCCAAGGGTCTGGAACTCCTACGACTGGTCGGTGGCCCATTGCGTATTGCGCGGCGACAACGCGCCGATCAAATTGAGCTGACAGCCGAGCAGCTGACAGTTGACAGCTCACACCCACCAGCAAACACCCCACAGGCAGGGATTGACCCGCACCACCCACACCCCACGATGCCGCCCCTGCTGGCTCCCCTAACCCTGATCGCCCACCTGGCCATGGGATCCCCCTGGTGGGAGCATTACGAGCTAAAGGAAACCTATATCTGCCCAAACAAGGGCACCCTGGTGGTGGAGCGCAACGACGCCCAGGCCTCCCTGCTATCGGGTCGCTATCGCTCCACCTTGTTTCGCGAAAACTCGGAGCTGCCAGGGCTGCGCTACCGCAACGAAGTACTGCGACTGGTGCTCAAAGGCGACCTGCTCACCCTGGAGCAACCCTCAGACAAACTGGAGTGCCTGAAGGCAAGCGACGCCTGAGCGCCCAAGCAGCCAGGGCCCATGGTCCACTGGCGCCGCAGCGCTTCTCAGCTGGCAGGTTCACAGCAATGGCGGCTTTCCGGAGATTCCTTGAGGGCCCCAAGGGCCTGGCGGCCAAGTTTGCCCATGACCACTTCCCCATGGGCTTTAGCTCGGTTGGGCGGGTTCTTCTTGCAGAGTTGTGGCTGCGATGCCAACAGCTGCGATGACTCCCCTGTCTGACCGAGTGGTGATCGTGGCCCTGGTGGCCACCATCGGCCTGGTGTTCGCCCTGGTGTTCTGGACGGTACGCCTGCATCCAGGAGGAGGGGAGCCCCCCTTGCAATGGCGCCAGGGAGCCACCGCAGCCCTGGGCGGTTCCTGGCAACCTGGCCCCCCTGAGCTGCCATCGGCAGAATCGCTGCTGTGACCCAACCCGATTTCCGCGACGCCGATTTCCGCGACACGGATCAGCGCTACTCAGACCGCCTCACCTCAGATCGCCGCACCTCAGATCGCCGCACCTCCCCTGACGACGAAGCTGAAAGCCAGGCCGGCGGCCGACAACTGCATCCCCTGCCCCGGGGGCTAGTGGAGCTCTACGGGTTGTTGGCGGTGCTCTTCGTGCTGGTGCCGGAATGGATGGCTGGCGGAGCGCTGCTGGGGTTCAAGGGGCAGCGCAGCGGCTCGGAGTTACCCCCTACCGCCGCAGCCTGGCGCAAACTGCCGGAACTGAGATTGGCCGCCATGAGCCTGGCGGAACTGCGGCAGCTGGCCCACAGCCTGAAAATACCCGCCTACATGGTGGATCGCCGCGATCGGCTCACCGCCCGATTGCTGAGGCGGATCCTGGGCCGCAAAGCCCTGTGGTAGCTTCGTTGGTGCCGGGGCGTAGCGCAGCTTGGTAGCGCACCACTTTGGGGTAGTGGGGGTCGTGGGTTCAAATCCCGCCGCTCCGATTTCACCGGCCTTGATCCACTAGCACTGAAGTTAGCGGCTCTTAAGGAGCGTCTAATTTTTAGTGTTAGGTCTAATTAACGAAAAAAATCTCAGCCGGTTACTCCAACCGGCTTTTTTTTGGCTTGCCGCCCGCCACGGCGACAAGAGCGCAACCGCGCCGCCTTCCGCCATGGAGTGAGGGTCGGAAGTGGGGCCCCGTTCAGATCATGTAGGGATGTAGTACGCCCTCCATCGTCAACGGAAAATCACGGCTGTTACGGGTGGCCAGGGTGAGATCCGCGCAGCGGGCGGTGGCGAGGATGATCGCGTCCGGCATTTTCATGCCGTGCTGTTGGCGCAGCCGCACCGCTGCGCGGGAGCTGGCGTCATCGAGGGGCAGGCGGGGAAAGGCCTCCAGCCAGGCCTGCACCGCTTCGGTTTCAGCGTCGCGGCAGCCCACCAAAACTTCGATCCAGGTGATCACGCTGATCAGTGGGCTCTGCTGCTGCTCCAGCCAGGCCAGGGCCACGGCTTCACCGCGCAACACATCGATCAGGATGTTGGTGTCAAGCAGCAGCATCAGCGCCCGCTCCACTCCGCTCGCAACGCCTGCTGCAACTCCACACTGTCTTCTGGGCGGTCGCGCCACAGGCCGAAGACTTCGCTGTGGCTTGGCCGCTGCTGCTGCAACCACAGCCGCAACGCCTGCCGCAGCGCCTGCCGCAGCGCCTCCGCCCGCGATCGTTGAGCGTGAACTTCCGCGATATCGATGCCCTCCACGGCCTCCATGCCCTCTATGCCCTACCTGCCAGCTCCGATCAGCTCCGGGCGAAGCTGATCGGAGAGCGGGATGGATAGCCAACCCAGGCCACCGGAGCCCCCATCCGGGTGTGATCTCCAGGACGCTGACGCGCAGTGAAAACGGATAGATCGCTTTAGATTGCTTACCCGGATCACCGCCTGATCTCTGCCATGGCGGCCACTCCTCGCCTGCAACGCCTCTCCGAAGCCGATCTGGATGCCCTGATCGCTGACCTGCGGCGGCAAGGAACCAGGGAGCTGGTGCTTCTGAGCCCAGGGGTTCGTCTGCCCGCATCAGTGGACCAGTGGCCGCAGGACCTGCAGGACAAGACAAGGATTTATCAGCTCATCGAACCGGTGGAGGCCCTGGCGGAACGGCTCGGGGAGTTGACCCAGCTCACCTCCCTTGACCTGAGGTACAACCAGATCGGTGATGCGGGAGCGGCGTCCCTGGCGGCCCTTACCCAGCTCACCTCCCTCGACCTGGGTGGCAACCAGATCGGTGCTGCGGGAGCGGCATCCCTGGCAGCCCTCACCCAGCTCACCTGCCTCAACCTGGATAACAACCAGATCGGTGATGCGGGAGCGGCATCTCTGGCGGCCCTCAAACAGCTCACCTCCCTCGACCTGTGGGGCAACAAGATCGGTGCTGCGGGAGCTGCATCCCTGGCGGCCCTCACCCAGCTCACCTCCCTCAACCTGAGTTACAACAAGATCGGTGCTGCGGGAGCGGCGTCCCTGGCAGCCCTCACCCAGCTCACCTGCCTCGACCTGGGTGGCAACCAGATCGGTGATGCGGGAGCGGCATCCCTGGCAGCCCTCACCCAGATCACCTGCCTCAACCTGGATCACAACCAGATCGGTGATGCGGGAGCGGCATCTCTGGCGGCCCTCAAACAGCTCACCTCCCTCGACCTGTGGGGCAACAAGATCGGTGCTGCGGGAGCTGCATCCCTGGCGGCCCTCAAACAGCTCACCTCCCTCGACCTGTGGGGCAACAAGATCGGTGCTGCGGGAGCTGCATCCCTGGCGGCCCTCAAACAGCTCACCTCCCTCAACCTGGGGTACAACAAGATCGGTGATGAGGGCGCGGCGTCCCTGGCGGCCCTCACACAGCTCACCTCCCTCAACCTGGAGAACAACGAGATCGGTGATGCGGGAGCGGCGGCTCTGGCGGCGCTCACACAGCTCACCTCCCTCGACCTTTCATATAATCCTGTCGTTGATTCAACGCCCTTCTCAACCATGAGGCGGTTGACATCACTCAACCTGAAGGAAACCAAGATTCAGGATCTATCTTCTTTGCGGCCCTTACTGGAGAGAGGCCTGGAGGCGAAATGGCAGGAGTATGAATTCGAGAATGGAATCAATGTCTACAACTGCCCCCTGATCCATCCTCCCCCGGAAATCATTCAACAAGGCCAGGAAGCCGTTCTCAACTACTTACGGGAAATTGATAAGCAGGGAGTGGATCATCTTTATGAGGCCAAGGTGCTGATCTTGGGGGAAGGGGGCGCGGGAAAAACCAGCCTGCTGCGCCGGCTGTACCAAACAACTCGGCCCCTACCGGCGGAAGAGGAATCCACCAAGGGCATCGACATCCACCGCCATGAGTTTGCCAATCGCGAGGGAAGGCCTTTTCGGCTAAACGTGTGGGACTTTGGCGGCCAACAGATTTACCATGCCACCCACCAGTTCTTCCTCACCAAGCGATCCCTCTACATCCTGGTTGACGACACAAGAAACAATAGTAAAACTGTGCATGACGAAGGATTTAAATACTGGCTTGAGGTGATCGAAACGCTGAGCGAGCGCAGCCCTGTGCTCATTTTCCAGAACGAGAAGGCGGGGCGCAGTAAAAGCATTGCCGAAGCCGGGATTAAAGGGAGATTTCCCAATGTGATCGAGGTATATCGCGGCAATCTAGAAAAGTACAATGCCGCCAATAATCTAGAAGAAGCGATACGCCTCCACGTTCAGAAACTCCCCCACGTGGGTGATGCGGTGCCCGCTCAGTGGGTAACGATTCGATCCGAGCTGGAAAAGATCAAGGAGGGCCAGCCCTTCATCAGCCAGAAAGACTATTTCCAACTCTACGCAAGTTATCTGGAGGAAGATCGCCCCAAAGCGCTGCGGCTGAGCCAGTATTTCCATGATCTTGGCGTGTTTCTTCATTTCCAGGATGATCAGCTGTTGCAGCGTTATGTGATTCTTCAGAACGATTGGGCCACGGAAGCTGTGTTCAAAGTGCTGGATGACGAGCCCACGAAAGCTCGCAAAGGGCGCTTCACCCAAGCAGACTGCCAGCGGATCTGGGCACACTCCACCTATGCGGACATGCATCCCGAACTCCTGGCCCTGATGGTGAAGTTCGAGCTCTGCTACAAACTCCCTGATCAACGCCCCGCCACCTGGTTGTCGCCCCAACTGCTCTCCCCATCCGCTCCTGAACTATTCAAGGATTGGGCTAAACCAGATGATTTAGTACTATTTTTCCAGTATGACTTCCTGCCCAAAGGCATGATCAGCCGTTTAATGGTGCGTAAAAATCATTTGGCAAGGCAGCCAGATTTATGTTGGGTTGACGGGGCCTACTTCCAGCATGGGGGCAGCGATTTACTGGTGAGCCTGATGGAGTCAGGCCAGGAGATTGAACTGCGGGCGCGAGGGCCGGAGCGAAAAGAACTGATCAGTGTGATCGCCAGCGATCTTGATGCCCTCAACGCCAGCTTCGAGGGATTGAGGGATAAGGTGCGCAAATTCGTGCCTTGTATCTGCAGTAATTGCCGTCTATCTACCACCCCGGAGAGCTACGAGGAAGGCAAGCTACTAAAGCGCAAGCATGATGGCAAGCTCACGATTGAATGCCCTGAAAGCTATGAAGATGTCAGCGTTCTGGAACTTCTGGATGGTCTCAAGTTAGACATGCTACCGCAATGGGACAAGCCCGCCCAAAAGGAGCCCCCTGGCGCTGACGATCGCCATTCAGTTTCCACTGAGGGTTCCGTATCCCCGCCCCTCAGAATGATCAAAATATTCCTCGCCTCCTCTTCCGAGCTAAAGGAGGATCGCGATGGCTTCGAGCTTCACTTCCTTCGCAAGAATAAAGACTATAGTCGCCAGGGATTCAAGGTGGAGGTGCTTCGCTGGGAGAACTTTCTTGACGCCATGAGCGAAACCCGCCTACAGGAGGAATACAACGAAGAAGTCAGAAACTGCGATATCTTTGTCAGCCTATTCAAGACCAAGACTGGCAAATACACGGAGGAAGAGTTTGACGCTGCCCACAGGGCATTCAAGGATTCTGGCAAGCCACTGATTTACACCTATTTTATGAAAAATATTATCCCAACTGACAAGCGACTGCGGAGAGACCTCATCTCACTCTGGAACTTCCAAGACAAACTTTCCGGTCTCGGCCATTACCACACTCACTACACAAGCATCGAGGATCTGAAACTTCAGTTCCAACAACAGCTAGGCAAATTGATTGAGGAAGGCAAGCTTTGAACCTAGATTGCTGCCGGCCAGGAAAGGGGTGAATAGATTGCCAGCGTGCTGCATATGCCGTCTATGCTCACCAGTATGTCATCACCATCCCACTCCTGGGCGCATTGACCAGGCGCCAATCATATCAATCTCACCAGATACAACACTTTTTGATAAAAAGTAATGTTTCACCAAAGATCCGCCCCGATCGACTATTGCTTTGGTGACTCTTTATTGGCAGTTTGGCGGAATTGCAGCCATTCCGCTTCGGCCATCCCTTCCTCGAAGGCCCAGGCCTGTAAGTCGGACCAGTCAATGGCGTGGTTCAGGGCAACCCATGTAGCCATGCATCATCAGCGGCTTGTCGCTATTCCTGGGGCGTTGTCGCTGCCGAAAGAATTGCTGCTGATCTTCTTCCGGCAGCGCGGCTAGCTCCACCTCCAACAGCTTGCGCAAATTGCGCACCGTGGGGTTGCGTTCATTGAAGCTGAATAGCCGCAGGTTGCCGATGCGGCAGCTCACCAGCACCCCCTGCTCCTCCAGCCGCTTCAGTTGCCTCTGAGTCATGTTCAAGCCAAAACCGAAGGTCTTAGCGATCCGCTGTGCATGGCCCTCGCCGTAGCACTGCAGAAACAGCAGTACGCAGGCGGCCGTGCGGTTGCCAAACAGCGCTTCGAGGACTGGGTTCACGGTCGAATCGAAAATCACTCCCCATAGGGGTCAATGTACCCCCATGGGTAGTGGGATGCCCTCGCTTTGATGGCAGTGAAGACATGCAGGCGGAAGCAGCCCATGGTCACCCTCGCGATCCGCAACCTCGACGAGCCGATCAAGGCGCAGTTGCGCATCCAGGCAGCTCGTCACGGGCGATCGACGGAGGAGGAAACCCGCATGATCCTCCGAGACGCCATCATCGGCCGCTGTCATTCGCGACAACAATTAATTGAAGGAAAAAGTCGTTCAGTCGGCGCTGAAATGGAAGGTTTAGAGGATGTTCCAGGCGAGTCTAGTGCGGTATGGTCCGGTGGTTACCGCTCCATACTTCGGGGAATCGGGCTAAGCACCAGGCTGGACTTGGCCGCCTCTGCCCTGGAGATCTGCAGCGGTGTGGTGTTCTTGCAGCAGCGCTCGGTGGTGCGGCGACTAGGCACTAATGACAAGGGGATGGCGGGCACGGTGCGCCTATTCAGGAGAAAGATGCCGGGCTTGAAGGCGCCGAAAGGCTGGAAATTAATGTACACTTAATTGATGCGCACTTCGCCGATGTGGGCGGCAATGACAATCGCCATTCGAGCCATCGGGGCAACGTCCGACTGAGCCGCACCATGCACGACAAGGGCCCCTCCCCCAGGGCCCGCAAAGCCCGGGTGAAGGCGGTGGCCGATGTGGCGGAAGACTATTTTGAAGTGCAGCGCAAGTTGCTCGAAAGCGATAAAGCCCGAGTTAGGGCCGCCAAGGAGGGGGTCCGCAAAAAGATCAGGAAGTGTGCCGTGACCCAACAAAAGCCCAATGCCACCGACAGGAATCCGATCGAACTAGAAGCTCACCACCTGTTCGATGCTGGCAGCCGCCCAGATCTAGCCGCCATCGATGAAAATCCACTGGCGATAAACTCAGCCCTGCGTCGCAACTTCTACAAATCGATTTACGCCCAAAATAGCCCGTCAGCAAAAGCCAATTTACCAAGGCCAATCCGCGAGAGTAAATTCACTTACGGCGTTGCAAATCAATCACCTGTCAACAAGCAAGCCGCAAAAAACTATTACTATATGAACCCAAAGCAATACCATAGTTTCTACTAGCAAATCTTGAGCATTTCGCCCTAAACACCTCAAAACGAACAGATCAAAAGCATGTGATTTGGCCATGCATGCCTCAACCACAAGAATCTAAGCCATAGATAGTGAAGAAGCACGTACTTTAGCAGTAAATTACTCGGCAATGATTTAACACAATCTAAGTCAAGCATACTATGCTAAATTAGCGAATAAACCATTCGTTTTACCTGGCAACTTGTCATTTTTTTCTATAGCAGACCCCATTGCCATCGCAACAGATGGTAACCATCACTCCATTTACAATCTGCCGACGGCACGTCTCGGCTCGGGCTATCGAACAAGTCAAAACGGGGGTAGCCGCCAGGAGAACAAAGCCAATAACAGCCCCAGAGATACGCCTCAAATTTACAGCAGAAAAAAATCGTTGATTTAGCTTTTTCAAGCTAGGGTCTTCTGAATTAAAAATTTGCACAGGAAAAGCCAAAACAAAGTCAGCCATGGCGCGAAAACATGATGGACGATTGAAGCATAGTACTTATCAGGAGAGATGTGGAAGAAAACCAATCTATTTAGACGCAGAAAAGCTGACAACATGCACAATTAATGCAAAAGAGTAGCCAATGTGCCTGGCCATCGCTGGGGGGCTTCGCGGACACAGCAAACAGCAAACAGTAGCATCTGTAAATCACTCGAAATCTCAAAGATGGCAAGCTGGCAACGGAAAATAGGGCACCAAATACTATCCATTGCGAAGGACAACTGGATTATAATCGCAGGGATTTCTTTCGCTTTATGGACTAGTTATGTATACTGGACTGATCGATCTCTTCCCGTAAAAGTCAACGTTATGCTTGTCTCGCAGGTCGACAGTCTAGGCCTGGGTGAAGGCGGCCTAGCAGTAACAAAAAGCGATGTCTACGTCTCACCAGTACGGATAAAGTTCTCAGCGGAGAATCAAAACAATTTCAAGCAACTCAGGATTGTTAATCCTATCTGGATGGCATTTGGCTATACACTCGAAGCGCCTGTGGACGGGAGGGGCATTCCAATCAATAAATCCAATCAGATAAGTCCATCAAAATTCGCTTCTATGGTCAACGAAACATTCGGAAATAGTGTCAAAAACAGTGAATTAAGAAATGGAGATCGCAGACTAGTTGACTTTGCATTCCGAAAAGAACTAATTGGAATTGGTCGCGTACTAGGGAACAGCGACATTACTCCACACCAAATCCTGCGCTCCGAATATATCTTACCAGTTCCACGCGGAAAGTATGATTTCGTTCACATACGCGTAATGCTACCTACTGTTTACGACACCAATGACTCGGAAAGAACTGAGGCTATCATAAATTTCAACGCAAATGATTCAGCTAAAAACATCGAACCGCAGATGTCCTTTATTCAAGATAAAAAACCATTGCCGAAGGGAAAATATGGAGCCCAGATCCAGGTATCATCTGCCGAAATATGGCTGGACAATCGCCACTTCAATACTCAAAGATTAAAATAATTCCTAAACAATGGCGAAACAAGGGCATCTATCAATCAAGAGCGATGACGAAAATAAGGTATTTGGTCAACAGGGCTGCTGCAGCGAGGTGCATGGGCTTGCTAACGGGATTATGCATGCCTTGATCCGGCGATAGGGCAGGGGGCCAGCCTCCCACCGCCCCCATGGCAGACCGGTGGAGGCGAAGTTGATGGATAGCTCATGCAATTGCTACGAGCAGCTGGCTCAACCAGGGTCTCTACGCTGGCGTAGTTCTGGGTTTACAAGTGGCATAATAGCTAAAGTCAAGGCAGCTGGGTCAGAAAATTGGCGGCACCAAGACCCCGACAGATGCCCTCAGAGCTCTATGGAATCTAAATTGATGGAAACCACAGTGATTGCTCCGCTAACGGCCAAATACATGCCAACTTTTTCCAGGAAAAAGCATAAATATGTTAATAAATTGCACCTAAATTTAGCGTTCACCTGGCTCCATAATAGCACCATCCCGGAGACAGTTTACCTAAGAGGATCTCAAAAGATCTCGAATCTTACTTGATACACAGTAGCAGAAGTATTACGATAACCGGTTCCGCTCCTAAGGAAGCTCTGAAAAACCCGAGCCACAGCCAATGCAGCCCTGATGCCGCAATGGCTATCAGCTGACTGGGTCGACGAAATGGCGGTTTTTCATAGGCTCCCTAACTCGCAGGGCAAAAGGGAAGATTTTCCAAAATGCACTTAAATACCACTTAAGCACCAACACTATTGATAAGCAAAATCATCACGAATACCGACGACAGGTCATCCACACAAAACTTAACCACACAAAGCAGCTGCATTACCGAGGCGAAGCGTCTTTCATGGCATTTTTGTCAATATAAATATTTTACCCATGGAGAGGTGGTGCCTACACAGCAAAACAACAAGAACAGCGAATTGAAAAGGACAACAAAACTACAAGTCCAAAAGAATCGCGTCACAAACAATGAGAACTCAAACAGTGACTACACAAGCAGTGACTACTGAAGCAAACGCGACAAAAAAAGCAGTGGCTCCACAAACAATTGAATGTACAGAGACAAAAACCCATCCGCTCTTCGAAGTCATCTCCCTGGATCCAGAGTATGGCAAAAACTATGACATTGGCTACATAGGCTTTACCTACTCGGCAACCAACTTTGTTTCAAATGGTATTGCTTACTTTACGCGATGGTCACGCATGAGCCAGATAAAGACATGCCATGCATTACTGGTCACTGGTGAAAACGAGTGCATTGAAGCCCACGCCCAAGGAGGCGTCAAGAAAACGCCGCTAAGCAACTATTTCAATGATGTACACACTCAGATTTTCTTCCGCAAGCCGTTAGATCTCACCGATGCGATAGCAAAAGCTATTGTCATCACTGCGCAGCATGAACTCGGCTGCAAATACGATACTAAGTTAATTGCCAGCCAGGCATTAAGCAATAGCCACCTCGGCAAGCTAATAAAAGATACTTTTGGCGGCAAACCAGAAGAAATAATCTCCAAGCTTATGAATAACGATAATCGCTGGATATGCAGCGAACTAGTAGCATACTGCCTAGACGAGCAGCCTCTTTATAAAGGAAGAGGCATCCTAGGCAAACCAGCAGATACAATTGACCCTCAAGAATTATTTGAAGATCCAATAATTTTTCAGCCCTGGATTAACTGCATTAATGCGTCGGACAAGTAGGATGCTTTGACGGAGTAGATTGATAAAAAGTTTAGTTAAATACTAAGGAAGCCCTGGCAAAGAGGAAGCCCTGGTAAAGAGGAAGCCCTGGCAAAGCCGAGCCATGGCCAATGGAGCGATATGCCGCAACGGCTTCCTTGGGGCGGCGGCGGAAAAATGACGGCTTTCCAGGGCATTTCCCAGTCTAAAAAAATGAGTCAAATGACCATAAAAAAGCTAATTACTGGCCTCAATCCCTGCCATTCTTTGGCATTTAAGTTGATCACTGTGCCTAATATGTCAGGAAAAGAAGCTCACAAATGCCCCTTCGCCGCTCAGCCGGGCTTGGCAAAGTGGCGGCGAATCTGACCGGCCCAGTGGCGCGGCTGATCCTTTGGCATGGTGCGCAGGCTGAGCATGGACCGGGCCAGGGCTGGACCGCCCCGCTTCAAGACAGCTCCCAGGTGCCAGAGCACCGCTATAGCCAGCCCCAGCCAGGCCAGCAGGTGAAGCAGATAAATGCCGTGCTGCAATTCACCCTGCCGCAGCCAGTCTTCGTTCATCAACTTGCCGCTGCCCACCGCCAGCAGCAGGGCCAGCAGTGCCGCGGCGTTGCCGGGGCGTTGGAGGCGACGCAGCCCCAAACTGATGGCATAGATGCCAAACAGCAGCGCCAGGGGCCAGAGGATCACCCCAAGGCTGCCGTGAATGTCGATCCAGTCTCCGGCCAGGTTTAGCGGCAGACGGCCCCAGCGGCCGTCGAAGCGGCTGTACACCACCAGGCCGCTGAGCCAGGCCGCCAGCACCAGCAGGGCTGTGGCGCCATGCAGTAACCGCAACAGAGAAGGCTGGTAAGGACGGGGCATCGGCGCCAGCTTTGCATCGACTATGTAGATGCAGATACAATTAGCACAACATCAACTCAGAACAGCCAGGCGAATCAGAGGCGGACACAAAAATCTGGTTGTTGCTGCAGCCCACTAGTAGGGCCATAGATAAAACCAGATACTTGGCACGGCCCTGGCTTGATCAAGCCAGTACTAACTCCATTTCCAGTGGAACTAGCCCCGCCCAGAGCTCGCCCCCCAACTGCCAACTAGCCACCAACTAGCTGCCAACTAGCTGCCAGGCCTAGGCGCACACCGGCTGGACGGGAAAGGGAAGTGAACGGGCCTCACGCTCACTGAGCCGACGACTCCAGGCCCCGGCCACCGGATCATTCCAGCGGAAACCGGCCTGCTTGGCTCGGAAGCGCTCGGCATAGGGCAGCTGGGCGCAAAACAACTGGCGCGGCTCCTGGGCCTCCACCAGCAGCTGTTCGAGCTGCTCGCAGCGCTCCAGCACCTGCACCAGGTAAATGCAATCCGTGAGGGCCCGATGGGCGGCCCACACCGGCACGCCGTAGGCCAGGGCCAGGGCTTGCACCGAGGGGCGGGGCTTCAGATGGCGATCGTCGGGCCAACGGATGTCGTCCATCGAGCAGATCCAGGGGAGATCCAGGGCCGGCAGCGGCTCGATGCCAAACCACTGACGATCGAAGGCGGCGTTGTGGGCCAGCACCGCATCGGCGCCGGAAACCATGGCAGCCAGCATCTGCAGCGATTGCCGCCAGGGCTGCTCCAAGCGGGTAACCGCCGGATCGATCCCATTCACGTGTCGCGCCGGATTGGCGCTAGCCGGCAGCAGAAAGGACAACTGGCTCAACACCGCCCGATGGGGCACGTCAAACAGCACGGCACCCACCTCGAGACACTTGCCGCTGGCGGGATCCAGGCCAGAGGTTTCGGTATCGACGATCAGCAGACGCACCGGACAGCCAAAGGCCTCAGACGCAGACGCAGGTTCAGCGATTAATGCGGGCTCAAGAACCGCAATACCTTCGCCGTCAGAGGCATAATCGCCGGCTGATTCTGCAGTCAATTCTTCTGTTGATTCTGCGGGCAACTCTATGGTTAACTCTGCAGCAGATTCCGCAGACAATTCTCCGATTAATTCCGCTGTTAAATCTGCGGTTGATTCCGCGGTGGATTCCGCGGTTAACTCTGCGGTCGCCGGCTCTGAAGTTGGCTCCACCGGCTCCGCAGGCGACTGGCGCGACGCGGCCGGAGGCGGCGGCTCGGACTGGGATTCGGGCTGGGGATTGGCCGCCAGCAGTCCCAGCAGGTCCTGCTGTTGCCAGGGGCTGGACTGGTGGACCATGGCGGCAACGGCGGGCGCTTTCATCGTCTCAGGCGCTGCGGCCACTGGTCTGTCTAGGGTGCAACAGGAACCCACCCCACCTCGATGACCCTGGCCGTCGGCGACCGCGCTCCGCTCATCCAGCTTGCCGACCAGGGCGGCCTCGAGCGCCGCAGCGATCAACTGCAGGGCAAGGCCCTTGTGCTGTTCTTCTATCCCAAGGACGACACGCCGGGCTGCACCAACGAGGTCTGCGCCTTCCGCGACAGCTACGCCGACCTGCAGGCCCTGGGGGCGGAAGTGTGGGGCGTAAGCGGCGACGATGCCTCCAGCCATCAGCGCTTTGCCCAGCGCCACAACCTGCCTTTCCCGCTGCTGGTGGACCGGGGCAACACCCTGCGCCGGGCCTTCCAGGTGCCGAGCGTGCTGGGCCTGCTGCCGGGTCGGGTCACCTACGTGATCGACGCCGACGGCGTAATTAAACATATTTTTAACAACCTGCTCGACGGCCCGGCCCATCGCCGCGAGGCGATTGAAGCCCTGCGCCGACTGCAGGCCCACTGAAGCCCATGGCTCGCTGGCGCCAATTGGGGGAGCTCTGGTTGCTGGAGCCCAGCGGTACCTGTAAAGGCACCCTGCAGTTCATCGGTGGCAGCTATCTGGCGGCCACACCCCAGCTGAGCTATCGGCGCCTGCTGGAGTCGCTGGCCAGGCGCCACTGGCGCATCCTGGCCTGGAGTTACGTGCCCGGTTTCGACCACCAGGCCCAGGCCAATGCCGCCTGGCGCCAGTTTCGCCTGCAGCGCCAATCCACAGCTGGCCCGCTACTGCGACTGGGCCACAGCCTGGGCTGCAAGCTGCACCTGCTGGCTCCAGATGGGGGTAGAGCCTGCGATGGGCTGGTGGCCCTGAGCTTTAACAATTTTTCCGCCGAGCGCTCGGTGCCGCTGCTGGCCGAACTGGGCCAACAATTCCAGTTCCGCAGTGAATTCAGTCCATCGCCGGAGCAAACCCTGGAGCTGGTGGGGCGCAGCTACGGCCAGCCCCGCAATTTGCTGGTGCGTTTCAACCGCGATGAGCTCGACCAGAGCCCCAGGTTGCTGGGAGCGCTGCGCCAGCGGCCCCACGATCGCAGCCAATTGCTGGAGTTGCCCGGCGATCACCTCACCCCGGCCAGTGCCGGCCTACGCCGCCAACTGCTGGGCAACTGGGCCGATGACCCCAGCCGCCAGCGGGCCGTCGACCAGCTGGCCGAAGCGATCGGCCACTGGTCGCTGCAACCCAGCGATCAATCCACTAGACCGCAGTAGCCGCGAACAGTTTCAACTGTTCAAACCAAACAAATCCACCCAGAACACAAGATCGCCAGCCACTGGATTACCAGGCGATAAGACAAGCACCGATCAAGCCATGCAAGGTAGGGAGGGAGGGAGGGAGAGAGGTAGGCAGGAAGGCAGGAAGGCAGGAAGGCAGGAAGGAAATGATTAGCATTTACAGCCTTTTCAACCAAGCCGCTATGGCTTATTTACGCTAGAAAGCAGCGCTAGCACATCTTCGTCACTAAGTTGCTCGAAGGAGCTATAATAGCAACCAACTGCAATCAGGTTATCGACGGACGACAGCACGATGGCATCATCTACCAATTGTCGAATACCAGGTAGCGCCGCCGCTGCCACCACGGGAACGGCCAAAATCAACCTGCTTGGCGACAGCTGCCGCAATGACAATAGCGCCGCTTTAACTGTTAGGCCCGTGGCGATGCCATCATCCACCACAATCAGATCTTGTCTACCCAGGGCATCCGGTGCTGCATCGCCGAACAATCGCTTACGGCGCAGCAGTTCCCGCCGCTCCGACTCTAGAATCTGCTCCCGTAGTTCTGGGTATCTTTCTAGATAATTAACTATTTCTGGATCCCAAAGCACCACATCATCGCCGGCAATCGCTCCGATAGCGAACTCCGGATTAGAAGGCAAGGTAAGCTTGCGCACCGCCCAAGTGGTGAGCGGTAAACCTAGTTTTCGCGCCATAACTGCGGCCACTGCCACACCGCCCCGGGGCAGTGCTACCACAATGGCCGATTTATCCCGGAGTCCCTGCATAGACAGGCGCGCAGCCAATCGTGCGGCCAATTCCTCGCCAGCTGCGGCGCGATCCAGCCAATATTCACGAGTCCCTAACCTACTGGCCATCTGAGTTACTGGCGAACTTGGTTACTAACGATCTTGGCTACTAGACATTTGAGCAGCGGTTCATGGCATCATTGCTTGATGTTTGTACTTTACTCCTCACAAAACAGCTTAGAGATTTTTGCCATCAGACAATAACAGCAAAGACGCCATAAAAATGCGCCGGCATTGCAGACAACTCATCGCCCATGGCCTGTCGCCCAATGGGCAATCGCCAAAGCGGCGGCGCATACCGCTGGTAAATAAGCCCAGGCAAACCGTGAGCAACCTCCAACTCGGCAAGCCCCAGGAAAACTCTAGAAAATCCGCCATTTCCGTGACCCCGTCACTTGAGGGCACGGACAACCTCAAAAAATCTCAAATCTTACGACTATCACATCACGATATTCCGTGAGATGCTTTAATTTTTCTGGTTCACTCGGGCGAATTAATCATTTTTTCCAGGCGCTTCTGGGAATCTTTGCGGCGTCATTACTGCATCAAGGAGACTCTGAACAACCGCCATTTCGGCGCTCCTGCCAGCCGAGAGCCATTGCAGCATCAGGGCTCATTTGGCAGCCGGTGGGGGTTTTCAGAGCTTCTTTCACAATGGCTCGGTTTTTCCAGAACTTCCATTAGCTACAGTGCATTTATCCAGAGCTTTCCGAATTCATTAGCCAAATAAATACCTACAGCGAGTTGCCAGGATCAACAGCCACCTCGGCTATACCGGCTTGATCAACCTGGGGCCTTTGCTCAAAGCGTTCTATTAATCTGGGAATTAGCAATATCAGCACCAAAAGCAGCAGGGCTCCCAGGCCCAGTTCCAGCACCCCCTTGGCCATGGTTTGGAAGGGAATCCAGCGGCCCCCGAGCCAGGCCAGGCTCACCATAGTACTGGCCCAAACTAGGGCGCCTGCACTATTGCAAAGCAAGAAACGGCGATAAGGCATACCCACTGCACCGGCCATGGGCCCAGCAATCACCCTCAGCACCGCCACAAAACGCCCCAGAAACACAGACTTCCCGGCATGAACCAAAAACCTGCCCCGCAAGCTCTCCATCTGCTCATCTGACTGGCGCAGCAACCGTCCCAGCTTCAACATTGCGCCCCAGCCAAGTCGTCTACCAATCCAATAACCCAAGTTGTCGCCGAGGATGGCGCCGCTAGCAGCGGCACCAACAACTCCCATCAAGTTCAACTGACCACTACCTGCTGCATACCCCCCTAGCAGGGTTATGGTTTCCCCCGGCAGTGGTAAACCAGCATTTTCTAGCAGCATTGCCACGAATACCAGCCCGTAGCCCCACTGCTGTAGCAGGGCAGACTGATGCAACAGGGCAGAGATAGTTGTGGAATCAAACAGATCAACCATGGGTTCTAAGAATCAATCGAGACCAAAATGAAATTCATCGAGCTGGATCCGGACCCGGCACAGAAATAAAATTCTGGCGCAACCAATGATCACAGCGCGGCCAACTGGCTGAGCCGCAACACCAGGTCGGCGATCGATTCATCCTTGGCGGGATTGGCGGCCGAGCTCACCAGTTGGCGCCCCACCACGTGGGCGCCCAGATGGGCCAACTGCAGCCGCAGGGCCACCATCAGGGTGTGGCCGCCACCGCCGGAGTGGCTGGCGATGGCGATCGGTCGGCTGTTGAACAGGGCGCGAAAGTCGTCGCCCTGTACCGACAGCCAGGCAATGGCGCTGGTGAACACCGGCGGAATCGAGCCGTTGTATTCCGGGGCGCAGATCAGCCAACGCGGCGCGGCGCTCAGCTGGGCCTGCAGCCCCGCCAGGGCGTCTGGTGTGCCGGCAGCCAGGGCCCGGGGCGTGAACAGGGGCAAGGCCACAGCCGTCAGATCCAGCACCTCGCTGCTGAAGCCCTGGGCACGCCCCGCCGCCGCGAAGCGCTCGGCAAGCAGCAGGTTTTTGCCATTGCTGGCGGCGATAACGAGCAGATCGGTCATGGCGACGCAGTTGACGCTGGGGGGCAAGGGCTCAGAATGGCGGCTGGGGGGACACCATTGGCCTCCGCTCTGCCAAAGAGGCTCTGGCAAAGGCGATCTGCCGAAGACAATCTGCCAAAGAGGCTCTAGCAAAGACGTTTTGCCCAAACCAGACGTTCTGCCAAAGCAAGCTGTTCTGCCCAAGCAAGCTGTTCTGCCCAAGCAAGCTGTACGGCCGATGCAAGCTGTACGGCCCAAGAAGCTGTACGGCCCAAGCAAGCTTCTCTCTAGTTATGCAATCTATTCTAGCGATGCAATTTGCAGTTGCCCCCGGTCGGTGCATTGGAGGATGAGGTGCATTGGAGAATCACTTGATCGGACAGGCCCAGGACCAGAGTCTGGCCCTTGAACCCAGCCAGTTACCGCCCCTGATCCCAGCCTGCAGATTTCAGGCCCCACCCGCATGCCCCCCAGCTTGTGATCCCCCAGTCTCCAGCGCTTGCTGAGCAACCAGCCCCAAACCAGCCATCACCCGAGCAGCCAGCGGCGGGGATGTTCCAGCCGCTGCGGCGCGGCAGCCTCACCACCCTGCAGGTGAACCTCGGCTATCGCTGCAATCAGGCCTGCAGCCACTGCCACGTAAACGCCGGCCCCAGCCGCAGCGAGATGATGGCTGGGGCCACCCTGGCCCTGATTCCTGCGGTGCTGGCCGCCCGCGGCATCGCCTGTCTGGATCTCACCGGTGGCGCGCCCGAGCTGCATCCCCAGTTTCGCGAGTTGGTGCTGGCCGTGCGCCGCCAGGGGGTGCGGGTGATCGATCGCTGCAATCTCACCATCCTCCAGGAACCAGGCCAGGAGGATCTGGCTGATTTTCTGGCCGACCAGGGCGTCGAGGTGGTGGCCTCGTTGCCCTGCTATCTGCAGGCCAACGTCGATCGTCAGCGGGGCGATGGCGTGTTCGAGCGCAGCATCGCCGGCCTGCGTCAGCTCAATGCCCTCGGCTATGGCCAGCAGGGCTCCGGCCTGGAGCTGCATCTGGTGTTCAACCCCCAGGGGGCCAGCCTGCCGCCGCCCCAGGCCCGCCTGGAAGCCGACTACCGCCGGGTGTTGGCGGCCGAATACGGGGTGGTGTTCAACCACCTCTATGCCCTGGCCAACATGCCGATCCAGCGCTTTGCCGCGGTGTTGCGGGCCACCGGGAAGCTGGAGGCCTATCAACAACTGCTGGAAGCGAGCCATCGCCCCGCCAATCTCGATCAGGTGATGTGTCGCTCCCTGCTGAGTGTGGATTGGCAGGGCTACCTCTATGACTGCGACTTCAATCAACAACTGCAGCTACCACTCGGCATCGAACCGGCAGCGCGGCGCCAGCTGCGGGATTTGTTGACCTGGGATCCCCATGGCCAAGCCATCGCCGTGGGTCGCCACTGTTACGGCTGCACGGCCGGTAGCGGCTCCAGCTGCGGCGGCGCCCTGGCCGACTGAGCTGAAATCGACCAGGCAAGCAAGGCTGGCCAAACCTGAAGGGCCAGCCACCGAGCTTTGCGGCGCCAAGGCTCGCTTGATTTGCGGCCTGGACTTGAATCGCGGCCTGGACTTAATTTGCGGCAGATGCGGCCGAAAATTTTAGCGTCTTTTAGAGGTTCTGCCGGGCTTTGTCACCAATGGCTGTTGCCACAATGCCAACGGCTATTGCTCCAAGGCCAGCGGCTGTTGCCCAAATACCAGCGGTAGCCGCCCCATGCCAATTTGTTTATCAGATCCAGTTTGTTGACCTGATGATCTGGGACCCATACCCACCTGTTGGCCTGGCATTGTGAGTTATTGCCCCCCAGCCGGTTGATGCCAGCCCCCCCGTCGCTCGCCCTATGCGGCGATATTTTTTTCGCTGGAGTTATGGCTGGTGCTGTTACTGCTGGCGGCGTTATCTCTGAAAGTGTCATGGCTGGCGGTGATCTGGGCCCAGTCGGCCTGAACGGCGCAGCCGATCTGCATGGCGCAGGCCTAAATGGCGCAGTGCTGCATGGCGCAAATCAGAATGGGGCAGGCCTGAATGGGGCAGTTTTTAGCTGGGCTGACCTGGGGATGGTGGGCCTTGCCGGTTGATCAGCGCCCGCTGCTGCTGGCCCTGCTGCTGCTGGCACCATGGCGACCCCTGCCTGCCTTGGCGGCCGTCAAGCGATCGGAGCAGCCGGTGGCGGTATGCGTGGTGGCGCCGCGGGTGGAAGCGATTGACCGGGGCGACGCCCGCGGTGTGGTGCCCGTACCAGATCCTCAGTTGGTGGTGGTTGAACCGCTGCAGGAGCTGCGCATCGAGCGGGGGGGACAGTTGGTGTGGCATCTCCAGGCGAGTGCTGGTCGCCCGATCCGGGGGCCCTTAACCTGGCCCGTGGCGCCGATTGCCGCCGGTGAGTCGCTCAGCTTGCGGTTGCGCCCGCTCAATGCCCCCGTTGGGGCGTTTGCCCACGTGGAGCTGATCGGTGCCACCCCCGATCGCATGCAGGCCGCGGCTGGTTTGATCAGCAGCCTGGGGAGAAAGCCAGCCGCCTGGCTCGCAGCCATCGATGCGGCCCTGGTGGCCAACGATGTCCCCCTGGCCTGGTCGCTGTTGTTTCACGCCGCGGTACCCCGCGACCCGGAGCTCGACGGCCTCCGCCAGGAGGTGGTGCGCCGAGGCTGCGGCGACTGACCAGCTGCGGCGCTACCGAAAGACGGCGACCAGCGGCAGAGACCCAGACAGGCGACTGGTTTATTTGTACTATCCAAGTGGCGTTGGGGGTCCAGGCGTTGGCGTACGGCTGCTGGGAGGTGGGGGAAAACCTCTGGTGTAGAGGTCTGACATGGGGGAGCTGACCTGGTTCGAGCCCGATGAGCTATCGACGCCAGCGGCGCGGCTGCCTCTGGCCGGCGAGTCGCCAGCGACGGGATTCCCCAGCCCCGCCGCCGACTATGAGGAGGACGCCATCGACCTCAACCGCTTGCTGATGCCCCGCCCCGCCTCCACCTTTTTAATGCGGGTGAGCGGCGATGCGATGGGCGCCGCCGGCATCCATCACGGCGACTTGTTGATCATTGATCGCAGTCTGGGGCCCCGGTCGGGCTCGGTGGTGGTGGCGGTGAACGCGGGCCGCTTCGTGTTGCGCCGCTTGGCCCGGAACCTGGCCGGTATCGGTTGGTGCCTGGAGGCGGCCGATCCCTCGCTGCCGCCGATCCCCTTGGCCACGGGCGATCCGGATCTGTTGATCTGGGGTGTGGTACTCCACGCCGTGCATCACCTGGGCTCTCGCCTCAAGCCGCACGCCACCAACGCCAACCTTCATGGTTGATCAACAATCCCAGTATCACCATGAAAAGCATTAGCAGCACCTGATCGGCGCGGGAATCGGGCACCAAGATGTCGGCTAATAGGTGGGGAATGTTGGTGGCCGTATAAACCACACTCAGCCAGAAGTGCCAACGTCGCCAGGGGCGCCATCCTTTGGGTGTGACCTCATTACTGGCGGCATAGGCGATCAGTAGTACCGCCACCAATGGGATCAGGAAATAAATCAGCATTGACCAGTACAACATCGGCAGCCATTTCAAGGGCAGCTGACTCTCGATCTGGGGCGACTGGCCGTGGAACAGGGGCATCAGTCCCAGCTGCACATGAAAGAGCATGCACAGAAACCAGGCAAACCAAAGGCTGCGTAACCGCAGGGCATGGTCGATGGTCGTTTTGATCACGGCAGCTCAGGAAACCGGCTGGACTACGGAGTGATCCAGGCCTTGAGCCAGCCATTGAGCCAGGCCTTGAGCCAGCCAATCACTTGCCTGCGTTGCGATGCCCCCTGGACAGCAGGCTATGGATTGGCTGAATTGAGCAATGCTCGCCTCCCCGTGACCACGCTCGGCCGCAGGCCATAAATCGGCCGCTGGCTTACCGGCTGTTAACCAAGATTTACCGGCTGTCAACCGAGATTTACTGGCTGTTAGCCGAGATATACCGGCTGTTAGCCAAGTTTTACTGGCTATTAACCGAGATTTACTGGCTGTTAGCCAAGATTTGCCGGCTGTTGGCCAAGATTTACTGACCTGGCTAGCAGTCATCGCAGGGGAGATGTCTGTGGCAAGGCTAGGTATGGCGCCAGGGGAAGGCAGGACCCTTGTTGGATTTACAGCAGTAAGCCCTTGGTTTGGCTGCAGGCGGCGGTAGCGCCATTAAAAAAGCCCTCGGCTAAGGCCGGAGGGCTGGGATTTAAGCGATTAAAATTTAAGCAATTAAACCCTGGGCGATTAAATCAGCCTGGCTCAGCCGAGGCCCACCTGGGAGAGGATGCCCTGGCCGGTGAGCAATTCAGTGGCCAGGCCAATCACAAAGCCGAGCATGGCCAGACGGCCATTCCAGGTTTCGGCGAAGGCGACGAAGCCGAAGCGAGAGGTGTTGTCAGCCATGGGAGGCAACGTGAAGAAACGTTGCGATCAATGTAACAGGAGATGACGAGCGATGGCCGAATTCGGATCCAAGCATCAGCCAATGCTGATTTTGGGCGGCTTTCTGATCGCGCCCCAGGCCTATGGGCCGATGGCGGAGTGCCTGGCTGAGCTCAGCGGCCAGCCGGTGCGGGTGGTGCCGGTCAATCGTTTCGATTGGCTGGCCACGTTGAGCGCCTGGGGCTGGTTGAGGCTGCTGGACCGGGTACAGCAGCTAGCCGAACAGCTGGCCGCAAACTCCCCCAGCGGCGGGATCACCCTGGTGGGCCACAGCTCCGGGGGGGTGATGCTGCGCCTTTGGCTGGCCGAGCTGCCGCTGGCGGGCCGGGCCTACGGCGGAGCTCGTCTAGCGGATGCCTTGATCACTCTCGGCAGCCCCCATACCGCCAGGCGGGCCACGGCCCTGCGCCTGTGGGTGGATCGACAGCTGCCAGGGGCTTTCTGTGGCGATCGGGTCCACTACCTGTCGGTGGCGGGGGATCTGGATCTGAGCTCGCCGATCGCCTCACCCCTCTCCAGAAGGATGGCGGCCCGCTCTTATGGGGCGATTGGTGGCCCTGAAGCATTGACGCGCGATCCAGCCACGGTTGGCGATCCAACTTCACTGGGCGATCCAGCAAAGGGCGGAGCTACTCGCCTGGCTGGGGATGGCTTGGTGCCGGTGGGATCTGCCCTGTTGGCTGGCTCTCGCCAGCTGGTGCTGCCCGGGGTGGCCCATGGCGGTGCCTTTGGCAGCCGTTGGTACGGCAGCCCGGAGGTGGTGACCCAGTGGTGGCAAAGTGCAGGATCAGGCTGAGTCGGCATCCCCCAGCAGCCGTCGGCGCTGGGGGCCTAGTCCCTGGCTTCTTGCCACCACCGATTCGCGCCATGGGTTCCACCGTTTCTGCCGGAGTCGCTACCCCTGGCACCACCGCCCCTGACTCAGCTGCCATGGGAGCCCCAACTAAGCAAGCCCCCGCTACAGGAGCGGCTATTACTGAAGAGACTGTTGGGGCTGCGGAGACCCAGGCCGCCCGGGGCGTCCCGCCTGGTTGCTGCCGGCGGTCGCCGGGCTGGCCGTTGTGGGGCTGGCCAGCTGGACCCTGGCCAATTGGGGCATAGAGGAGACCGATAACGCCCAATTACAGGCCGAGATCACCCAGATTTCCAGCCGCGTGGCCGGCACCATTGAGCGGGTGGCGGCGGAGCGCGATCAGGCCGTGGCGGCCGGAACGCCGCTGGTGCAGCATCCGGATCGCCCCCGCCAGCTCCCTTGGCCATCACGCCAGGTACCAGGGCTTGCAAGACAGGCTGGTGCTGGGCCTGGCCTGCCTGCAGGTGGCGCTGGAGCAGGGCCTGTCAACCGACATCCAAAACGCTGGCTCGGTTTTCGCTGTCGGCTGACACCAGCAGCAGGTCAACCAGAGCAAACCTGCTGCCATCACTGGGCTGCCAAGCAAGTCAGCAGCCCTTGATGCGTCAAACCCTGCGCACCCACCGCAGCAGCTCCTGCGAGATGATTCCAATATCTGCTGTCGAGCCATGCGCCACCTACTAATCGCTGCTGCTGTAGCAGGCACGTCACTCACCGCCATACGCCCTGCTGATGCCAAGCCAATCTGACTGGAGTGTGGCTCTCAAGTAATTAACTTAGACAGTGCAAAAGAAAGATCCTCGCTGACAAGTGGGGACAAAATTTATCAAGGGTGCGCGACATTTAACCCTGGGCAAATCGACTTTGAGTATCAATGGATCGGGTCACCAGGAGGTGGTGGCCTTAAATTCGCTTACTCTATAGACTGAAAATCACTTAAATACACAAAGACTAGCCTCCAAAGAATTGTAATTGTTGGCTTTTGAGATAGTGACTGGGAACCACAGAGCGGCTCAATTAAATATCCTAATCCCAAACTCGGCAAATGTTTTATCATGAAAACTCCGCCTACGTCAGGCAACCAGATCTAAGAGGCTGCAGCGCAATCGTTGTTACGTCAAGCACCAGCGCAAGATCAGCGCGGCCAGCCCGTCGGCGTCTGGTGCCGGCAGCGCCGGCTGGTGCAACTCGTCGCGTGTGGTGTCGCACATCGGCGGCGGTGGGCTTTCCAGCCATTTGCAGACACCCGCCGGCAGCATCACCGCGCGGCGGATCTCGGCTTGGTCGATGCCACGTTCGGCGCCAACGCTCCCTGGCTGCGGGCAGTGCCTTTTCTTGTACGCATTCAGGGGTCGCGACAGCCGGCCGTGAACTTCGGCTCTGCTGAGCCGTTGACAACGGCTTGAATCCCGGTTGCCTCTCAGGCAGAATCCGTCTGTGATGTGCACACCCCCGGCTGGCATT
>JBILLQ010000075.1:0-16250 GCA_044375975.1 Prochlorococcaceae cyanobacterium
CCAGCCCGTAGCCTGGAACGAACACCACCCGCTCGGCATTCTCCAGGGCCATGGCGCACTCCTCGGCACTGCAACTGGTGATCCGCGTATAACCCACCTGCTCACCGCCGCCGGCAGGCTTGGCTACTCCCAAAGCACCCCCGAAGAGCACCGAAACCAGGGAGCGATTCATGGCCGTGCACATCACCTGGGTGAGGATCAGGCCCGCCGCACCCACCATGGCGCCGGCCACGATCAGCAGCTGGCTGCCCACCACGAAGCCGGCTGCCGCGGCCGCCACACCGGAATAGGAGTTGAGCAGCGAGATCACCACCGGCATGTCGGCGCCGCCGATGGACAGGGTCACGCCCACCCCCAGCAGGCTGGAGGCCACCACCAGCACCCAAAGGGAAATGCCGGCGGGATCGCCTGGCAAAATAATCGCCGATCCCAGGCAGAGCACGGCCAGGCTGATATTGACCACGTGGCGAATCGATCCCTGGGTCCAGCCCGGGGTATCAAGCCAACCCTGCAACTTGGCCATGGCCACGATTGAACCGCTGAAGGTGATCGCACCCACGAACACCGACACCACAATCGAGATCCGGCCCACCAGATCGGTGCTGTCGCTTTGGAACAGGGCCACCCCGAGGGCCACTAGCAGCGAGGCCATGCCACCGCAGCCATTAAACAGGGCCACCGTTTCTGGCATCGCCGTCATCGGCACCCGCTGGGCGGTGATCAGGCCGGCCAGACCGCCGGCGGCGGTACCAATGCCAATCCAAAGCCAGGTAATTGGGGCCGGCTGCAGCTGAATCAGCAGCCCCGCCACCGCTAAGGCCATCGCCAGGGCCGCCAGGGAGTTGGCGGAGCGGGCCGAACGCACCTTGGACAGGCCCTTAATACCGAGAGCCAGCAACAAAACAGCCACCAGATCGATGGCATAGGAGAAGATCTCCATCACACTGGTGTCAATGCCGAGTGAATCCAGGGCTGGAATGTCCATGATGTTTTTATTGTGGCGGAGATAATGCCGAAAAGCAGTTACTTGGTGCTGTAATCGATGAGGCGTCAATCGATAATGCCTAGTATCGCGAATGATTGGTATGGCGAGTGCTTGTCATCGCTGATACTTGACGTCACGAGTTCTTGGTATCACGCATGCTTGTTAGCGAGAGTGGTTGCCATCACAAATACTTAATTTCGCGAATTCTTGCGATGATGAGTGCAAGCGATCCTGCATCTCAGTTGTCCCGGCGGCGGAACATGGCCAGCATGCGATCGGTGACCAAAAAGCCGCCGATTACGTTGAACAAGGCAAAGCCCAGCGACAGGGAGCCGAGCACCAGCAGCGCCTGGTTGCCATTGGCCTCGGCAATCAGGGTGAGCGAAGCCAGCACCGTGATGCCGCTGATCGCATTGGCTCCGGACATCAGCGGTGTATGCAGGGTGGGCGGCACCTTGCCAATCAATTCAAGACCCAAAAGGCTGCCCAGCAGCAGCACCCAAAGGGCTTGAGAGAGGGAGTTCATCAGGCAGCTCCTGGGGGTGTGACGACATGGATCAGGCGGCACTCTCCGCCGTGGCAGAGCAGACAGCCATCGACGATCGGATCGGTGGGATCCAACTGGAAGCTGCTTTCGCCCTCTTCCTGCACCAACAGGTGCTCGATCAGGGCGGCCAGATTGCGGGCATAGAGGGCGCTGGCATGGTTGGCGACGCTGGCGGGCAGGGCATCGGCGCCAACCAATTGCACGCCGTTGCGCAGCACCACCTCCCCGGCCACAGTGCCGGCGCAATTGCCCCCCTGGCCCACAGCCAGATCCACCACCACCGAGCCAGGGCGCATGCGATCGAGCATCTCCTCGCTGATCAGGCGCGGCGCCGGCCTACCGGGCACCAGGGCGGTACAGATCACCATGTCGGCCAGGGCCAGCTGGTCGGAGAGTTGTTGCCGCTGGGCAGCCAGGAAGGCCTCGCTGGCCGCCTTCGCATAACCGCCAGCCTCGGCCGGCCGCTCCTCCAGTTCCGGCGGGTCGATGAAGCGTCCCCCCAGGGATTCCACCTGTTCCTTGGCGGCAGGGCGAACGTCGCTCACGTAAACCACCGCCCCGAGGCGCCTGGCCGTGGCCAGGGCCTGGAGTCCAGCCACGCCAGCGCCGAGGATCAAGGCGCGGGCGGGCTGGATCGTGCCGGCCGCCGTCATCAGCATTGGCACGTAGCGATCGAGGGCCGCCGCCGCCAGCAGCACGGCCTTATAGCCGGCGATGTTGGCCTGGGAGGAGAGCACGTCCATGCTCTGGGCCCGGCTGATGCGGGGCAACAATTCCAGGGCCAGGGCCGAGAGCTGCCGCTCCTGCAGGGTGGCCACCAGCTCCTTTGCGCCATAGGGGTTGAGCAAGCCGAGCAGCAGCGCTCCGCTCTTCAGGCTCGAAAGGCGCTCGGGCTCCGGTGCATTGACGCAGAGAAGAGCATCTGTAGAACGCCAACTTTCTCCGTTGGCATCCACCAGCTGGGCACCGGCGCCGGCGTAATCCTCATCGCTGTAGCCAGCGGTGAGGCCCGCCCCGCGCTCCAGCTGGATGCTCAAGCCGCGACCCCGCAGCCGTCGCACGGTCTCGGGGGTGGCGGCCACGCGGGTTTCACCGGCCCGCCGTTCTTGAACGATCAGCAAGCTGAGCAATCCAGCACTCCTCTTGGCTGCAGTAAACCTCTAAACAATGCAAGGTAGCCCTGCAAAACGCGTCGATTGTGCGCACTTCCCCATGGCAGCGGCCGCGAGGGAGCACCCGGATCACCCCAGGGGCCGTTCAGGGGAAGAGGGCCAAGCGGCTATAGCCAATCCAATTGAGAACTGGAAACCGTCACCCTCCAGCGGCCATGGCTCATCAGCGGCCATGGCTAATCAGTGGCCATGGCCGATCAATTGGGCCCAGGCAGCAGGCTGACCCACACCAATGGCTGGGGCCCAAACAAATGGCTGGGGCCCAAACAAATGGCTGGGGCCCAAACAAATGGCTGGGGCCCGCACAAATGGCTGGGGCCCCGCAAAACTGGCTGGGGCCCGCAAAATGGCCGGATGGCGCCACCATCGTTTGATCTCAACAGCTCTTTGGGCCCTGGGGCCAGCCCGGCTGCTGCCATGGAGCCCAATGCTGCGGCTTGCATAGAGCCCAGCGCCATGGGGATTCAGCCGCGCCAGTGGCAGGCCCGTCTGATCGAGTTGCTGCGCAGCCGGCTGCTCAATCCCATCCCGGGGGGCCATGACCTGCTGGTGCACGCCGGCCCGGGTGCCGGCAAGACCCTTGGCGCCCTGCTCGGCTTCCAGCAGCTCTGCGGCGAGGGCCGCCTGGATCGCTTTTTGGTTTTTTGTCACCGCAGCTCGATTGCCGCCCAGTGGTTGCAGGCCGCCGGCCATCTGGGGCTGGATCTGCGCGAGTGGGATGACGAGGGGGTGACTGGTGCCAATCCCTTGACTGGGGCCATGGCTGGGGCCATGGCTGGGGCCATGGCGCCTGCGGGGCTGTTGCTCACTTATCAGGGGGCGGCTCGCAATCGCCAGCGCCTGGAGCGACAACTGGCGGCCGCCGGCTTTGGCCGCTGGTTGGCGATTGCCGATGAGGTGCACCACCTGGGGCTGGATCCAGACGAACCGGAGGCCGCCGCCTGGGGCCATGCCTTCAACCTGCTTAGCCAGGCCGCCCAGTTGCGCCTGGGGCTCACGGGCACCCCCTTTCGCGCCGACAATCTGGCCTTCTGTGCCGCCAGGCGGCTGCGGTTGCGCCAGGGGGAGGAGATTGTCGAGCAGATTGCCGCCGACCTCAGCGTTGAGCCCCGCGAGCTGATCGCTGCGGGCGATGTGCGACCGCTGGAATTTTGCTTTCAAGATGGCTGGGTGGACCATGGCCGCCACCCCCAGGCGACCGCCCTGGAAACATCGCCCATCTCGGCCGAATCCCGGGAGAGCTGGCGAGCGCGCAATTTGCGCCGCGCCATTGAACCCGGAGACGAGAGCAGCATCGCCCTGCGGCTGCTGCTCCAGGGCCGCAGCCGGCTGCAACAACTGCGCCAAGGCCACCCCGAGGCCGCCGGGCTGGTGATCGCCCGCGACATCGCCCACGCCCGGCGCATCACCGGCCTGTTGGAGGAGCAGGGCGACCGGGTGCACCTGGTGCACTCCCAGGATCCCGAGGCGGCCCGGCGCATGGCGGCCTTTCGCGGCGGCGATGCCGACTGGCTGGTGAGCATCGACATGTGTGCCGAGGGGTTTGACGCCCCGCGGCTGCGGCTGGTCACCTACCTGACCACGGTGGTCACCCGCAGCCGCTTTCTGCAGGCGATCACCAGGGCCGTAAGGATCGATGGCGGCAGGGCCGCTCTAGAGGCGATTCCCCGCCTGCCCTCCTACGTCTATGCCCCAGCCGACCCGCTGCTGATCGGCTTTGCCCGCAGCTGGTCGCTCAGCGAGCCCTATCTGATCCGCCCCCGCAGCCTGCCTGGCGAGCCCCCGGCGGGCGGCGCGCCAAGTGGCACCCTGCCCCTGCAGGCGATTGACGAGCGCCCAGGCGACCTGATCCGCTTCCGGGGACCTGAGCTGCCCGGTTTTTTGCCCTCCGCCAGCAACTCCCGCAACCGCTGAGGGAAGCGCCCACATGAGCCAGCTGCAGCAACCAGGGGGCCTTGGGCGGCCTGTGGAAAACCCCGGCTCCGGGCACTATTTGAGTGACAGCGGGGCCTTGGGAGCGCGGATTTGACCCCAGCGGGTTGTCTATAAGGGCGTTAGCCGTTAGCGCTGGGTGCATCGGCGCGACAAATTTAAGTCAAATCTTGTGTCAACCAATACCTCACGCTGGCCGGTCCCTCGGCAGCGTAGATTTACTTCCACGGGATCAGCCATGGACGCTTCAGTGCATCGTCGACTCACTGTCGCAGTGAGCTGGGCACTGGCCCGAGGGGCTACTCTTGATTGTCTTGAGCACTTTGAAGAGAGTTTCGCCCTCAACGAAGAATTTCGTGAGTGGTTGCTCTGCTTGGACGAGCATCCTGAACTGCTTGATGCCAGCGTGCTAATGGTGCCTCGCGATCTTGGTCGCATGATCCAGCCAGAAACCGACGGCCTACTGGAAATTTGAACGCCAGTATTCTGGAGCGTTCAGCAGCGATAAGCCCCAAAAACAGAAACAAGCCTTATCACCGATAAACTGCTGCATAGGCAATCCAGGGCATCGATAAGTCATCACAAATATAGGCTTTATTAGCGTTAATCCATAGCTTTTATAATCATGGCTATTATAAGTTATATTGCTATAGCTGGCTATAAAGCGTTGTTGCCGTAATGCGTGTTGCCATAATTCGTGATAAATTCCAGCCACAGCTGCAATGAAATGGTGTAGGGCGTTTCGGCAAATTGCCCGCTTGGCTCCTGCGAGTCGCGAACTAATGAGTCGCTGCAGTATCTATTAGCCAATGAGAGCGGTGAGGTTTTGAATTTTTCGAGTTGCCATGAATTTGATATCGCAAATTCATGACTTCCCAAGCGATCCCTTGGTCTACATGCAGAGATTTCCCTTGGCTAATTTTTCGCAAGATACCCTCCTTTCTAACCACTAAAGAGCACCTCGAAAAACTGCCCATTCCGCTCACCAGTTCAAGAAGCAGATTAGTCGCCACAACGCTTCTCGCGGCTTGACATCGCTGAACCTTGGTGTTTTTCGGGCTGCTCTAAAGCCATTGCTCGTGAGCGCGTCCAGGCTATGGGGGCCGGAGATTCGCATTGGCCTAGCTTGGAAATGGCCTGGGGAAGCTTATGGGCCCCGGCCGTGGCTGGGCCCCATGCCAGCCACCCCTATCCCAGCAAGCCATTCCAGCAAGCAGTTTTCCGAGCGACCCCCTAGGCTTAACTCATAATCACTCCGCTTTGGCTGCCGTGGTCGCTGCCCCCGCCGCTTCCTCCTTTGCTGCTGACAACGGCGACGCCGTGGAAAATTTGGTGATCGTCGGTTCAGGGCCCGCCGGATACACCGCGGCCATCTATGCAGCCCGGGCCAACCTCTCTCCTTTGCTGATCACCGGCTTTCAGGACGGTGGCATCCCCGGCGGCCAGTTGATGACCACCACCCATGTGGAAAACTTCCCCGGCTTCCCCGATGGCATCCTGGGGCCCGATCTGATGGATCGGATGAAGTCCCAGGCGCTGCGCTGGGGCACTCGCCTGCTGGAGGCCGATGCCACCGCCATAGACCTGTCTAGGCGGCCGTTCCAGATCACCGCCGAAGGCAACACCTATCGCGCCCATGCCCTGATCCTGGCCACGGGCGCCAGTGCCAATCGCCTCGACCTTCCCAGTGAGCAGCGCTTCTGGAGTTATGGCATCAGTGCCTGCGCCATCTGCGACGGTGCCACTCCCCAGTTCCGCTCCGAGGCCCTGGCCGTGGTTGGCGGTGGCGATTCCGCCTGCGAAGAGGCCGTCTACCTCACCAAGTACGGCAGCCAGGTGCACCTGATCGTGCGCGGCGAGAAGTTACGGGCCAGTGCCGCCATGGTGGATCGGGTGCTGGCCAATCCCGCCATCACAGTCCACTGGCAGCGCCAGGTGAGCGATGCCAGCGGTTCGAATTGGCTGGAGGCGATCACCTTGCAGCACAGCGTCAGCGGTGAGTTGGAACAGCTGCCGGTGCGGGGCCTGTTTTATGCAATTGGCCACACGCCCAACTCTCGGCTGGTGCGGGGCCAGTTGGAGCTGGATAGCCATGGCTACCTGGTCACCGCCCCAGGCCGTCCAGAAACCAGCCTGGAGGGGGTGTTTGCCGCTGGTGATCTGGCGGACGCCGAGTGGCGCCAGGGGATTACCGCAGCCGGCAGCGGCTGCCAGGCGGCCCTGGCCGCCGAGCGCTGGCTCAGCCAGCAAAACCTGGCCGTTGCAGTGAGCCACAGCCCGGTGGAACCGGAACCGGCTACTGATATCCAGCCCAAGGCCGCCCAGAGCGATGCCGAAAATTACGACCCAGCTTCCCTATGGCAAAAAGGTGGTTATGCCCTGCGAAAGCTCTACCACGACAGCGACAAACCGCTGCTAGTGGTGTACACCTCCCCCTCCTGTGGCCCCTGCCATGTACTCAAACCCCAGCTCAAGCGGGTGATCGATGAGCTGGCCGGTGCCGTGCAAGGTGTTGAGATCGACATCGAAGCCGACCAGGAGATTGCCATCCAGGCCGGCGTCAACGGCACCCCCACAGTGCAGCTGTTCTGGCAAAAACAGCTGAAGCAGAGCTTTCGCGGCGTGAAGCCCCGCAGTGAGTTCAAGGCGGCGATTGAGGCCCTGATCGGCCAGCCAGCCTGAGGGCAGCGGCGTTCAGCGCCGCCGGGGGCCGCCGGGTCGGTTGCCGCCCGGCCGCGGACCGGTGGCGCCCACGTTCCGTTCCCGATAGGTGATGCGCCCGCGGGTGAGGTCGTAAGGGGAGATCTCCACCAGCACCTTGTCGCCAGCCAGCAACTTGATGCGGAACTTGGTGAGCTTGCCAGCCGCGCGGCAGAGGCACTGGTGACCGGCCGGCTGCTCAAGGGTTACTAGATAGAACCCGTTCCCCTGCTCCTTCTCAATCACACCGGACGTTTCGATCATGCGGGCGGGAATACCACAGGCAACAGATAGGCTGAGTCTAGTTCAGGCGAGTACCGCCATCTGTCTCGGATGCTTGCCCAGCCGCTGATCCTGCCCCCCCTGTCCCTCGACCTGGCCCTGCTGCTGATCTCGATCGGGGTGGTGAATCTGTGGAAGGCCCGCAAGTCCTGACCAGCCCCAGCGCCGCCAGCGATCGAACGCTGTTGTTTTACAAGCCCTATGGGGTGTTGAGCCAGTTCACCCGCGAGGTGGACAGCCGCTGGCTCTGTCTGGCCGATTTCATCGCCGTGCCCGGGGTCTATGCCGCCGGCAGGCTTGATGCCGATAGCGAGGGGCTGCTGCTGCTCACCGCCAACGGGCGGCTGCAGCAACGGCTCACCGATCCGGCCTATGCCCACTGGCGCCGCTACTGGGTGCAGGTGGAGGGGGAGGCGGCCGCCCATCCCGAGGCGATCCAGCTACTGGCTCGGGGCGTAGTGGTGCAGGGGCGCCTCAGCCTGCCGGCCCGGGCCCGGCCGCTCGATTCGGCGGAAATTACCGCTGCCCAGCTGCCGCAGAGGCAGCCGCCGATCAGGCAGCGCCAAACCGTGCCCACCAGCTGGTTGGAGCTGGAGCTGCGGGAGGGTCGCAATCGACAGGTGCGGCGGATGACCGCCGCGGTTGGCTTGCCCACCCTGCGCCTGATCCGGATGGGCATCGATCTGATGGATGGCGAGGCCCCGCTCACCCTGCTGGGCCTGGAGCCGGGCGGTTGGCGCCAGGTGAACACCGCTGAACAGCTGCGGCTGCAGCGCTTGCTGGGAGCCAGCCGGTCGGCGTCAAATCGATCAGCGTCAAACCCATCAGCTTCAAAACGATCAGCTTCCGGCCAGCGCCTGGGCCGGAGCACAGCCGGCGATTCGCCTGGCTGATGAGAGCAACCAAGCTCCGCTTTGTACCCCTGCCTAGATCCCCTGCCTAGATAAATAAATAGGCAGGCCAGGAACTTGCGGGAAGGCAAACTAACCGATCGCCCCCTTCAGTTCCCGCACCGTCAGCAACTGGCCGTAGTAATAATTTGCCCGGGCCCGTCGATCTGGATCCTCGACACTATCTAGGGCATCGAATCCCAGGTTCTGCCAGAGCTCATGGCCGCAGGCGCGGTTCACCTCCTCGATCGCCTCTTGCTCCAGGTTGGCCATTCGCCGCTGCAGGTTCTTGATCTGGGCGATCGACATGGGAGGCGCTACGGCAAAAAGCTTGCAGCAAATAATAGACGGACGTGAGTACAGGGAAACTACAGCTGCAGCCTCGCTGGCGCTAATGGGCAATTTGGCTGCATTATTTTCCCAGTTGCAGCAATCAACAGGGGCCGACGCCAGCCAGAGGCCCTGGCTGCTCGTAGAAGCGGATGGATAAAGATGCAGGCGGACGGATAAGGATGGAGAAGGACGCAGAAGCTGGAGGCGGATGTATAAAGATGAAGGACCATTAATCAATCAAGCCATCCACTGGATAAACCGCTTAACAATTGGCCAATCAAGACTGCGACTTGCCCACAGAAGTAATTTAGACAACCTTTCCTCTGCACTCCCGCGAGCCCTCACCAAGCCAGGCATTGCAATGCTTTTGGATCATTGCTCCAACGTGATTTGGGATTTTAGAGAAATATAAAACAGCCAACATGCAAACAAAGTCAACGGCAGGGAATGATGGCGTCCAATCGATAGCTTTTGCCAGCATATTGGCATCCAACCAATATCTTGTTTACAGGGTGGGCTGTGCTGAATTGTCTAGCGGTAATGGCCGGGGAAAACTCAGAAAGGCAGCTTTTTCTTGGCGTCTTTATCGAGGTCGGCGTCCATTTCCCGCAGGCGCTTGAGGATCGTGTCGTAGTACTCCTTGAGATAGTCCTCCAGCCGGGTGGTCTCGGCCGGATCGAGACCGAAGGCCCCATAGCTCTGCTCCATCGGTGCATCCAGGGCCGTGCCGCCACCGGTGACGGCGTCGAAGGAAAGCCGTTCCGCCACATTGAGACTGGCCTCGAAAAAGTTGGCCACACCGCGGGTAAAGCTAAGCAGGGCCGGCGGCACGCGGAACAGCCGCGAGTCCTTGCCGGCGTACCGCTCGCACAACTGGGTGATCTCGCCGGTGGTCCAGGCCCGGGGTCCCACCACCGGGAAAGCCTGGCGCAGGGTCTCGGGCCGTTCCAGGGCGGCCACCGCGAAGCGGGCCATGTCCTGGGTGTTCATATAGGCGATCGGCGTGGGCGAACCGCTCACCCAGACCGTCTGTCCCTCCAGCACAGGGATGGCGAACTGGCTGATCAGACCCTGCATGAAGGCCACTCCCCGCAGGATCGTGTAGTCCAAATCGGAGGCGGCCAGCCAGTCTTCAGTGCAAGCCTTGATATCCATCAGCGGCACCCCGCGGTGCTTGTGGGCATCGAGCAGGGAGGAAAACACCAGCCGCTTCACCCCGGCCCGCTGGCAGGCGGCGAACAGGTTTTGCTTGCCAGTCCAGTCCAGGTCATAGGCACTGCCGGCATCGGTGGCCCGGGCAGTGGCGGCATCGATCACCGCCTGCTGCTCTTCCAGGGCGTAATCAAGGCTTTCGGGTTCCAGCAGATCGCCACGGGTGAGTTCACAGCCCCATTCCTGCAGAAACGAAGCCTTGCGGGGCGTGCGCACCATGCAACGCACCTGATGTCCGGCGTCGAGAGCACGTCGGGCAACCTGGCGACCCAGGGTGCCCGTGCCACCTATCACCAGAACCTGCATGGAAAGTCTTCAAGCGGGCTTGAGCCTAGGGGTGCGGCCGAATAGCTGCAGCCGCTGGCTCAGTTCCGCCGCGATTATTTCTGCCGGGATCAGTTCCGCCGCAAACAGGCCAGGCGACAGCCAGCCAAACAGGATCAGCACAAACCAGGCCGATCGCTTGGCTGCTGCGGAGACCGGCAGGCGGCGGCGATAGCCAGGTGCCAAAAGTTATCCCTCGAGATCGACTCGGGCGGGCCAGGCCAGCAGGGGCGAGCTCGGCTAGCTAGCGCCTCAATCGGCGTCGGCAAGTTTGAGCAGTAGGGCTCCACCTGCCAGGCCCACGGGGATCAGCACCCAGAACAGGGCCGCGATGCCGAAGATTTCAGAGGCCATGGGCCGATGCTTGGCGAATTGGCCAATTATTTAGCAGCGGCCAGCCCCAGGGCGCTGCTCAGCACCACCGACCAGGGAGCTTCGCTGCGCAGCTGACCCGCCATTACGCCGCTGCCGCCGCTGGCCCAGCCCTGGCGCTGCAGGGCGCTCACCAGGGCCGCCAGCCGCGGCGGGCCGCTGCCCAGCCGGCGGCCGATCTCGGCAGTGGGCCAGCAGCGGGCCGGCAGGCCTGGGTCGGCCTGCAATTGGGCCAGTAGGCGCCGGCCGCCCTGGCCCAGGCTGTTGGGCCTGGTAACGGCATCGCTGGCCATGGCGGCGAGCAACTGGGGATCCTGCAGCGGCCCAATCCAGAGCGGTCCGCTGATCGCCAGAGCAGAACTCGCCCCCTCTGGGCAGCAACAGGGCAGCCACTGGCCCAGCTTGAGCAGCGACTGCACCTGCTGATCACCGCAGCCGTGACAGTGGGCGATCAGCCCCAGCTGCTCTTCTTCCCGTGGGGCCGGCCGCCGGGTGATCCGCACGGCCGTGCGGAAGGTGCGGCCCTCGCTGAAGCAAAACAGTGGTTCCAGGCCTCTACCCATCGCCCAGGCGGCGCGGGCCTGGCTGCCGAGCTGCAGACGCAGGGCCAACTCCCAGCTGGCCGGATGGGCCCGGGCGCTGGCCCCAAGGGAGCGGATGGCGGCGCGGCGGTCATGGCCGGTGGGGGAACGGCCATCGCTGCTGGCCAGGTAGAGCACCCCGGGGCAGGCCACCGCCTCGATCGCCAGGGGCAGCAGGGCGCTGGGGCAACCGAAGGCGTCTAGATCCACCAGCTCGAAGCGCTGCTGCCGCTGCAGACAGCCCGCCAGCAGGGCCAGGGCCTTCAGTTGGCTGATGCTGCCCCGCTCCGCCAGCACCGCCAGGTTGGCTTGCAGGGCCGGCAGCCGGTCTGGATCGGCATCGTTGGCCCAGATCTCCGTGGCATCCGTCTCCAGCCCGTAGCGCAGGGCGCGGATGCCGCAGCCGGCCATCAGATCGAGCACCCGCAAGCGAGCTGGCTGCGCCCCCCAGCGGCACAACTGGCGCGCCAACAGCACCCCTAAATCTCGGCTTGGGCGGGATTCGGAGCGGAAAAAGCCCTCGCCCAGCCGCAGAACGGCCTCGCCTTCTTTCAGCAGGCCCGTTTCGATCCCTGCTTCGGGCAGCTCCGACGGGGGCAGCTCTAGAGGGGGGTTCGCGCAATAGTGATTCACAGTCGCGTGGCCCAGGCCCGGTGCCCCCAGTTCACCACCAGCCTGCACCGTCTAGTGAACCCTCCGGAGCAGCTTCTGGCTCATCGGCGGGCGCATGGTCTGGCGCAGCTTCCAGGGAAGACGACCTGCATTGGGGTGACCACGGCAGCTGGCAGTGGCGCGGCCAAAGTTGCCACTGGCGCGTGCTCGGCGATGCGAGCCATCCCCCCCTGGTGTTGGTGCATGGTTTCGCGGCCGGCAGTGGCCACTGGCGCCGCAACGCCGCCGCCCTGGCCGCGGCCGGCTGGCGGGTGTTCGCCCTCGACCTGCTCGGTTTTGGGGCCTCCAGCCAGCCTTGCCTATGGCTGGACAATCGCCTTTGGGCCCGCCAATTGCAGGCCTTTTTGGAGCAGGTGGTCCAGGCCCCGGCGGTGCTGGTGGGCCATTCGCTGGGGGGCCTGGTGGTGCTCAGCTGTGCTGTTTTCTTTCCGACCTGGGTTAGGGCGGTGGTGGCCGCCCCCCTGCCGGATCCGGCCCTGGTCGCCGGCCCCGGCTCCTGGTCGCGGCGGCCAGGCTGGCGCCGGCTGCGGCGCTGGTTGGTGATCCTGCTGTGCCGGCTGCTGCCCCTGGAGCTGTTGGTGCCCTTGATCGCCCATTCGCCGCTGCTGGATTTGGGCATTCAGTCGGCCTATGCCGCCCCGGTGATCGGCGATCAACAGCTGCATCACCTGATTGCCCAGCCCGCCCGTCGGCCTGGCGCGATAAGGGCGCTCCGCTCGATGAGCATCGCCATGGCCCTGAGGCCCCGGGCGGCCACCGCCCCGGCCCTGCTGGGGCGCCTGCGGCGGCCGATGTTGCTGCTGTGGGGCCGCCGCGATCAACTGGTGCCATTACGGGTGGCCGCGGAGGTGCGCCGGCTGCGGGGCGACCTGCCCATAGAGCTGCTCGATCACTGCGGCCATTGCCCCCATGACGAGCAATCCGAGGCGTTTAACGCCGTCTTGGTGACTTGGTTGGCCCAGGTTTGCGGGGCGGCCACGTAGCTTGAGACGCACACTGGGATGCCGCGCCCTCCCGATCGAGCCCCTCCTATGAAGCACACCCTCTCGGTGCTGGTTGAAGACGAGTCGGGGGCGTTGAGTCGCATCTCCGGGCTATTCGCCCGCAGGGGTTTCAATATTGAGAGCCTGGCGGTGGGACCTGCCGAGACGGCAGGGGTTTCCCGGCTCACCATGGTGGTGGAGGGGGACGACCGCACCCTCGAACAGATGACCAAGCAGCTCGACAAGCTGGTCAATGTGCTCGGCGTGATCGACCTCTCCACCATCCCGGCGGTGGAGCGGGAGCTGATGTTGCTGAAGGTATCGGCTCCGCCGGAGCAGCGCGGCGCCATCTTCGACCTGGTGCAGGTGTTCCGGGCCAAGGTGGTGGACGTGGCCGATGAGGCCGTCACCCTGGAGGTGGTGGGCGATCCCGGCAAGCTGGTGGCCCTGGAAAGGCTGATGGAGGCGTTCGGAATCCTGGAGATCGCCCGCACCGGCAAGGTGGCCCTGGAAAGGGCCTCGGGAGTGAACACGGAGCTGCTCAAGGCCACCGCCTCCGACAAGCGCGTGCCCGCCTGAGGTACTGGCCCTGAATCAGGGCTGGCCCTTCACCAAGGTGCCGCCGCTGAGCACCGATGCCTTGAGGATCTTGTCGCCCTGGCTGAGACGATCGACCACCTCCATGCCCTGGCTCACCCGCCCGAAGACCGCGTAGCGGCCGTCCAGTTCTGGCAGGGCCTGCAGGGCCACATAAAACTGGGCGCTGGCTGAATTGGGGTCATTGGCGCGGGCCATGGCCACGGCGCCCCGCTGGTGGGTCAACACCAGCTCCCGGGTGATGTTTGCCGCCGTGATCGGCTCGCCATAGCGGGGCTGGGCTTCCCCTTGACGCTTGATTTCCAGCGGGATCATGCGGCTGCTGCCAGTGGCTGGATCCACGTAGTTGCCCATGCCGTATTGGCTGGGGGGCACCGTGGCCTTGGCGCTGGTGGGATCGCCTCCCTGCACCACGAAGGGCACCGGTTCCTTGACCACCCGATGGAACACCGTGCCGTTGTAAACGCCGCGCCGCACCAGATCCACGAAGTTGCCTGCCGTTAGTGGGGCGGCGTCACCGTCCAGCTCAATCAAAACCACCCCCTTGCTGGTCTGCAGGCTGACGCTGGCCTTACCGCTCAAGCAGGGCGAGGCGGCAAGGCCACAGCCCAGGGCCTGCTTGGGTTGATCAGCGGCGCAAGACGCCAGGACCAAGGGGCTGAAGAGGATCAGGCCGCAGAGCAACAGGCTGCGCAGAAGGCGGTTCATTGGGCTTCAGAGGACAGAGAAGGGCGGTTATTAAATAAATCAGGGATTTATTAGCAAAGGCTTACCTAGCGAAGGCTTACCAAGCGCAGACTTGATCTCGCGAAGACTTTCCTAGCGAAGAATTGCGAGGAAAGACTCGAGTGAAGACTCGCATAGAGAAGCCCTGTAAAACCCTACCCACGACCAATTGAGCCTTTATGCAGTCAGGGTTCTCAGCTGGCTGGGTAGCCGAAATGGCGGATATCCAGAGTATCCCAAGGGAAGCCTCGTTTAGCGAATAATCGTTAGGCGAATAATCGTTAGGCGAATACTCACCTGGTAAATACTCGTTTTGCGAATACTCATCTGGCGAAACCTTGATTGAGAGTGCTGTGGAAAACCGGAGACAGGGCCAAATCAGCCCAAATAACTCAAACTTTCCCAGGCGACAAGGTTGCCGAAAAGGTCGCCGAAAGCGAGGTTTTCCAGACTCTTCCCAGCGGAGCCCTGGCCTGGTCGGGTCGATTCAGACCCCTTCCAGGGGCACGCCGAGGAAGCGGGCCAGCCGGGCGCCGGACAGCTCCAGGTCGGCCAGGGGCATGGGCTCGCCGACGCGGGTGAGGGGCATGTCGCGGCGGCCCTGCACCTTCAGGGCCAGGCGGCGGCGGGGATTTAGGCCATCGCGCACCTCCACCTTCACGGCCTGGATCTGGCGCAGGGGAATCTCCACCTCGATCAGTTGGCGAAAACCTTGGCGGCAGATGGTGGCGGTGCCGCTCTGCCGGTCGAAGCGATTGCTGCCAGCACCCACATCGATGCCGATCACCGCCCAGAGGTAGGTGGCCAGCAGCAGGGCTGCCAGGCCGTATAAACCCATCACCAGACCCTGGGGTACGAAAGCCAAATCCGCCGGGTGTCCAATCGGCAGCAGATCCGTGCCGAGGAAGCTGGAGGCGCTGGTGAGCAGGAATCCCAGCCCACCACTGGTGACCACTGCGGCCATCAGCAAATTGGAGGGGCGACGGGAGCCGAGCACCTCCTGTTCCAGCAAGGTGGAGCTAGCAGCGGCGGAATCGGCCGTGGAGGAGGCCATTTAGCGGAGGCAGGTCGTAGGGCCATCCTGCCGTGGGGCCCGCCGGGACTGCGGGGAATCGGTATAAATACTTAAACAGCTTGTCATTGCTGGAGTTTCAGCCCGTTGCGGGGCAACTCGCCTGGTGGTCCAAGATTGTTACCATCGCGCGGTATCCCGCTCTACTCATGACGATCGCTGTAGGGCGCGCGCCACAACGGGGATGGTTCGACGTCCTCGATGACTGGCTAAAGCGCGACCGCTTCGTTTTTGTTGGCTGGTCCGGGTTGCTGCTGTTCCCCACCGCCTATCTGGCGCTTGGCGGCTGGCTCACCGGCACCACCTTCGCCACCTCCTGGTACACCCACGGCATCGCCAGTTCCTACCTGGAGGGCTGCAACTTCCTCACCGCAGCCGTCAGCACCCCCGCTGACGCCATGGGCCACAGCCTGCTGCTGCTCTGGGGCCCCGAGGCCCAAGGCGACTTCGTGCGCTGGGTTCAGCTGGGCGGCCTCTGGCCCTTCGTTGCCCTGCACGGCGCCTTCTCGCTGATCGGCTTCATGCTGCGCCAGTTTGAGATCGCCCGTTTGGTGGGAATCCGCCCCTACAACGCCATCGCCTTTTCCGGCCCGATCGCGGTGTTTGTGAGCGTATTCCTGATGTATCCGCTGGGCCAGAGCAGCTGGTTCTTTGCTCCCTCCTTCGGGGTGGCGGCGATTTTCCGCTTCCTGCTGTTCCTGCAGGGTTTCCACAACTGGACGCTCAACCCCTTCCACATGATGGGAGTGGCGGGCATTCTCGGCGGTGCTCTGCTCTGCGCCATCCACGGCGCCACGGTGGAGAACACCCTGTTCGAAGACTCCAAGCAGGCCAACACCTTCAAGGCGTTTGAGCCCACCCAGGAGGAGG
>JBILLQ010000076.1:0-16136 GCA_044375975.1 Prochlorococcaceae cyanobacterium
AGATCGCTTGCGGCAACCGGCGTGGTGGCGGGCTGGAAATCCAAGGGGCAGGAGCGGTTCCCGCGAATGCCACCACTGGAGCGACGGCAGGGCAAGACCTACTGGGACAGACTTCTAATAGGCCCTGCGCCCTCACCCTTCACGACTTCACGGTGTTCGCCAATGCCGAACTGCAGTTCGGTTCCATCAATGTGATCCATGGTGAGAACGGCAGCGGCAAGACGCACCTGCTCAAGCTCGCCTACAGCATCGTTTCCAGCCTGGTGGTGGCAGCCAATGAGCCAGCGGCGGACCGCCCCACCAAAGCGTTCATGGATTCACGCTTCGGATCCAAGCTCGTCGGTGTCTTCCGGCCTGATCGAGGCAAACTCGGTCGGCTGGCTCGGCGCACCCAGGGCCACAAACGTGCTGAGGTTCTGGCTGATTTCGGAGAAGCAGGCAAAGCTTACTTCTCGTTTTCCACCCAAAGCGATAAGGCCGTTAAGACCGAGGAACTCCCGTCGGCATGGTTGCCCCATGGCCCGGTGTTTCTGCCCACGCGTGAATTGCTGTCGGTCTACCCCGGTTTCGTGAGCCTCTACGAAACCCAGGCGATTCCCTTTGATGAAATCTGGCGCGACACCTGTGTGCTGTTGGGCTCGCCCATTGCCAGAGGTGCCAGGAAACGGGAGATCGCTGATTTATTGGCACCACTGGAGGATTCTCTGGGGAGCAAGGCACTGCTGGAGGGAGATCGCTTCTTCATTCAGATGGCCGAGCCGAGCATCAAGGTGGAGGCTGATCTTGTGGCTGAGGGCTATCGCAAGCTCGCCATGGTGGCCAGGCTCATTGTCAATGGCAGCCTGGATGCCAATTCGATGTTGTTCTGGGATGAACCTGAAGCCAACCTCAATCCACGGCTGATCCGGCGTCTGGCGCCATTGTTGCTGGATCTGGCCGATGCAGGCGTGCAAGTCCTTATTGCCACCCATAGTCTTTTCTTGATGCGTGCCCTTGAGTTGGAGCGCCATCACCGCAGCAGCCTCAAGGCCGTGTTCATTGGGCTCAAGGCAACGGCTGAGGGAGTGACCGTTAAACAGGGCCCCTCCCTCACCCAGTCCGGAGACATCATTGCCCTGACGGAAGACATCCAGCAGGCGGAGCAGCTGCTAGATCAGGCCATGGGAGTGCCGCCATGACCAGCGACCCTGTGGAGGTGGAGCAGCTGATCTTTACGTTTGATCCCTCTGTAGTGCCCTTCCAATACGAAAAGCGTGCCGTCTGCGCGGCCGGATGGCCACAAGATTCCAAGGTTGTGGATGTTGTTGCCCATGATCTCCCTGTTCCCGCTTCGCTCACATGGCTGATTGAAGCCAAGGACTATCGGGTGATCACCAATCCTCCCAAACCCACCAATCTCACTGGCCTTGCCGCCACCGTTGAGGCGAAGGTGCGCGATTCGCTCGCTGCTTTGCCGGTAGTTGGAGCTCAGTCCACCAATGCAGCGGCCAAAGCTCATGCCTTGGTCGCCAGTGCTGCTCCGGCGATGCGCGTTGTTCTTCATCTCGAAACCCCACCCAGCGGCAGGTCTTCATGCGGCTCTGACGCCGGCCAGCTGGATCGCCAGCGTGTTGCTGCAGCTGAGGATCAATCTGGTGGATATTGATCCCAATCCTCTGGTCCTTGATATCGCGCGTACGCCTGCGGACAATGTTCCTTGGTCTGTTTCCTGATCTGAACGGTTTATAGGGGGCAGAGCGATGCATCTTGAAACGCCTAAAACTCCAGGCCTGAACTGGGGAGTGGGCCTCAAATGGAGAATAGGGGACTCGAACCCCTGACCTCTGCGGTGCGATCGCAGCGCTCTACCAGCTGAGCTAATTCCCCTGGTTTTTGTCTGGCTGGGCTCTGGCTGGGCTCTGGATGGGCTGCCGTGGCAGCACCAGAGTGGAAATGCCGTGGCCGGGGATTGGCTTGGCCAACACCTGGGATCTGGCCCCTTGGGCGCCATTATCTCCCAGACCGCCCTGTCGCTTTTCCTTTCCGCCAAGCCATGACCCAGACGATCACTCCAGAACGGCTGGCCGCCTTTGATGAGGCAGAGATTGCCGTGCTGGCCCAGCGCCTCGACGACGACGACTACCCCACTCCCTTCGATGCGCTGGCCGACTGGCACCTGCTCAGGGCCCTGGCGATTCATCGCCCCGAGCTGGCCCGTCCCTACGTACACCTGGTGGACTCGGAACCCTTTGATGAGGAGTGAGCTGGATCCCCGTGTACTGGCCGCTGCACGGATCTGCTGAGCGGATCTGCTGAGGCGTTCCTGGCCGCTGGGGCAGCTGCTACTTGAGTTCTGTGGGGGGCTGCTGCTCGGGCGTCTCCTCCGGCGGCTCTGCTGGCTTTTGCTGGAGTTGGTTGAGGAAGCTCTGCAGCTGCGGCCTGGGGATGTAGGGCCAGCCGCCGCTCTGCTCCAGGTTCTGCAGCAGTTCAAACAGCTTGTGGCGGTCGGCGGGCAGGCTGCCGCGCAGGGGGCCGTCCTGGATGCCGCGATGCAGTTGTTCCAGTTTTCGCAGCAGGTTTACAAGCGCTTCCGGCTGGTTTGCCAGCTGTTGCGAAAGGCTGAACAGCTCGGCCAGCAGGGCATCGAGGCGCTGCTGTGGCCCTGGCGCAGTTGATTCCTGCTGCTGTTCGGTTGACGGGCCGCAGGGGGTTGACGGGGTCATCGGTGCCGCGGGCGGCGCAGACGGGTTGTTGAGAGCCGCGACATCGTAGGGGGATCGGGATTTTGCACCGGTAGGATCCGCCCCAGCCCAGTATCCATCTGCCGTCTCTGCGGCGTTCTCCCATGAGTTTTCGTCCTCTGCTGGCCCTGGTGCTGGCGCTGTGCCTGACCCTGGTGACTGCCTGCAGCGGCGGCGCCAAGGCGACGGATCGCGCCAGCCTCACCTACGACGACATCCACAACACCGGTCTGGCCAACAACTGCCCGACCCTGCCCGATTCAGCGCGCGGTTCGATCCCGCTCGAAGCCGGCAGCGCCTACCAGCTGCGTGAGATTTGCCTCCACCCCTCCGAAGTTTTCGTCAAGGGTGAGCCAGCCAACAAGCGCCAGGAGGCCCAGTTCGTGGCTGCCAAGATCCTCACCCGCTTCACCACCAGCTTGGATCAGGTTTATGGCGACCTGGCCCTGAGCGACGAAGGCCTGGCTTTCGATGAGCTTGGCGGTCTCGACTTCCAGCTGATCACCGTGCTGCTGCCCGGTGGCGAGGAGGTGCCCTTCGTGTTCTCCAGCAAGGAGCTTTCGGCCACGGCCCAGGGCAAGGAGATCAGCACCAGCACCGACCTGAGCGGTGATTACCGCGTGCCCAGCTACCGCACCAGCAACTTCCTCGATCCCAAGGCTCGCGGCCTCACCACTGGCTACAGCAGCGCCATGGGCCTGGTTCCCGCCGGTGACGAGTTCTCCAAGGAGACCGTCAAGAGCTACGTGGATGGCACCGGCACCATGAACCTGTCGATCACCAAGGTGGATGCCGCCAGCGGTGAATTCGCCGGCGTGTTCACTGCCATCCAGCCCTCCGACACCGACATGGGCACCAAGGAGACCATGGATGTGAAGATCACCGGCCAGCTCTACGGCCGCCTGGAGAAGGCTTGAGCGCTGCGCCAGGCCAGGGTCCAGGGTCTTGCTTGGGCCCAATGTCTGGCTCTCCAGCTATGAATCTCCAGCCTTGGTTCTCCAGCTAGAGATCCCCACCCCATCCGATCCGATCCCATCCCCTCCAGTGATCGGCATGTCTGAGGCCCCGCAAGGGGCCTTTTGCTTTATTCGTTTGCTCTATCCCTGTGGCTTGGTTTCGGGCCGGTCTGGGAGAATCTCGCCATCGCCTCTGACCCATCGGATGTCCGTCGCCGAGCCCACCACCCTTGGTCTGATCGCTCCCCACGGCGGCAGCTTGGTAAACCTGATGCTGCCCGCCGCCGAGCAGCAGGCGGTCAAGGCCAGTGCCAGTCGCATGCTCGAGTGCAGCGATCGCCAGGCCTGTGATGTGGAGCTGCTGGTGGTGGGCGGTTTTTCGCCCCTGCGCGGCTTCATGCATCAGCAGGATTACGAGGCGGTGGTGCAGGGCAACCGCACCACCAGTGGCCTGCTGTTCGGGCTGCCGATCGTGTTTGACAGCGACGACGACACGATCGTGGTCGGCGATCGGCTGCTGCTCACCTACCGCGGCCAGGAATTGGCGGTGCTCAGCGTGGAGAGCATCTGGGAGCCGGACAAGGCCCAAGAAGCCCTGGGCTGCTACGGCACCACCTCGATTGAGCACCCGGCGGTGCGGATGATCAGCGGCGAACGGGGCCGCTTTTACATCGGTGGTCAGCTGCAGGGCCTGGAGCTGCCGCAGCGGGTGTTCCCCTGCAAAACTCCTGCCGAAGTGCGCGCCACCCTGCCCGAGGGCGAGAGCGTGGTGGCCTTCCAGTGCCGCAATCCCATCCACCGTGCCCACTACGAGCTGTTCACCCGGGCGCTGCACGCCAGCAACGTCAGCGAGGCCGGCGTGGTGCTGGTGCATCCCACCTGCGGTCCCACCCAGGACGACGACATCTCCGGCGAGGTGCGCTTCCAGACCTATGAGCGGCTGGCGGCGGAGGTGAACAACCCCAATATCCGCTGGGCCTATCTGCCCTACTCGATGCACATGGCTGGCCCCCGCGAGGCGCTGCAGCACATGATCATCCGCAAGAACTATGGCTGCACCCACTTCATCATTGGCCGCGACATGGCCGGCTGCAAGAGCAGCCTCAGCGGCGAAGACTTTTACGGTCCGTACCAGGCCCAAGACTTCGCCCGCGACCATGCCCCCGAGCTGGGCATGGAGACGGTGCCATCGCTGAATTTGGTCTACACCGAGGAGGAGGGCTATGTAACGGCTGAGCACGCCGAGGCCAGGGGCCTGCACGTGAAGAAGCTCAGCGGCACCCAATTCCGCAAGATGCTGCGCGGCGGCGAGGAGATCCCCGAGTGGTTCGCCTTCCGCAGTGTGGTGGACGTGCTGAGGGCCGCTGCGTAAGCGGCCAACCTGCCCCCCCAGGGCTCCGGTTAACATTCCTTTACTTCCATCCCGGCTGAGGCATTCCCTGTGAAGAAGCGCTGGCGTAACGCTGGGCTCTATGTACTGCTGGTGATCGTGATGATCGCCGTGGGCACCGCATTCCTGGATCGTCCCGATCCGGCCAATGCCCCTCGCACCCTGCGCTACAGCGACTTTGTGGAGGCGGTGCAGGCAAATGAGGTGTCGCGGGTGCTGATCTCTCCCGATCGCGGCATCGCCCAGGTGGTCGAAAACGACGGCCGCCGGGCGGTGGTCAACCTCGCCCCCGACAAGGACCTGCTGAAGCTGCTCACCGACCACGACGTGGATATCGCCGTGCAGCCCAGCCGTGAATCAGCCCCTTGGCAGCAGGCGATTGGCAGCTTGATCTTCCCGCTGCTGTTACTGGGCGGGCTGTTCTTCCTGTTGCGCCGCGCCCAGGGCGGTGGCGGCAACCCGGCGATGAACTTCGGCAAGAGCAAGGCCCGGGTTCAAATGGAACCCCAAACCCAGGTGACCTTCGGCGACGTGGCCGGCATCGAGGGGGCCAAGCTGGAATTGAGTGAGGTGGTGGATTTCCTCAAAAATCCCGATCGCTTCACCGCCGTGGGCGCCAAGATCCCCAAGGGGGTGCTGCTGGTGGGCCCCCCTGGCACCGGTAAAACCCTGCTGGCCAAGGCCGTAGCTGGGGAGGCCGGCGTCCCCTTCTTCTCGATTTCCGGCTCGGAGTTCGTGGAGATGTTCGTGGGTGTTGGTGCCAGCCGGGTGCGCGATCTGTTCGAGCAGGCCAAGAAAAACGCCCCCTGCATCGTGTTCATCGATGAAATCGATGCGGTGGGCCGCCAGCGCGGCGCTGGTCTCGGTGGCGGCAACGACGAGCGGGAGCAAACGCTCAACCAGCTGCTCACCGAGATGGATGGCTTTGAGGGCAATACCGGCATCATCATCGTGGCGGCCACCAACCGCCCGGATGTGCTCGACCAGGCCCTGCTGCGCCCGGGCCGCTTTGATCGCCAGGTGGTGGTGGATCGCCCCGACTACACCGGCCGCCTGCAGATTCTTTCGGTGCATGCCCGGGGCAAGACCCTCAGCAAAGACGTAGACCTCGACAAGGTGGCCCGTCGCACCCCTGGCTTCACTGGGGCTGATCTGGCCAACCTGCTGAATGAGGCGGCAATTTTGGCCGCTCGTCGCCTGCTCAGTGAAATCTCTATGGATGAGGTGAGCGACGCGATCGAGCGGGTGATGGTTGGTCCGGAGAAGAAGGATCGGGTGATGAGCGAAAAGCGCAAGCGCCTGGTGGCCTATCACGAATCCGGCCATGCCCTGGTGGGGGCGCTAATGCCCGACTACGACCCGGTGCAAAAGATTTCGATCATTCCCCGCGGCAATGCCGGTGGCCTCACCTTCTTCACCCCCAGTGAGGAGCGGATGGAATCGGGTCTTTATTCCCGCGCCTATCTACAGAACCAGATGGCCGTGGCCCTTGGCGGGCGGGTTGCCGAAGAGATCGTCTACGGCGAAGACGAAGTCACCACCGGTGCCTCCAACGACCTGCAGCAGGTGGCCCGGGTGGCTCGCCAGATGGTGACCCGCTTTGGCATGAGCGATCGGCTTGGGCCGGTATCCCTGGGCCGCAGCCAGGGGGGCATGTTCCTGGGCCGCGATATCGCCGCCGAACGCGACTTTTCGGAAGAAACAGCCGCCGCCATCGACGAAGAGGTGAGCCAACTGGTGGCCGAGGCCTATCGCAGGGCCACCGAGGTGCTCAGCCAAAACCGTCCGGTGCTGGATGAACTTGCCGAACTGTTGGTGGAAAAGGAAACAGTTGATGCCGAAGAACTGCAAGAGTTGCTGATTCGTTGTGAAGTGCGGGTTGCGGAATACGTCTAATTGCCGCCCAGCCCTTGGCCGGTTTGGATCCTGACAGTCTGATTGGTGGCCTGCGGCGCCAGCCTCTGCTGGTGGTGCTGCGGGCCGATCAGCCTCTGCATTTGCAGGGGCATTTGGCCGCTTTGGCCCATCTGGGCCTGGTGCATGTGGAAATTGCCTGGACGCCCCATCCAGCCTGGGCGGAGCAGGTAATTCAGCTGCGTCTTGGCCATCCCAGCTTGAAGCTGGGGGCTGCATCGGTGAACAGCCTGGAGGCTTTGGCGGCGGTGATCGAGGCCGGTTTGGCCTATGCCATGGCGCCGATCTTTTCGGTCGAACTGCTCAGCGCCGCCCGGCAAGCCCAGCTGTTGTTGGTGCCCGGCGTGTTTAGCCCAAGCGAGGTGCAAGCCGCCGCCGCCCAGGGTTGCCGGCTGGTGAAACTTTTTCCCGCAGTCAGCCTCGGGCGAGATTATTGGGCTCGGTTGCGAGCCCCGCTGGCTTGCCTGCCCTTTTGCATTGCCGCTGGCGGTCTGGCCACGGCCGATGTCGAGCCCTGGCTGGCGGCAGGCGTGGATGCGGTAACCCTCGGAGCCGCCGTCGCCGATCCCGCTGGCCTGGCTACGCTGGCGCCGCTGCTGGAGCGCTGGCGGCGGCGGCAGCCCTGTCAGTAGTCAGCAGCCTGGCCAGGCCCCTGCTGCGATTAGCTCTGCAGGGCTGTGATGATTTTTGGAACCCCAGCCGTCCAGGCCTGACTCTCCGTAGGCCGACATGGCTCATTGTCGTTGTTTTCCTAAAGATCTTTCGACCTGTATTGATGGGGTCATCAGCAGAGCAGCTAGTGAAATAGTACGAGCCTGGTCGAAATGCCCCATCCGCTTCTCTTCGAGAAGACTTCGCCTATTTGTGCCACGAGTCAAACGTTCTCTATGAACACTGACGCAACTGTATCGAGGATGGGAGTTTGGCCTCCCGGAGCCGGCCTGCAGGGGCAGGCTCCAAACCACCCCATGCTGCTGCGCTTAAGAGGCGTGGTGGTAAGCGATGGGGAAAAGGCGGACTTGAGCCGTCAGGTGAGCGATGAGAAGATGAGCAAAAGCGAACCGCTGAAGACGCATCGAAAAGTCTTCCAGAAGCTGTCAAAACGGGCGCAGGTAGGCGGTGCCCGGAAGAGTGTGGACGTTACCTGCTTACGGTCCACGCGGCAGCCGGTGTTCAGGCGGCATGAGCTCATCGCAGGCCTCGATACGGAACGTGGGAACCTGCCATGGGGTGCTAAGGGAAAGCCACAAGTGGCCACAACTACGAGGGCGAATACCAATACCCATGGCAGGGGCGGAGCAGCCCGTAGTAGTGATGAAGGAGCTGTAATAGCTCTGGAGCGAAGGGGCTGCGTTATCCAATCTGAGCCAAAGCATCAACCAGTTCGCTGGGAGGAGTGCGAGTAGTTCAGAGAACAACGCACTGCCATCAACAATTGGAGCCATTGGCATCACTTGTGGCAGCTGTGTTGGGATAACAGGAGCCGTATGACGCGAGAGTGTCACGTACGGATCTGTGGGAGCCTCGGGGGGAAGTTCCCCGGGGCCACCCGGCGCGGAAGTCCAAGGGCTACATAATCCTGTCCGACTCCCCGTACCCGTCCAGAGGCCGGGACGCCCACCGCGCCAATCCACCCCTCATCGCTTAACGCTGAGGCTGGCGCAGTTTTGGATGTCGGTTGACACCAGGATCAACGCACGGACGGCAACTGGTGTCGCCAGCCAGTCCGCTTCTGAAATCCCAGCCGGCGGGGCGCCCATCTCAAGAAGTCTCTGCCTGAGATAAAAAACGGAAATCAAGCCGCCGTCAAGGATTCAGCAGGGATAAAGTTCGCGGTGGGCTGTTCCGCCCTCTGAATGGGTACCCCAGCTCAGTCCCTCGGCGCCACATCAGCTCTCCATTGGTGAGAGGCCCACGTAAGTTGCTCGGGATTGCCAGAGCATCGCCAAGAGAGTATTTATTTCTACCTGTTGCCCTTGACCTGTTGACGCAACCGATGTCTTGACCTACCCTCGCCAAGCATCTATATGGATTTGGGGGTGGCTGGTATGGCATCGATCGTAGCTTCGCCAGGCAAGCGCTTAGCAGGCTGGTTGGTGGAGACGGGAATCTTTGAAGTGATCGACGACGAGACCGGGAAAAGGCCTCTCTTTAATCTCACTTGGCTCGGACATGCAGTTATTGCAGGCTCTGTTGTTTTGTTGGGAAGCATTTATTATGCAGCCACTTTGGGTTCGGTTTATGTTCTAAAGGATAGCTGGCGTATTTGCCAATCCTCCTCTGGTGTTTCTCCTTCTAGTGTTTCCCCTTCTAGTATTTCCCTTGGTCAAGGGTTGATCGGGTCCGCCGTGGCTGCGGCGGCCACCAGCCAGGCCAATGAAGAACCGCAGAAGCAACTGGTTAGGCAGAGGGCGCGACTGGATAAGCAGAAAGAGCTTTTGGCTAAGGGAGCCGAAGATTCCTGTAATATTGCCATATTTTACTTTGCCAACCGCATTGCTGTTCTTAGCCTGTCATCTGCCGCCGGCATTGTGTTTGTGGTTTGCCTGGCCATCACCAGTAAGGATGGCTGGGAGAAAACCAATAATGCGATTATTAATACCGGAGCCGTGGCTGGGCTTGTCCTATTCACGATGACAATTTACAGCCAGCTTTACGGTCAGGGGACAAACTACGAGAGCTATCGCCTCAAGTACGTCATCGCCTCGGATACCCGGAATATGATTGAAAGTGCCATCGCCAATGGCAGTATTTTGTTTTTCGCAGATGCCACCGGTTCTGCTGGGGCCAGCGCCACAACCAATCCTCCCACCGAAGTAAACCTCGATAGCAGTGATGGGATGACTAAATTGATCAGATATGTGGACGACAAACTCGCTCTGGTTAACCGGCCGGAATTCAACGTCGATAGTAGTTTTGTCGATGCCACGTCCGCCCAGGTGGGAACTTTCCTGAAGGCTAAGCAGCAAGAGCCAAACCCCGCTACAAGCGGTAATTCTAACCAAGCTCCTGCTCGATAAGCAATCTGCTGCGGTTAGCCCTGCAGGGCTTTGAGCAGGATTTGGTTGGCCAGTTTAGGATCGGCTTTGCCACCGGTGCGCTTCATCAGCTGCCCCACGAAGAAGCCCTGCAATTTGTTCTTGCCGCCGCGGAAGGCCTCCACTTCGGCGGGATGGGCCGCCAACAATTCGGCCACGATCGCCGCGATCGCCGCTGGATCGCTGATCATGCCCAGACCCTTTTCGGCCACGATCGCCTTGGCTGAGCCTCCCTGGGCCAGCAGCTCCGGCAGGATTTCCTTAGCGATCTTGCCGCTGATCGTGCCGTTTTCAATCAGCTGCACCAGCTCGGCAAGCTGTTCGGGCTTGAGGGGCAGGCTTTCGTAGCTGAGGCGATTGGAATTCACATGGGCGGCGACGTCGCCGGTCACCCAGTTGGCCACTGCCTTGGCATCGGCGCCTGTGGCTACGGCCGCTTCGAAGTATTCAGCCATCTGCCGTTCCTCGGTGAGCACGCGGGCGTCATAGATGGATAGCCCCAGTTGATCGGCATAGCGATGACGCTTCTGGGCCGGCAGTTCCGGCAGCTCGGATCGCCAGCCCTCACGCTGCTCGCTACTTACCTCAATCGGGCCAAGATCGGGATCGGGGAAGTAGCGGTAGTCGCTGGCCCCCTCCTTGCTGCGCATGCTCTTGGTGAGCTGTTTGCCCTCGTCCCAGAGGCGGGTTTCCTGCACCACCGGCTCGCCAGTTTCGTAGGCTTTGATCTGGCGCTGAATTTCATATTCACAGGCTCTCTGAATTGCCGAGAAGGAGTTCATGTTTTTGATCTCCACCTTGGTGCCGAAGGGTGCATCGGGCCCGCGGCGCACGGAGATATTGACGTCGCAGCGCAGGGAACCTTCCTGCATGTTGCCATCACTCACCCCTAGATAGCGCATGATCCGGCGAATCTCCGAGGCGTACTCGGCGGCTTCGCGGCCGGTGCGCAGATCGGGCTTGGAGACAATTTCGGCGAGAGCTACGCCGGCACGGTTGTAATCCACCAGCGAGTGGGTGCTGCCGGCCAGGCGATCGCTGCCGGCATGCACCAATTTGCCGGCATCCTCCTCCATGTGCAGGCGCTCAATGCCAATTTTTTTGAGGTAGGTTTCTTTGCCCTTTTCGGCCACCTCAACTTCGATCCAGCCCTCTTCGGCAATCGGCTCGTCGTATTGGGAGATTTGGTAGTTTTTTGGTAAATCTGGGTAGAAGTATTGTTTGCGGTCGAATTTGCTGTGCTCAGCGATATGCAGGTTCAGGGCCATGGCGGCCTTCACCGCATACTCCAGCACCTTTTGGTTCAGCACCGGCAGGGTGCCCGGCAGTCCGCAGACCACCGGATCGATGTGGGTGTTGGGGGCGTCCCCGAAGGCGGTGGAGGCACTGGTGAAGATTTTGCTCTCTGTACCCAGCTGCACGTGGGTTTCCAGGCCGATCACGGCCTCCCAATCGGCCTGCGCTGCGGCGGTGCCCGCCATCTGTGTCTCCAGCTGCTGTCTTGATGGAATCCTATGGAAGAGTGGCCAGGGCAAGGCTCGTGGACCCCGCCCCCCTTGAATTGAATTGCTGTCGGCTAAGGCCGACCCCTCCCTTAGCCCATCGCCGCCGGTGTCGACCTCCCCTGTCCGCAGCCCCGTCAGCCACCAGCAGCCGGTGCTGATCCTGGGCGGCGGCCTGATGGGCCTGGCCATCGCCCACCAGCTTGCCCGTCGCGGCCAGGCGGTGTTGGTGCTCAGCCGCCGCCGCAGCGAGGCGGCTGGCTTTGTGGCGGCAGGCATGTTGGCGCCCCACGCCGAGGGCTTGGCGGGGCCGCTGCTGGCCCTGGGCCAGGCCAGTTTGGCGCAGATTCCTGCCTGGGTGGCCCAGGTGGAGGCCGATAGCGGCTTGGCCTGCGGCCTCAGGTTTTGCGGCATCGTGGTACCCTTTGCCACGGCGGCCGAACGCGACGCCTATCCCACCGCCGCCTGGGGGGAATCCCTGGATCGGGCCGAGTTGCAGCGGCAGTTGCCGGGCCTGGCCGGCCATTGGCCGGCCGGTTTGCTGTTTCCTCAAGACGGTCAAATTGACAACCGCCGCCGGCTGATGCGCGCCCTGGAGCGGGCCTGCGTGAACCGCGGCGTGCGTTTTGAGGAGGGCAGCGAGCTGCTGGAGCTGATCACGGCGCCCGGCGGAGCCGGCAGCGCCGGGGAGGCAAATATGGCCGGTGAAGCCAAGTTGGCCGGCGAAGCCAAAGATCCCGGCGAAGCCCAGGCGGCTGGCGGTGGCCGGGGGCTGGCCGGGGCCGCGACCGCTGCCAGCAGGCAGCTGGTGGCGGTGCGACTGCGACGGGCCGATGGCCAGGAGCTGACCCTGCCCTGCGCTGTAGCCGTGCTCGCCTGCGGCGCCTGGAGTGCCCAGCTGTTGCCCCAGTTGCCGATCCGGCCAGTGAAGGGTCAGATGCTGTCGCTGCAGGGGCCGATCGGGGCCCTGCGGCGGGTGATCTTTGGGCCCGGCACCTACCTGGTGCCTCGGGAGGATGGGCTGGTGGTGGTGGGCGCCACCAGCGAGCCGGAGGCCGGCTTCCGCGAGGGGCTCACACCGGCGGGCCAGCGACAGCTGCAGCAGGGTATCAGCGCTCTGCTGCCTGAGGCCGCCGGCTGGCCGCCGATGGAGCGCTGGTGGGGATTCCGCCCCTGCACCCCCGACCAAGGGCCGCTGCTGGGGGCCAGCCCGATTGACGGGTTGCTGTTGGCCTGCGGTCATCACCGCAACGGCGTACTGCTCGCGGCGATCACCGCCGAGCTGCTGGCTGGGCTGCTGGCGCCGGCGGAGCTGCCCGGCAGTCTCCCCGCCGGCCAAGCCGAGCGGCTGCTGGCGCCATTCCGCTGGGATCGCTTTGGTTGAGCGCCCAGCTAATCGCTGGGCGGATCAGTGGCGGATCAGTGGCGGATCAGCGCCGAATCAGTGGGGTAACCGCAGGGGAGCGACGGGGGCAGCGAGGGATCAGCCCTCTACGCGCCATACCTGGTCGGCGGGGGTCCAGTCACTCAGTTCCGAGGGCTGGAACCAGAGGCCGATCTCAAATGCGGCGGTTTCAGGGGCGTCGGAGCCGTGGATCACGTTGCGGCCGATATTGATCGCCAGATCGCCGCGGATCGTGCCGGGCTCGGCCTCCAGGGGCTTGGTGGCGCCGATCAACTTGCGGGCGCTGGCGATTACGCCATCGCCCTCCCACACCATCGCCACCACCGGGCCACTGGTGATGAACTCCACCAGGCCGGCGAAGAAAGGCCGCTCGCTATGCACGCCGTAGTGACTCTCGGCCAGCTCGCGGCTGGGGGTGAGCTGCTTGAGACCCACGAGTTTGAAGCCCTTGTGTTCGAAACGGCCGATGATTTCACCCACCAGACCGCGCTGCACGCCATCGGGCTTGATGGCAACAAAGGAGCGTTCGGCAGGCATGGCCAGAAGTACGAATGGATTCAGGGCCATCGTCCGCGCCCAACCTGCCGCTTGGCAAGCACAACCCAGCCGGACCCTTGCCGGCCAAGATGTGCTGGCGATAATTTTGCCCGGCAATCTTGCTCCGTTAATGCTGCCATGGTAATTTGATATCTGTTATCTTTTATTCGCAATTCGATGGCATTAATCATGCTAAGCAGGCTATGGAAGACCTTCAACTCTGTGACCCTGCAACTGGAAAAGCTTTGAGTGTTAGGCCCCCCCCTGGCAGCGCCTCTTGGCGCCTCTTGACAGTGCCTCTTGACAGCGCCTCTTGACAGTTGCGTGGGCCAGTGGCTCGGTTTTTCCAGGGCTTCCCTGGGAGAATGGCGTCAAAAGTCTCGCAAATAAGTTATCTATTTGGCTGGCCAAGGCGAGCTGTTTGGAATAGTGGTTATCAGAATAGCGGTTATCAGAATAGTGGTTATCGGGATAGTGATCATTGGGGCGCTTCGAACAATTCCGAATCTCGCCGATCTCATGATGCGAAAAGTGTTGCAGCCGCTTGCTTGCCCCTCGCTCGCGGGAGCTGAATGGCTCATCCCCCCAGGTGCCCCTTGATCGGTCTGTTTGGGGTGAGTGAAACGGTTAGGCCATCTGCGTAAATAGGTATCGGTCTGGATGACTTTGTAGGCGGTGGCTTTGTGGCCTCAGTCAGCTTTGTGGCTTCCGCTAGGGAATTGGCGAGAAATACTTTTAGTGGACAACTTACCTGACGCAGGAGACCTTGGCCAGGTGGGCGTCGGCTGTTCTTGGGGAAATAAAACCGTTAATGCATTCTGTAAAAAATTCCATCTGACTTGCGCTTGGGAAGGATTTGGCCTCCATGCCATCCCCAAGAACCATGGCACTCTCCCCGGATGGGTGACAGGCATCCTCCTGGGGCGGAGGGGTTGGGTTCTCCAACGGCGATCGAGCTGACTGGGGCTATGCCAGTTGTCGATTGTGCCGTGCCGATGCCACCGTTAACTGCTGCGCAGAGTGAGTCGTTGAGCAGATTTAAAGTGGATATTTGCTTAGTGAACATTTGCTGAGTAGATATTTGCTGTTTTCTCGGTATGGGGTTTGGTTGTGCTGGCGCCCAGAAAAATCGTAGTATTTCTGCTAGAATCGCCCCCGTTCGATGCGTTTGTGCGGCTAACGCGCGGCCAACCTGCAGCCGAAATGGCCATAACTAAGTGCTATTGCATTTAAGCCAAGGCATTTAAGCCAATGAATCTAAGCTGGCAAAATTAAGTTAATAGATTTAAATTAATGGGTATAAATTAATAAATCTTAGGTCAATAGGTTTAGGTTAATAGATTTAAGGAGACTCTGGAAAACCGGCATTTTGGCAACCAAATCAGCTGAGAGCCATTGCCGCGTCAGGGCTCCATTGATCGTGGCTCCGGTTTTTCAGAGCCTCCTTAAGTGGTGTTGTGCTTGTCTTTGCCCGCTTGGACAAAGCTTTTGACCGGGGGATCTGCGCGGTATGCCTCGGGCGAGGAGTTCATGGGTTCAGATTGTCTGGGGAGGCAAATGGGGGAGATGCATTTGCAACCTTCCCTGAGAGTTGTTTAACTAATTTAGAGGATGATGTCTGAGGTGGCGATGCTGGCTAGCCCCGACAGCTGCAGTTCAAACTCCGAGGTGGCGAAGTTTGCATCAATGTTGCCGAACAAGAACAGATTTCCCCCGCTTACTTGGTAGCGTAGTTGGCCTGCATTCGTAAATGTGGCACTGTTGCCTAGGAAGCTGAAGGATTGATCAAGCGCAAGCAATGAGTTGGCATCGATTGCGCCCAGGTCCAGCTTGTCTAGGCCAAGTTGGAAGTCGGTGATTGTATCTCGGCTGGCCACGCCAGCTGCAGATTCCGTCAAATTAGTGTAATTGAATGCATCGTTGCCGAGGCCTCCCGTTAGGGTGTCGCTTCCGCCTAGTCCGCTGATGGTGTCATTGCCGGTGCCACCATTGAGGAAATTATTTGCAGCATTACCTGTAATGGTGTCGTTGAAGTTGCTGCCGATTACATTTTCAAACTGTTGAACAGTGAAGCTAAGTGGCAGTGGTGAGCCTGTGCCATTTACGGTGGCCAGGCCTGTGGTCAAGTTGGTGCTGGTGCTGCTCACAACCACGGAGCCACTGGAGACTGCGGCGGATAGATCGACGGTATCGCCCAGCAGAATGCTGCCCACTACGGTTTCGATACCCACCAGGCTGTCGACCCCGAGGGCGCCCTTGTTGAGCACCCCAAAGGCCCCGAGGCTAACTAGGCCGCCGAGGGCGCTGTAGTTGGCGATATCTGTACCGCTGCCGCCATCGATGGCGTCGTTGCCGCCGCTGCCAAAGATGGTGTCATTGCCGGCGCCACTGGCAAGGGAGTTGTTGGCGATATCACCTTCTAGGGTGTCATTAAAGGCGCTGCCAATTAAATTTTCGATACTGATCAGCAGATCGCTGCCGGCGGCCACAGTGTTCTGGGCGCCGCCCTGGAGGGCGAGGGAGACGGTTACCCCAGCTGCCAGGGTGTCGTAAGTAGGTTGGCAAAAATTTTTCGAGGTTGGGCCGTCGACAATTTTGATGTATCATAGGATTTATTTCCGTATTGAGAGGTCCTTATGAGCGCGAGGCTTCGAGTTTTTCTGACTCCCGAGGA
>JBILLQ010000021.1:0-46651 GCA_044375975.1 Prochlorococcaceae cyanobacterium
TTCCTCGGGAGTCAGAAAAACTCGAAGCCTCGCGCTCATAAGGACCTCTCAATACGGAAATAAATCCTATGATACATCAAAATTGTCGACGGCCCAACCTCGAAAAATTTTTGCCAACCTACTTATTGGTTGCAATGTTCTCCTTATTCGTTTGCAATATCGCAGGCACTACCCTGTGCCCATGGCGGAGCACAACCAGCCCATGCGCTCCTGCTCCTTGCCACCGGCCTCCAACCCCTAAAAGCCCATACGCAGCCCTGATTCAATCCACTCTTGGTAGCCGCCGATCGCAGCAGGCGTCAGAAAGAATTCCGTAGCAGCATCCCCCATGAGCCGCCGCCGAGTTCGCGACCTCGCGGTTATGGCCTTTCTGCTCGCTGTGGCGGGGCCTGCGGCGGCTCAACAGCGTTGGCGGGCCAGTGCCCATTGATTGTGTGCAAGGGTAAACAAATCCTCCAGCCTCGGCCGATTCCCCCCGCCCAGGTGGCTGGCAAAAATGCCATGGGCTGTCTATCTGCCGCCGATGCCATCTACGGCCCTGTTTAATACTATTCTTCCAGACCCTTAAATACCGCATCGTCTGGATCCTTATAGAACTCAATTGAGATCTTGGTCCAGAGGTCATCTGGTAGATCATTGAGCCCCCGGCGTGCCGAGACGGGCATCAGCAGCACCTTGGCCTGCTTCTCCACGGCCAGTTCGGCGATGGCGATGGGGTTGGGGATCATCTCGACTGAGCCACCGAGATTTAGGGAGCCCACGATGATGGTGCTGCCCCGGGTGTTGCGCTCCAGCAACCCACCCACAAGAGCAACCAGGATCGGCAGACCTAGGCCGGCGCCACTGCGGTCGTTGTCCATGGCACGCAGCTGAACTGAGTATTCATGGCCGCGGGGATCACGGTCGCCAACCAGGGATTTGGCGCGGGAGTAGAGGTTTTGCTCGCCCACCTTGCTGGTCTCGCGGAAGGCAGGAGGCACTGGCTGGTTGAGGATCTTGACTCCACTGCCAGGCCCCACGGCCACCTCGATGCGGTAGAGGCTGGGGCCGGTTTCACCGCTGCCGGGGCTGATGGCCCACACCTGGCCGGGTGGCAGGGGATCGCCGTCAATGGCGTCGTCGCTGTGGAGCTCGGGTGTTGCCACGAACTTCTCGACTCCATCGAGGCCGAGGGTGTAGCTGAAATGGGTGTTGCGGAACTCGCTCTTAAGGCAACGCTTCTGCTGCTCCTTCACCCGGCGGCGTGATTCCAGCGCCAGGCGCACGATCCATTCGAGATCCTCGTTGGGGATCTCCATTTCGGGATCTGGGAACAGCAGCTTGATCAGGGCACTCACCGTCTTGTTGACGCCCTCGATGTCGCGGCCACTGAGGGCGCCGCCGAGGTGGATGCGGTTTTGCATTGCAGCCAAGCGGCTGCCATCGCGCAACCGGCTCCAGCATTCGCTGAGGAAGTCGCTCACCAGGCCGAAATGGTTGCTGAGGTGCTCAGGTAAGAGCTTGGGGAAATCCCAGCCAGGGGCATAAGCGTGGATGCGGTCCTGGAAGGCCGTGTCGTCGCGCATCTCGCGGGGCAGGGGGCTGAGCAGGTGGCCGATGCGCTGCTGCTGCTCCACGTCCACATCGAAGTTGCCCACCATCACGATCCCGCCCTCGGCGCGGATGCTCTCTTTGCCGCGGCTGAATTCGCCGGAGGCCATGTAGCCCTTGAGGATGTTGACGCCGTCCTTCTGATCGAACGACACGCCAGCCACCTCGTCGAAGCAGACGACGTCGTACTGGCAGACCAGGCCGCGCTGGCCATTGCCGTTGTTGACGAACATCTTGGCGACGGTGGCCTTACCGCCCGAGATCAGGTGCGAATAGGGCGAGATCTGCTGGAACAGGTGGCTCTTGCCTGTGCCGCGGGGCCCCAGCTCCACCAGGTTGAAGTTGCGCTCCACGAAGGGAGCCATGCGCAGCAGCACCACCATCTTGGCCCGCTCATCAAGGGCGGTTGGCTCAATGCCGATCGAGCGGATTAGGAAGTCGCGCCACTCATCTGTGGTGAAAGCAGCTCGGCCCTTGGCCAAGATCCCCAGCACGTTGGGGTTGGACATCTGGATCGGCCGCAGCCCGGCGATGCGGAACGGTCGACCATTGCGCTCTTGGGCAATTACCGGGTCGTACTCGAGCGTCACCTCGGCGTAGAAGCCATCGGTGAGCATGCGCTCGTTGGCGCGCACCAGTTCGTCGTCGATCTGGGCGTCCTTGATGGCCAGGCTTGGCACCTCTGCCATATAGGAATCGCTGCGGGTGTCGAGCCGGGCCCGCACGATGTCGATGATTTTGACGCTGCCTTGATCACGGGAGCGGGCCTTGAATAGCTCCTCTTCTCCGGTGCGCACGGTGCGGCCCTGGAGCTGCTTCTCCACGATCTGCAGGCCTTCTTCTATCTCTGCTGGATCAGTGCTGGCGCAATAGCGGCCCAGCAGAAACTCCACCACGTAGGTGGGTACTGGGTATTGCCTGGAGTATTTGCGCACCAGGTCTTTGCGCACCAGGAAACCATCGAAGGCCTTGGCCCCGAGCTGGTCGAGATGGTCCATCTCGCTGGTGGCGGCGATTTCGGCGCGGCTCATGTATAAGCTCCTAGCACCATGGAGTGTTGTACCTGGGCAACATGTCCTTCAGGAAAAAAAAGCACTACTGCAGATGAGGAAGCACATTGATCACCGGATTTGACGCAAATGGGGAAACCGTCGAATGCCGAGACAACTCGGCCAAGGCGAACACACTCGTGCCAATGATAATTTCTCACTCTGGGCCTCTTGATTCTGATAATGAACTTGCATTCAGTCTCTCAACGGCATCTGCAATAAGAGGTGCCCATGCCCGAAGGCCTTCTAGGCTCATGCGCCCTAACTGATATTCAGCAAAAATACTCTGCCTCCATCTAATAATCCTTTCGTCATCGCGAAGCTTAAGCAATCTAAGCGTCTCGCCTGCCTTAAATCTCAAATGACATGGAATCTTGTCTGTGCAAATCAACTGCAACGAAGGAAGCAATATTTCAAACCACCCATTCTCAATTTCGTATGGGTCAAGAACTGCATCGTCGTGATTGTCTTTGAGGTTGTTCAGGAGACCACTGGAATACCTGTAATTTGTCCATTCATAGGCAAGATGGCGATAGTTTGCGATTGAAAGATAGTGGTCAACTTGTGCTTCGGGTACGCAGAACATTGCGCCATATGCGCAAAGACCACTCTGACCATCAATCAGATATCGCCGGAACGGAGACCATTTGTCTGGTGGTCGCTTAGCGGGGTCAGTATTTTGTGCGAGCCAGTTATTGCCAGGCTGACTAGCTTTCGAGTCAAATTCAGCAGGCTTTGGGACAGGAGTCAAGTTAATCATTCTGCTTTTCCGTTGCTGACCAATTGGGGCTGCGCACTCATGACCCATCTCGGCCAAAAAGGATCATGCTCAGGTAGCAATTGAAGAAGCCTCTCGTGTATTTTTTGTTTGTCATCTAGAACCTCCTTTTCTTGTAGAGACGCTCTCATCCACTCCTCCGCTTGCTCGATAGCCTCTTCAGCCTCCTGGGATCTAGCCTGATCCAAGCCAAAGAACTCAGAAACAAGCCAATTTGCGACGTCACCTTGCTTTGCATACAGATCGTTCGCAACCCTGATTTGCCCCTTCTGCACTTCTAGATGTAAGAGCTGATCAAGACCTGGCGAGAAAATAGGCTCAAGTGAAGCCATCACTAAGGGGGAATGCGTGGAGACAAAGAACTGCGGAGTCCAATTCTTGTCGACTTTTGCACCTTCCCATTGAAGCTCTCCTAGCGCGCTAAACAGCGCAGGAATGATTACTCGCTGCCAGCGGGGGTGGAGATGGGTTTCAGGCTCGTCAAATAAAACCACAAACCTGTTGTCAGGCTGCTTCCCAAGAAGCTGCGAGGCGATATGATGCTCGTACCAAGTCCACACAAGTATATAAGCAATTGCCAAGATTCTCCTGACACCTGCCGATGCAAGTGAGACCGGAATCTCGCTCCCATTTATATTTAGCGTAGGCCTGTCTTTGCCTTCACCTAAATGTAGTCGACGAGGTGGGCCCGGCTTTAGCGGTTCGCCGGGAGCCGAAAGCTCGCTGAGGACTGATTTGAGAGAATCAAACTGATTCTTGTTTGCTTCTTGCCAGTTTACCCAATCTCTTTCCAGTCCTTCGCAAACTCTTATGCCACCAACGTCCAATCCATTCCACACATCACTCTTGTTGAAGTGATAGGCGGATGGCCTTAGAGGATCTTTGCGCCAGTAGTTTCGTGCAGGATCCCAGACTGAAAAGCTGCCATCAACACGAATATAGACAACGATGCCAGGCATTGCTGGTCGGCTATTGTCGACCGGCCATGACTGATTTTCGCGGCTATAGACTGAATGAATCTCCTTTGTAGCTGTCTTGCCTGCGACCTCAGCATTTATTGAGGCTTTGGATTGGCCTGAACTGGGCAAAGCCTGTTCATCCGCCCAGGTTCGGGTTAGGGCCCACCAACACAGATCTAGCAGAAACGATTTTCCCGCCCCATTGTTGCCCCCAATTATATTAAAGCGCCTCGCCAAGTGCAATTCCAGATCGCTTGCGAGGCCAACATTTCTTATGGCAAGGCTTTTAAGCATCTGAATGACAATCCGAGTGTCTTGGGTGGAGTTGTACTTGGGCTATGGATTCAGAGAGATTATGGGCATGCCGATGTGCTTGGTGCCACATTCTCTGATCTGGCGAGCTCATGCGTCATCGCCTCCCACCAGGGTGCGGCGCTGACCGATCACCCGGCCATCAGGGCTCAACAGCACGGCCACCACGGCTGCACCTTCCAGCTCGTCATCCTCCACCAGCAGGCGGGCACCGCCATCGTCGATCGGTTTGGCCATGGTGGCCACTGACGGGCCGCCAGCGGCTTCTCGGCGCAGGTCGGCGGTCATGCCGGCCGTGCCGCCGCTCACCTCCAGGTTGCAGCGCAGGCCCTTCCAGCTGATCTCGGTGATGGCTGCGGCAGGGGCGCTGCTCGCTCCGCCGGAGACCACCAAAACGGGGGTGAGGCACTCCTGCAGGCTGATGCCGCCATGGGCATAGGAGTAGCTGCCGCCTGTGTTGAAGCAGGCGGCGCCGTTTGGGGTGGCGAACTGCTCGCTGGGGTTCCAGCTCCAGGCTGCGGTGGGCACCGGCACCTGGGAGTCGCCCTTGATGGCGGCGCAGCGGGCCCATTTGCTAGCAGTGAGGTGCTTGGGCAGCTCAGCTATGGGCAGGCCATCGGGGCAGAACAACCAGCCGTGGTCGGTGACGACCTTCACCGAACGCCAGCCGGCATCGAGCAGTTTCTGGATACGGAGGGCCAGCCGTTCGATCTCCGGCTGGATCTGCCGCGGCAGGTCGTTTTGGAGTTGGTGGCCGCGGTGATCGAGGTCACCGATCTCCAGCCAGCCGCGAGCCTCTGGGCCAGAAGGGATGTTCAACTCGTCGTCACCCAGCACCGTGTAGCCCTGGGCGGTGAGGGCCTTGCGTAGCTCAGCGGCACTGATGGGTTTGCCGGAGTTGAAGGCTGGTGCGAAGTCTTCCGGCAGGGCCTGGCCCTGGATCTCCCCGATCAGAGGCGTGATGGCGGGTTTGGCTGTGGCCGTGACGGTGGGCAACCCCGCCCAGCGGGTGGTGAGGGTACCGGTGATGCCCATCACCTCCAGCTCGTTCTGCAGCTGGCGGGCCACGTCGTAGCGGAGGCCATCGGCAAACAGCAGCACTTCGCCGGGCTCGGCCGTGATGGCGCCTTGGTCTTGAGGAGACGGCAGGCCAGTGCTGGCAACGACTTTTTGGAAGCGACTGGCGGTGTCATCCAGCCAGGGGCGCAGCAGTGCTGCCACCACCTTGCGCACCACGTCTTCCTGGGCTGTGCTGGCCATCGCCAGGGCCCGCCAGGCGGAGAGGTCGGCCTCCCAGCCATCGGTTCTGTAGGGCTCGATGAAGACCGCAGGGGTGCTCCCCACCAGGGGCTGATCGGCGCGCTGGGCCAACAGGCCGAGCGGCTCGAGAAGTTGGGCCATTGGAGAGAGTCCGAGCTGGGCCCAGATCCAGCTGCGCCGCTGGCTGTGCTGGGCCTCAAGGCCCCGCACGCACCGACAAGCCTCAGCGTGAGATTTGCCGGCCAGGCCCTGTAGATCTGCGAGCAGCTGGTCTTCGCAGGCGGCGTTGTGGGAGGGCCAGCGGGAGAGGTCTTGCCCGCCGACGGCCAGGCCCATCTGCTCGGGCTCGACCCGGCGCAGCAGTTCAGGGATGCCCGGGAAGGCGGTGGGGTTGTCGGCAAAGCGCTGCCAGACCTTGTCCCAACCCCCCTTGCCTTTGGTGAGCCGTTCGGCAGCGGAGAGCTCACCGTCTTTGGTGGGATCGAACTTGAAGTCTTTTTTCCAGGTAGAGGAAAGGACTGCCCACTGTTCTTGGCTGCAGCGCTGCTGGAAGGCCGGTGGATCCGCCATCCACTGCAAGAGGTCGCGGATCGCATCAGGAACCAAGTAGGCGTTGAAGTCTTCCTCCTCCAGCCGCTTGCCGCGCAGCTGCTCAAGCGGCACGGAGGCCACTTCAGCAAGAGCGCGGCTGAGAGCTGCTTTGGTGCCCTGATCGCCGGCCAGATCAAGACCCAGGGCATCACTGGAGCTGAGGAAGGCGGCCAGGGTCCAGTCGCGCCCATTGCGCTGGAGCCAGAGGCTGCCGCGGAACATCAGCTCGATCAGCGGCTCCAGCGCCCAGGGGCAACCCTCGCCGGCCCGCAACTCCTGCCGGCTGATGCCAGGGAGATAGATCACTGGAATCTGGCCTGCGGCGGCAACAGCTGCAGGCAGGCTGCGATCCACGATGCAGCGCAGCCACAGCGCCGGACCCTGCTGGTGCTCGGGGTTGTAGTCGCCCAGGCAGAGCAGCTCGGGTAACTGCTGCCGCAGCAGGGGAAGCAGCGGCTTCCACTCGCTGCGGGGATCGGTCCACAAGATGGCGACGGGCGACTCTTCTGCATCGCCATGGACGTTGCAGCCGCGGAGCTTCTGGATCAGGGCTTCGAGCAGGGTGCGGGGCATGACCATCAGGTTTCGCCCTCGTGGCTCAGGGGCGCTTGCTGAGTCTCAAGCTGAAAACCCTTTGCGCGTAGGCGGAGGTCCTTCTCTTCTACTGCCTTAGCTGCTCGATTTCGGAGCTCGTCAGCCGTTCGGAAACCACTGAGATAGCTGGCTTCGTTGGCGGTGAGGGCACCGGGGTCGATGCCGAGGGTGTGGTGTTGTCCAGGTGGAGTCAAGGCCATGGCGATTCGATCAGTCTGGTTGGGCAATCGTGCGCGGAACCGGCTTGATGCCACCTCGCCGACCGAGCTTGAAGCCAATGCGGTAGATGTCGGGCATGTTCAGGCGATGGTCTTGCATGGGTGTTAGTAACCCCAACTGGGCCAAGTAGGTTGTAAGACCATAAATTCCTTGACTGCGAAGATCTTTGGGAAGACGTTCGGCCAGCCCTGGAACATCCTCTGGTATGGATCCGAACGCCTCATTGAGGACATGTTCAAAAACTTCCTCGATGAATGGAACCAAGGACCGCCTTTCAGCAAAAGGCTTCATCAGTTCAGATAGCCAGGGGTGATCCTCTTCCAGTTCGGCAATACGGATTTCCGAAGCAGCCTGAACGCCACGTTTCAGGCCCTCATAGTGAAGGGGGTGCTCAGCATCACGGAAACGATAAATAGACTCCTCGGCAGCGTTGCGTATCGCCGTTAGAAATGACCGTGGAGTTGCCTGACCCTGTGCATCAGCGAGATGGTTTACGATCCAGGTATAAGGAACGCCGCGTCGCGTACCGCTTCCCATCCTGCGGCCAGCCAGTCGTTCGAAGAGCTGCCGCTGAACGGGTTCATCCTGCTGAACAGGAAGTGGTAGTTCCCATCGAGCCTCGGGCGAGCTGGGAGTTGCAGGCTCGTCCGGAGATCCAAATAGGCTAACAGGGGAAGACTTTAAGCACCAGGAGCGAAAAATCTCCCGGGTTGCGCTGGGCGGGCCATTGCAAAGGCATTGCCAGAGCAGAGCGTGGAGATCGATAAGCGACCAGAGCAGTTCCACGCGAGTGGCGCGAATCTTGGCGATGTCTGGTAGATCAGTGAAGCTGCCACGCTGGTATTGATCTGTACGGAGAAAGACTTTAGCATGAAGATACTTGAAGTTCTTTAACTCCAGCACCAAGCGCAAGAGCGCTTTAATTGCAGCAGAGACATGCAACCAGTTGCCATCGCGGCTGATGCGATCCAGCGCATCAAAAACAAAGAGTTGATGCGTATTCTCGGTCCCGAGAGCCTGATTAGCCTTACTGACCATAGCCCAGGCTTCTTCCAGATGATCCCCTACCCAGGATGTTGAAGCTGCCCAGGATTCCTTGGGAAGCGGAGTGGAATCCGTTTGCAGAGAACGAAGTACAACGGCTAGCCAGATGTTGTAAGGATCGGCCTGATCCCTCATCAAGGCGTCAAAGACCGGAGTTGGGGGATGACTGTTGTGATCCCGATCGCTGAAGCCGGCAACCGTGCGAAGGGAATAGGGAAAAAGCCAACGAAGCAAGGCTGCCGATGGCTGATGGTCGTGGCTAGCAAGAAGAGCTGTGGCCCATGCTGTTTTGCCAACCCCCCGCGCTCCAACCACGAGGCTGCAGTCCAGCTGAAGGGCTTTGTGATGGGTCCAGGGTAAAAACAGCTGCTGGTCGGGCAGCGGCACAGACGTGTCGCCTGGCAGCGAGGCCACAATGGCAGCGCGGATGGCGTTCGGATCAGGACCATCAAGCTGCACTGTCATTGGTTGTCCCCGATGATTACCTGCAGATCAGTAAGCAGCGAGCCAAACACCAGCTTGATCTGATCAGGATCTGTGGCCTGGAGGCGATCGTGCAGCGATTCAATCGCAGCAAATGCCTGATTCCAGCCAATCGCGCAAGGATTATGGGGCGCAGTGCGATCGGGCAGATCAAAGTTGAAGAGATCAGCAGGGGGCAAGCTGAGGCCATCGGCATCTTCATCGGCTTCGGGCCAGGCTTCGTCGTAGAGGCTGCCGCTGAAGAGGGAGTAGGCGTTTTCACGGAGTTGTCGGGTGGCCTGCGTAAAGGCCCCATCGCCCCATGTGGGGATTAGTGCACCCACAACTTGTAGCCGCTCGCGAATGATGGGGGCAACACCATGGAGACGCCAGTGATCAAAGAGCATCCGATAGCCCTGCCAGGTCTGCAAGCTATCGACGGCGAACAAATAGATGCGTCGAGGTGCCAGATCAGTTACACAGGCCGAGGCCACTTCATCAATGCCGGCTCTCGAATCGATCAACACGATGCTGGGCTGATGTTTCTGTTCCAAGGCCAAGATCAGGCGCTGCAGGCGTTCAGACCAATTCTGGCGATGCCCTTCGGCGGTGAAACCAGGCATCCAGACACGACCCAGCTTGCTCACATACTCGCCGGGTTCAAAGCCATGACTGGGCACCACGATCAGTTCACCGCGTTGCTGGGTGCTGAGGGAAGCGTGCATCTGCTCCATCACCGCATCGCCATTGCCCACCAAATCTTCCACTAGCCAGTCGGTGATGCCATAAGCCGGCTGTCGGCTTTGCGGCAGGAGAGAGGTTGAAAGACCAGGGGATTCGAGATCGAGATCGAGTACCACCACACGCTGCCCGGAGGCTGCGAGAGACCAGGCGCAGGCGGCAAGAGCTGTGGAGCGGCCTACGCCACCTTTCATTGAGTAGAAGACCACACGAGGGATACGGTAGTCTTTGTTAGAGATGGTTTCCCAGGTTGCTTCCTGGGCAAGACGGTCAACTACACATACTCCATAGACGGACTGCCCTTCACTGTCTTCGAGGGGAAATGTTGACGTTCGAGGGTCATCTATCAAGGTCCTGAGAGAATTTTCAAACAACCAGGCCTGTTCCGGCGCGAGGACGTGGGGCCCTAGTTGCGCACAAATTTCATCGGTTAGCCGACGAATTGGCGAATTATCAGAAGCAAGGTCAAATGACTTTTCATGGCACGAGTCAACAATCAGAGTGATATAGCCATAAAGGTCCCTGTTCACGAGGATCGGAAGGCAAGGCTTAATGGCCGCGTCATAAGACTTGAGAATCTCCGCAAGTTTTGGGAGGGTGGCATCAAATGTAGTCATGGCAAGTGTCTTTGGGCCTTGGCCTGGTCGACAAGTTTTTTGATTGCCAAACACCCGCTACGATGCTCCCTAACTCTCGCGTAACGGAAGTTCCCTTGATTGGCGTACCGATCGGCAATCTCCCATTGGACAAAGGGATTGTCGATGGGAGGCAAGGCATACCGCGGGGCCACTCCTCCTTGTGAGTAGATCCTGTAACGATTCCATGTACCATCGATATGTACGCGGTCATCTCTGTTAGATGGCATTCCGAGGCTGTGGTCAAAGAAGTTATTGACAAACTTGGTCATTATCGCCTTGAGCCCACACTCAGCTGCTAAGCCATAAAGCTGATCTGCATTGGCAAATCGTCTGGGCACCTGACCCCAAAGCAGTTCCGCATCATCCCAGTGTCGGTACATTGCATCAAGATAGTCAGTTGGCAGATTAGGTGGTCTCATGATGACCCTCACCCCGATGCCGAGCCCTGGCTGCTTCCTTAGCCGCCCGGCTGTAGTGCAGGTCATTCCAGCGATTGCCGTCGAAGCTTTCGCCTGCAGGCGGGGTGCCCGGTATCGGGGCTCCAAAATCGGTGGCCACAGCGTGATTGTTTTCATCCCAGCCCCAGAACCAGGGGAACTCCTCCTTAGAGCGCATAGGTTCATTGCCTCTGTCTGCCTTCCGCTTGATCTCGAATGGCTTTACGCGCAGAATGCCCGCACCCTTTTTACCGCCTTTGCGTAAAGAGGCATTGAGGAACGGGCGGATATTGAGGCGAACGCCGTCGTTGACGTCCGGATCCCATCCAATCGCCTGCTGATGTAGCGGCTTCCAACGCACGAGGATGTCGTAGGGCGGCTCGCCTTCAAGGATCTTTTTGAGTTGCCCCTGAAGATCGAGGGCGGCGGCAAGGCGGTCGTCGGCGCCATTGACACCTTCTGCCTGATCCAGTTTCTGGCGATCAATCCAATCACCGAGGTAGGTGTAGGTGAGCAACTCCAGAGTTCTACGGCCTTGGCCGTTGGGGGCAGCGAGCTTGTGGTAATTCATCAGGGCGCTGAAGCCGTGGGGGTTACCATCCCAGATCTGCCAGATGAAGGGGCGACTCTTAAAGAGCTTGCAGTGCTCAGCAAAGAAGTTCTGGCGCAGCCAGTCTCCCAGATCAGTAGCGGCTTTCTTGGCATCATTGGCCACTGCTGTTTCAAGTAACAGCTCCCGTTCTTTGGCGTTGCTCCACTCATCACCAAAGGCTGCAGAGAGCAGGCCGCGCAGACGATCAGCCGCAGCAGCTTCTCCGCGGGCGGGCGACAGGCAAACAATGCCATCTTCATCGGACAGGTCTTCTAGTCCGTCTGGATCAAGTTCCGGACAATCAGGAAAACTTGAGCGGGTCTGGCGCGGCCATAGGTACCCGAGCAACCGCGCCACGGCCACTTGCAACGGTTGATTTGCGCCAGCAGGGTGGCCGTTGAACAGCCATTGCGTCAGGTCGCCTGAAAACGGCTTCGGCAATCCATTCGGATATTTCTCTGCCGCCACCTTCTGCCAGTGAGCAAGGTCAAAAGGAATCTTGCCGAAGCTCGTGTTTGTGGCTTTAAGGCCTCGGTCAATTTTGGATACCTGTTCTGCGTAATCTGGCGAAGAGCAGAATGACCAAATGGCCAGCAGGTTGTCATTCTCCTTTGGTTCAATAGTGGTAACATCTGCAGAGAATTTTTCACCTGTGTAAAGTGTGGCGGGCATATTCCCCATCATGCAGATGGCTACTCCACTTTTACCCCAAGCACTCTTTCCTCGAAAACTTGCCCCTTTCTGGCATATATCTGTCAATTGGCCAAATCCATCTTCCCAAAAGATCATCTCTTGTCGACCCGAAAATAAAACTGAATCCCTGGAGGCCCGTTGGTAGAAGTGCCAGCCTTCAATTTCTTCTGGAAATTCCCAGAAGAAATGAGCAAATCTTTCGTCGTCACTTGTCTTAATACCTTGCCAGCTATATGCATAGGCTTGAAGCAGAGCACCTTTTCCCATATCTTCGAACACAATTCGAGCATCCGGATTGGCACTTAGGCTTGACTGAAGCGCCAAAACTATATTATGGCTCTTCAGCCCATCAGCTTTGACAATTGGCGAAGCATTGTCCGACAGATTTAAGCCAGCAACATTCGCATCTTCTGCAGGCATGAGCGCTGAGATGCTGCTCAGCGACACACTTACCTGTTCGCCACTAATTGTTTCAAATGAATGAGCACCAAGTTGGGCTACGAAATTCCATTCCGTAGACAGGAGAATTCTTTTCCGGAAGTCAGAATATCTGCCCTGAAAATGCCAACTCTGAGGGGTGACAAACGCACTTGTTCCACCTTCTTCGCAAAAAATGAGGCATCGTTCGACAAAACATGCAGAAAGATCAGCCTTTGAATCTGGGTAAACCCGCTTGCAAAATAAGGCGAGCATCTCATGTTGCTTTCCGCGCCCAAGATAGGGCACGTTCGTTGCGACGAGTGTGAACTGGCCTGCCAAAATCTCTGCTGCCTTGGCCAAGCCGCGCGCGGTCACTGCTGCCTCAAGATCTTTGTCCTCGGCGGCCTCCTTCTCTAGGGCTTTTTCCAGCAACGACTGGAGTTCAGGAAATGATGCAACAAGCAAGCTGCTCTTGTTAGAATGCTGGTTTATCAGGCTGCCAAGAACTGCAGCTTGTTGAAACATTCGATGCAGCCGACCCATGCCATTCCTGAGTCGTTCGTTATCACCGGCAATCACCAGCCAATCGGCTTCAGGGGTGTTTGGCGCCAAGCCTGAACAAGCCAGGTTCATTGCAGGCAGCTTGCAGTGGCCCACGTGCCGCCACGCGGCCAGCGCTAGGTTGAAAGCGCCAATCTGCGTACAGCGCGGGTCTAGCTCAAGCCCAAACAGGTTGTCTTCGATGACAGCTGCCACCGCCGCCGTCTCAGTCAGCTGTTGCTCAGCCAGGCGCAAGGCCACCAGCCGCTCAAACATCGCCACCACGAAGTGGCCGCTGCCCATGCAGGGGTCCAGGCACTTGAGGGCGGCGACTGTCTTGGGCCAGCCATCGAAGGTTCCAGCCGCTGGAACCCAGGGACCATCGTCTGCCTTGGTGAAACGCAGATAGCTCCAAGCGCAGCCGGGTAGGGCTACCGCCTGGCGGAGTTCCTCTTCGCTCTGGGCCGTTGCAGCCAGCTGCGGATTGGTCGCCAAAACCTTCCCGGCATGCCAAGCGCCGAGGGTGTTGTCGAGCAGGAAGTCCACCATGTAGTCCTCGGTGAACAGCTGCGTCACCGGGGAGAGTTCATCGGCGCCGACCTTCAGGCCTGATTTCACTTGCTCGTTGACATCGGCCTTGCGCTTGGTCTGCCAGAACTGATAGGTCCAACCCAGGCTGTCGCTAGCGGTAAAGGTCTCCGTTTCCAACCCAGCTACCAGGCCCTGCAGCTGTTGCCGGATCTCCAGCGGCAACTTTGCTGCCAGCACCGGATCATCCGTTCGGAAGATCTGGGGCAGCATCGCCTGAGCAAACTGCGCCGCCAGACCCCAGAGATCGGTTCCTTCTTCTGAAGCCAGCTCCTCGCATTCATCCAGGCTGATCGACACCCCAGAAGAGGGTTCGATCAGCAGCTGATTTTCCGCCAAAAAGCGGGCAAATAGCATCCGGTGCCAGTGCTCATAAGCCATCTCCCGCACCAAGCGCTCGATGCTCTGCTTGCCCTTCTGGGGATCGCGTTGATCACCCAGCTGGCGGCCGCGGGCCCGTAGGCGGTTGCGCAGCTTGCGCTCCTCCTCGCTCATTGAGACGAATGGCTCGCTGGCATCCACAGCAAGGGCCGTGAGGGCATCCCGCGCGCCGCCTTCGGCTTTATCGCGTGCTTTCACCACGGTGGTTTCAAGGGTCTTGCGCAGATCGGAGGCGAGGACGGGCATGGGAATCAGTTGATCTGGATCGGACCGTGTTGCAGGGCAGCGGCGAGCTTCTGGCGCTCAGCTGCCCACCAGACATCAAGTGCTGCTTCGTCTTTGAGCACCCCACTGCTGAGCTTGAGCGGCTGGATGTTGGGCTCCAGGGCCTTGGCTGCCGCAGATCGGGCCTTGCCAAAGCGGGTGGGCAGGCTCTCGGCCAGCTCTTTGCAGCCGGTGATTGAGCGCTGCTGGAGCACCTCCAGCAACTTGATCCGCTCGATGGGCACGACCGGTGGAGCTGTGGTGGGCAATTGCAGGCCCTGGCTGATGCGGTTTCGCTCAGCATCCGGCAGGCTCTGCCACTCAGCACTGGCCTGCAGTTGCTGCAGCTCCGCGGTCACCACCTGACTCACCTGTTGCAGTGCCTGCTCCAGCTCTGCCGTGAGCTCCTGCTCCAATTGCTGCAACAACGGCGCTCCGAAATCGGTGGTGGGATCCAGCAGTGAGCGCTGGCTACCGATCGCCTCCACCTGGGGCTCCAGCTCCTGGTGCACTGGCAATCCCTTGGCCTGGTGCAGCAGAGCTTGCAGCCGTTCCCAGCCAGGCAGACGTTTCTCCTTGAGGGCGGCCAGGCTGCAGGCCTGATCCCACAACTCCTGCAGCTGCTCCTTGGCATCAAGGATTGCCTTGAGTTGCTCGGGGCCATTCTTTTGGCGCAGCTCCTTCAGGAGGGTGGCGCTCACTGGCGGAGGCAGCGGGGCCTCGCCACCGGATTGGAGCACCTTGTTCTCAAGGGCATCGAGGAACTCGACGGCCTTGGCTTCTTCCTGCCCTGATTGGGCCGTGACGCCGGCAATGCCAAAAACGCCCCGCACCCCCATCTTTTCCTTAACGGTGAGGCGCACTTCCTGCAGGTAGAACCGCGCTTTGCCCAGGCTCTGTTGATCGAGCTGACCAACCGCAATCGCGTTGTTCTGGCTGTCCTTGGCGCTGAGGGTGCCGTCGCGCAGCAGGGCCAGCAGCACCGCATCCATTGCATCCTGCGGCCAGCCATAGGGCGCTACGCGTAGGTCGGCGCGAATCGCACTGCCCTCCTTGCCGCCGCCGATGGCACTGATGACGATGCGTGCCACTGGATGGCTGTCATTTGAGCCCTGATGGCCAACGGCTGAGAGCGGTGAATCGCTGCCATCTTTGGCGCGCTTCACGGCGGTGCCCCAGCTGCCGTGATCGGCCTTGTGGAACTCGGGGAACAGCCGGGCTAGTGCTGCCTCAGAAGCCGCGGATTGCAGCTTCTCGCTGAGCTTGATGCCGTACTCCTCGATGCCGCCGCCCTTGAGCACCAGGGCATTGGCGATCACATCGGCAATCAGCTCGTTGCAGTCGTCTTCTGCGCGGCCCTGGCGGCTTTGCATCGCCTGCCTTGCTTCCTTCCCTTCTGGTGTTGAGGGGGTGCCGTAGTGATCGAGCACACGGCGGGCGGCCGTGGCATCAATGATCCGGCTTTGCAGCTCTTCCGCGTTGCGGCGCGGCAGGAACACATGCAGCACCGGATCGTCGGCACCGGCCTCCCGGGCGGCATCGCGTACCTCCTTGTCACTGCAGCCCCAGCCATCGCGAATCCACACCACCACCTGCTCGTTCGAGGGTGCCGGCGGCTCGGGGTTAGGCCAGTGCACGATCGACCGCTGGATCTTGGCTTGCCCCTGCAGCAAGCGAACCGCCTTGAGTTCCTTCTGGAGCTCCAGGCCGAGGCGCTTCTCTCGCTCGTTGGTGATTTCGGCGGTGTCGTTGCGAACCGCCTGGCGCTTCTCCTCAAACAACCGCTGCCACTGGGCGCCTTCCGTGGTCTGCAGGCGGTATTCCACCTGCCCCTGCTCGGCAGGGATCGGCATCACAACGCCTTCCTCTGCCATCGCCTCCAGCAGGCCGGCGATCTGATTGCGTAGGGGGCCGCTGTCCTTGCGGAGATCTGGCACCATCAAGTCGGCCAGGGTACGGGCGGTGGCGCGAATCCCTTTGTCGGCGCCCTGCTCCCTCGGCAGCCGGCTGATCAGGAAGGCCAGCCCGCAGAGGCTTTGCTTGAGCTTGCCCTCCTCGCTGCCGTCATCGAGGCCGGCGATGCGGTTGTTGAGCTCGTTGAGCAGCACGCCCGAGTTCACCAGGTCTGGGCCCATCGCCTGGAACAACACATCGCCAGTGATCACCCGGCCCAGGTCTTCTTCGGCGATGTCCTTGACGGCGTCAAAGATGATCCGCAGCTGGGAGCGCAGCTGGCTGTTGGTGCCGGCCACATCGACGCTGCGGAAGCATTCCTCCCAGAAGCGCCGGCGCGTTGGCAACAGCGGGTAGTCGGCTACCGCCACCTGGCGGTCTTCTGATCGCTCCTTGATCAGGCTGCCTTCCAGCTGTTTGGACACTTCACCGGCATTGGCTTCCAGCACCTGCTGCACGTCGGCCTGGGCGTCGGCGCGCTTCTGCAGGATCACCTTGCGGATCACCGTTTCCACGTCGGTGTCAGACAGCTGCACCGTGACCCGGAAGCGATCTTTGAGCTTCTGCAGCTGTGGGGTTTCTGACGACAGGGCTGACTGGCCGGAGGCCACCAACATGACCCGGCTGTCGAGCTCGGTCTGCAACGCCTCGGCCACTTCAACAAAGTCTGTGGCCCTGTCGTTGGAGTCGCCGATGTACTGCTGCACCTCATCGAGCACGAGCATCGTGTGAGGTAGCTCGCCGCCATCGGGCGCCAGCGCCTTGCGGGCCAGCTGCACGATCTCGGCGGTGGTGATGTCGCTGTCGCTGTTGGGGTATTGCTGGCGAATCACGTCTCGCGCCTCGCGGTTGCCGGCGGCATAGTCCGGGTCTTGTTCCAGCACGGCTCCGGCGATCACCGGGCTCACATAGAGCTCATCGAGCTCCTCCAGCCAGCGGCTGCCTTCTGCCTCTACGGCCGAGCGCACTGCATTGAGGTAGCCCTTTTCCCGCAGCCAGAAGCAGAAGCGTGCCTGGGGCACCTTCTCGGGCATCCCCACTGCTTTCAGCAGGATCGCCAGCACGGTTTTGCGCACGGCGTCCTTGGCGCCCGAGGGCATGGCGCCGCTGGCCGCCATCAGCGGTTTGCCACTTCTGGCGGCAAGTGTGTCGAGCTCACGGAAGTGGGCCTTAACCCCATCGGGGAGCTCCAGCACCAGATCCCGAGCTCGCTTGCCGGGGCTCACCTCGGTATTGGCCCATAGGTGGCCGAGCATCTTCTGCAGGTGCGACTTGCCACTCCCGAAGAACCCCGACACCCAGGCAGCGTTCTGGCGGGCCTGCCCCTGCTGTGACAGGTAGCTCTGCAGGATTCGCTCCATGGCCTGGCCGTACTGGCCGTCGCACACGAAGGTGCTCAGTTCGTCCTCCAGCTCCCGGCGAGCGTTGTCGTCGTCGAGCGTGGTGATCCGCGCCTGGCCGTTGTTGGCCAGCGGGCTGGTGCGCGGATCGCGCTGCAGGGTTTGGAAGATCTGTTGGCTCATGCCACCGCTCCTGTGGGATGGCGGGTGATGCCCACCGCCATGTAGTTCCAGCCGTCTCGAGCATCGAGCAGCCGGTAGTTGTTGCCGTCCTTCTGGCCGGGGAAGAACACGACCAGCCGGCCCTGGATCTTGCCCTCTATCTCCTTAATCACATCGGAGAGCCGTAGGAAGCCAAACAGGCTTCCGGCCCCCAGCAGCGCCACCACGTCGTTGTCGGTGGCCTGGCTGAGCTGAGCCTTGATCAGGTCTGCCATATGGCGCAGAAAACTGGAATCCAGCTTGAGGCGGATGTCGTCGGGCCGTTCGAAGTACTCCTCGCGGTATTTCATGCCGCCCATCCATTCGGCAAAGGCGGTGGTGAGGTTGACCAGCAACCAGCCATGGCCTGCTGTTTTGGTGGCCTGCTCGAACTCCAGCAACTTGGCCCGCAGGTGCCGCTCCAGCTCCTTCTCGTAAACCAGCATCACCACCCGGTTGGCCGCTGGCAGCCCCTGCTGCCACGGCACAGCGATGTGATCCGCGTAGCGCTTTGCGAGCTCATCAATCCGGCTCATGACTGCTGGCCTCCGTGCAGGGGATCTAATCCACTGGGATCGATCGAGACCACCCCTGCGCCGTGGGACAGCTTGAGCAGGCCCAGGCGCTTGGCCTGCTCCGCCAGCTCCAGCAGGCCCGAGCTGGAACTGTCAAGCGCTGTCGCCCAGGGGGTGTTGAGCAGAGCCTTGCCGCGCTTGCCGCTGGCGTAGCCCAGCCACAACGCCAGGGCCAGGGCCTCCGGGTGGGGCTTGAGGGGCTGCCGCAGTTTCTTGACCTTGCCTTTGAGGTGGCCGCTCTGAGTCCAGCTGCTGGCGGCGTTGCGGGCCACCGCATCCAGCACCTTGGGGCTGAGGCGGTCATGGGTGAATCCCTGAACCGCCGCCACCATCTCGGATCGCTGCAGCAGCTCCCCCCGGGCCATCCCCATCACCTTCTCCGTGGTGGCCAGCAGCAGCGGGTCGCGGGCCAGGCCGTTGAGCAGGGCCAACTGGGGGTGCGCTGCCGGATCCACGGCCCAGAGCCGGCGCAGCACCCGGAACAGGGGCTTGCTGGGATCGAGCCCATGCAGAGCGGTGAGCCGGGTGGCAGTTTCCTTGCGGGTGGAGAGGGTGCGCTTGCCCAGCACGTTCTCCTCCACGATCGCGACCCGATAGGCCTTGGCAGGTGCTTCAGCAGGGACCACTGCCAGCAGGGTTTCAAGCTCCTGCAACATCAGCGTTTTGCTGGTGTGGGGACCGCTGTCGGCCACACGAAACCCCAGCGCCATAAGGTCGCCATTGGCGTCTGCGGCCTTCGGTGGCTTGGGACTGGAGCGGCGGGCGGGCATGCAGCGGCAGGCGTGGGCTGCCCTGGGAGGGCCCTGGTGTAGGCCGCACCGCGAGTTGGTGCGCATGCAGCTCAGCAGCGTTATTGCAGCAGTTTGACGCGTGATCAGCTGAGCTGGGGCTGCCTTTTGACGAAACCAGAAATAGAAGCCGGCTATGCACTAACCGCATATATTGGGCATCCGCCTTAGCAAAGCCGCCCCGAAAGCTGCCCGGCTATCTGATTGCAGTCCGATTGCCTGCCCTTAAACCCGAAGAACAATACGGCAATCTCAATGCTGGTGAGTTCAAAAAAGATCTTGATCAGATAGCAAGCTCCGCAACCACCACTTTCCGCTTATTGGGCAGGACCAAAAAAGGAGGTCAAGCCTTCACTCCTGAATTGTCAGAGATCACCGGCGGAGCTTTCTGCCTGATCACCAACTCAACCCCGATCTTCCATCACGATTTCACTGACGAGTTTTCCCTCACCACGCAGCTTCACTGGTGGAGGGAACACCGGCTTTTGGCCGTTCCAACTGACGATCCCTGCATCAATGGCTTTCTGCAGCGGGTTGGCCGCAGTGGAATCGGGCTGCTTGATGGCGGTGAGCCGGGCGATGGGCTTGCGGTGTGAGGTGACCTCCACCACCTCACCTGCCTGCACCCGGCCAAGCCATTCGGAGAGGTGGGTCTTGAGATCCCGCACCGACACTTGGTTTGTGACTACTTCAGACACGCCTGATCCTCCATTTGTGACCACTTTAGTTGCCTCCCGCCAGGGTGCGGGGGGAGGTCATCGGCCCAGCTCCAGCGCTGCCCAGCCATGGCATCGCGGGGCGACTAAACTTAGACTTAGTCCACAGTGGTGCGTCATGGCCGTCGCGAAAAAGCCCCTGGCTAACCAGCCCCTGACCAACCAGCCCCTGGCTAACCAGCATCTGGTGAATGTGCACCAGGCGAAAACCCATCTCTCCCAGTTGCTGCAGGAGGTGGAGCAAGGGCAGGAGGTGGTGATCGCCCGCTCGGGGGTACCTATTGCCCGGCTGGTGGCCTGGCAGGCTCCGGCCCAGCCGGTGGCGGCGCCTGGGGCCATGCGCGGCCAGATCGCCCTGGCCGATGATTTCGATGCGCCCCTGGACGGGTTGTTTGAGGCGTTCCATTGACGCGGCTGCTGCTCGATACCCATCTGGTGCTGTGGTGGCTGAACGGCGATCCACGGCTGCCGCAGCCGGTGATGGAGAGGGTGCAGGCGGAGCAGGCGGAGGTGTTCGTGAGCCAAGCGTCCCTGTGGGAGATGGCGATCAAGGCGTCGATCGGCCGGCTGCAGGTGGATCTGCCCGAATTGGAACGCCAGGTGCCCTTGCAGGGTTTCCGTTGGCTGCCGATCAGCAACGCCCACCTGCTGGCGGTGGGGGATCTGGAAACCGATGGAGTTCATCGGGATCCCTTTGATCGCCTGCTGGTGTGCCAGAGCCGGGTGGAGCCGATGCTGCTGCTAACTGTGGACACCCAGCTGCGCAGCTATGGCGCCACGGTGATCTTGTTTGGGTAAGTGGATAAACTCTCTTTATTTCTGGTAGCCTAGCAAAGCCAAAAAACGCGGGATAGACCAAGGCTCTGGATACAAGCACTGTATGGCCTGGCTGGGAAATGGTTCGACAAGACTGTCAATCTGAAAACCTGTATCACGAAGAGTAGAAATATATTGGCTTAGGGGCCTATGGAAGTGCGTTGTGCGTCCAACGCGGACGCCTCGATGCCGGCCATCCCCGCGTGTGCGGGGAGAACCCAATGCGAGCGATCCTGCAGCCATGGCCATAACGGGCCATCCCCGCGTGTGCGGGGAGAACGTGGTGGCGGTAGGTGGTGCCAGGCTCCGCAGTCGGGCCATCCCCGCGTGTGCGGGGAGAACATCAAGACGGGGGTCTCAGCGCCATTCAGGGCCGGGCCATCCCCGCGTGTGCGGGGAGAACGTAGACCCCGGCGCAGCCAGCCATAGAGCTCACTCGGGCCATCCCCGCGTGTGCGGGGAGAACGTTTCCCAGTACCCCCAGGCGCTTTGCAGTTTCGGGCCATCCCCGCGTGTGCGGGGAGAACGAATGTAGGAGGTGGGGAAAGAGGTCTGCTCAGCGGGCCATCCCCGCGTGTGCGGGGAGAACGGACGACAACGTGGTGGGCGCCCGGATGTACCGCGGGCCATCCCCGCGTGTGCGGGGAGAACGCACCATCCATGCCCTGCGCCGCTGGACGCTCACCGGGCCATCCCCGCGTGTGCGGGGAGAACGTGGTCAAGGGATTGCCAACCGGCCATCTCCGCCGGGCCATCCCCGCGTGTGCGGGGAGAACAACTTTGCAGATGTAATACTTGGCCATGGTTCCCGGGCCATCCCCGCGTGTGCGGGGAGAACGGATGGATAGAGCGTCGAGGCGTCCAAGATCCGCGGGCCATCCCCGCGTGTGCGGGGAGAACGTTGGACCAATTGTAGATGAGATCGCCACTGAACTTAGCGGGCCATCCCCGCGTGTGCGGGGAGAACGGGTTTGAGCTGGCCCTTGGCGTTGCGGTGGCCCGGGCCATCCCCGCGTGTGCGGGGAGAACGCGGTGGCGCTGCCGTCAGCTTCAGCCACTTTCGGGCCATCCCCGCGTGTGCGGGGAGAACGCTCGCCAGCAGCGCTGGCAGAGGGGCTGGTACGGGCCATCCCCGCGTGTGCGGGGAGAACGCCAGCCGCATCTCTGCGCCATCGGCCCTGACCCACGGGCCATCCCCGCGTGTGCGGGGAGAACGCAGCTGCACAGCGCTGCGCTGCCGTTTGGCCTCGGGCCATCCCCGCGTGTGCGGGGAGAACGCGGACGCCCTGCACCAGCGCCTTCTGCTCACCCGGGCCATCCCCGCGTGTGCGGGGAGAACACTCAGTAAATACTGGGGTTTTGCCCGTCAGGGGGCCCCGAAGTGTTCGGTGCCTTCTTCCATTTTGGCCCTTGGGGCCCTCGGTGTAAAGCGCTCCATTGCTTCCCGCCATGCCGCATCGCGTACCGCGATCATGGGCAGCCCCTCCATATCCACCAGGCTGGCGTCCACCAGCCCGTGAACTCGCAGGCCATAGCCCGGTTCACCCCGGCAGGCCCAGATCTGGATCACCCGACCGTTACCGGCTTTTTTCAGCGCCAGGTTCCATAGCTCTTCCCGCACTAAGGCCGATACCTGGCCCACATGCACCCCACCACCCACTGGGGTGAGCCAACGGCTCAACTCACCCCGCAGCACGGCAGGTACGCGCTCAAGAATCATCACCACCATGGAGCCTCCCTCCGCTTACGGTTCCCTCGCCATCCCACAGCGCGGCCACCCCATCGGCGGTCGCATCAGCCACGTCTTCCGCGCTGGCGGCAAATAGGGCGGGCACGGCTTTGGTGAGCCGATCTTGTAGCCGTTCGTGGCAACAGCGATCCCGCAGGATTCGCCTGGCTCGCGATTCAACCTTTTCCGCTCCACCGGCTGCCGCTTCAAATGCGGCGGGCATGCTGGTTTCTGTTTTCACCAGATCGGCAATGTCGTAAACGAATGACAATTGTTTGCCGGTGTGGATGAAACCCAATGAAGGGCTGTAGCCAAGTGAATGCAAGCCAGCCAGGCAGATCGCATATAGCGCCGCATTGGCCGCTGATAGCGCCTTGTTGATTGGATCGGCATCATTCCAGCTGTTGCGGTCATATTTTCGACCGTTCCATTGCACGCCATACTCCCTGGCAAGTGATTGATAGGTTTCACGCACTCGAACACCTTCCTTTCCTCGGATTTGCTGAAGCGTCAAATGCTTTGGTAGCAGTTCGTTGAAGCGATAGCCATACATCCGCCGCACCACCTCCAGGTGCAGTGCTGGATCTGCCCAAAAGCGAGCTTGCCGTTCCACCCCTTGGCTGAGGCGAGTCTTGGATTGGCCGCTGGCATAAAACGTCAATCCTTCGCTGCCTGTCCAGGCGATCAGGGCACCACAATCGGCAAGCACTTTGATCGCCGCGTGAGTGATGCGAGTGCCAGGTCCTAGTACCACGCTGCTGAGGTTGGCAGCGGGCAAAGTGATCCTGCCATCGGGTGTGAAGGCGGCAATGGAATGGTCTTCCTGCTCGATTACCGCGTGTTCGAGATATACATGGCTAAGGCTGTCGCTGTAGCGGGCCAGCGCCTTTAGGTTCGCGTTGGCCATCACGCCCCCGCTGGCGCGTGGCCCAGCGGTGCCACAGACACCAGCCCTAAACCAAGCATCCGGGCATGGCCAATGCCTGCTCTTACCCCAGCGGCGAGAGCAGCTGGATCGGCAATCACGGCCTGGCCGTCGAACTGGGCCACGGCCACGGTGATCGCTCCACCGCGTCGACGGCAGCGCCAGCGCTCCGATCGGCTTACCTCCGCCTGCACTTCCTCCAGGCCTAGCCGCTGCGCTTGTCGCTGCATCCACTCCAATTGTTCTTCCTCTCGCCAAAGCCCCAGCCGCTTGCGTTGGCCCCTGGCTGGGCCCTCAGGGCTTGGTTTCTCTGGCGATGCTGTCGGCACCCGGCAGACGGTTGGATTGGCCAACACCCTCAGCCGCACCGCCCGCCCGCGCTGCAGCACCGTCTCCGGAGACCAAGCCCGGTCCGCCAGGTTCAGCAGATAACCAGCTGGCAGCTGGTCCCATAGCGGTTCCGCCGCCGATTGCACTAAAACCTTTGGGGGCTCCAAGGGCCGGCTGGTTTCCAGCCGCCACAGAAAGGGCTTGATCGCAGCTTCCGGGCCATCGGTAAAGGCCCGTGCCAGGGTGCGATGCAGGTCGTAGGCATTGCCCAGATCCCGGCGCACTTCCCTGTGCTGCAGATTCAAACTGAGCTGGCTGATTAGTAGCGTCATGGTGTAGGCCCTCTCAGGGCTTCGGTAAGAACAGGGTTCTCAGGTACAGAAACGGTGAGCGAACGCACCCGGCGCATGCCGAAACGTCGCTCGGAAAAGGGCGCCAGGGGCTGATCGGGTCTGGCCTGGGGGCCCAGGGGGTCCTCCAGCACCAGCCGCACGCTCTTATCTGTTGGCGCCGTTGGCCATAACTGCTTGCGAGGGCGAAACGGCTCCGCCAGCCGCAGGGCCTCTTCCAATGGCAACGGCACCACCGAGCCACTTCCAGGCGGTACCGAAGGTGGACAGCTCCGGCGCCCCAGATGGGTTGGCCAGTGGGGCTTTTGTAACGCTGCATGGATCGCCTGCAGCAGCGGCAGGGGCCCCTGGAGCCCAGCGATGAAGGCCGCATCCGCCAGGTACCAGCGGGTGGAAACCACGGTGCGGCGCTCGTTACCGCTGGCGCCGATTACATCTCTTGCCGTGTGGAAGTCGCGGGTGAGACGGCCTTCCCGATCCACCCGCACTCCAAAGAGCAGTGCCGCCAGATCGTCGATCGCTTCGCTGCGATCCCGACCGAGGGCGGCGCAGCACATGCCGATCACGCCGCTCTTACTCGGCTCAGCCGCCGTTTGCCTTAGCTCAAAGCGGGAATCCAAGCCCCAGGCCTGGAGTGGGCCCTCTAAGGGAATGAGCAGGGTGGCTGTCATGCCGCCACCTCCAATGCCGCTTTCACCTCGCCCAGGAGTGAATCGAGATTGGCATAGGTTTCACCACTCCAGGTGCCCGTGAGATCCATCACCTTTAGCCCCAGATCAAGGCCAAATGCATTGCTCAATTCCTCGGCATGCTTCTGCAGTTTCTGAATAGATGCGGCGGTTAGGCCATCCTTGTTTTCACCCGCATATACGGGTTTCTCAAAGGCATTGGCCAGGCTGATCGGCTGGCCGTTATGGACAGCGAAGCCAATGAAGGAAGGCAGGTTGTGGGCCGCGAAGGTGTTTTGCTTGCCGGTGGGAATTGCCAGCACTGTGGCCCGCAGGAAGGCAAATAAACCTCGGTGCGCGAGCACCTGATCACCTGTGAGATTATCGATCAGCTGATCTATATTTACAGAGCCGTAGCGATATTGGCAGGAGGAGTTAAATTCCACAGTGCCGAGCATTCCCGCATCGGCTTCGGTGTCTAATGTCCAATCATCTACGGCCGTAAAAAAGTCTGATTCACGATCTACACGATGCGTGGAGAGCGCATGGGCTACCTGGGCGGCAGCATCCACTCTCAGCTCCTTGCGGTCGGCGATCATGCGTCCAAACAAGGCTACATCAACTGCGGATTTAGAGGCTAGGCATTCATCTATGGCTTTCTTGATGTCCTTGTTGTCCTTTCCCGAGCTGAGCAGTTCGAAATTAGTGGCGATTACGGTGCTGAGTTCTTCGATGGCGTTCTTGCTCAGGAACAGCAGATACTCGGTTTGGGCAGTGGCGTCTTTTCTTGCTTTTACCTTTAGATCAGTAATAGCCAAAGCTTTCTCAATTGCTGCTTCTGGTTCCTCAAAACCCTGCTTTTTCAGCTTCTCGGCCAGGATGGCAACGATGTTGCGGGTCCGCAGACCCAGTTCTTCATCAGTAAGTAAACCGGAGCTGGAAAAGGCAAGCCGGCTGGCACGTTTGAGGCATTGGCTGGAAATACGGCTACGGCGATAGCCTCCAAACATGGCGTCCTTCGGGGCGCCGGTGTCATCGCGGTTTAGGCAGGAAGGTGCAAAGTTCTGAATGATGTGAAACTCAATAAACTTGCTCATGATGATTGGAAAGAAAAGGGTTGAAATGATTGAGCTTGATGGGCGAAAAAGCTGAAGCTGAATGGCTGGTTATTGATTGCTTTTCGCTTTTGTTTTCGGCTTAGCTTTGTCTCCACCATCAGGATCCGCCTTGCTTGTGCTTTCAGGCGCGGACCAAAACTGGCGGGCCCAGTCCACCTGTACCCTGCGTCGTGGATTTGACCAATTGCGTAGATCATCGAGCAGGGAAGGCCAGTTGATGGCGATATCAGCTGCCGCCAGCTGGCTGGTGATTCGCCGTAATCGCCACTGCAGCTCATCGGTGTCCGCATCCAAGAGAGCCAGGAAACGGTTCTCGATATTTTTGCTGGCACTGGTGTTGTCGCTGGCTTTGGCAATGCGGGCCTGTAGAGCTCTCAGGGCCAGCGGCAGGGATTGGCCCTCCGGCATGGTGCGGGATTCCGCGTCCTGGCGACCCATCCGAATAGCCAATGCCCAGTAGGCAGCCGCCATATAGGTGGCTGTGCGCTCCCATTCATTCAGGTGTTGAACAAAAGGTTCTACATAACGGAAAGCCGGGGGGTATTGGCCAGGCTCATAGGCTGCAGAACGCCTTAGGTTGGCGACTACCGCCGTGTCTTCCTCGGCACTGTTTCGGAGCTCATTGAAAAACTTATTTGAATTCATGCTGAATAACCTCTGGAGGAACTGGATAAACCATGGCGGGTTAGTGTTTGTTAAGTGCTGCTTATTAAGCCTTCAATCCAGCCATAACCTTCCCGAAGGGGCGGCTGCTACGGCCTGCCGCGGCAAGAGCACGGCTGTCGAGTCCCAGGGCCAGTTTTGCTTGATCCCAGGTTGTCTTGGCCGCATCGCGAAGCGTGGAGCGCCATTGGATCAGAGCTTCCTCGGGTTCGGCTCCTTCACCGATGGCCTGCACAAAACTCCAGAAGGCCGCTTCCAGGCCACTCCAGTAGCTGGTGATGGCCTGGATTGAATCTCGCACCGCTTTGATCGCCTTGGGATCTGGATCCTTTTCTCCTCCATTCTTTACCCATTCGCTGTAGAGAATAAACAGCGCCTTGCCAAGCCCACTGCCGGTGGCCTCAGCTAGTTCCAAGGCTTTGTCCGTTGCTCCAATCAAACTGGTCTTGCGGAGAACGGCAGGAGCAATCCGCCGCTCTTCCAGCCTCCAGAGAATGATCTTTGCCTGGTCAGGCAGCAGGCCACCGGCTATCAGTTCGATAGGCCGTTCATCATCACGCTCCCTACGAATCGCAGTGGCGTGATTTATGCTGGCTGCAGCAGTGGCGCCTCCACTACCAGCGAGGGCCTGGAAGTCTCTCCAGAAGCCTTTCTGCTCTGAAAGCAGCAGAGGCATAGGCCCTTTTTTGCCGCTAATCACAGCTGCCATCGGATCGGCTGCTGGGCTTTCGGCATCGTTGGCCACAACGCCTTCTCCGTACAGCACCCAGCTGATTTGATCGCTATCTGGTTGGAGTAGTATCGCCCGGCTGAGCAATGTGTAGCGATGGGCTGGCCCCTCCAATGGGGTTTCCTGCGGTTTTCGCAGGTCGTCAATACTCAGCGGCGGCCGTTCCCATGTCGGCAGGTCTGCGTCGTAATCCTCACTGGTTTGGCTTACCAGCGATAGCGCCAATGTTTCCTGTAGGCACTCTCCTGCTGGAAGCATCAGTAGCAAGCCGGCGGCAGGGCCGCGTATGCCGGAAGTGCGGAAGGCCTTCACCAGTCCGCCGGGAGTGAATTGCAGATGGGCCACCAGCAGCCGTGCCATTTCTGCAAAACCCTGTGGGGTTGGATTGGCATCAATGCTGTGATCCCAGATCAAACGGGCGGCACCTGAGGAACGCTCAAGCGCCAGTCGAGTCCATGGAGAAGCATTAAGGCTGGCTTCTTTGAGTGCCGCCACCTGTAGGAAGGGTGTTTTCGGGTGCAATAAATCGAAGTGGGTTTCCCATTGCTGGAGATAGTTCTCCAGTTTTTTTCTGGGCCAGTCGTCGAGCAGATCCACCCGTGGTCTTGGATCGGGTCCGATGGCCCGATGGCAGATCGCCAGCAGCAGTCGGTAAAGACTGAGGGTTTCGATCGGAGAAGCGCCGTTGATCGAGCGCCATTGCTGGGGATTGAGCAGGGCGTCGTGCAGTGAACCCTTTAGGGCCTCACCGTTGGTGCCGATCAGCGGAATCCAGGGCTCCGTGAGCAGGGAGAAGGTCATCACATACCGGGGAAACAAATGGAGGGGGCTCTGAGCCGTGGTGGGCCGGGGAGTTCATCGCTCTCATTCCTGCGCGGGCAGGCAGTCCCCAGGCACTTCAAAAGCTCAACCGAGACGCTACTTGGCGTCAACTTCTCAAATGAGCAATGACACCTCCCCGGCTGGGGCTGGAGCCATTGCCATCCCCGCGTGGGCGGGGAGATGGGCCTTTCGCCTTTTCGGCTAGCCGAGTCGCTACGGGCCATCCCCGCTGCTGCGGGGATCCCCTTCTTTTTACCCGAGAGGCTTTCACTGCAGCTCTCCCACCACCAGCCCCAGCACCGGATCAAGCCGAGCTGGCACTGGGCTTCTGATCACATGCCAATCCGCATCGAGAAACAGCGGCAGGTGGGCTGCCAGGCCGGAGTGTCTGTGCCATCCCGATGGCAGCTGCTCCGCACGCACGGCTTTGATCAGCCCCTTATGGCTCAGCCGCAGATAACTGCTGGCCATCGCTGCAGCTCGGCTTTCCAGCCCCTCTAGATCCCCTGGCGCCACTGGCACCACCGATTGGCTGTCCTCTCCCAGACGGGTACCGAAGCGGAGGGCGCCGGATTCGGCGGCGTCATCGTCTATGGGGGTCGAATTGCCTTGGGATTGAATATCCCAGTCCTGAGGCTTGCGTAGGGCTGCCTGTCTGGCCTGGGATTGCATTTTTTTCTGGTTCTTGGCGTGTTCAACCCAGGCCCGCTGCAAGGCCTCCGCCAGGGCTGGGCTAGCACTCGGTTGCCATTCGCCGTAGACCTCTTGAACTGCCCGGTCGATGTCCTCCGGCAGGATCAGCTCCGGCTGTGCCTGCAGCCAGGCCACGGATCGCAGCACATCCCAGTCGCTGTAAACGAAGCTGGTGAGCTCGCCACTGGGAATGGTCTGATCCAGATCGCCCACATAGACAACGGGCTCTCCAAAACCAGCCGGCCTCTGCCGTTCATGCCGGTGGATCCGCCCCTGCCGCTGCAACACCAAATCCACTGGCGCAGGGTCGGTGATCAACACGTCGAAATCGATGTCCAGGCTCTGCTCCGCCACCTGGGTGGCCACGAGCACATGGCCAGCCGTGGCACTACCACCCGGCCCGAAGAGCTTGAGCACCTCCCCCTCGATCTCCAGCCGCCGTTGCATCGGAAAGCGCGCATGGAACAAGGTGGCCGGGGTTCCAGCCAGCCGGCGAAAGATTGCCTGGGCCCGAGCCACCTTGTTCACCACCACCACCACCCTCGCCCCCTGGCTGGCCCAGCTAGCCGCCATGGCCGCCAGGGCATCGAGATCGGCTGGAATCGAACGCACTTGCACCTTCTGTTGACGGCTGGCGGCGAAGCCAATTGCCTGCTGGCTACCTGATGTGGCCCAGCTGATGCGGGGATAGGAAGTTGAAGGCGCCTGGGGAGTGGCTGGCCCGGCCCAGGCCTCCAAAAGGCTCTGCCGCCGGTAAGCCGGCAGGGTGGCCGACATCACCACCACCCGGCAGCCCAGCACCTGCAGCCAGGCGATCAGCTTTTCAATCAATCCACCGGTGTAGGTGTCGTAGGCATGCACCTCATCGAAGATCACGGTGCGGCCCGAAAGCCCAAACAACCTCAAAAAACCATGGCGGCTGTTGAGCACGCCAGTCAGCCCCTGGTCCACGGTGCCAATTCCCTGGGCGCAGAGCAGGGCCCGTTTACTGCCCTTAAACCACCAGTAGGCCTGCACGGGGCTATCTGGGGTGCCCAGGCCAATCTCGCAAAGTTTCAGCGTTGCGGATGCTGTGCCTCCAGAACCATGGGCCAGGGCGATGGGAAATTTTGCAGCCTGGGCCGGTTGGGCATCGAGGAAACTGGCCAAGCGCGGGAATAGCGCATTGCTGGTCGCCTGGGTGGGCATGGCCACATAGACCCCTCGGCTTCCAGTAGCGCAACTGAGGGCCGCTTCCGTCTTACCCTCCCCCATCGGCGCTTCTATCACGATCAGAGCTGATTGATCGGGGAGGGCGTCCAACAGGTGGGCGATGGCTGCTTGCAATGGCCTGGCTTGGCGATCAGCACCCAGCACCCGTTGAACAGCCGTGTAGCCATCGGCTGCTGGCGGCAGAGGTGGTGAAAGCAGGCCGGTGCCAGCTACCGCATCCCTTGCCAGGCCTAGAGAGCGCTGGAACCAGTCGCTTGGATTTCCATCCCATTCCGCCAAGCGGTCCCAGCGGCAAAGGGCTTCACTGGAGCCGAGCCAATCGGCCGTGGTGGTAAGCCCCATCAACCACTGCAAAAAAGCGGAGCAGTTAGCCGGATCGGAGGGCATATCCGGTAAGTCTGTGGCGCCAGTTCCACACAGCACACCTTGGAAAAGGTATTGATGAGCTGCTGCCCAGGTATCCGACACTTGCCAGCGGTTGCCCTTGGCAATTTCGTCACTTGTGAATGGGTGGCCGTGGTGAGCCGCCACCGCGTGGCTCAGGCAAGCGCCAGTGGTGTGGCTTAATCCTTGCTGCTTGAGCAGATTGCCCAGCAGCCCCGCCGTACTGATGTCATGGCGATCGGGCTGGTTCCTTTCCAGCCGATAACCGCCAATGTGGCTGCGACCCAACTTGATTTGGAAGCCAGGGCTGGCCTTGCCAAAATCGTGTAGGCCCACCAGGGCAGCAATCCAAGCCTCCGCCATGGGCAGCTCTACAGGGCATGGCACCGCATCCAGCAGACAGGCCCCTACGGCGGCCACATCCAGTAGGTGAGGCAACAGGGGGTATCCCTCCTGTTGCGCTGGATCAGTCGGTGGTGATTTGGCCCACAGCTCATCGGCAAACAAATGCTTGCCTGCTACGAGGGCGTTTGCCAAAAGTGGACATCGCTAGTACTGACAGCCTACATACTTGGCGCTGTCAACTGAAGGCCTGGCACCGTTGTCCTTAGCAGTCACCTGTCAAAAGCAGCTCGGGAGAAGCGGGGTGAATCCGGCAGCCAACAGAAACTATGCAAAAAATGAATAGATGATATTGGGCCTAAAAGCCCATTCCCAGCCCTGTTGCAATACACCCCCCATAGCCATCGATCGCAGCAGGCGTCAGAATGAATGCCGCAGCAGCAACCCCCATGCCCCGCCGCCCAGTTCGAGCCCTTGCCTGTAGGTCTGGGGCCCTTGCGGTTATGGCCCTGCTGCTCGCTGTGGCGGGGCCTGGGGCGGCTCAACAGCGGTTGGCGGGCCAGTGCCCATTGATTGTGAGCAAGGATCAACAGATCCTGCAGCCTCGGCGCATTCCACCGGCACAGGTGGCTGGCAAAAATGCCATGGGCTGTCTATCTGCCGCCGATGCCATCTACGGCAAGGATGGCTGTCCGATCAAGCTCTGCGGAGAGGCCAGCGGTTCATTTCAATTGCCGCCCACCAGCCGCTGATCGCCTTAGCTGAATCTCCTGCCGCCACTCCAGTAGCTGAATCTTCAGCCGCCAATCCCCAGCCTTCAGCTGGCAGCGGCCATTTGTGCATTCCTGTTTTCGGTCTGCGCTTTCCAGTTTGTGCTCTGCTGTTTGCGTTCTTCTGTTTGCGTTCTTCTGTTTGCGTTCTTCTGTTTGCGCTCTTCTGTTTGCGCTTTCCAGTTTCTGGCGGATCCCCAGGGCTGCCTCGGTTGCCGGGTTCCACGGATGTCTCACGAGCTCAGCCCCTTGGGGCGGATTTCCGCCTAGATCGGTACGGCATGGCTGCTACAGCGGTGATGGCCGTACGCCTGGGTTCGGTTGCTACGGCCGCCGCCAGCGAAAGGTCTCCATACGGTTGGGCCAGCGCCACCCCACTCCCCCGGCTTCCCCATGCATCCCACCGCTGAGCTGTTCACCGAAAAGGCTTGGGCCGCCGTGGTGGCCGCCCAGCAACTGGCGCAGCAGAAGCGCCAGCAGCAGATGGAGAGCGAGCACCTGTTTGCAGCCCTGCTGGGGCAGCAGGGGCTGGCGGAGCGAATCTTGATCAAGGCTGGCGTCAATCTGGCTGGCTTGAGCCAAAAGCTGGAGGCCTTGATCGCCTCCCAGCCCAGCCTCAGCTCCCCCCCAGACAATGTCTACCTGGGCAAGGGCCTCAATGCCGTCTTTGACCAGGCCACTGAGATCAAAAGCGGCTATGGCGACAGCTACATCGCCATCGAGCACCTGCTGTTGGCCCTGGCGGGCGACGCTCGCTGCGGCAAGCTTCTGTTGTCCCAGCAGGGCAGCGATGCAGACAAACTCAAAGCTGCGATCACAGCCATTCGAGGCAGTCAAACCGTGACCGATCAAAACCCAGAAGGCACCTACGAATCCCTGGAGAAGTACGGCCGCGACCTCACCGCCGCCGCCCGGGAGGGCAAGCTCGATCCGGTGATCGGTCGCGATGAGGAAATTCGCCGCACGATTCAAATCCTTAGCCGCCGCACCAAAAACAACCCCGTCTTAATTGGTGAACCGGGGGTGGGTAAAACGGCGATCGTGGAAGGTTTGGCCCAAAGGATCGTCAATGGCGACGTGCCCCAAGCCCTCCAAAATCGTCAATTGATCGCCCTGGATATGGGTGCCCTGATCGCTGGCGCCAAATACCGCGGTGAGTTTGAAGAAAGGCTCAAGGCGGTGCTCAAGGAGGTAACCGCCTCTGAGGGGCAAATTGTGCTTTTTATAGACGAAATTCATACCGTTGTTGGGGCCGGTGCCAGCGGTGGCGCCATGGATGCCAGCAACCTGCTCAAGCCGATGCTCGCCCGCGGTGAACTGCGCTGCATCGGTGCCACCACCTTGGATGAACATCGCCAACACATCGAAAAGGATCCGGCCCTGGAACGTCGTTTCCAGCAGGTGTTTGTTGATCAACCCACCGTGGAAGACACAATCTCCATCCTTAGGGGTCTCAAGGAGCGTTATGAGGTGCACCATGGCGTGCGCATCGCCGATAACGCCTTGGTTGCTGCCGCCATGCTGTCTAGCCGCTATATCGCCGATCGCTTCCTTCCCGATAAGGCCATCGATCTGATGGATGAATCGGCCGCGCGATTGAAGATGGAGATTACCTCCAAGCCAGAGCAGATTGATGAGCTCGATCGCCGAATTCTCCAGTTGGAGATGGAAAAGCTCTCCCTGGCTCGGGAGTCTGATCCCGCCAGCCGTGATCGGCTGGAGCGGCTGGATAAGGAGTTGGCCGAGCTGCGCGAACAGCAGAGTGGTCTCAACGCCCAGTGGCAACAGGAGAAGGGCGCCATCGATGCGCTCAGCTCCCTCAAGGAGGAAATCGAGCAGGTGCAATTACAAGTTGAGCAGGCAAAACGCAGCTACGATCTCAACAAAGCCGCCGAACTGGAATATGGCACCTTGGCGGATCTACATAAGAAACTAGCCAGCAAGGAGGCTGAGCTTTCCGCTGGCAATGGTGATAAATCTATGTTGCGGGAAGAGGTTACGGAAGACGATATCGCTGAGGTGATCGCCAAGTGGACCGGTATTCCGGTGGCCAGATTGGTGCAAAGTGAGATGGATAAACTGCTGCACCTGGAGGATGACCTGCACAGCCGCGTTATTGGCCAGAGCCAGGCAGTCACCGCCGTAGCCGATGCCATTCAGCGCTCACGAGCCGGCCTCAGCGATCCAAATCGTCCGATCGCCTCCTTCTTATTCCTCGGCCCCACGGGCGTTGGCAAAACTGAACTCTCCAAGGCCCTCGCCAGTGAGTTATTTGATTCAGAAGAGGCGATGGTGCGTATCGATATGAGCGAATACATGGAAAAACATGCCGTTAGCCGGCTGATTGGTGCGCCTCCAGGCTATGTAGGCTATGAGGAAGGTGGTCAACTCACCGAAGCCGTTCGCCGCCGCCCCTATGCCGTGATCCTATTCGATGAGGTGGAGAAAGCCCACCCGGATGTATTTAATGTGATGTTGCAAATTCTCGATGATGGAAGGGTTACCGATGGCCAGGGGCGCACGGTTAGCTTTACCAATACAGTGCTGATCCTCACCAGTAACATTGGTAGCCAATCGATCCTCGATCTAGCGGGCAATCCGGCTCGTCATGCCGAGATGGAAGCGCGGGTTAACGATGCCCTGCGAGGCCACTTCCGGCCCGAATTTCTTAATCGCCTTGATGAAACGATCATCTTCCATAGCCTAAAGCAGGATGAACTGCGCCAAATCGTTGAGTTGCAAGTGAAGCGGCTGTGCCAGCGCTTAGAGGATCGCAAGCTGGGGCTTGAGCTAAATGCCGCTGCCCTCGATTGGTTGGCAGGAGTTGGCTACGACCCCGTCTATGGCGCCCGCCCCTTGAAGCGAGCTGTGCAGCGGGAACTGGAAACGCCCATCGCCAAGGGAATCCTGGCGGCCCAATTCAGCCCTGGCCACACCATCTTTGTGGATGTGGCAACAGATGCCGACCAAAGCCGCCTGCGTTTTCAGCAGCGCGAACAATCCCTGTCAGCGGTTCTAACCTAGGCAGTTAACGTGACTGCATCAGTTAGCGCCTCAGTTAGCGCCTCAGTTGCCGCCTCAGTTGCTGCTTCAGTGGCTGGCAGTCAATGCATCAATGCGCTTGGCCAGCTCCACATCCAGGCCAGACAGGCCGCCCAAATCATGGGTGGTGAGCTCAATTACCACCCGGTTCCACACATTGCTCCACTCGGGATGATGGCCCATGGTTTCAGCCACCAGCGCCACCCTCGTCATAAAGCCAAATGCCTGATTAAAGTCAGCAAATTTAATCTCGCGTTTTAGTTTGCCATTTGATAATTCCCATTCAGGCAGCTCTGTGGCTAGGGCAATGGTTTGATCGGCGCTGAGTAGTTCGTTGGCCATGGAAGGTGTCTGCTGGCTAGTGCGGCTAGTTATGGTAAACCTTTGCTCACAAGGCTGCCCATTCATGCGGGCACCTACCCAGAGGTGTGGCCATTCGCCGCAGATCAAACTGGTGCTGTTTCGCGAGATTGATTGGCGGTACTGGTCTTGGCGTCGCAATTTTGAGGCAGAATTTCGTTGAGTAGGGCCATCCTGCCGATCAAAATTGATGCATGTTTGTTGTATGCTATAGCTGCCTCTTCCTCCGAGTGAAATGAACCTAGGAAGTAGCGGCGCCCCCGCCAGTACACCTGGGCTACCCATAGTCCTGTTTGTTGCCTAAGGCTCACGCCGCGATAACGCGAACTGGCATCGGCGCGCCGCGGCCGTTGGGCGTAGGCCAGGTAGCGCTGCTCCTGGGGGCAGGGATCCGAATGGACACTGCTCGGGTCGTCGTCGACCGCTTCCAGGCTGGCCAAGGGCTGGCTGGCCCGATTGGGGCTGGCCTCGGTCATGGCGGCGTTGCGGCATTTCCTAACCATTGTGCCGCTGAGGAACTCTGCGCCAGTCCCCGATTGGGGCCAATTGTTACTGGCCTCGTTTGCTGAGGCTGGTGAACAGCCGCTTTTCCGCCACAGCTGGCCCAACCTATCCGGCCAAAACTGGCTGGCCCACATTTGCTGATCCACACTTGCTGAACAAACTCGCTGGTCCATAGCCGTTGGCGCTGGCCCGGGTATGCCGCCTGGCAGCTCCAGTTGCGATCAGGCTGGCGGCAGATTGCCGAGGAGCGAGCGGTGCTGGCAGCCCTGATAATCCTGCTGGTGATGGTGGGCGTTGGCTTTGTGCTCAACCCCAGCCGCCGGAAATTTGCCTGGTTTTTGGGCCTGAAGCGACCGGCCTGGCTCAGCTTTGAGCGGCTGATTCCCTTGATCTGGATCGGTATCTACGCCTGTTTTTATGCTTCTGCGCTGCTGGGGTGGACTGCTAGCAGCAGCTGGAGCCTGATGCTGGCCTACCTGGTGTTGCTGCTGCTGGTGCAGAGCTACACCTGGCTGATCTGTCTCACCCGCCAACTGCGCTATGGCACCGCCGTGGGCTTTGCCGGCTGGCTGTGGGGGTTGGGGCTGGCCGCTGCGGTGGCTCCCCACTCCGGGCCAGCCTGGCAGCTGCTGATCCCCTATCTGCTCTGGAGCCCGGTGGGAACCCTGGTTACCTGGCAGATGCAGCGCCTGAACCGCTGAACCAGGAGCGCTCCCTGGGCCCTTCTGCCCAGCTAGCCCAGCGGGCCGTCTGCCTGGCGAGGAGCAACCGCTACGGCTGGCTCGTAAGGTTCAAACCAGTGAGATCCACGCGTTGTGCGGAAAGACGAAACGAGTCGCTCCGACGAGCTGAAGACCCTGGGCTGGACGGCCGAGGAAGTGCGCCGCTATGAAGAGCTTTGGGAGTATCGCCACCGCTGGGGTGCGATCAACCTCGAGCGTGATGATCGCATCTTCCTGCGCCGGGCTGAGGCGGCCCTGCCCAAGCAGCTGTCTGGCAAGGCGGCCCTGCGCAAATCCCTCAAGGAAAAGACCCACTACCGCTGGCTGAGCGCCTTCCACCAGGCGATGGCGGGGGTGGAAGGGCTGGAAGCCGATGAGCTGGCTGCCTGGGCGATCGTGATCGAAGAGGAGCTGCGCGCCCTCGACTACTACCAACCGGTGTTGGGTCTGCCCGATACCCTCAAGGCCAAGGCCTTTGCTCCCCTGCGCGAACAGTTGGTGGCCGAGATCGCCGACCAGGGGCGCAACCTCAGCTTTGATTTCGCCGCTGCCTTGGCAGAGTTCCGCGCCCAGGGCAACAAGGGCTGGAAGTCCTTGCGCCAAGACGACACCAACCGCGACTTTCCGGTGCTGCCCAGGGCCGTGGCCGATAGCTTCCGGGCCAAGGCCCGCGCTGAGTTGGTGGCTTTAACCCGCTCCACCTATCCGTCTCTGGCCGACACCGCTAAACCAGAACCGCCCAGCGACTGGAGCTGAGCGCAGCTCAGCTGCCGTAGTGGGGATCCAGCCAGCAGCGCGGCAGTTTTTCCCCTGAAGGAAAACTGAGTTCGGCTTTTGCCAATTCAGCGGCATCCTGCAGCTCTTCTCCGGCATGTAGACGGCCGCTGACGGTCTTGGCAAATGGATCGAACAGTTGCTTGAGGTTGAGCACCTCCACCAGGCTGCTGTCGTTGCTGTCGTGGCGAATTTTGAGGAACACGGGTCTCCGCGGTGGCGATCACCCCTCAGCCTGGTCATGATCTTTCTGGCTGGCCGATACCAGGCTGGCCCATTCAGGCTGATCGGCTATCTGTTTGGCAGCTAACGAGCTGGCCCTACCAGGCTGGTTACTAATGAGCTGCCTATTGACAGGTTGGCCACTAATGAGCTACTCACTGCCAATCTGGCTCTGTCAGGCTGGCTCAGTCAGGCTGGCTGATACCAGTTTGACCACTAACAAGCTGGCCATTGCCAGTTTGTCTATTAACAAGCTGGCCAATGGCAGCCTGGCCAATGCCAGCCTGGCTAGGAATAGGCTGACCTTAAAATCGCCGAGAATCGGCTGTGGAGCTGGTTAATTCTGAGGATCCGCAGCAATCTCCGCAGCAATCCGTGAGCCTGGCGGATGCCAGCCGCTTCTGGCTGCAGCTGGGCCTGGTGAGCTTTGGTGGCCCAGCGGGTCAGATCGCCTTGATGCATCGCGAGCTGGTGGAGCGGCGCCACTGGCTCTCGGAGCGTCGTTATCTCCATGCGCTCAATTACTGCATGGTGTTGCCGGGTCCAGAGGCCATCCAGCTGGCCACCTATCTGGGCTGGCTGATGCATGGCATCCCCGGTGGACTGATCGCCGGCGGCTTGTTCCTGGCGCCCTCGGTGTTGCTGCTGATCGCCCTTTCCAGCATTTATGTGTTTTTTGGCCAGCTGCCGCTGTTGATCGCCCTGTTCTGGGCCCTCAAGCCAGCGGTGCTGGCGATCGTGCTGCAGGCGGCCTGGCGCGTGGGCCGGCGCACCCTGCACCATCCGGCCCTGGTGCTGGTGGCCTTGGCTTCCTTCCTGGCCCTGGCGCTACTGCGGCTGCCCTATCCGCTGATCGTGGTGGCTGCCGCCCTGGTGGGCTTGATCGGTGGCCGCTGGCGCCCCCAATGGTTCCAGCCCAGGGCCAGCCAGGCCGGCACCAGGGGGCAAGCCAAGCCGGGCGCAGCGGCGCCAGCGGTGGCAGCGAGCCCAGAGGTGGCGGAGGTAGGAGAGGTTATTCATGGCGATCACACGCCCACCCCTGTCCATGCCCGTTTTTCGCGGCGGCGGCTGGCCCTGACCCTGCTGGTGTGGGGTGTTGCCACCCTGGTGCCGCTGCTACTGCTCAGCGGTTTGTTTGGGGAGGCCAGCATTCTGCCCACCATGGCTCATTTCTTTAGCCGTGTGGCCCTGGTGAGCTTTGGTGGGGCCTATGCGGTGTTGCCCTATGTGAGTCAGGCATCGGTGGAGCACTTTGGCTGGCTGAGTGCAGCCCAGGTGGTGGACGGTCTCGCCCTGGGGGAGACCACCCCGGGGCCGCTAATCATCGTGCTGGCCTTTGTGGGCTTCATGGGCGGCTGGAATCAAGGGGTGCTTGGATCGCCGGGCCAATGGCTCGGGGCCGTGCTGGCCTCGCTGGTGGTGGTGTGGTTCACCTTCTTGCCCAGCTTTGGCTTCATCCTCTGCGGTGGGCCCCTGGTGGAGGTCAGTCGGGATGATCTGCGGCTGGGCGCTCCGCTAACGGCGATCACCGCCGCCGTGGTGGGCGTGATTGTCAGCTTGGCGCTGTTTTTTGCCAAACCGGTGCTCTTGCCCGCAGGCCAACTCGACGGCTTGGCGCTGCTGTTGGCCATCTTGGCCTTTCTGGCCCTCAGCCGTTGGCACTGGGGAGTGCTGCGCCTGATCGGCGTTGCGGCAGTGGTGGGTATGGCCAAACTGGCTGTCAGCGCCTTGATCGGCAGCTGATCAGATGATGGGATCCAAAAAATTAGCCGTATTCCTTTAGCTTGGAAGATCTGTTTAGTAGCTGCGTTAGTATAAGGGCTGCAAGCGTTACAATCAGCAGCAGCCATATCTGCTCTGGGCTCATCGGCTGCGTTCCTAGAAATTTCCAATCCGCTGGTATCGCCAGTAGCAGCAACCACATCCCCAGGCCGATCGCCGCTCCCCTGGCTGTGAGCCAACTAGGGGGATCGCCGCTGAGCCACACCAGCCCGCCGCCCACCAGTAGCAGATAGGAAAAAACCAAACTGCGGTGGGATTCTGTACTGATATCTGGCCAGAAGCTGAGGGCCAGGGCCCCCAGGCTCAGCAGCGTGCCTTGGGCCAGGGCCCGATGCCAGGTGGCGGTGGCGAACAGGGGGGCCTGGGGCGGTCGGGGCGGCTGCCGCATCAGTGCTGGACTGGCTGGCAGCGCTTCAAAGACCACAGTGGAGGCCGGATCGATTACTAAATGCAGTAGGGCGATATGCACGGGCAGCAGGATCAGCGGCTGACCGGCCATGAGTAAGGGCAGCAAACTTAGGGCTGCAATCGGTAGATGAATGGCGAGGGTGTAGCCCAGGGCTCGGTGCAGGTTGGCATCGATGCGGCGGCCGATCGCCAGGGCCTGCACCAGCGCCGAGAAGCTGTCCTCGAGCAGCACCAGATCGGCGGATTCCCGGGCCACCGCCGTGCCGCGCTTGCCCATCGCCACGCCGATGTCAGCGGCTTTCAGGGCCGGTGCGTCATTGACACCGTCGCCGGTCATCGCCACCACCTCGCCGCTGGCCTGGAGAGTGCGCACCAGCTGCAATTTCTGCTGGGGCATCACCCTGGCAAACACGCACACCTGCGGGCAGAGGGCCGCCAGCGCCTGGGCGGACAGGCCTTCCAGCTGGTGGCCAGAGACCACCGGGCCCGGCGGCAGACCCGCCTGATCGGCAATCGAGCGGGCCGTAACCGGGCTGTCGCCAGTAACCATCACGATCCGCACCCCAGCCCCCCGGGCGGTGGCAATCGCCCCGGGCACCTCGGCCCTGAGCGGATCGGCCAGGCCAATCAACCCCAAGGGCTGGTAGGCGTAGTCGTGGGGACCCGCCGCTGGCTCTGGCTGCAGAGAAGCCGGCTGGCCGTCGTGCAGCACCACCCCATCGATGCCGCTGGCTACAGCCAATACCCGCAGGCCAACTGATGCCAGTTGATCGGCGGCGGCCATCAGTTGGCCTGCGGCCTGGGGATCGAGATGGCAGAGATCGGCGATCGCCTCAGGGGCCCCCTTGGCCGCCAGCTGCCAATTGCCCAGGCCGTCGCCCCATAGCTGCGAAAACACCAACAAATTTTTTTGCAGCGGATACTCCCGCTCCAGGGGCCAATCGGGGTGCAGGTGCTCGCTACCACTGAGTTGATCGAGCGCCAGACGCTGGATCGCCAGTTCCATCGCGTCCACCGGATCGCCGCGGCTGGCCAGCACCGCCATCTCCAGCAGCTGATGAAACGGTTCCTCCAGGGCGCTGCCGGCCTGCCAGCTGAGCTGCTCTGGCCAGGTGATCAGTCGCTGCACCGCCATGCGGTTTTCGGTGAGTGTGCCGGTCTTATCCACCGCCAGCACCGTGGCGCTGCCCAGGCTTTCCACCGCCGCTGGCCAGCGGGCAAGTACGCCAATTCGCGCCAAGCGCAGGGCCCCCAGGGCCAGAAACAAAGCCAATACCACCGGGATTTCATTGGGCAGCAGCGCCAGGGCCAGGGCCAGGGCCGCCAATAGCGCCTCGGGCCAGTTGCCGCCGATGCCGCCTTGGCCCACGGCCAGCAGGGCGCACAGCCCCAGGGCAAGCAGCGTTAAGCGGGAGGTGAGCCGGCGGGTGTGGCGCTGGAGGCGGGTGGGGGGTGGCGTCACCGTGGCCAGGCTGCGGCCGATTTGCCCTAATTCGGTTGCTTCTGCCAGGGCCTTCACCTCGGCCCAGCCCCGGCCGCTGGCCACCAGCGAACCGGCCCGGATCCAATCGCCGCCCTGCTTGGCCACCGGCAGGGATTCACCGGTGAGCAGGGATTCATCCAGCCACAGGCCCACCGTTTCGGTGAGGCTGGCATCGGCCGCCACCCGGTCCCCCTCCTCCAGCCGCAGCAAATCGCCCAACCGCAGCTGCTCGGCTGCAATTGCCAGGTCAACCCCAGCACGCCGCACGTGGGCCAGGGGGGCGGAAAGGCGGGCCAGCTCCGCCAGGGCCCGGTTGCTGCGCTGCTGCTGGATGGCATCCAGCAGGCTGATGCCCACCACAAAAGCCAGCAGGATTGCCGCCTCCGCCGGCTCGCCGATCAGCCCGTAGATCAGAGCGCAACTGAGCAGCAGCAGATTGGTGGGCTCAAACAGCACGATGGCGGGCTTCATGGCCTATCCCCAATCCAAAAAATGTGCGCCGGTAGTTTTAGATATGCCATTGCACATCAATCTATAACCAGTCACAATTAGGCAAGTAGCCAGGATTGAGCAGATCTTTGCAAAGCCTTTTCATCGCATATCCAGAAATAGTTTAGATTTTTAAGGCACTCCAATGCTAATGCCACCTTTTTCATCGTCGGCAATTCGGGGTTAAAATTAGCAATAACATTGAGGCAGATTTGATGCGGAATTATTGACTATTTTTCAAAGTGCTAGTTAGATGTCAAGTGCTAGTCAGATGTCAAGTGCCCGCTAGATGTTAATTGCCTGTGGATGAGCCAGACTTTGCCTTGTTCTTATTTGGGACCGGAGTTTTGCTATTGGCTGGCGCCGCAGACTTGCTTGCCGGTACCACCGATTTATTGGTTGGTGCCGCAGACTTCTCCTGGTTGCCTTGGGGCGCAGGGTTTGGCTTGCTCTGGCTGGGCTGAGCGGTGGAGGCTGGCGCACCCGGTTGAATATTGGCGCAGAGACTGGCCACCATGCGATCTTCTCCACCGCTGCTTTTCGACTCGCTGGTGCCATAGGGAAGCCGCCAGGCAGACCAACTTGCCTCACCCTCCTGGCGGGATACCTGCAGGGTTTCGCAATGGACCGCCACTTTGGCCTTGATGTTGTCTGGGCCGCATTCCACATCGGTGGTTCGCACGGCCCCATCCATCAATCGCCAGCTGCTCCAGTCGTAACGACAGAGGCCGTAGCTACGCCAGCGAGGCACCTTCAGTTGACGAATTCGATCCAGTAACTGCTGCTCCTTACCGCTGATTTCGGGGCCGCTGACCCCAGCGCCGCTAGCCCCGGGAGCGTTGCCCCCAGCCTTGGCCGGTACGCCGTTGTCCGCACCAGTCGCCGCGCCGCCGACGCTGCCGGGCCAGCCCGGGCCGGGCTGGCCCGGAGCCGGCTGGGCTGTCGGGGTGCCAGTTTGGGCGCCTACGGCCCGAGGGGCCAGAGCGAGGGCGGGGCTCAGCAGCACCATGAGCCCAAGGGATGAAAGCCGATGACGCCAAGCTCCCATGAGAAAACCCGCAGCAACTTTCCATCTTTACCGCAACGCTGGCGCCAGGCCATAGGACCTGGGGATATGTCGTGATAAACCGTTCGCGTCGCCCTGCGCCAGTGACGGTGACCTTGCTCAGGTGTTTGTGTTGCCCGGCGACAGACAGGGGCGACTGGATGGGCCAGGAACTGCTCCCCTTGGCTTGCTTGGTTTTGAACAGCCCCATCGGCTTGAATAAAAACAATCTTACATGAATCAACAAATCCTTTTGATCCCCTAAAGATCCCCTGAAAAACGACATTCCCGTGACTTTGTCAGCCAAGACCCAGGGGGTCTCAAAGTCCACTGGCTGTGATTTGGGTTAGGAAAGCCCACATAGTTAAGATTTAGAATTTACCATAAGTTATATAATAAGCTGTTTTAACTAAACACAGTATTTGAGTCTTGGAAAGTCATATCTGCAATGACCCTTGAGCTAGAGTTTTTAATATCGCAGAAAAGGCTAAATTGTAAAATATTTTAATGGTAAAATATACAGCAAGAGATAAATCTTTGTTTCAAAGATCTTGACAAATTGACTTTTATTGGTTTCAAATCTTAGCTTGTAGCATAAATTTTTATTACAAAAAATAATTTTTGGATGAAATCAGGCGGGCAGTAGGCAAGACTTGCCTTGCATAATACGCTGGCAAAATAAAGCTCAAACCACGAGCTTACTACTTTTTATAGTTTTATTACCGAATTTACAGGCAACAGAAAATTTCAATTAGGTCAATTTCCTTATTTTATTATCAAGTTTTCCCAATGCTTTTTCCCACTATAAAGTTAAGAAATTTAAAAGTTATTGAAGATGCCTTAATTTGTAAATTTATCAGCAATAAGATAATTTAATATATCATCACTATGGGCAACTTACGATTAAGAGGTTTGTGCGCGTCAATTGGGCAAGCTCGTGTGGATTCGTCTTGAGCTGGGCCCATCAGCTTATTGGTAACTGCCAAAAGCTTCTTTCCGCCTCATTTTAACAAACTACCCCACCCAACTTCAATATCAATGGCCCAAATATCTGCGGCTTCATTTCAATCTGGATACTACGATTATTTCAGCGCACCAATCACGATTGCAACATTTAGTTTTAGCAATCATCAAGTCCTTGCCGACTTAACATCTCTCACTATTCAATTACGAATTTTTGATGGCGATACTTCGCCCGGCGATTTTGACTATAATGACCTATATCTGGCGCTAGACGGCATAAGCACAGGCATTCCCCTGAACGGCTTTTCTAATAATTTGGATGTCACCCTAAGCATTGGTGGCACCCCTGGCAATGCCGCAGCTATTCTTAGTTCCCTGCATTCAGACGGCCTACTTGTTGCCACATTTATTGACAATGATTATTCCGATAATAATATCTCTTTACCCAGCGGATTTAATGCGAGTCTAGTCCTGGGCGGCGCAGCTGCCCCCACCCTCGCCCTGGCCGCTGACACAGGCAGCAGCAATAGCGACGGCATCACCAATAACGGCACAGTCAATGTGACGGGCCTGGAAACTGGCGCCACCTGGCAATACTCCACCAATGGCGGCAGCAGCTGGACCAATGGCACTGGTACCTCCTTTGTTCTCTCCAGTGGCACCTGTAGCGCTGGCAGCGTCCTTGTGCGCCAGAGCGATATCGCCGGCAACACCAGCGCCAATGGCCAGCTAAGCGCCGTCACCATCGACACCAGCGCACCCACCGGCAGCCTCTACGCCACCGCCCCCGCCATGACCAGCTCTTCCACCACCGCAAGCACTGGCCTCACCAGGGGCCATGCCCAAAGCCTCGGCTCTGATGTTCTGCTGCTGGCCGATGGTCTGGCCGGAGACATCAATGCCTTGGTGCGAGGCGCTCGGGTGCGCTGCAGCCAGCTGGCCCGCAGCGCCGATCCGATCGGTGCGATCACAGCCTTGTTGCAACGGCGGCGCCAGCGGGGTGAGCCGGTGCGGGAACTGCATCTGATCGCCCACGGGGAGAGTGGCAGGATTGGGCTGGGTGGGTTGTGGATTGGCCAGGCCGATCTACTGGCTCGACTGTATGAACTCGCCCAATGGCAGCTGCAGAGGCTGGCGCTTTGGTCCTGCGGGCTGGGCCGCCATGGCCAGCTGCCCCACCTGCTCGCCGCCAGTACCGGCGCCGAGGTGTTCAGCAGCCCCGATCTGCTGGGCCATGGCCACTGGTGGCTCAGCAGTAGTTCTGGCACAGGCCTTCACGCTTCATCCATCCTGGCTGATGACAGCCTGCAGCGATGGGAATCAACCCTGGCGGTGGATAAATCCCGACCCACCGGTACCCTGATCAGGGCCACGGCCCCCGCCTACGCCGCACCCTCCACCAATCCCTTTGGCATCACTAACCGCGGCAATTATGCTTCCCCCAGCTTTGCCGACATAGACAACGACGGCGATCTGGATTACATCATTGGCAACGGGGCTGGCCAGGTAGGCATTTTTACCAATACTGCTAGCGTTGGCTCAACTTCCCCTGCCTATACCTTGTCGGCCATACCTTTCGACGTAGGAGATTTAGCGAGCCCCGCCTTTGCTGACATCGATTTAGATGGCGATCTCGACCTGTTTGTAGGAAATAATGCTGGCAACATCCTTTACTACCGCAATACTGCCATCCTTGGCGCTTCTGCGCCCTCCTACGCGTCGCCGATCACCAATCCGTTCAACTTAAATGCTGTTGTATTTAGTCATAACATTGCCAAGCCCAGCTTCGTTGATATCGACGGAGATGGAGATCTGGATATTTTCAAAGGAAATTGGGGGGGGTTCTTCAATGGTGCCCACTTTCAAGAGAACATCGCTCCCCAAGGCGCCACCACGCCTAACTATAGCGGCAATATAACCGTGCCGGCTTTTGGAATTACAGCGAGCGGAAACTGGGGTAGCTATGCATTCGCCGATGTCGATTTTGATGGCGACCTTGACCTATTTATCGGTCAGGGTGATGGCAATACACTCTTCTTGCGCAATGACGCAGCGCAGGGTGCCACCAGGCCAATCTACGCAGCGCCGATCACCAACCCCTTTGGTATTACCGGTGTAGGCTTGGCGGCCAGCCTTGGCCTCGTTGACATTGATGGCGACAGTGATCTTGACTTGTTTATTGGCAACAGTGCTGGTAATACCCTCTTCTTCCGCAATACCGCCGCTTTACCCGTGGCCCCAGTCAACTCCAGCACTGCCAATGGCAGCTATGGCGTCGGCGCAGTAATCACCCTCACCGTGCAGTTCTCAGAGGCGGTGCTGGTTACCACCACAGGTGGAACTCCAACGCTGCAACTGGAAACCGGCAGCATCGATCGTGTTGCCACCTATCTCAGCGGCAGCGGCACCAATACTCTCTCCTTCCGCTACATCGTTCAAGCTGGCGACACCTCCGCTGATCTCGATCAGCTCTCCGCCAATGCCCTGACCCTCAATGGCGGCACCATCCGTGATGCCGCCGGCAACAACGCCATCCTCACCCTCGCGGCGCCAGGTGCCACAGGGTCTCTGGGCGCCAATGCAGCTCTGGTGATTGATGGGGTAGCCCCCAGCGGCAGCTTCTCCAGCTACGCCACCGCTCCCACCTACGCCGCTGCTTCCACCAATCCCTTCGGGATCAGCGATGTTGGCTTCTACGCCAGCCCGGCCTTGGCGGATGCCGACGGCGATGGCGATCTTGATCTCTTCATCGGTGAGCAGTACGGCAACACCCTCTTTTTCAGGAATACCGCCAACCCTGGCGCCACCGCTCCCGCCTACGCCGCTGCCGCCACCAATCCCTTCGGGATCAGCGATGTTGGCTCCTTCGCCAGGCCGGCCTTCGCGGATGCCGATGCCGATGGCGATCTTGATCTCTTCATCGGTGAAAATGGCGGCAACACCCTCTTTTTCAGGAACACCGCCAACCCTGGCGCTTCCGCTCCCGCCTACGCCGCTGCCACCACCAATCCCTTCGGGATCAGCGATGTTGGCTACGCCGCCAACCCGGCCCTCGCAGATGCCGACGCTGACGGCGATCTTGATCTCTTCATCGGCGAGTACTACGGCCAAACCCTCTTTTTCAGGAATACCGCCAACCCTGGTGCCACCGCTCCTGCCTACGCCGCTGCCGCCACCAATCCCTTCGGGATCAGCTATGTTGGCTCCTGGGCCAGCCCGGCCTTCGCGGATGCCGACGGCGATGGCGATCTGGATCTCTTCATCGGCAATGGCTCCGGCTGCACCCTCTTTTTCAGGAACACCGCCGCAGCTGGCGCCACCGCTCCCGCCTACGCCGCTGCCACCACCAATCCCTTCGGGATCAGCGATGTTGGCTCCCTCGCCAGCCCGGCCTTGGCGGATGCCGACGGCGATGGCGATCTTGATCTCTTCATCGGTGAGCTCAACGGTAACACCCTCTTTTTCAGGAACACCGCCGCCACACCCGTAGCACCGGTGAGCTCCAGCACACCCAACGGCAGCTATGGCATCGGTGCAGTAATCATCCTCACCGTGCAGTTCTCAGAAGCGGTGGTCGTGA
>JBILLQ010000077.1:0-15939 GCA_044375975.1 Prochlorococcaceae cyanobacterium
ATATCATGTGGTTCAGGGTATTGAGAATAGAGCTGCCAAGAATGGCTATTTTGCCCGGCCCCTATCAGTTTAACTAACTTTACAAACCGTAACCTAGGTCGTTTTATTTATGGCGACCTACTTAATGATTCCCACAGCTGCCGACCCGCTTACTCCCGGGAAGGCAACGCCTGGGAAAAGGGGTTCATGCAAGCATCCAATGAACAATTGGGCACTGCAAAAGCCAAGCGACGGCTACCTCCACTACCCTGATCGAACCGATCGACCAAGCCAGTGCGGCAGGTCTTATGTATCAGCTTGAACAGTACACGCTCAGAAGCCATGCCCCAGAACGAATTTATCGCCATCTCTCCAGACTCTTGCCCCTGGCTCACGGAAGGGAAGGGCTGGCAGGCGGTGGTTCACGGAAACCACCTAAGAAAGCGTTAGGTGCACACAGGAGGCAACTTGAGAACAGAGGACAAGAGTCGACTAATGGAAACGATTGCGCGTCTCCAGGAAGGCGGGCAGGAACTTCGACCCTGGGACGCGGAGCGTCTTCTAATGAACGTTTTGCAACCCCTACTCCAAGAGGACGGATACGAAGTAAGACGCAGCTCATCTTCCCTAGATCGAGGAGTGGACTTCTTGGCGCACCGTGCACCTACCACGGACTACGAGGGCCAGACGCTTGGAGTTGAGTTCAAGTACTACCAGGCAGGTAGGCCTGTAGGCGTGGATCAGGTCAGGCAACTAATCGGCGCCGCCACGCTGCACGAACTTGATCGAGCGATTCTGCTGGTAAACACTCAATTCACCCAGAGCGCTAGGGTGGCCGCTCGGCGCGATATGCCCATCGAAATCGAGCTCGTAGATCTCGACAGCCTTCGCGCATGGATAGATCGCCTCGAAGTTGATCAGAATGGGCTCGGCGCAGAGGTCAGGATGATACTGCGCGCAATGAGCAAGAAGTTTGCACTGCTGATAGCACAGAACCCACGAGCTTTAGATGAGATTGAATGGAGAGATATTGAAAGAACAATTGCAGAGGTTTTTGATGGGCTCGGTTTCTCGGCCAGGTTGACCCCACCTAGCAAGGACGGTGGCAAGGACGTAGTACTGGAGTGCACAGTCAGTGGTCAGCGAGCCGAGTACCTTGTCGAGATCAAGCATTGGCGAGCCGGAAGTCGAGTTGGTGGTGGAGCTCTTCGTAGTTTCTTGAATGTCATCGCAAGAGAATCTAGTCAAGGCGGCCTCTTTCTCTCAACATATGGATACTGTGATAATGCCTTTGAACAACTCTCTGCTATCGACAGGCAGAAGCTGCGCTTCGGAACGGAGGAGAAGGTCGTGGCGCTCTGCCGAACTTACGAGAAAGCTGTATCTGGAATCTGGACTCCCCCAGAGAATCTGGCCGAAGTTCTTTATGAAGGGACAACGTAAGGCACCTAACATCCAGATTCAGAAGACGCGAGCGACAGTTGTCTTGTATACAGTGGCTCTGCCCCGCTTCTGATCTGGAGCGCTAGGTCCACAAGAATCATCGTTGCAGATTTAACAAGAGTAAACCCTATGTCATGTTCTTAGATACTTCAATTCCGCAAAGTCTTTCTATTAGGTCGCCACGCCTAAATGTAGCAGAGAGCTGCTGGAGGGAGACATTTTGGCCACCATACAAATCAGACAGCGCTTGCTGAATGTCGCGCAGAGAGTCCGAATAGTATTTATTGCCATTAGCAGCAATGAGATCACTGGCATTCGTAAAGCTTAGGTGATTTATACCGTTCACGTCAGCAAGACCTAAATCAGAAATAAGTCGGCGGCCCATTTGCATAGCAATAAAGCAGGATGCATAACGCACAAAGATGGGATCAGCATCTTCTGGGCGTTTGCGCCTATTCTCTGCAATACGGTATAGCTGTACGGCAAGGATCACCTGGGACCCATTCAAGGAATGAGAAAAGATCTCGCCATAAAGTCTGCCAAAATGCTCTCGTGTAAAAAACTTAGCCTGGTGCGGGCGGTGACGCCAAACCGACAAGATAGCCTCTGCGGCAACACCTGATGTGATATCTAAAGGCCTTAGCCCTGAATCAGACCTCTTACGACGATAGCTAAATCCAAGTTGAGAAATATCTATCTCTAATCTGCGCTGAACCTCATCGTTTGCCCGAAGATCTCTAAGATCAACTGGATTCTGACTATTTGTGGCAAAAGTGATTTTTTGCACCAAGTCTTCATTGTCAGATGGGAGCTGATAAAGCCTCAACAAGACATATGCTTCAGTCGGCTCGGGGAGGAGAGTTGCTTGCCTCATGGTTTGAAAGATAGTCATGCAAGTCTGACCACCGTTGATAATCTGCAAATTCTCTACTTTGACTTGATAATCTCCTTCCTGTAATGCATTGTAGGAAAACTTGTCGCAGGTAAGCGTAATTCCATTGTTATAGAAATAGAAATTGCTTCTTTCAGGGGTCTCCAGTGTTAGACGTATTGCTTCATTGACTCTGTTTCCCTGCAAGCCAAGATATCTGCGAATGTTCCGCTCTAGCAGCCGATCGCCATGTCGAGAAATAAGGTCTGCAATCTCCGTGACAGAAATACGACCAACTAATATTCTGCTATAGTCCATATCTTCGACAATTGCCTTGCCGTTTAGGCGTAGAGAATCAGTGACAGACTTTGAGGCCTGTAGAATCTTTACAAGAGATGTGTGGTTAAAGTGCTCCCAAGTAACTTGATCACCAAATGAAGCGCATGCAATAATCTCATCGGTTGCAGAAGTCCATTTGAGTCCATTGTTGCAAGTAATAGATCTGACTTGCGGGATAAATCCATCGCGGATTAAGCTTCTCGCTTCCTCGACTTTGGCTAAGAGGCGTGCGTTGATATGCTGAAGTTCGGCAGCAGGATTGAATAAGAGTCTTATGGCTCGAATCAAGCTATTGATGCCTGACTCAGGAAAATTAGAATTACCAGAGAAGTCTGTGTGCTTGTATTTGGCTTGAAAGAGGCTGACCGTGAACTCTCCATCATACTCTTCTGAGATATGAATTGCGTCGACGCCAAAGTCGCCACCCCCCTCTGTCAAGCAGTCAAATGTCTCCTCATCATCAAGATCTAGCACAGTCTTGACACAGAGATAGACAAATGCAAGTGACTTTAACTTTGTTGGGTCTGAAATTCTGAGCTGCTCTGCTGCAGGCTCTCGAATTTTTCCGATGATAGACGATAGACGCTGGTCTACAATGGATGCTTCAATGTTCATTGATCTAACGAAGGGAAGCTATGTTTTTGGATTTTAGCATTCTGTGATCATTGCGCTTCTTGCTGGCTTGTTGAAACGAGTACTCATCTCCTTCACTTAGGGGCCCGAACACACCCCTCGAGTGGAGAGGCCCCCGCCAGCTCTCTGCTCCGCCACCCCAAGCTCATTGCCTGCCACTCAGGGGCAGCGTTAACTATTTTCAACTTCCCGTAAACTTACGCACAACGCATGAGAAGAGACTCGTGCTTATACATCATCGATAATCATGTAGTGAGTGAGGACATGCTGATCAATTGCCAACGCGTATTGCCTCATAAGCTTGAGATCATCGATTGAAGCTTTCAACTGATAGCTACGGCGCCTTCCATGGGCGATATCATTCCTAATCTCACGAATGCGAGCGATATTCTCTTCCATTGATTGATCGTGAGGCAGGCCAAGGCCATCAAACACAATCTCAGAAATACGACCCGCTCTAAACCCACTCTTGCTGACAGCATCGGCAAGTTTTTTGATCCCATATGCAGAGATCATTTGAGACGGGAAGATAAAGCCTTTGCCTTCAAGTATTTGAAGACACTTCTGATATTTTCCGTCTTTTCCCTTCTTTCTAGCCTCGCTCAATGGTTTAAGTTCAGGGAATCACTCTATTCGTTCGGCGCGAGAAAAGACCCCCGATCTTCTTCTCGCCAGGGCAAGAAACTCTGTAATGCCGCCGTGAAAAGTAAATATCTCACAGACAACATCTTGGACGTATGCCTCAAAATGACTAAAAGTTGAAATGAGCATGGCTTGACAGGCGGTCAGCCTCGTGGCAAGATATTAATGCGTCACTAGTGTAGCGGTAGCACCTCTGCTCTCCAATGCTTTCAAAAAAGAAAGCAATCTAAAGCAGAGAGTTCCAGTTCGACTCTGGAGTGATGCACTTTATTTTGAAAGAAAATTAGCAACTTCCTTAGCGGGCGAGACCAGCCAACAACCAGATACAGAAGATGGCAACATTTGTTAGCTTCTACGCAGAGGCTCCAGTCCGCCGCTTATCTGGAGCGCCACCCCCCCAATCCTGCCCTTGGCTAGCCTGCTCCGATGACCAGCTTCGGCACCGGCGAAGGCGAGCTGCTGAGCCTCACCTACCCCAAGCCGCTGCCCATGCGGCTGGATCGCTGGCTGGTGAGCCAACGGCCTGAGCAGAGTCGCGCTCGCATCCAGAAATTCATCGACGCCGGCTACGTGCGCGTCAATGGCGTTACCGGCCAGGCCAAGACGCCGCTGCGTCAGCACGACGCGGTGCAGCTGTGGATGCCGCCGCCGGAACCGCTGCCCTACCTGCAGGCCGAGGCGATGCAGCTCGATGTGCTCTACGAAGACGAGCACCTGATCGTGATCAACAAGCCCGCCGGCCTCACGGTGCATCCAGCCCCAGGCAACAAGGACGGCACCCTGGTGAATGGGCTGCTTCATCACTGCCCCGACCTGCCGGGCATTGGCGGTGAGCTGCGGCCCGGCATCGTGCACCGGCTCGACAAGGACACCACCGGCTGCATCGTGGTGGCCAAAAGTCAGCAGGCCCTGGTGACGCTGCAATCGCAGATCCAGCGGCGCATCGCCTCCCGTCAATACCTGGCGGTGGTGCACGGGGCGCCGGCGGGCGAGAGCGGCACGATCACGGCACCGATCGGCCGCCATCCGATCGACCGCAAAAAGTACGCCGTAGTTAGCGACAACAGCGGCCGCCACGCCTGCACCCACTGGCAACTGATCGAGCGCCTCGGCGACTATTCACTACTGCGCTTCAAGTTGGATACGGGTCGCACCCATCAAATCCGCGTCCACTGCGCCCACCTGGGCCATCCAATCCTGGGCGACGCAACTTATAGCCGCTGCCGCAAGCTGCCGATCGAGCTGGCCGGCCAGGCCCTGCACGCCTTCCAGCTGGGGCTGGATCACCCGATCAGCGGCGAACGGCTGGAGCTGGAGGCCCCCCTGCCGCCGATCTTCGAAAAGCTGTTGGCCGTTCTGCGGGGCCGCAGCTGACCGGCTCAGCTGGCCGGATCAGCTGGCCCGCTCCCGCTCGGCCTCTTCCCGCAGCAGATCGAACAGGCTCTGGCGTTCAAACAGGTCGGCCACGGCGATCGCGGCCAGGGTGCAGAAGCCAATGGGCAACAGCAGGGCGTAGTTCTTGCTGAGCTCAAAGCTCAGCAGGATCGCCGTGAGCGGCGTGCGGGTGAGGGCCCCGAGGAAGGCCGCAGCGCCGGCGAACAGCAGGCTGGCGGGGGCGTAATCAAACAGGCTGACCAACAGCTGCTGCATCAGGGTGCCCAGGGAGGCCCCCACCACCAGGGCTGGCGCCAAAAAGCCACCGGGGGCCTCCGCCGCCACCGCCACCGCCGTGGCGGCCGCCTGCACCGCCAGCACCAGCAGGGCCCGGGGGGCGTCATCGAGACCCAGCAGGGCGTCGAAGCAAAGGCCATCGGGATTGTCAAAGGCCTGCGGCAGCAGCGACCAACCAGCCCCCACCGCCAACCCCACCAAGGGCAGCAACTGCCAGCTGGCCAGCCTCCAGCGGCAAAAGCGCCGGCGCAGGGACAGGATGCCCCGCTGGTAGAGCACGGCCGCCAGGCCCGCCAGGGCGCCGAGCAGGCACAGCTGCGGACCATCGATCAGCCGAAACTCGTTAACACCACTGGGGTACTGGCTGATCGGCGCCAGGTTGACCAGCAGCGGCTGAACCAGGGGCAGCTGGGCCAGCAGCCGGGTCCAGGCCACCGCAGCGAAGCTGGCCGCCACCGCCAGGGCGTTGCTGCGGCCGTCGGCCCGCTTGAGCAGCTCCTCCAGGGTGTAGGCCAGGCCGCCCAGGGGCGCGTGGAACACCGCCCCCAGGCCGGCGCCACTGCCGATCGCCACCGCCAGCCGCTGATGTTGATGTTGGTGCTGGTGCTGGTGCTGGTGCTTACCGGGGTCGCTCGCCTGGGCTGTTTCACGGGCGGTTCCCCAGGCGGCTCCCTTGGCGGTTCCCCAGGCGGTTTCGCAGGCAATGGAGGCACCGATCTGGATGGAGGGCCCCTCCGGACCCACCGGAATGCCGCTGCCGATGGCGATGCCGCTGGCCAGCAGCTTCACAATCGCCACCCGCCAGCCCATCGGGATCGGCCAGCCGCGCATGAACAACATCACCTGCACGATGCCTGAACCCTTGGCGGCGGGCTCCCAGCAGCTGATCAAGCCGCCGGCCACCGCTCCCCCCAGCAGCCCCAGCACCGGCAACACCAGGGCGCGGGGCATCAGGGCGGCCAGCCGCAGGCGCACCCCGTTCACGGCGGCGATCTCCTGGCCGTAGAGCCAGATCGCCAGGGCCACGCCGATGCCGATCAAATTCACCAGCAGCACCAGCCGCAGCAGGCGCCCCAGCCGGCCGCTCATCGCCGGCCCCTGGCGGCGGTCCGGGAATCTGGCATCTGGCAGGGCATGGGGCAGGGCATGGGGGGCTGGATCGCCAATTGGAACGCAGATTGGAACGCAGATTGCATCGCGGCCTCAGCCCAGCGCCGGCAGCCGCGGACAGGCTTGCACCAGCCGGCGGGTGATCTCGGCCTGGGGGTTGGCCAGCAGCGCCGCCCCCTCCCCCTGCTCCACGATGCGGCCGCCATCGAGCACCAATAAACGATGGCAAAAGCCACTGGCCACGGTGAGGTCGTGGGTAACGAACAGCATCCCCAGCCCCATGCTCTGCTGCAGCTGGCGCAGCAACGCCAGCACCTCGGTTTGCACCTCGGCATCGAGCATGCTGACGCTCTCATCGCAGAGCAGCACCTTGGGTTCGAGGATCAGGGCCCGGGCGATCGCCACCCGCTGCTGCTGGCCGCCCGATAGCTGGCGGGGCAGGCGCCCCTCGTAGCGCTCGGGCGGTTCCAGACCCACGGCCGCCAACAACTGCCGGGCCCGCTGGCGGGCCACCGCGCCGCTGGCCAGGCCGTGGATGAGCAGCGGGTCGGCGATCGCCTCGCCCACGGTCATCTGGGGGTTCAGGCAGGCCAGGGGATCTTGAAACACCATCTGCAGGCCGCGGCGCAGCTGGCGGCGGCGGCGCCCCGCCAGGCCAAACAGCTCCTGGCCCTGGAGGCTCACCCTGCCGCCCCTTACCGGCGTCAAGCCCATCAGGGCCCGGCAGAGGGTGCTTTTGCCGCAGCCAGAGGCGCCCACCAGGCCGATGGTCTCCCCCTGATGCAGCCGCAGGCTGACGCCATCCACCGCCTTTAACCAGCGGCGCCGCCAGGGGGAAGAGGGCAGCGGATGCCAGCAGCGCAGCGCTTCGATCTCCAGCAGCAGCGGACTGGGGGCCAGGGGTTGGCGCTGGCCCCCCTCCCGGTCGCGGGCGCGGCCCACCAGCCGCTGGGCCAGGGGGCTGGCCGGGGCGGTGAGCAGCTGGGCGGCGGGGGCCTCCTCAATCAGCCGCCCCTGATCCAGCACGGCGATGCGCTCACACCAGCGGCCGGCCATGGCCAGGTCATGGCTGATCAGCAGCAGGGCACTGCCCGCTTCGCGGCACAGCTGGCTCAATTCCGCCATCACCTGGGCCGCCACCGCCACATCCAGGCTGGTGGTGGGTTCATCGGCGATCACCAGCGGCGGCCGCAGGGCCAGGGCCAGGGCGATCGCCAGGCGCTGGCGCATGCCACCGCTGAACTCATGGGGATAGCTGCCGTAGCGCTCGGGGCTGATGCCCACCAGCTCCAACAACTCTTCTGCCCTTTGCCTCAGGCCGCTGGCCTGGGGGCCGCTGGCCTGGGGGCCGCTGGAGCGCCGGTGGGCGGCGAGCGTATCGGCCAGGTGATCGCCAACGGTGAGCAGGGGATTGAGGCGGGTCATCGGGTCTTGAAACACCAGCCCCACCGCCTCCCCCCGCAGCTGGCGCAGGGCGCCGCGCCGCAGCTGGCGGGGATCGCGACCGGCCAGCTCCAGGCCGCCGCTGCACTGACTGCCCGGCGGCAACAACTGCAGCACCGCCCGGGCCAGGGTGCTCTTGCCGCAGCCGGATGGCCCCACCAGGGCCAGGCTGGCCCCGGGCGCCAGGCTCAAGTCGAGACCATCGAGGGTGGGGCCAGGGCTGCCGGGGTAGCGCACCACCAGCTGCTCAACCCGCAGCACCGCATCGCTCAAGGCAGCACCGCATCGCCGATCGCTCCAGTTTCAGTGGTAGGACCCGCACATTCGCGGGTCTGTGTCGGCGGGTGCATACGATTGGTACAACCCGAAGGGTGGAATGCTCAAAGCGGCCCCCGATCACGGATCCACCCCGTTGGCCATAGCCGAGCCACTGGCTACTGCCGACCAACTGGCTACGGCCGAGTCAATGGCTAAAGCTGAGCCAATGGTCAAGGATTTTCGGTGCCCCCCCGCTTCCCTAACCGACCAGCCCAGCAGCGCGGTGGCCACTGATCAGGCCCCTGATATGGCCACCGATAAAGCCTCTGATTACGGGGTGGCCCTGCCCGACTGGCTGCGGCGCTGCATCAATCAACGGGGCCAGGCCAGCGGTGACAGCTGCCCCACCGAAGCCGAGGTGCTGCTGGCCGCGGCCTTTGACTTCGCCTACCAACTGCACCAGGGACAGTACCGCGCCAGCGGCGAGCCCTACATCATCCATCCAATCGCCGTTGCCAATCTGCTGCGCGACATCGGCGCCAGTGCCGGCGTGATTGCCGCTGGCTTCCTGCACGATGTGGTGGAGGACACCGAAGTAACCGCCAACGAGATCGAGGAAAACTTTGGCGCTGAGGTGAGGGCCCTGGTGGAGGGGGTTACCAAACTTGGCGGCATCCACTTCACCAATAAGACAGAAGCTCAGGCGGAAAATCTGCGCCGCATGTTCCTGGCCATGGCCAGTGACATCCGCGTGGTGTTGGTGAAGCTGGCCGATCGCCTGCACAACATGCGCACCCTCTCGGCCCTGAAGCCGGAGAAACAACAGCGCATCGCCCGCGAAACCCGCGAGATCTATGCCCCCCTGGCCAACCGCCTGGGCATCGGCAGGTTCAAGTGGGAACTGGAAGACCTGGCCTTCAAAATCCTCGAACCGGAGGCCTACCGGGATGTGCAGCAACAGGTGGCCACCAAGCGCAGCGAGCGGGAGGAAAGGCTGGCGGTAACGGTGCAGCTGCTGCGCGATCGGCTGGCGGCGGTGGGGCTAACCAACTGTGAGGTGAGCGGCCGCCCCAAGCACCTCTATGGCATCTGGAGCAAGATGCAGCGCCAGCAGAAGGCATTCCACGAGATCTACGACGTGGCGGCCCTGCGGATCCTCTGTCCAAATCTTGATGGCTGCTATCGCGCCTTGGCGGTGGTGCACGACACCTTCCGACCAATCCCAGGTCGCTTCAAGGACTACATCGGCCTGCCCAAACCCAATGGCTATCAATCGCTGCATACGGCGGTAATTGGTAGACACCGGCCGATTGAAGTGCAGATCCGCACGGGCGAAATGCATCAGGTGGCGGAATATGGCATTGCCGCCCACTGGAAATACAAGGAAGGTGGTTCACCCGCCGCCTCTGGATCCGATACCGAACGCTTCAACTGGCTGCGGCAGCTGGTGGATTGGCAAAAGGATGGCGGCACGGAAGACAGCAGCGATTATCTGCGGTCAATTAAAGAGGATCTCTTCGATGAGGAGGTGTTTGTATTCACCCCCAATGGCGACGTAGTGGGACTGCGCAAGGGCTCCACAGCCGTTGATTTTGCCTATCGCATTCACTCGGAAGTTGGCAATCACTGCCAAGGCGTACGCATCAATGATCGCCTTAGTCCCCTATCTACGCCACTCCAAAATGGCGACTTTATATATATTTTAACCGCCAAGACAGCCCACCCGAGCCTCGATTGGCTCAATTATGTAGCCACCCCTACGGCGCGCAATCGCATCCGCCATTGGTATAAGCGCAGCCATCGCGATGAAAACATCCTGCGGGGCAGCGAGATGCTGGAGCGGGAGCTGGGCCGAGACGGCTTCGATGCCCTGCTTAATGGCGAACCGCTGCTGCGGGTCGCCCGGCGCTGCAACCTGATTAGCACAGAAGACCTGCTGGCCAGCTTGGGCTTTGGCGGCGTCACCCTGCAGCAGGTGGTCAACCGGCTGCGGGAAGAGCTGCGGCTGGCCCACGCCGCCGCCGCCCCCGCCCTCACCAATGAACAGGTGGCGGCCAGCCTGGCGCCCCCCGCCCAGCCGCCGGCCCCCACCGCCCATGGCGCCTCCAGTCCCATCTTGGGTCTGGAGGGTCTCGACTATCGCCATGGCGGTTGTTGCAGCCCCCTGCCCTGCGAGGCGATCGTGGCCACGGTGGCCCTGGGCAACCACGGCATCACGATTCACCGCCAAGACTGCGCCCACGTGAGCCAGATGCCGGTGGAACGCCGCCTGCCCGTGCGCTGGAACCCCACCCCCCAGGGAACGCCGCGGCGCTATCCGGTGCAACTGCGGATCGAGGTGCTCGATCGGGTGGGCGTGCTCAAGGACATCCTCACCCGCCTCTCCGATCACCGCATCAATGTCAGTGATGCCCGCGTGCGCACCAACCCCGGCAAACCCGCCCGCATCGATCTACGGGTCGAGCTGCTCTGCGCCGACCAACTGATTACCACCATGGATCAAATCCGCTCGATGGCAGATGTACTCGACATCTGCCGCACCGGCATCGGCTGACCCATTACCGGATCCAGGGCTCAACTGATCGGCCGGCCCCACCCCTAGGTTCGCCGTGATCGGCAGCGCCCACCCCGCCCCATGACCGGCAGCTCCGCCGCCAACCCCCTGCTGGCCCTGCCTTTTGAAGCCAGCATCGAGGGGCTGGGGGGCGATTACTGGGATGAGGTGGATGCCGCCGCTTTCCCCACCACCCAACTGCGCTTTCGCAACGACGACCTTCTCCACCAGCTGGGCCTGGATAGCGCCGCGATCAGCGATGCCCATTTCGAGGCCGCCTACGGCCGCTTTGTGGGCCGGGCGCCCCTGCTGGCCCTGCGCTATCACGGCTATCAGTTCGGCAGTTACAACCAATTCCTGGGGGATGGGCGCGGCTTTCTCTACGGCCAGCTGCGCGATCGCCACGGCCAACTGCAAGACCTGGGCACCAAGGGCAGCGGCACCACCCCCTGGAGCCGCGGTGGCGACGGCCGACTCACCCTCAAGGGCGGCGTCCGCGAAATCATCGCCAGCGAGGCCCTGCATCGCCTGGGGGTGACCACCAGCCGCAGCCTCTCGTTGATCGAAACCGGCGAAGCTCTCTGGCGAGGCGATGAGCCCTCCCCCACCCGCAGCGCAGGTGGGTGCGCATGGCCCGCACCCACCTGCGCTTTGGCAGCTGCGAGCGCCTGCTCTACCGCCGCGAACCCCGCCAGCTGGAGCGACTGCTGCGCCATGTGGTGGCAAATTATTACCCCCACATCGCGGCGGCCCAGGGCTCCACGGCAACCCAGCTGCTGGCCTTCTATGGCGAATTGGTGGAACGGGTGGCCAGGTTGACGGCCGAATGGATGGCGGCGGGCTTCACCCATGGAGTACTGAATACCGACAACATGTCTTTGGTCGGCGAGAGTTTTGACTACGGACCCTTCGCCTTTTTGGATCGCTGGGATCCGGGCTTTACAGCCGCCTATTTCGATCACTCCGGGCTCTATGCCTATGGCCAACAGCCGGCGATCACCCACCACAACTTGCAATTGCTGCAGGAACCGCTGGCGATGCTGCTGCCCAGGCACGAGCTGCAATCGCGACTGGAGCGGTTCGCCCCCAGCTACCAGGCCCATTACCAGGGGCTGATGCGGCGCCGGCTGGGGCTGGCTGAACTGGGCAGCTGCGACTGGGGTGGCGACGCCGTCGAACCGCTGCCGGCCACCCTGCAGTTGCTGGCCAACTGGGATGTGGGCTACGGCGCCTTCTTTGCCGGCCTGGCGGCCCAGGTAGCGGTCCAGGGCCTGCCGGAGACAGCGGAAGAGCTACCGCCGTTTGTGGCCGCAGCCGCCAACCCGCCCCGCCAGGCCTGGCTGAACTGGCGCCAGGTTTGGTGGGCCTGCAGCCGCCAAGCGGCCCAGGCCGATGGGGCCGCGGCGGTGCTGGCGCGGCTGCAGCGCTGGAATCTGGCCCAGACCCCGATTCGACCGGTGATTGAGCAGCTGTGGCAGGCCATCGATCAAGCTGATGACTGGCAACCGCTGTACCGCTGGCTAGACGGGTTGACGAATTAGCCGAAGAATGATCGGCAGTTTGGTGGGCAGAGAGCCTGGGTTTAATCGCCAGAGAGCCTGAGCTTGGGATGCAAGACAGAGAGCCTGCGATTTGATATGCAAGATGGCGCCAATAATGCCCTCGGAGTTCACTATCTTAAACTTAGGATAAACAGCTATTTCCGCAACCCTGCCAGCTGGTAAACCTGGCGGCATCAGCGATCCCTAGCAGTAGCTCGGCTTTTATGTGGCATCTCTATGTACTGCTTCCCTGACCAGCTCCTAATCCTGGTATGGGGTTGGCGTTGCCCTCGATACAGCAAAGCCCCAGGGGCTGTTCCTACAACAACCCCACCTGATCCATACCGATGACCTCCGATCAAGCCGCCCAACTGATCGATGACACCCTCGATCTGGTGCATCAGCGGCTGCAGGATCTGCAGGCCCGCTGCCTCAAGGCCGAACAGCGCGCCCTGGCGGAGGAGTTCCGGGAGTGGCGCCACCCCACCGGCAGCCACATCGACCTGATGGTGTTTCCCGGCCTGGCCAACTCCTGAACCCAGGGGCCCGGGGCCCTGGGTCCTGGGTCCTGGGCTGAAATAGGAGCATGGCCGAGCCCGTTCCGTTCAGTTGCAGCCCAGGCGACCCCGGTTACCACCAGAGCGACACCAGTTACCAGCAGAGCGACACCATCGCCGCCATCGCCACCGCCATCGCCCCGGGCCAGGGCAGCGTGGCGATCCTGCGCCTCTCGGGCGAGCGGGCGGAGGCGATAGGCCAGAGCTTGTTTTTGGCCCCGGGCCAGCAGGACTGGCAGAGCCATCGGGTGCTCTACGGCCATGTGGTGGACCCGGCCAGCGGCGAGCGGGTGGATGAGGCCCTGCTGCTGCTGATGCGGGCGCCCCGCAGCTTCACCCGCGAAACCGTGGTGGAATTCCACTGCCACGGCGGCCTGGTGGCCATCCAGCGGGTGCTGGAGCTGGTGCTGGCCGCCGGAGCCCGCCGGGCTTTGCCGGGGGAATTCAGCCAGCGGGCTTTTCTCAACGGTCGGCTCGATCTCACCCGGGCTGAGGCGATTGGCGAGATGATCAACGCCCGCAGTCGCCGGGCGGCCCAGCTGGCCATGGCCGGCATCGATGGCGGCCTGCAGCGACGCATCGGCGGCCTGCGCGAACGACTGCTGGATCAGTTGGCGGAACTGGAGGCGCGGGTGGATTTCGAGGAGGATTTGCCGCCCCTCGATGCCGGCGCCGTGCTGGCGGAGCTGGCGGCGGTGCGCGCCGCCCTGGAGCGGTTGGTGGCGGAGGCCCGCCAGGGGCAACTGCTACGCCAGGGGCTGCGGGTGGCGATTGTGGGCTGCCCCAATGTGGGCAAATCGAGCTTGCTCAACCTGCTCAGTGGCCGGGATCGGGCGATCGTCACCGATCTGCCGGGCACCACCCGCGACCTGCTGGAGAGCGAACTGGTGCTAAACGGCGTGCCGCTCACCCTGTTGGACACCGCCGGCATCCGGACCACCGATGACCTGGTGGAACAGCTGGGCATCGGCCGCAGCCAGGAGGCCCTGGCCTCGGCCGATGCGGTGCTGCTGCTGTTTGATCTCAGCCAGGGCTGGACAGAGCAAGATCAACAACTGCTGCTGCAGGTGCCTGCAGGGGCGGCATTGCTGGTGGTGGGCAACAAGGCCGATGCGGCCGGCCTGGCCGCCGGAGTTGTGGCGGCGGGCGATCTGGCGGCACCGGCCCAGGTGGCGATCAGCGCCCTCAATGGTGCGGGCCGCGAAGCCCTGGTGACGGCCCTGCTGCAGCGCTGCGGCGCCACGGAACTGCAGGGGCTGCAGGTGGCCCTCAACGAGCGCCAGCGCGATCTGGCCGGAGAGGCCGCCGCCGCCTTAGGCCGCAGCCAGGAGGCGGCCCAACAGGCCCTGCCCTGGGACTTCTGGACAATCGACCTGCGCTCAGCGGTGCGCAGCCTGGGCGAAATCACCGGAGAAGAAGTAAGCGAGGCGGTGCTGGATCGGGTATTCGCCCGCTTCTGCATCGGCAAGTAGGGAGCTAACACAGAGAAAAGCGTCGATATTGAGCCATTTGCACCAATTTAGGCACCCAATAAGCCGAGTTCAGCATACTCCCTGGTTCGCCATAAATTCCGAGCACGGCAAGCCGGTAATTGGCCAGTAATTCGCATAGCTATCCAGAACCTGCTTAACCCAGCTGCCAGAATTGCCCCTCTGAACAGTGTTCGCCCTTGTTCCTCCCCGCCTTGCCCTGCCTTGACACCTGGCTGCGGGCCTGGCTGGAGGAAGATCTGGGGCGGGGAGACCTGACGGCTCCCGCGCTGGTGGGGCGCCATGGCCAGGCCCACTGGCGGGCCAAGCAAGCGGGCATTTTTTGTGGTGGGCCGCTGGTGGAGCCGCTGTTCCGTCTGCTCGATCCGCAGCTGGAGCTGGAGCTTTTGGTGGCCGATGGCCAGCCGGTGATCGCCGGCCAAAAGCTGCTAAGGCTGCAGGGCCAGGCGGCGGCGCTGGTGGCTGGCGAGCGCACAGCGCTCAACCTGGCCATGCATCTATCTGGCATTGCCACGGCCACCGCAGCCCTGGTGCAAGAGCTTGAGGGCTTTGAGGTGCGCTTGGTCGATACCCGCAAAACGACGCCGGGCCTGCGCCTGTTGGAAAAATACGCGGTGCGCTGTGGTGGCGGCGGCAACCACCGCCTCGGCCTAGATGACGCCGCCATGCTCAAGGAAAACCACATCGCCTGGGCCGGCGGCATCGACGCGGCCGTAGCGGCCGTGCGGGCCTCCGCCCCCTGGCCCGCGCAGGTGATCGTGGAGGCGGAAACGGCAACCGAGGCCGAGGCCGCCATCGCGGCCGGTGCCGATGGCGTACTGCTGGATGAATTCCAGCCGCAGCAATTGATCGAGCTGGTGCCGCGGCTGCGGGCCTTGGCGCTGCAACGGGGCAGGCCGGTGGTGCTGGAGGCCAGTGGCATCCAGCCGGAGCAACTGCGGGCCTATGCCGCCACCGGCATCGACCTGATTTCCACCAGTGCCCCGATTACCCGCAGCCCCTGGCTGGACCTGAGCATGCGCTTCGAGGCCAGCCCATGAACCGGCTGCGGCAACAACTGATTGGGCGGACTACTGCGGCTATCACTAGCGTGCGGGCTGCTGGGATAACTACCGCGCGGGCTGCTGCGCTGACAGCCGCCCTGACGACTGCGCTCACCGGCCTAGTGCTGCAGGGCTGTCAGCAACTACAGCGCCGCTCAACCCTATTCATTTATCTGGTGCCGCCCAGTGATGCGGAGGAGGTTGTCTCCCGCAAGCAACTGAATAAACTCTGGGCACCCGTAAGTAGGTTGGCAAAAATTTTTCGAGGTTGGGCCGTCGACAATTTTGATGTATCATAGGATTTATTTCCGTATTGAGAGGTCCTTATGAGCGCGAGGCTTCGAGTTTTTCTGACTCCCGAGGAA
>JBILLQ010000110.1:0-5154 GCA_044375975.1 Prochlorococcaceae cyanobacterium
TATCAGGTTTCACCCATCCAGTCGGGTGGGATTAAAGATCAGCAGAAAGTGGCAGATACTTTTGCCAGGTTGAAATTGATACCAGAGCCGATTCGTGTTAACGATATCGTTGTAAATGTTGGCTATTCACAGCCACGCCCCAGGCCGTTTAACAACCTGGGGCTCGCCCGAGCCCATTCTCCCTAAAACCACCTGTCTATAGTAAATTGGTGCTTTTTATCGGGAAAAAACACTAAATCACGAGGTTATTAGCAGTCGCTTCCCCCAGGCCAGTCCGTTCCAATTGTTTCGGGCTTGCCTCACCCAGCAAGGTATATGCCTTTAGTTGGACAGCTCTGCCCAGGGAGATTTTTCGGCCGGAGCACAAGTTATTTGAGCAGCAGGCATCCAGGGCTGAATTAGGAACTGCTACTAAAGACATAGGCCTTGGCGAGCGAGTGTGGGTGTCTTTGCGTAAAGAAACTCTCGATGGACAATTTTTCCAGCTTCCCTGAGGAATCCCTGGAAAACCGCCATTCCTGCGACGCAGCTAGTCGAGAGTCATTGCGCTATCAGGACTGCGTTGATCATGGCTTCGGCTTTCCCGAGTCTCCCTAAATTTAGATGAATTTGCTAACAGAAACCCCCGGCCCCCTTGCTATAAACAATCTACACGGCAAGCGTATCTCCCCCAATCCTTGCTATAAATCATCTAGGCAGCCAACGTATCTCCGAAGCCCTGCCCTTCTCCCCAATGGTTCCAGAAGCCGCCCCAGTCGCATCCCCAGCCACGGCGCCAGTTGCAGCCCCAATTGCAGCCCCAGCAGCGGCCTCTATATCGGTTGCGGATTACCCCAGCCGCGGCCAGCAGGGCTTCCAGCTGGATGGGGCCTGGCAGCCCCAGCTGGAAGCCCTGCTGGCGGCCGGTCGTGCCGCTGGGGCCGATCTGGTGGAGGTGTTCCTGGAGCGCAAGAACCACCTGGGCGTCCTGGCGGAGCAGGAGCTGATTACCAGCGTTAGCCCCGCCTTTGGCATGGGCGCCGGCATCCGCGTGTTTCTGGCCGAGCGGGATGGCTTCGTGAGCACCAACGACCTCAGCGAGGCCGGTCTGCGCAGGGCCCTTGAGCAGGCCTTGGGGATGCTCGGTTTGCAGTACAGCCCCAGCGGCCGCAGCGGCTTTGAGGGTTTGCCGCAGCTGCGTGATTTTGGCGCCGCCAAGGCCGATTGGCTGGCCCGCTGCCCTGGCCTGGCGGAAGCCACCGCCGTGCTACTCAAGGGCACCGATGCCCTGAAACGCCAAGGTAAGCACCTGCAAGCAAGGCGCAGCAGCTACGCCCGCGATTGGCAGGAGGTGCTGGTGGCCGCCAGCGACGGCAGCTTTGGCCGCGACATCCGCCTGCATCAATCGATGGGTTTAAACGTGTTGGCGGCCGATGGCGACCACCGCTCCTCCGTGGGCCGCCGCTACGGCACCTCCGGCCGCCCCGATGACCTGCGGCAGTGGGATGCCCTGGCCTCGGCCCAGGAGGTGTGCGAAAGCGCTGGCACCATGCTCTATGCCGACTACGTGGAAGCCGGCCAGATGCCGGCGGTGCTGGCCAATCGCTTTGGCGGTGTGATCTTCCACGAGGCCTGCGGCCACCTGCTGGAAACCACCCAGGTGGAGCGGGGCACCACCCCCTTTGCCGAGCAGGTGGGCGAGTTGATTGCCCACGAGGCCGTAACCGCCATCGATGAGGGTCACACCGATGGCGCCTTCGGTTCCCTGTGCATGGATGACGAAGGCCTCGAATCGCAGCCCACTGTATTGATCGAGAACGGAATTTTGAAGCGGTTCCTCAGTGATCGAGCCGGCGAACTGCGCACCGGTCATCCCCGCACTGGTAGCGGTCGCCGCCAGGGCCACAGCTTCGCTGCGGCCAGCCGCATGCGCAACACCTATATCGCCGCTGGCCCCCATACCCCGGAGCAGCTGATTGCCTCGGTGGATCGGGGTCTCTATTGCAAGGCGATGGGTGGCGGCAGCGTCGGTCCCACCGGTCAGTTCAACTTCGCCGTGGAAGAGGGCTATCTAATTGAAGACGGCCAGCTCACCAAACCGGTGAAGGGGGCCACCTTGATCGGCGCAGCCAAGGAGGTGATGCCCCGCATTTCGATGTGTGCCAATGATTTGGAACTGGCGGCGGGCTTCTGTGGTTCGGTGAGCGGCAGCATTTTTGTAACGGTGGGTCAACCCCACATCAAGGTGGATTCGATCACCGTGGGAGGCCGTTGACCATGGCGTCAAGCTACACAAAAGCGGGGAGCACAGCCGCTATCAACAGCGAAATCAGCCCAGCCACCCTCTCTTCCCCAGCCAACCCTGCCATGACAATCAACGCTGCCAGGTCAGCGGATATTTCAGCTGGTGTTTCAGCGGATATTCCAGCTGGTAGTTCAGCTGTAACCAGCCAAATTTTCCAGAGCGGCCCCGGGGCCTCTGGTCTCGACGCGCCGGCCCTGCGGGCAACCCTGGAGCGGCTTGCCGCCGCCGCTGGCATTCGCCAGTGGGATCTGGGGGCCGCCTGCAGCAGCGACACCTCGGTGCAGGTGGATAGGGGGGAGGCCAAGCAGATGAAGGGAGCCCAACGCAGCTCGATCACCCTGCGGGTGTGGAATGCAGATGGTTTGGTGGGCATCACCAGCACATCAGATTTATCCGAGAGCGGCCTGGAGCGGGCCCTGGGCGGCGCAAAAGAGGCGGCCAGTTTCGGCAATGCCGCAGACACCCCTCAATTTTCTCCCCTGGCCACCGCTGCCTTGCAGCCCCTGGAACAGCCGCTGCAGGAACCGCTCGGCATCCTCAAATTGTTGGCAACCCTGCGGGATGCGGAGGCCCAGCTGTTGGGGCGCCACCCGGCCATTGGCACCGTGCCCTACAACGGCCTGGCCGAGCGGATCAGTGAGCACATCTACCTGAACAGCGAAGGGGCCTGTCGTCAACAGCTGCAGAGCACTGCGAGCATTTACTTATATGCCAGGGCGGAACAGGAGGGTCGCAAGCCCCGCAGCGCCGGCGCTATGCGGTTGGCCTATGGCGCTGCGGCGCTAGACCTGGCCGGCTGCATCGATGAGGCGGCCGAGCTCACCATCAGCCACCTCGACTACGCGCCAATCAGCACGGGTCGCTACACCTGTGTGTTCAGTCCGGAGGCGTTTCTCGATTTGATTTCAGCCTTCAGCAGCATGTTCAATGCCCGTGCCGTGCTCGATGGCGTCAGCCTGAGCAACCGCGAAAGCCTTGGCCAGTCGCTGGCAGTGCCCTTTTTCAACCTGCAAGACAACGGGCTGCATCCGGGCAATATCGGCGCCAGGAGCTTCGATGGCGAGGGAACCCCGATCCAGCGGCTCAGCCTGGTGGAGGCAGGTGTGCTGAGCAACTTTCTCCACTCAGAAGCCACCGCCCGGGCCTTTGGGGTGGCCCCCAGCGGCCATGCCGGACTCGGCGCCAAAGTTTCCGTGGGGCCCAATTGGTTGGAGATCGGCCCCACACCGGGCAGCGGTGGCGGCCAGCAGGGGCTGAATCGCTATGCCAGTGGCAACGGCGCGATCGTGTGGATCGATTCCCTATCAGCACTGCATGCCGGCGTAAAGGCCAGCCAGGGGAGCTTTTCGCTGCCTTTTGATGGCTGGTTGGTGAAGGATGGCGAGCGGCGCTCAATCGAGGCGGCCACCGTGGCCGGCGACATCCGCAGCCTGCTGAATGGCATCGTTGGTTTCGAAGGCGAGGCCAAGGTGAGCCCCGATGGCCTCTGTCCCCACGTGTGGGTGGAGGGTCTCTCAATCACCGGCGAGGCCTGATTGAGCAAACCATGAACATCCTGTTCTGGGGCACCCCGGCCTATGCCGTGGCCAGTCTCAATGCCCTGGTGGCCGCCGGCCATCGATTGGTGGGGGTGGTGAGCCAACCGGATCGGCGCCGCGGCAGGGGTAAGCAATTGCAGGCCAGCCCGGTGAAAGCCCGCGCCCTGGAGCTGGGCATTCCGGTGTTCACACCCGAGCGGATTCGGCGAGATCTGGACTGCCAGGCCCAACTGCGGGAGCTGGCGGCAGATGTTTATGTGGTGGTGGCTTTCGGCCAGATCCTGCCGGCGGCGGTGCTCGCTCAGCCGGCCTATGGCTGCTGGAATGGCCACGGTTCGCTGCTACCACGCTGGCGGGGTGCCGGACCGATCCAGTGGTGCCTGATCGAGGGAGATAGCCAAACTGGCGTGGGCATCATGGCCATGGAGGAGGGCCTGGACACGGGCCCGGTGCTGCTGGAGCAGGCCATCCCCATCGGCCTGCGCGACAACGCCCAACAGCTGGCCGAACGCCTGGCCAGCCTCACCGGCAGCTTGCTGGTGCAGGCCATGCCGCTGATCGAAGCGGCTGGACCAGGGCCCGAGGCCGAACGGCTGGCGCGCCTGGGGGTAAGGGCCCAGGGCGAGCAGGGGATCACCTACGCCCGCATGATCAACAAAGACGACTATCAAATCGATTGGAACGCCTCGGCACTGACCATCCACCGTCAAGTGATGGGTCTTTATCCAGGGGCCCATAGCTTCTGGCGGGGCAAGCGGCTGAAACTGCTGGATAGCGAACCGCTGGTGACGCGGTTGGGGTCACAACTCAGCCCGGAAGCCGCAGAGCTAGCCCAGCGCTGGGCAGTATTAAACGCCAACCAGGCAGCGCCAGATTTGCTTAGCGGTGCGCAGCTAGCGGAATCTGACCAACCCGGCAAAAAGAGTGCCGGCCAAGTGCTGGAGGTGGCAGAAGGAGTGGGGCTGGTGGTAGCCACGGGTGGATGCCCCCTGCTAATCCGCTCGGCCCAGCTAGAGGGCAAACAGGTAGCCAGCGGCTCGATCCTGCTGCAACAACTAGACCCTGCAGCCGGAGATCAGCTGAGCCAATAAAGTTGGGCCAGTAAAATGAGGGGGGCCAAAAACAGCCTAGCAACAAATATCCCCAGGGCTACAGAGTAACCTTCTGAGCCATTTAAATAGCCTGTTGATCCATGCAAATGACAATCATAAGGGCACCTCGAAAAATCAAAATGACAGTTGATTACGGCATGATTTCGGCTATAATCAGCTGAGCAGTTTTCAGGTCAGCGGTGGGTCAGAGAGGCTTCTGGGACGACCAGAAAAGAGTGGC
>JBILLQ010000133.1:0-5126 GCA_044375975.1 Prochlorococcaceae cyanobacterium
AGAAAATAGGTCGATGCCAGGTAAAATCTTCATCCAAAATCAACGAGCTCAGCATGAAACAGGATTCTGTTTTGTGCTGAGCTTTTGATTGTGCCTGGCTTTTTAATCTTCTGGGCCCTGCCCGCAAAACAGGGCTGCATTAGCTCCCAGAGCAGCTAATAGCTTCCAGAGCGGAAATGCCTACCAGAGCTGTGATAGAAACTAGGGCTGCCAGATTGGGAGGCATCTCTTCTGCTTGGCCAGTACTTTACGAAGCCCTAATTTGCCAGTGGCGGCTGCCGCGCTGGCTGTCATGCTCAGATGCTGGGGGGAATGCGATCAGTGGGAAAGTCGACGCAGACAGAGGAAACGACCAATCCTGGCGCGACACCAATTGGAGGTAACACTTAATGATGCAAAGCGCTGGCTTAGGATTCGCTGTCGGCTGACAGGCTTTGCTCTGGGTAAAAATAGCTGAGATTTTTTGGAGCGGTAAAGCGGCTTTGATTTGGCAGCAAATAGGCGAGATGGTGCTAGGTATTGGATGACGAGCTTCTCAGAGTCATTGAAGAATTAAAAGCTCTTGTGGTTGCAGGGGCTCGAAGGGGTTGGGCTGCTAAGTTTAACGAGGGGCGATTAGCACCGGGCATGAGGGCCAGCACTGGGGCGTACATTGGTAGTGCTATTACACTCCCAGTGATTCGTAGCGGTCTTAGAATTCGTAGTCTTCGGGACCTTTATTGACCCAGGTGAGGGAGACGCGATAGTCTTCAAATAAAACGGTACCACCAGTCACCCCCTCCAGCTCCTCATCGCTGAGCTCCAGGGTTTGCTTTGCCTGATACTTCAACCAATCAGCCTTGCTGACATCAAACCCTGCCTCCTTCGCCAGGGCTACAGCCGCATCCAGGTCGGCAGCACCCTGAAGCTTGTCCCTGAGACGAGCATCATCCTTGAGCTTGGCAAGCAGGGTTGCGAGCTGCTCTTCTGACATCGCCTGATACAGCAGATAATCCTCCATTCATAGCCCGGCCCCCTCCACCCGTCAGCAGCCCTCAGCACAAACTCATAAAGCCACTCCCATAGCCGTCCACTCCCACCCCTACAACGGGCGCTACGGCAGGTTAGAGAGTGATGGACTCAGCGAATGGCATCCTTCCTTCCTGCAACTGGCATCCACTCTTAAAGGGTGCTCCAAGCACTATGAGCGATATTACCAAAACTATCGCCATCATACCAAAGGTGCTCCCAAGTGCCATTGGGTCAGTCGGATGCTCAAGCGATTGCTTGAGAAGAGAGTTAGCAGGAGCAAAAGAAGACATGAGTGTCACCAATGCAACGGCAAATACCCTTTATTTTTGATTGTCTTCTTAATCAGCTCCCCGATGAGTTGGGTTAGATTGCTGTCGGATTTAGAAGGGATCATAGCATCGGAGATGGTGACAGGGAGCGGCGTATCTGGTGGCTGTGTTGAGAGAATAAGTGTATCGCCAGATTTAAAGATTAGAGATAGTTGGCTTTGCTGCAGATGGCAATGGATGAAATGTTTTAGGGCGGGAAAGTGACTCAGAGTTGGCGGCGAACAGGTGAGATGGCGCCATGTATTGGATGGCGAGTTTCTCGGATTGATTGAAGTAATAAAAAGCCCCTGTGGTTGCAGGGGCTTGAAGGTTTAGCCTGCCGAGGCTGCCATTGTGACGAGGGGAGATTAACGCCGTGCATGAGAGCCAGGAATGGAGCGTACATTAGCAGCGCCATCGCCCCCCCCCCCCAGTGAGTCGTAGTGGTCTTAGGGTTAGTAGTCGTCGTAGCTAACATAGAGGCTAAAATCATCAAAAAAGGAACCACCAGTCACCCCCTCCAGCTCCTCATCGCTGAGCTCCAGGGTTTGCTTTGCCTGATACTTCAACCAATCAGCCTTGCTGACATCAAACCCTGCCCCCTTCGCCAGGGCTACAGCCGCATCCAGGTCGGCAGCACCCTGAAGCTTGTCCCTGAGAGCAGCATCATCCTTGAGCTTGGCAAGCAGGGTTGCGAGCTGCTCTTCTGACATCGCCTGATACAGCAGATACTCCCTATTCATAGCCCAGTTACCACCACCTGTCAGCAGCCCTCAGCACAAACTCACAAAGCCGCTCCCATAGCCGTCCACCCCACAGCCACTCCCATAGCCACCCCTGCATTAACTATGAGCACTACGGCAGATTGATAGCCTATGGCCTGAGCGAATGGCACTCAAGTTTTCTGCAGCTGGCATCAATGGTTAAAGGATGCTCCAAGCTTTATTAGCGATTTTGCCAAAACTATCGCCGTCACAGCAAAGTGGCACCAAAGTGTCAATGGGGTGCAAGGGTGCCAAAGCGATTGATTGAGACCAATGTAGCCACCACGAATAGGAAGAAACAGATGTCGCCAAAGCAAATGCAACTTCTTTTTGTATTTAGGGCTTGCTGAAATTCATTGACGCGTCTTCCCTCCCTAGCGACACCCATAACTTGCTCGGCGAGGGGCCGAAGCACAAAATAGGATTAGGCGTTTAAAATCCGCTAAAAGGCAATCACAAGCTCTTCGTCCAGGTCAGAATCGCCTTGAATGAAAATTGCCATATAGAGTGACACAAATAAAGCAAATAATAGGCGCAGCAGCCTCAGGATCTTCTCGGCATTCATCACAAACATTGCCATTCCGATCACAGATCTAGAGGTCGCCACAAGCTTGGTCATGATTCGATCGAGTCCATACTTGCGCTTACTAGTTCCGATCCGACCCTCGATCACCGAGCGCTTTCTCAGATCTGACTTGAAAATCTCTTGCTGCTCTACTGATTCAATTTTCTGCTCGGATTTTTTGCCTCTTCCTCTGCCGCTGAGCCGAATTTTACGCTCGTTGCAAAAGCGCTTATTCTCCCATGTGATATAAATTTGATCGGCACAAACACGCTCAGGATAATATCCATGATCTTGCTTGTACTGCTCAACTCGCTGAATCAGATCCTTGGACTCATTATAGTTATCCCAGCTGATGCGATCCACGTCGACAAAGCCATTGTCATCTGAAATCGATATTTTGGCGCCAAATTCTGTCTTCTTTCCTGCCTTTCCCCGGACTATGGGGCGTACGTGGGGCTTCGACAGATTCACGATCCTGTTATCAATGCGGCACTTGTCAGCGTCGTACATTTCTTGCTGTTGACGGTACAACTCGCTGGTGACGAGAAGTTTTCTATATAAATAACTATCAAGCCCCGAAAGCGTTGCGCCACAATGGATCAGCTTGTCAATGGCCAACAGGTTCCGCCGGATCTCATTGAGTTGAAATCTCTTGGCTTCACGAATCTCGGCTTTCTTGGGCTTCTTCTTTTTGATGAATGCAAGAAATAGATTCCTGACTTTGTCGCGGTTGCAGCGCGGCTTACGTGTTATTCCTCCGCGCATCTCACTAAACATCTTGTCAATCACCAGTTCCGTTGTCTCGCGAGCCTCATTGAGCAATCTGAGATCTACTGGATAAGGAATGTCATCTGGTACGCAGGTCGCATCAAGCATCAAAGTGCCCCAGTTGCTGCCCGGATCGTCCGACGCTGGACGCACACCCAGTTCAGCCTCAACGGCATTGAGATCCCCGGTCTCAACGCCGGAACCCCCTTCATCACATGAAGCCAGCAACTGCTGGATCATTGCGATCCCATTGGCTTTAGTGAGCTGATTGCAGACTTTGATCAAGTCGGGACCAATCCGCTTGCGAAAATGAACCATTATGGATGGATCAAAAGGCTTCATATACTGATAGCCAGTCATCCCGATAAAGTACTGCAAATAGGGCGATTCCGTAATCAGCTCCACGGTCTCTCGATCCGTGACTCCCAGTCGCTGTTGGATATAAATCGCCCCAAAGGCCATTCGAAATGGCTTTGCTGGCGCACCAGAGGTGGCACTGAACGAGTGAGCATATTGGCATTCCATGGGAAGCCACGGAATCAAATTGCTCAGCAGAACCCAGCGGTTATTGGGATCCAACTTCCCCCCAAAAGGCAAATAAAATTCCTCTATGGCTAGCTGGCCGTTGTGCTGAAAAACGTACATAAACTGTAGCGTAGATTCTTCTAAGGCCAAAATGGCCTCATCGAGCCGATTTTAGCACGAGACTATCGCTGGAATCCACTGCGGCGCAAGCGATCTGGGTTTCTCAGCAAGCCCTATTTAAAAGTCGCTTCGCTCAAATATCTGATAAGTGGCGTCAGGTTGTTGTAATATCTACAAGAGCCAACAGCATGCGGGCTGGCGATAGGGAGGGAAGTGCTTGGTGGCTATGCTGAGGGAATAAGTGTATCAGCGGAGATCAAGAATGGAGATGGCTGACATTGTTGTTGGTATAAATAAATGTGATTTCTTGGGCGGGAAAGTTGCTCAAGGTTGGCAGTGGAGGGGGGTAATTCTAGGCTTTAGATGCTATTTTGGCGGTCTAGAAGTATTTGAAGAATCAAAAAATACCTGTAGTTTTAGGGGCTTGCATGTGCAGGCTTGGTCGCCTGGGGTTAACAACTTGACCTATATCCATTGATCAACAATTAGATCCTCGACATTTAACAGTGCCGCTTTCGTGACAACAGCTCCAATTCGTTGCTGATTGATTGTTGATGTAATGTGTGCCTTCGCACACGCCTCCTCCACCGGCCATTCCCTCCAGCTCCTCATCGCTGAGCTCCTGGGTCTGCTGTGTCTGATACTTCAACCAATCAGCCTTGCTGACATCAAATCCTGCTTCCTTTGCCAGGGCTACAGTCGCATCCAGGTCGGCAGCAGCCTGAAGCTTGTCCCTGAGAGCAGCATTATCCTTCAGCGTGGCAATCAGGGCTGCGAGTTGCTCTTCTGACATCGCCTGATACTGCAGGTACCCCTCCATTCATAGCCCAGCCCCCCACCACCCGTTGTCAGCAGCCCTCAGCACAAACTCACAAAGCCACTCCCATCGTCATCCGCCCACACAGCCAACTCTATGGCAACTACGGGCACTAATGCAGGTTGGACCAAGCCGCTACGCGGCAGATTCAAGAATTAAGCGTAGCCTATCACCTCGTGCGACAGGGCGCAAGGCCAAGGATGCTTAACAAAACCAGAAGAATCCACGGTTCATGGTTCTGGTGAACA
>JBILLQ010000078.1:0-15275 GCA_044375975.1 Prochlorococcaceae cyanobacterium
ACCCTAACCCTAACCCTAACCCCGACCCCGACCCCGACCCCGACCCCAACCCCAACCCCAACCCTAACCCTAACCCTAACCCTAACCCTAATCCTAATCCTAATCCTAATCCTAATCCAGATGCGAATGCTGGATCAAGTACTAATTCTGATCCTGCTACAAATCCTAGCAACCCTACAGCTAATCCTAGTGGCAGCAATGGCGTTGGTTCTGGCGGCGCTGATCCCGGTGCCGCTGCCAGTCAGGCCAATGGCGCTGGGTTAACGCCGGATTTCTTAGCCGTTCAAGAAGCTCTACAGTCTTTATCCAGTGGTCAGCAATTAACAAGGGCACTGCGCTCAACAAGTGCCGAACCCTATGCCTCTATGCAATCAGTTGCCCTGGAAGCCCTAGACAAGTTTCGCGCCTATACTCTTTCCTTCGGTAGTGGCAAAGCAATTCCTTTCAGCTTAGAGGATAATATTTGCATTGCCGATACTAATCAGCTCAACAATCAGCAAATCCAGCAGTTCCAAGCTCAAGATGGACAGCAGCCTAAAGGTGACTGCAAGCCTAGTAAGCGCACTACTCTAACCCCATGGTCACTGCTGATCGGTGGAGGCAATACCCAGGCAAACCTTAACAGCGGCAATGACCTGGCATCTGTCGACTACAACATCTTCTCTTCTATTTATGGCCTTAAATACGACATCAACAGTCAGTGGAGCGCAGGTGTTTCCTTTGGTTATGGCCAGGCAAATCTCTACAACTACGAGTACAGCGACGTTCGCATTGACTCGTCCACTTATGCTGGCAGCATTTGGGGTGCTTACTATCCATCTGATTCATGGAAGATAACCGCGTTGCTAGGCTATATGAACCTGCAGTACGAGTCTGAGCGAAAAATTGCCTTTGGCGGCATCAACCGCACCGCATCTGCAATTTGGAGTGGTAACGGTTTAGTGACGGCAATTGGAGCTGAATACGACTGGATTATCTCCTCTGACAAGCAAAGCCGCAGCGCCGTTCGTCTCAAGCCAAGTACTTTCCTCGCCTATGCCCTTCATTCCCAGGGTGATATCACCGAATCCGGCGCCGGCTCCCTTGACCTAGCCATAGCAGGCCAAAGCACAGACTCGCTCCTGTATGGTCTTGGCTTAACACTAGAAACCCCAATTGTTACAGCTAAAAACTCACGTCTTATCCCAAGGCTTTCCCTGGGATACGAATATGATTTCAATGGCAATTCTAACGGTGGACAGCAGATCAACTCATCATTTGCCACTGTGCCAGCGCTCGGTTCTGTAACCGTACTCGGGCAAAATCGCGGTGCCAATGCTCTTGATCTAGGCCTGTCGCTCGAATACGAAAGCTCCGCCACCCTCTCCGTCTATGCCGGCATCGGTGGCGCCTTCTGGTCTAACGGCAATGAGCTCAGCTACGGAGGAGGTGTGCGACTGCGCTGGTGATAATCGTCCAATCCAGCTCCGATTGTGTTGGAAAGCTGAGGAGAATCTAAAAAATTCTAGAGAATCTGAAAACTCTGCAGAATAGTCGAATTGCCGGTTTCAGCCTCTGTGATCCATCTTGAACGGTGGATTCCCTGCCTGGCCCGGCAATTATTTTCCAGAGTATATGTAACCGCTTACCTGTTATGCATTCAGTCAACAGCCGTTTTAAGGAAACCCTGAAAACCCGAGCCAGGGCCCATGGCGCCCTGTTGCCGGAATGGCTGTTTTCCAGAATTTCATTAATGGCAGCACTACAAAATACCAAGGTCCATCGATGCCACGCCGCGAGAAGTGTTGTGGCAACTGGCTTGCACCTCGCTCTAGCGAGCGCAATGGGCAATTTTTCGAGGCGCCCATGGCTACGGGCCGGCTTTTATGGTCTGGTTGGCCACTGCAGGCTTAATTCCTACTGCCCCAGCAAGCGCCTCAACAGCGGCAGGCTGAGGCCGATCACATTCGAGAAGCAGCCCTCAATCCGCTCCACCATGGCCCCGCCGCGGCCCTCCAGGGCAAAACCACCGGCGCACTGCAAGGGCTCGCCGCTGGCCACGTAGTTGGCGATTTCCAGCTCGCTCAAGGGCGCGAATTGCACCCTGGTGGTTACTGTGCGCAGTCGCTCAGCGGGGCAAGCGGCAGCGGCGCCAGGACCGGCCAGCAGGCAATGGCCCGTGTGCAGCTCCCCCCAGCCGCCGGCCATCAGTCGCCAGCGCTCGATCGCTTCGGCCGCATGGCTGGGTTTACCAAAAACTTCCCCCCCATAGACCAGCACCGAATCGCAGCCCAGTACCACAGAAATATCGGCGTCGCTCTGCCGATCCAGCAGGCGCTGCACAGCCTGGGCCTTGGCCTGGGCCAGCAGCAGCACCAGCTCAGCTGGGTCGGGGTGTTGAATCGCCCGCTCATCCACGCCGCTCACCTGCACCCGATGGGCAATGGCGGCCTGCTCCAGCAGGCGGCGCCGGGCGGGGGAAGCGGAGGCCAGCAGCAGCACGGCACCAAGGACCACAAGTTAGGCAAGACAATGGCAGCGGATGCCAGCTTTGCTTGACCTCTTCAGGCCCCACCAGCCAGGAACAGCGCGCCTTGCGCCGGGCCCAGCAGGCCCTGCTCTGTCTGCCGTTTCGGCAAGATTTTTACCGGCAGCTGGAGCAGGGCGCCCTCAGCAGCAGCCAGCTGGCTGGCCGCCAGGACTGGCGCAGCCTCAGCCGCCGCCGCCTATCGGCCGGCCAAGCGGAAGACCACTTCATCTGGCTGATCCAGCTGGGGGTGTTGCGCCGGGAGGTGGACGGCCAGGGGCTCACCGAACGGGTGCGGCTCACCCCCCTGGGCCGGCAGCTGCTGACCAGCTGGCCTGACCAGCGCGATAGGGCCGACCTATTCACCAAGCTGTGGCATTGGTGCAGACGCCATTGGCCGCGATGGTGAGCAGTTTCAAACCCCTGATGGTGCTTGGCACCAGCAGCGGCGCCGGCAAAACCTTGATGACGGCCGCCCTGTGCCGCGTGCTGCGCCGCCGGGGCCAGCTACCCCTGCCCTTTAAGGGGCAGAACATGAGCAATAACGCCTGGGTGGATACCGCCGGCGGCGAGATGGCCTATTCCCAGGCGCTGCAGGCCTGGGCGGCCGGATTAGAGCCGATCTGCGCCATGAACCCCGTGCTGCTCAAACCCCAGGGAGACAGCACCAGTGAGCTGATCCATCTGGGCCGCTCGGTGGGCAACTGCCGCGCCGAGCACTACTACCGAGACTGGTTTCGCCCCGGCTGGGCCGCCATCCGCCAGGGGCTGGATGAGCTGCGGGCAAGTCAACCCGGCGGCCGTCTGGTGCTGGAGGGGGCCGGTAGCCCGGTGGAGGTGAACCTGCAGCCCCGCGACCTCACCAATCTGCGGCTGGCCCAATACCTGCGGGCCAATTGCCTGCTGGTGGCCGACATCGAGCGGGGAGGGGTGTTTGCCCAACTGGTGGGCACCCTGGCGCTATTGCGCCCCGTGGAGCGCCCATTGATCAAGGGCCTGCTGATCAACCGCTTCCGCGGCCGGCGCGAGCTGTTCGATGAAGGGCGCCGCTGGCTGGAGGCCCACACCGGTATTCCCGTGCTGGGGGTGATGCCCTGGCTCGATGAGCTGTTCCCCCCGGAAGACTCGCTCGATTTGCTGGAACGCCGCGGCCGTAAACGCGGCGCTGAAATTGAGATCGCCGTGCTCAAACTGCCTTCGCTGAGCAATTTTTCCGATCTCGATCCGTTGGAGGCGGAAGCCTCCGTGCAGCTGCGCTGGTTGGCGCCCGGTGAGCAGTTGGGGCAGCCGGATGCGCTGATCGTGCCGGGCAGCAAGCAGACCCTGCGGGACCTGGCGGCCCTGCGGGCCACCCCTTTGGCCCTGGAGCTAAAGCGCTACGCCCGCTTGGGCGGCCAAATATTTGGCATCTGTGGTGGCCTGCAAATGCTGGGCCGCAGCCTGCACGACCCGGAGGGCCGCGAGGGGGGTGATAGCCAGGCCCCCATGGCTAGCCAGGCGAGCCAGGCGGCCGGTCTGGATTTACTGCCCCTGCACACCCGTTTCGCCAACGCCAAGGCCCTGCGCCAGCGCCGCAGCCAGGGGCTCTGGCCAGTGGCGGCAGACAGCCTCGAGCTGGAGGGTTTCGAGCTGCACCGAGGCGTCAGCTCGGTGGTGGAGGGGGAAACCTGTTTCCCCTTGGCGGCTGACCCAGACCTGGGCTGGTGGCGGCCCTACGGCGACCAGGGCGGTGTGGTGGCTGGCACCTACCTGCATGGGGTGTTTGAAAGTGGCCCCTGGCGCCGCCGCTGGCTCAACCAACTGCGCGATCGCCGCGGCCTGGCGCCTTTGAGCGAGGATCAACCCCACCACAGCCGCCAGCGGCAGGCGCTGCTGGATCGCTTGGCCGATGCCTTCGAGGCGCACGTGAATTTGGAGCCTTTGCTCAGGTGATCACCATCCACTGGCCCAATGGCAGCCAAAGTCAGGTGGCCCCTGGCACCGATTGGCTAGAGGCAGCCCGGGCCGCCGGGGTGAGCATCCCCACCGGTTGCCTGGGGGGCAGTTGTGGCGCCTGTGAAATCGAGGTGAATGGCGAGCCGCTGCGGGCCTGCATTGCCACGGTCGCCGGGGTTGCTGGCGGCGTATTGCGGGTGGAGCTGGCCAGCGATCCCTATTGGTGATCGCGCTGGATCAGGCCGCCGCCCAGCAGGGTTTCACCGCGATAGAAAACGGCCGCCTGCCCCGGGGTAATCGAGAACTGCGCTTCGGCGAATTCCAGCCGGCAGCGGTGGGGACGGCCGCCGCTGACATCGTCGCTGGTGGCGGGTAGCGGCGTGAGCAGGGCCCGCTGCGGTTCGCTGCGATAGCGCACCTGCACCTCCAGCTCCAGGGGCGATTGGGGGGCGTCAATCGATAGCCAATTCACGGCCCCCACCGTGCAGCTATCGCGGGCGGCTTCCGACCGGGGGGCCACCACCACCCGATTCATGGCCGCGTCGAGCCGCACCACATGCAGGGGTTCGCGCCAGGCCACCCCCAGGCCCTTGCGCTGGCCGATGGTGAAGTGCTGGATGCCATCGTGCTGGCCCAGCACCGTGCCATCGCCGAGCACGATCTGCCCCTGCTTGGGCGGCAGATGGGCATCGAGGAAGGCCCGCATCGAGCCGTGGTGATCGGCCAGGCAGAGATCCTGGCTCTCCGGTTTGTGGGCGGTGCGCAGACCGCGCTGTTCAGCTTCCAGCCGCGTTTCCGGTTTGGTTAATTCACCTAGCGGAAACACCAGCTGATCGAGCAGGTTTGGCGATAGGTCGTAGAGGAAATAGCTCTGATCCTTGTGGCTGTCGCGGCCCCGCAGCAACTGGGGCCGGCCGTTGTCGCTCTGGTGGGCGGGCCGCACCCGGGCGTAGTGGCCGGTGGCGAGGCGGCCGATGCCCCGCTCTTGCGCAGCCCAGCGCAGCATCGGCCCAAACTTCACCTCCCGGTTGCAACGGGAGCAGGGCAGGGGGGTGATGCCATCGCCATAGCCCTGCACCAGCACCTGCACAATTTGCTCTTGAAAGTGCTGGCGAAAATCCACCACATGGTGGGGCACCCCCAGCTGATCGCAGAGGGCGGCGGCATCCACCAGCCCTTCGGCGCAACAGGCCCCCTTGCCGCTCATCAGCCAGAGGGTGAGCCCCTCCACCTGCCAGCCGGCATCCACCAGCAGGGCGGCGGTGAGCGAGCTATCGACGCCGCCGGAGAGCCCGACCGCAATCCGGTGCTCGCCAGGCCAGGTCTGCAGCCTCTCCAGGGCCGCCAGGCCAGCCGGGGTGGCGGCGGCCAGAGGTGGTAAGGGGGATGTCAAGGCTCTCTGGCCCGATCTAGCCAGGCCGGTCAATCCCCCCATCATGAATCCGAGCCGCCGTCATGCCTTGTTACCAAACACCTCCCTGACGCTCCCTCTACCCGCCTGGCCCGGCCGCGATGCCGACCATTTGCTGGTGAGCGGCAGCCAGATGGCCGAGCTGGAGCGGCAGCTGTTCGCCAGTGGCCTGCCGGTGGAGGCGCTGATGGAGAAGGCGGCCCTGGCGGTGAGTCGGCGTTTGTTGGCAGACCATTCCCAGCGGCTGCGCCGCCATGGGGCCCTGGTGCTGGTGGGACCGGGCCATAACGGCGGCGACGGGCTGGTGATCGCCCGGGAGCTGCAGCTGGCGGGGGTGGCCACCTCTATTTGGAGTCCATTCAGCGAGCACAAACCGCTCACCGCCTGCCATTGGCGCCATGCGCTCTGGTTGGGCATCGAGCGGCTTTCGCAACCACCGCCGGCCGAGGGGCCGGCCCTGTGGATCGACGCCATGTTTGGCATCGGCCAGCGGCGCCCCCCAGGGGCCGCCATCGAAACCCTGCTGGCGGAGCGGCAGCGGCTGCAGCCCGCCGCCCTGGTGGCGGTGGATGTACCCACGGGCATCTGTGCCGACAGCGGCCGGCTGCTGGGGGCGGTGGCGGCCCGGGCCTGCACCACCTACAGCATCGGCCTGATCAAAACTGGTTTGGTGCAGGACCAAGCCCTCACCTGGGTGGGGAAGCTGGAGCGCATCGACCTGGCCCTGCCCCGGGCCCTGTTGGAGCGCTTGCCGCAGCAGCAGCCCCTGGCCCTGGCTGTGGCGGATCTGGCGGAGCTGCCTGGCTTGCCCCTTGATCCCGCCCTGGGCAAATACGGCCGCGGCCGACTGCTGGTGGTGGCCGGCAGCGACCGCTACCGAGGCGCCGCCGCCTTGGCCCTGGCCGGCGCCACCGCCAGCGGTTGCGGCAGTGTGCGGGCCGCCCTGCCCGAGGCCGTGGCGGCTGGTCTGTGGCAGTCGCAGCCCCAGGTGGTGATCCAGCGCAGCCTGGCCAGCTGCCCCGCCGGCGGCCTCGCCCTCGGCGAGCTGCAAAGCACCGATTTGCAACGGCTCGATGCCCTGGTGGTTGGACCCGGCATCGGCACGGCTGTTGGTGAAAAAGCTGTTGGTGAAAAAGCCGTTGGAGATCAAGCTGTTAGCGCCAGTGCTGGCGGTGGGGCTTATATCGATGAAGAGATTTCCGGCGCCGAGCTCGACTTTTGGCAAGCCCTGCACCGATCGCCGGCCCTGCTGCTGTTGGATGCCGATGGTCTCAACCGCCTGGCAGGGCCGATCGCCCGGCAATTTGGCGTCAGCCCAGCGGCCTGGTTGAGCGGCCGTGTGGGCCCCAGCTGGATTACGCCCCATGCCGGCGAATTCGCCAGGTTGTTTCCAGAATTGGCCAGCCTGCCCGCCCTGGAGGCCGCCGCCGCCGCCGCCCGCGCCAGTGGCGCCGCCGTGCTGCTCAAGGGGGCCCGCACGGTGGTGGCCGCCCCCGATGGCCGCTGCTGGCAGCTGCGCCAGGCGGCCAGTGCCGTGGCCCGCGCCGGCCTCGGGGATGTGCTGGCGGGCTATGCGGGCGGGCTTGGCGCCCTGGCCCTGGCGGCGGGCTGGCCGGCCGATGCCCAACTGCTGGCGGCCGCCGCCCTGGCCCATGCCAGCACCGGGCTGAGGCTGCAGCAAAACGGCCTGGCGGCCAGCCCGGAACAGCTAGCGCGGCAGTTGCCTAATTATCTTTTTGAGGGGTCTAGTTTAGAGGGGCTGGATAACCGGGGCTACTACTAATACAGCCTTGATTATGCCAGCGCGCTCCCACGCTTCACTGACCATCACACCAACGTCACGACAAGCTCCTGCAGCGATTTAGCCCTTTGACCTGGGTACTCAGACCCAGTTCTCCAACAGCAAACCATCCACCCGTTCAAATTCCCGCAAATTGTTGCTGACCAGAGTCAGTCCTTCGCTGCGGGCCTGAGCGGCGATGTGCAAGTCATTCACGCCGATTGGTGTGCCGCGTCGCTCCAGGGCAGCGCGGATCTGACCATAATGCTGAGCGGCTTTGGCGCTATAGTCCAGAATGTCTAGCCGGCTGCAAAAGTCTTCCACCACCGCCAGGGTGCGCTTTGGCATGGAACTCTTTTCAGCTCCATGCAGAAGTTCAGCCAGTGTGATCGAGGCGATGGCCAGATGAGCTGCGTTCTCGTTGAAGCGCACCAGCAGCGACGCTGGCCTCAGTTTGATCACGTAAATACAGCTGTTTGTATCCAGCAGATAGCGCAGCATGGCGATGTTCAGAGCGCTTCGCGCTCGGCTTGCTCCTGGGATGCCCGCTCTGCCATGAAGTCATCGGGAACGGCCGGGCTATCGCGGAAAAAGCTGTCCCAGCGGCGGCCCAGCGGCGAAATGATGCGCTCGTGACCGCAGGCCCGAACCTCAACCTCCGTGACGGTGTCGGGCAGACGCAGATGGGCAGGGATGCGCACGGCCTGGCTGCGGTTGCTGAGAAACAGCTTGGTGATGCGGGCCATAGGGCACCCTACCGCAGGATATACAAGAAGTCTATCCCACTATTCTGAGGTAGCAGCCCTGGCGGCAGCGGCACGAGCGGCACTAGCTGATGGCCGATCCGGTTGGTTCTGGAGCAGCCAGGAGGACCCCGCCCCCAGAGCCTCACCCAGGGCCTCCAGTTGCAGCAATGCCAGCTCCCAGACGCGGGCTTCCTGCTGGACGGCGAGAGCGCCGCAGCGTCGATACCCTCTTCGGCGGCTTAGGCAACGACAGCTAACGGTGACACCGTCAGCTTCTCCGCCGACACCGATGCAATCGTGGAGATAACTGGCTACACGGGCCTGCTGCCTGGGGCCGGTTGTTGCATCACCTTCCAGCCATCTTTTGCATCAACCAAGCTCAAGGCAGGCCAAGCCATAGACATCGGCCAGCGACACGCTGGGCTGTTCACCTCGGTACATCCGCAGGGTTGCGGAGCTGGCCGTAAAACCCAGCTTGCCCATCAAAGCCGCTGCGGCCGGGTTGGCGCCGGGGGCATCCAGCAACACCTCCCCCGGATGGCGGGCCAGCAGCCCCAGCAGCAGCAGTTCAGCCAGGCCTGGACTGTCGGCCAGCAGGGGGCCGATCCGCCAACCGCTGCCCTGGGGCAGCAGGCAGGGCCTGATCCGGCCAAAGCCGTGGCACTGGCCGAGCGGATCGACCAGGGCCAGCACCATGCCGGCGGGATGATCTAACCAATCCCGCAGGAAATGGGGTCTGGGCGAGGCTTCTCGGACGGCGTCGTAGGCCTGCACCACCTGATCGGGCAAGGTGGCCGCCTCCACCAGGGCCAGGCCAGGCAGCTCGGGCGGCGGGCCCGAGGCGATCGAGCCCTGGCGGCGCCAGCGGCTGGTGGGCGAGGCGGGCTGAAAGCCCCAACTGGCGTAGTCGGCGATGCGCTCGGGCGCCGCCTCCAAGCCAACGCAGGTCACATCCGCCAGGTGCTCCAGGGCATGGCGCCAGAGTTGCAGGCCATAACCGCGGCCCCGGTGCTGGGGAGCAACAATAAACAGGCCAATAAAACCATAGGCTTGGCTATAGCGAACTCCGGCGATGCAGCCGATCAGCTCCTGGTGCAGGCAAGCCACCCACAAACCCTGGCTATCGGTCTGCCGGTAGATCTCCACGTCGCCATGGCCAGGGCAAAACCCCTCGGCGCGGGCCCAGTCGACGATCAGGGGAATGTCGCCGCCATGGAGGGCTCGGATCTCCAGGGAAGAGGCCATCAAAATTGCGGCAATCCAGGCCAGCCTATCCGGCAAGCGCGACCAATTCGGCACAAAAAAACTGGTGAATTACGGTAAAATCCCCAAAAGATTGGGGGAATAAATTCAGCCAATCAAAGCGCTGGAGGCTTCTGGGGGATCCTTTTCGGCTGGGCTGGAGTGGTGCGCGATATAGCTAGCTGCAAAAGCAAAGCGAACAAGAAAGCCCCGCAAATCAGGTGTGAGCCGCCAGTGAGGCGACCAGATCCCCTGGCCCTTGGAAATTGAGCAGGGCCCAGGCGATTAATTTATTGTTGTGCTGAGTAATTGATTTTGGTCACCTCGAAAATGCTCCATTCGGCGGCTGTGAGCAAGGGTAAAGCAAGGCTTTGCAACGCTGCTTGCATCATGGGATTGGCGAGATTTGAAAGTTTACGAGATGCCCTTATTGCTGCGACTAGCAACCATCGCAATTAAGCCTTATTCGATAGCCAGAGAAGTATAGCTGCTTCTGGCGCGTTAAATCTCACAGTCGCTAGCATGATTTTATGTTGCCATATTGTTGGCGAGTTCCTTGACGAGGACGGAGAAAAGTGAGGCCATTGGCAGCCGAAGTGGTAGGATGGCCACATTTAAAATGCATGGCCTACCCGCCTAGCATTCAATAGAAAAGCTTGCCGCGAGCAGGACGTATCCCCCGACACAATTCATTGACCAGCCCCGTCTCCCTAACCGCCCCAGCCTCCCCCAGGCTCGCCTCCTGGATGCGGGAACAGGCGATTTCGCTCGCCTTTTCCACCTATCGCGCCAATAGGCTGCTGTTTCTAGGCGTAGACGAACAACCAAACCCCTCCCTGAAGCTGCACGAGCGGCTGTTTGATCGGCCCATGGGCCTGTTTGTGGCGGGCGAGAGCATCTGGATGGCCGCCCGCTGCCAGATCTGGCGCCTCGACAACCTGCTCGGCCCGGGGCAGCTGCATGAGGGTGGTGATCGCCTCTACGTGCCGGCTGCCAGCTTCACCACCGGCGATGTGAACGCCCATGAGCTGGTGCTCGGCCCAGACGGCCAGCCGATCTTTGTAAATACCGCCTTCAGCTGCCTGGCGGGTATCGCGCCGGGTTGCAGCTTTGCCCCCACCTGGGCTCCCCCCTTCATTTCCGAGTTGGCTGGCGACGACCGCTGCCACCTCAACGGCATCGCCCTCAAGGAGGGCGTCCCCGCCTGGGCCACGGCCTGCGGCGGCAACGGTGATCCCTCCGCCTGGCGCAATGAGCGCAACGGCGGCGGCGTGCTGATTCATATCCCCAGCGGCGAGTTGGCGGCCAGGGGGCTGTCGATGCCCCATTCGCCCCGCTGGCACGACGGCAAGCTCTGGCTGCTCAATTCCGGCACCGGCGAACTGGGCTGCATAGAAGACGGTCAATTTCAGCCCCTCTGCGCCCTGCCTGGTTTTGCCCGGGGTCTTGCTTTTGTGGGCGGCTGCGCCGTGGTGGGCCTTTCCAAACTGCGCTCGCCCCAGTTCACCGGCCTGCCGCTGGAGGAGCGCCTCGCCCAAGGGGGCGACAAGGGCGGTTGCTGCGGCCTGCGGGTGATCGATCTGGCCAGCGGTGAAATCCTCCACAGCCTCGATCTGCCCGAACCCGTCGATGAACTGTTTGATGTGGTGTTGCTCCCCGGCGTGCGTCAACCCCGGGCCCTGGGGCTCCAGGGGGAGGAGATCGACTGCCTCGTGAAAATTCCCGAGCGGCCCGAGCTGCTGCACGTGCGGCCCATGGCCCCCAGCGGCAACCCCCACCGGGGTCCGGAGCTGCGGCCCTTTGGCCTGCCGGCGCCATCGCCCCTGGAAGCCAGCGCCGCCAGCTACAGCGCCAGCAGTGCCAACGCCACCAACGCCACCAACGCCGCCACCGCCGCAGCCGCAGCCCCCGACACCCCCATCCGCTACCAGCGGGTTTTTCATCTCACCCCGGAAAACCTCGCCCCCTATTCACCGCTCACCTTTCCCTCCCTCGCCCCCGGCAGCGCCGCCCTCGCCCGCATCCAGGGGGAATTGCTGGGGCTATCCGCCATGGCCAATGGAGTGATGGTGGCCTTTGCGGTGGCCGAGCGCCGGGCAGATGGCGGCGCCAGCCTGCTGTCGCTGTTGGTGGAGCCCCCCTGGCGACGGCGCGGCATCGGTACTGGCTTGCTGGCGCGTCTGATGCTGTTCATCGCCAAAGAGGGCATCGCCCCCCTGACGCTGCGCTACCAGCATTCCCCCGAGATCGGCGCCACATTTGAACCGATCCTCGCCCGCCTCGGCTGGAGCTCGCCCCGCACCGATTTCGTGCTGCTGGAGGGCCAAAGCCCGCAACTCGCCGCCATCGACTGGGCCGATCGCCATCCGATTGCCGCCCCCTACCAACTGCTCCCTTGGCCTGAACTATCAGAGGCGCAACGGGACCAGGCAGGCCACCTGGACGCCCCCCCAGAGCTGCAACCGCCGGCCGATCCGCAGGGGCTGGAGCCCAGCATCTGCCTCGCCCTGGTTCACCACGAGGAGCTGGTGGGCTGGCTGATCGCCCATCGCACCGGGCCAGGCAGCGTGCGCTACTCCAGTCTGTTTGTGGCCCCGGCCCACCGCGGTCGCGCCAGGGCCCTGGCGCTGCTCAGCGAGGGATTTCGCCGTCAGCACGCCGCCGCCATAGCCACCGCCCGCGCCGCCATCGACCGACGCAACACCGCGATGCTGCGCCTGCTCAAACGCCACCTGGGGGCGCACCTCAGCGGCATCGGCCGCTCCCGCTTCTCCCAGGCGCCAACGCCGCAGGCAAGTCAACCGCAGGCAAGTGAGCCGCAGGCAACAGCTAGCCAGCAGGCAAAACCATTGCCAACAGAACCATTCAACTAGAACCGTTTCAGCCCCTTTAGCACTCTCCACTAGCCGAGCTCAGCCAGCCAGCGAGCACCGCCGCCAGCTCCACCAACTCCCCAAGCAGCAGCCCTGATCTGTAAACCCCTGATTCCTAATCCGGCCAGCCCCCAGCACCAGGCCTAGCCCCCTCCAGATACCTCCCCCACCGGCTCCGATCCATGGCCCAACTCCTCCTCACCGGCACCGAACTCACAAACGGCACCAACCTCATCGGCGGCTCCAACCTGGAATTGGCGCTGCAGCTGCTGGAAAACCGCCTGGCGGCCTGGGCTATCAATGCAGACGCCTACAACGCCCTGCTGCTTGAGGTCTTCCGGGTGCAGAGCTCAGACGCCACCAGCGCCCTGCAGGCCAGCCTCAGCGGCACCGGTTTGGGGATCAGCCTCGAGATCCTCGCTGGAGAGGCCCTCAGCGGCATCAATGGCGCCTACACCAGCGCTGCTCCCGATAGCGGTGAACGGATCTATCTCAATGGCGCCTGGTTGCAGAACGCCACGGCACCCGAGATCGAGGCGGTGCTGCTGGAGGAGTTGGGCCATGCCATCGACACCCGCCTCAATGGCGCCAAAGACAGCTGCGGCGATGAGGGCGAAATCTTCTCCGCCCTGCTGCGCGGCGAGCAAGCCGCCGCCAGCGCTGCCACGGAAAACGATCAACGGCTGATCAACATCAACGGCATCGCCGTGGCCATTGAGGCCGCCGCCACCGGCAGCCTCGGCAGCTACGCCACCGCTCCCGCCTACGCCGAGGCCACCACCAATCTCTTCGGGATTGGCGATGTTGGCTCCTACGCCAGCCCGGCCTTGGCGGATGCCGACGCCGATGGCGATCTTGATCTCTTCATCGGCAATAGCGATGGCGCCACCGTCTTTTTCAGGAACACCGCCAGCCCTGGCGCCACCGCTCCCGCCTACGCCGCTGCCACCACCAATCTCTTCGGGATTGGTGGTGTGGGCAACTACGCCAGTCCAGCCTTCGCGGATGCCGACGGCGATGGCGATCTTGATCTCTTCATCGGTGAGCGTTACGGCAACACCCTCTTTTTTAGGAACACCGCCAGCCCTGGCGCCACCGCTCCCGCCTACGCCGCTGCCACCACCAATCCCTTCGAGATCAGCAATGTAGGCTTCGCCGCCAGTCCAGCCTTCGCGGATGCCGACGGCGATGGCGATCTTGATCTCTTCATCGGCAATAGCGCTGGCGCCACCGTCTTTTTCAGGAACACCGCCAGCCCTGGCGCCACCGCTCCCGCCTACGCCGCTGCCACCACCAATCCCTTCGGGATCAGCGATGTTGGCTCCTACGCCAGCCCGGCCTTCGCGGATGCCGACGGCGACGGCGATCTTGATCTCTTCATCGGCAACAACAACGGCGAGACCTTCTTTTTCCGCAACACCGCCAACCCTGGCGCCATCGCTCCCGCCTACGCCGCTGCCGCCACCAATCCCTTCGGGATCAGCGGTGTTGGCATCAGCGCCAGCCCTGTCTTCGCTGATGCCGACGCCGATGGCGATCTTGATCTCTTCATCGGCAATTCCAACGGCGACACCTTCTTTTTCAGGAACACCGCCGCCACACCCGTGGCCCCGGTGAACTCCAGCACCGCCAACGGCAGCTATGGCATCGGTGCGGCCATCAGCCTCACCGTGCAGTTCTCAGAAGCTGTGCTGGTTACCACCACAGGTGGCACTCCCACGCTGCAACTGGAAACCGGCAGCATCGATCGCTTCGCGACCTACAGCTCCGGCAGCGGCAGCAATACCCTCACCTTCACCTACACCGTTCAGGCCGGCGACACCAGCAGCGATCTCGATCAGCTCTCCGCCAACGCCCTCACCCTCAATGGCGGCACCATCCGTGATGCCGCCGGCAACAACGCCATCCTCACCCTGGCCGCTCCCGGTGCCAGCGGTTCCCTGGGTGCCAATGCGGCTCTGGTGATTGATGGGGTAGCACCCGACACCACGGCGGCGGTTACCGCCATCACCGACAACGTCGGTATCGTCACCGGCACCGTCGCCACTGGCACCACCACCGACGACACCTCCCTTGCGATCAGTGGCACTATCTCCACCGCCCTAGTCACTGGTGAAACCGTTCGTATCTACGACGGCAGCACTTACCTGGGCGATGCATCTGTCTCCGGCACCACCTGGAGCTATGCCGATAGCCGCATGCTCACCAATAACCAGAGCCTCAGCTATACGGCTCAAGTGGCCGATGCAGTCGGCAACCAGTCCCCCGCAGCCAGCGGCTACGCCGCCACGGTGGATACCAACGCCCCAGCTACCACTGCCGCAGTTACGGCCATCACCGACAACGTCGGTATCTTTACCGGCACCGTCGCCACTGGCGCCACCACCGACGACACCTCCCTATCGATCAGCGGCACTATCTCCGCTGCCCTGGTAACTGGTGAAACCGTTCGTATTTACGACGGCACCACTTACCTGGGCGACGCATCTGTCTCCGGCACCACCTGGAGCTATGCCGATAGCCGCACCCTCACCAATAACCAGAGTGTGAGCTATACCGCCCGCGTCGCTGATGCAGCCGGCAACCAGTCCGCCGCCGGCACCGCCTACACTGCCACCGTCGACACCACCGCTCCAGCCGTTAGCGTCTTCACCATCTCCGATAGCGCTCTGCGCATTGGTGAAACCGCTACTGTTACTCTCACTTTCTCAGAGGCTGTAACCGGCTTCAGCAGCGCAGCTGATATCACCGTTGAAAACGGTGTGTTATCGGCGATGACCTC
>JBILLQ010000079.1:0-15235 GCA_044375975.1 Prochlorococcaceae cyanobacterium
CTCACCTCACCTCACCTCACCTCACCTCACCTCACCTCACCTCACCTCACCTCACCTCACCTCACCTCACCTCACCTCACCTCACCTCACCTCACCTCGCCTTTGAGTGGCCGCTGTTTGAACGACCTGCTATTTGAATGATCTGCAATTTGAATCAACTGTCTTTTGAGCGGCCTGAATTTTAAATCGCTTGCCGTTTAAACCCTTGCATCGCTTGCCGTTTGAGCTTTTGAATGGCTTGCCGTTTGAATAGTCCGCCAGCGGCCCTTGCATTCAGCCCCGAGAGCGGGGGGCGGCTCTCCCGCCAGCAGATGCAACTGGTCTGCGGCGCCTTTCCACTCTAGTGGCGCAAGGCTCTGCCAGCAGCTTTCGGCAGCTCCCAGCAGGTTTGCAGCGTCAATCCTTCCCGATCGCTGAAACATCCCCAAGCGCCGCCTAGGGGGAATCGCCAAGCTTCAGCAGGTGCGAAAGCCAATTAGCGTCTGGGTCATGGCCACGCCCCCCCGCGAACCGGCACCTCGCGAACTGGCATTCCGCGATCTGCTGCCCCGCGACCTGCTCCACCGCCCCCTGGGGGTGCTGCGGCTGTCGCTCACCGCCCGCTGCAACCTGGCCTGCACCTACTGCTGCCCCGACAGCGCCGATCCCCCCGGGCTGCTCAACCTGGCGGAGCGCCGCCAGCTGGTGGAGTGTGCCGTGGGCCTCGGCGTGCACACCCTGCGGCTCACCGGCGGCGAACCCCTCTTATATCCCCAGCTCGACGCCCTGCTGGAGGCGCTGGCGCCCCTGCGCCAACGCGCCCCGAGCGATCCCCGCGGCGCCCTCGGCTGCCTGGCGCTCACCAGCAATGGAGCGCTGCTCAGCGCCGCCCGGGCCCGGGCCCTGCGGGCCGCCGGCCTTGATCGGATCACCCTCAGCCTCGATGCCGTGGCGCCAGCCAGCGTGGCCCGCATGGCCGGTCTGCAGGGCGGGGCCACCGCCGGTGAAGCCCTGCTGGCCAAGGTGCTGGCGGCCCTGGAGCACGCCCGCGCCGCCGGCTTTGATCCCGAGCGCGGCCAATTGAAGCTCAATGCCGTGATCCAGGCCGGCCCTGGAGGCAATGCCGACCAACTGCTGCCCCTGGCGGCCCTGGCCCGCGAGCGGGGGGTGGAACTGCGGCTGATCGAATTCATGGATGTGGGCAACCGCAATGGCTGGAATGCGGCGGCCGTATGGCCGGCGGCGGCGATGGTGAGCTGTGTCGATGCCCAGTGGCCCCTGGAGCCGGTGGGCCGCGATCCCCACGGCACGGCGATTCGCTGGCGCTACCGCGATGGCGGCGGTTACCTGGCGGTGGTGGCCTCGATCAGCGCCCCCTTCTGCGGCGATTGCAACCGGCTGCGGATCACCGCCGACGGCGTCGCCTATCGCTGTCTGTTTGCCGCCACCGGCAGCGACCTCAAACCCTGGTTGCGGCCCAGCCTCAATGCGACTGGCCTGGCGGCCGCCATGGCACAGCTATGGCAAACCCGCCAGGATCGCTATAGCGAAGAGCGCTCCAGCCAGCCTGCTACAGGGCCAGCGGCCGCCCATGCCGAAATGGCCTATTTGGGCGGATAGCTGGCCTGCTCAGGGGTTAACAGGAGCGGCGCCGAGCGGGGCCGCCGGGTCACCGGAGTGCACCAGCACCGGCACCCGCTTGTAGGCGGGCGTGCCGCTGCGGGGGTCAATCTCGGCGCGCATCAGGCAATTGGCCTCCGGGTAGAACATCAGGGCGGCGCCGGCGCGGATGGCGCCGGGGATGATCTCCACCTGGGTCATCGCACCGGCCTCGCCCTGCACCGTCACCCGCTGGTGGGGCCGCAAACCGCTTAGCCGCAGGTCGTCGCGGTTCATCAGGATCGTCTGGCGATGGGGCATCCCCCGGTAGCTGTCGCCGCGCTTGTAAACCACCGTGTTGTGCTGGCCGTAGCTGCGGGCGGTGATCAGGCTCACCACCAGCCCCCGCTGCTCCGCCGGCAGCCCGCCAAAGTGGTCGGCGGCGGGAAGACTCAACCGGGGTAGGGGTGTGGGCGTCAGCTGGGCCCGGCCCGTGGCGGTGGGGAATTTGGGTTGATCAAATACCCGGCCCGCCACCTGGAACTCCTTCCGGCTGCTGTCGATATCGGCGATGGCGCCATAGCCGGGCACGCTGCGGGCGATCAGCTGATGCACATAGCTGGGTTCCTGTAGACGCCGCCAGTCGATCGGCTCGTCGCCCATCAACCGCCCGGCCAATTCCGCCAGAAACACCACCTCACTCACCAGGGAGCCCGCCTGCAGGTGGGTGCTGCCGGGTTCGTTCAGCCGCACCCAATTATTGCCCGATTCCACCGTGGTGCGGTGGGGGCTCTCAAAGCGGTTGAACACCGGCAGCAGCAGCGTTTGACGCGCCGCCAGGCCATGGAAATGGCCGGTATTCGGCTTGGTTGCCAGGTAGATGATCGTGTCGATCTGGGCCAGGGCGCCCTGGGCCTGCTGGGCGTCGGGATTGGCGCCGTAGAGGTTGCCCCCCAGGCAGAACAGCGTGTCCACTTGATCCGCCGCCGCCGCTGTGATCAGGGCGCGGGTGTCATAGCCGGGCTGGCGATTCAAGGGCCGACCCAATAGCTGCTCCAACGCCAGCCGCATCGGCTCCCGCAGCTGGGCCGATACCCCCATCGAGCCAAAACCCTGCACGTTGGAGTGGCCGCGAATCGGCATCGTGCCCGCCCCGGGCCGGCCCACATTGCCACTAAGTACGGCGGTATTGGCTATCGCCTGCACATTGTCGACGCCGTTGCTGTGGTGGGTGATGCCCATCGCCCAGGCGAAGACCACGCCGCTGGCCTTGGCGATCTGGGCGGCGGCATGGTCCAGTTCCTCACGGCTGAGACCGCAGCAACTGGTGATCTGCTGCCAACTGGTATCGCGCAGCTGCTCGATCAGGGCCTCCCAGCCATCGCTGTGGTCTTTCACAAACTGCCAGGGAATCGCATCCCGTTCCAGCAATGCCTTTTGCAGCCCCAAAAACACGGCCGTATCGGATCCGGGAATCGGCTGCAAAAAGAGGGAGGCCACCTCCGAGTTCTGCAACATCGAGCGAATTGGAAAGGCGGGGGAGCCAAACTTGAGCAGCCCCACCTCCAGCACCGGATTGATTGCGATCACCGTGCCGCCGCGCTGACGCAGCTGCAGCAATTCGTTCATCAACCGCGGGTGATTGGCGGGGGCATTGGAGCCAACTAATACCACGCAATCAGCATGCTTAAGGCTATCTAAATTCACCATTGAGGTGCCCGAGCCAAACGCCGCCTGCAGGGCCACGGTGGAGGGGGCATGGCAGAGATCGGAGCAGTCGGCCAGGTTGTTGGAGCCCAGGGCCCGCAACAGCAGTTGCAACAGGTAGGCGGCTTCGTTGGAGGAGCGACCGGAGCTGTAGGAGGCCAGCCTGGCCGCCGGCACCCGGAAGCTGGCCTCCACCAATTCGTATACCTCCGGCCAGTCGATCGGCACGTAGTGATCGGAGCCCTGGCGGCGAATCAGCGGCTGGCTGAGCCGCCCGAGGCGATCGCAATCGGCTGAATCGAGTTGTTGCAATTCCGCCAGCCGGCGGCCGGCAAACAGCTGTTCCGGCACGGCGGGCTGCAGCTCAGCGGCGATCGCCTCAACGCTCTTGAGGCAGCGCTGCAGTGGTTCGCCGAGCTCGTCGACAAAGCCACCGTTCTGGCCGCCGGTGCCCCAGGCGCAGGACAGGCAGGCGCTCTTATGCAGAAGCTTGCTCCACAGCCCAGGACCGCCGGGGGAGAGGGTGGCGCGGGCCCAGCCGTCGATCAGGGGCCAACCACCGCCCCGCTGCGCTTCTGCCATGGCCTCACCAATGCCCGTAGGCCACTCTGGCGAAGCTGCGGCCAGGTTGGCGGGCTCGCTAAGGAGTTTTATTGAGGAGCTGGGAGGGTCCGATCTGGGCCACCTGGTGGCTCGCGGCTATGGGGTGGCCCACCAAGCGTAAGGATTTTAACGAAGAGGAGCTGACTCGGATTCGAATCAGCTCCTGCGGATAACGGCGGTCGCCGCACCAATTTAGATATGGGCAACTCCCGGGGCTAAATCCTGGACGAGGGTCTTAATGCCCGTCAACTATTGGCTGACTTATTCACTATCTTGGGCCCAATTAGCCTTTAGCTGAGGCAACCAACTAAAGTCAGCGGTTAGATCGCCGCCAAAAATGGCAACTTTTTGAGCTTTATCTGAATTTTCCGCTTTCTCTACATATCCAGTTGCGATACCGGCAGAAAAGTGGCAGGCCATGCAGCTTTCCGTACCAAATACTGGCGTATTGTTGAAGGGGAAACCATTTTCTTGAAAATGAGCCTGCTGATTGCCAGTTTGAAGATAGGTTTCCATAATGCTATTAGTTAAATACACTGGTGCAGGTGATCCGGTAGACTTGCGAGTGATTGCATCGGGTAGATTGTTCGGAGAAGGACCTCCTTGAATAGCGGGATAGCCAGGATTTTCAGGATAAGGAGCAGTGGGCCACTGGGTGTCAATCAATTCGTAATATTGTAGTGGAGATTTCATAGATGCCAGTATTTTCTGCATTGACTTATTCAATGCCATTGCCGCTCCAGGGATAGGGATAGGGCGAGACACCTGAGTTTTAAGAATGCCCTTGCTATTGGGCTTGCCAGTTTTGGGATCGCGGGGAATAGGTGGAACATTAACGGGCAAAGTCTGCCCCGCTGGGCTATAATCATGGAATGAAGCCTGCAAAGTTTTTCCATTAACTTTAGCTAAATCATTTGTATTTAGATTGTCCACTTGCTCGAATGTTGCCCAAATCCACTGGGGTGATGACTTTGTTTTGGCAGAGATGTGCATGCCTACCAAGCCCACTTTTTGCTGTTGGCAGTTTGTAAAGTTGCCGTTGCTATCCAAAATCGGCTCTCCACTTTTGTTGAGCTTAGGTAGCAGCACTGTTTGGGTGAAGAAGCGGCTGGGAATATCTCGCTTTGGATCTAGTTCTTTCCAGGCTAATTTAACTTCCATTGCCCCGCTTTTTCCCGTGTCATTATCACCAGAGGGAAAGTTAATGGGCTGATGATTTTGGGAAAAAACGATTTGACCATCAAGGTTATAAAGCTTGTTTTCTACTAAATAATCAAATTCATCGTCGTTAAGATAAACTTCGTAGCGCACTTCTTTCCCGTTCTGATCATAAAGAGGGGAGGTAAAGGCTTGGTTTATCTCGTCGGCGATATCTTTTCTGTCTAGAGTATTTGTAAACAAGGAACTGGTGGTGGAAAGCTCACGCATATCACTTTTATTATTGGCACACATCCTTGGCGTAGTCTCAACTGGTGCACTGCCATCTGGTCTAAATACCTGAAGGCTTTCATGGAAAGTGAGCCACTGTGGAATCCCAGGATCTGTTAGTTTTGGCTGGGGATTTTTTTGGGCATCCAGTGGCCAGTTAAGGGCTATAAACGATTGCCAAGAAAACAAGTCAAAAAGACGTTGTAAAGCTGGGAAATTCTCCACCAGTAATTTCTGTTCTTCCTCTAGGTTAAGAGTAATATCAACAGGAATTTCGGGGGTCACCAGGGAAGTCAATGAATCCCGCTCAGGCGCTACAGCAGCAGATGACTCGGCCTGGGCTGGAAGTGCATAAAACCATAGGCTGAAACTCAGTATGAAGGCGAGAAATGCACCAACGGCACTTTGCAAACTGCTCTTATAATTCTTGGAAGATTTTTGAAGATCATTTGATTCGTCTATTGGTTTAAGGCCTGATAATAAAATTGTCATCGAAGCATCCGTATCAAAGATTTTAACAAAAATTGTTTGGCTATCGGGGAGATAACAGTAGGCGTTTGTCGGGGAGCTTGTCAAGGACAGAAGAGTTGATTGGGCGGGTATATCTACTTTGTTAGCATTCACAGAGCTTGGAGTTTGAGTTTGTCCCAGTAGGGCAATGTAATAAAACTCCTCAGGTGGAGTATAGTTATTTGCTTGGCGAATCAAAGAAATTTCCTGACCGGATATGTCATTGCGATGTCGGTGCTCAATCTCGATCGTCCGATAGGCCTGCTTAGATTCTGCATCCATGCTAATGTGGTCATCTTGATAGCAAAGATAGTTGCTATCTATGCCGGGGTAGATGTTATAAGTGAGATAATTCTTTGGAAGCTGACCCACGTATTGCTCTAATTCTCGCACGGGAATAATTGCCCCTTCTCGGATGTATACGGGAACTAAATCAAGTTGAGTGGTGTTCCAAGTGACACTTTGACCGCCATTGGTAGGTTGATTGAGCGCTCCCTGTAGCGTAGTGGGTCCATTTGGTATAGTTAGTGGCGTGGAGTTTCCATTGAAATCATACCAATTGAAGCCTTGGGGCAGATAAACAGGTCGAGAGGGATAGTCGTTGGTGGTATTGCCAGGACCATAGGAACTGGATTCCCATCTCTCCAGCACAACAGGGGCCACAAGCAAGTCTTTCCCCACAAAGAATTGATCAGCAATCCGGTATGCATTATTGGTATCATATTCAAATTGCTGGCTGGGATTATAGGGACTTAGCAGTACTTCATTGGCATTAGTTAAGGGATGAAGGTTGGAATCATCGGGGTCGTTAATAAACATAGCTCGACAGATGGGCAGGTTGCTTTGCATGCATTCATGCATGGCATCATAAAATAGCTGAAGAAGTTTGTAGCGAATTTCTATGTATTTTTTGCAGGCAGGCATCACATCAGTGCTGTACGTGGTATTGTTGTGGGGATATAAAGAGTAGTTGTAGGGCTCTTGATAGGCCTTGGTATAGCCATTGTAATGGTTGCGATACCAGGGCAGAAAAGCTCCCATTGTCATCCAACGAGTGAGAAGATTTGGGGCAGGTTGGCCTCCAATAATGTAAGGAGGATTTTGGAGATCAGTGCTAAAAGGATTTTCTACATTGCCAGAAGGTGTATTGCCATTTGCAAATCCACCAATATCACATCCACTCAGAGGCTGGCCACTCATCCCCCAATTCAGCACTTGAGGGATATTGATCGACAAAAATTCCCAGCTAGAAGCGGAATCACCCGTCCAGCTTGCCGCATAACGATGAACCCCCGTGTATCCTCCGCGTGCGATGATGAAGTTACGCTTATTTTTATTGTAATGGCCATCTGGTAGGTAGTTTTTAATTCTGGTTAGGCCTTCGTAGGTGGCTTGAATCATATTGACAGCATAGGCATTGTGGATTTTAGCATTAGGCACTAGTTCACCCGCAAGATTACTCATTAAAAGATCTCCGGGCAAAGTCTTGTAATTAACTACTGCATCAACACTGGGGACCACGGCAGGGCAGGTCATATCTTGCCAAATCATATCCAAGCCACTATCCAAAAGACCATAATAGTTACCGCTCCACCAAATCTTCACTTCTGATCTAAGCAGATCTGCATAGTAACCATAGGTTCCCAATGGAATATCTTGCGATCCTTCACAGCCAGCTACATTTGTAACGTGGCCCGGAGAAAAGTAGGGATTAAATCCCTCATTGCAACCATAATTTTCATTGGTGATAAATGGCGAATCATTTCCACTGCTATCTATGTATTTATCCCAAATAAATACATTTTTAGCCATCCCGTCATCGATAACATTGCGCTGCACGACATTTCCGCTCTCGTCAAGAGCCGTAACAATATAGGGAGCTGTTGGATATGATGAACCAGGATCTGAATCATTGGTTTTTGCTGTTTCATCCCAGGGCACAGTAGACATGATGCCCGTTATATTTGTACTACACTTAAATCCCATGCTATGTAACTGGTTGAATAAATCAGTGGCATCACCGAATTTTTCAGTGCTGCTGGTAAAGGTACGATAGTTGTCTTGAAAATCAACGTCAATGTGTAAACCATCTATTGGAATTAGATTGTCTCTGTAAGACTTGGCTACATCAAGTAGACGATGCTTGTTGTAGTATCCATATCCTCCTTGATGATAGCCTAGGGCGTACATGGGAGGCATGGGGCTAGGGCCAGTCAAGATATTAAACTGATTAAGCACGGAAGCTATGTCATTGCCCGTAATAAAATAGTAGTCCATCTCATTATATAGCGAGCCGAAATAATAATTTCCATTCATGTACTGAGAATAATCAGTCGCTTGAATGTTGAAGTAGGTTTGGCATGGATTATCCAGGAAAATCAAATTAGCATAAGGTGAGCCGGAAAACATGCCCGATGGGGCAGGATTCCACTCAACCAAGATTGGCATGGAATTGTAAAGTGGCTCTAAAATATTTAAAGGGCCTGGCTGGCTGTTGCTGGGAATAACGGGATAATTGGAACCATCAATGCTATTGGAGCCACTATATTCAAAATTATCATAGTTAAAAAATGTCGTAGTGTGGTAATTATTGTTAAGATTAACACCTGCTTTCTCGCCAAGGCCATAGTATCCGGCCCCTGGGGCAACGCTCATGAAGCAGGCGGTAACTTCAGACCCGGAGGGAAGATAGACAAGATTATATTCATAATTAGTTTGATGGATTAGCTGCCTATCGCGATAAACCGCAATGCCATAAGGCTCCAAGCCAACTGATATGGAAATACCATCAAGAGTGATTACAAGAGTACTGCTACCATTGTCTTGAGCATAATTTATGTTTGTGCTGCCCAGGTTGCGATTTACGACGGCGCTGGATAAGTTGCTTGAATAGTCAGTGGAGTTAGGATTAAATCGCACCCTAAACGATGATGGGCCAAGAATGTATATTTTGACTTGAATGCTGTTGCTAGATTTTGTAGTTAGTAGGAATGACTTTTCCTCTGGATCATAGCTCCATTTGGCAATATTGCCTATTGTAGTCCAGGCGTTATTCTCGGTTGTTGGGGCTGGCGTGAACTGATTTGTCTGTACGAATCCATAGCTATTCATTGGGGTTAACTCCATTTTGTTTAATCAAAGAGCTGGTATGGTAATGCATGGGGGCAGAACGAGGGATGTATGCCTAAGTGAAGCCATGGAATAAGCCGATACGTTTCTCGGCAAGGGCAAGCTTGAATCAGACCTAAAACAACATCTTGCGAGCGGTAGCCCTGTGGGTGCGGCGCATCGACTGGCTGCGACTAACGCTTACACTTGGCAATGCATAGGCAGTAAATACAATTTATTGACTAGCTTACGGCTAGCATTTCACAAAATGTCAGAGTTTTACAAAAATATATGTTGCCTTCGCTACAATGATGCCGGCGAGTTGCCGTGGTGAGGGACTGGACAAAGGCGACGGCAATGCAATGGCTGCATCTTTATGGTCAGGTAACTCACTTATGTGCCGAAGTCCTTACCATTTGGCAGGACTAGCCATGGGGTAACTGCTGCACCCCTAGGCGGCCACCGCTAGCGGCGCCGCTGGATCGAGCTGGGGCCGCTGACTCGTCAATTTGGGCTGGAGCCCGGCAGAGTTGATGGCATAGAGGTCGCTGCCGCCCAGCCCACCCACGAACCGCCCCCCTGCAAATCCGCCCTCTACCAATTCGCCCCCTTGCCAATCCGCCCCCTGCAAATTCGCTCTCTGCCGATCCGCGCCCTGCTGCCTTTGCTATTGCTGGGCTTGGCCTGGGCCCAGGAGCTGGTGGATCAGCTGCTGTTTGGCGGCGGCTGGAACCTGGCCATGGGGCCCGGCCAACCCTGGTGGACCCTATTTACAGCTCCATTCAGCCATGGCGGCTTTGCGCACCTGATCGCCAACAGCCTGATTTTCCTGCCGCTCAGCTATCTGGTGCTCAGCAAGGGCCTGCGCGACTACCTGGCGGTTTGGATTGGGGTGATCTTGATGGAGGTGCCGATCTGGCTGTTCTGGCCCCGCGGCAGCCATGGCATGTCTGGCGTGATCTATGGCCTGATGGGCTTTCTGATCGTGATCGGCTTTCTTGAGCGTCGTGTGATCTCGATCGGGCTCACCATCTTGGGCATCGTTTTATACGGCGGTTATCTGCCCAGCCTGCTGCCCTGGAATACCCCCGCCGGTGTTAGCTGGGTGGGCCATGCCTGCGGCTTCATCGGCGGCGTGATCGCCGCTGGGGCCATATTCCGGGAACCAAATCTAGAATCCAACACCTGATCCAATCGCGATATGATCCAGCTCAGCTACCCCACTCTCATCCAACGCGCCATAGCCCTGGGGCTCTTGGTTCTGATGCGGTCATTTGCCCTATTGGCATTGCCAATTGTGCTTGCGGTGGGCATTGCGACTGCCGGGCCGGCGCCGGCCCTGGCCCTGGCCCTGGCCCTGGCTGAAGCTGAGTCTGGGGCTCAGCACTACCTCTGTGATGGCGAACCGCTGCTGGCCGAAATCCACAACGGCGCCGTGGATGCGATCGACATCCCCAATAGCAGTGCCGGCACGGTGCCGGGGGCTTTTGTGGTGCTGCAATGGCGGGGGATCAGCTTGCAACTGCCCCGCAGCAACAATGCAGGTGAGCCCAGTTACACCGATGGCCGCTGGTGGTGGAGCAGCCCCGCCCCAGACCAGATCGAGTTCGAACAGCTGCGGGGCACAGTACACAGCTACTCCTGCCAGCACATTAGTGGCTAGCCAACTAATGGTGAACGAATTAATGGCGGGAGAAGCAATGCCAGCTGAGACGCAATGCGAGATGAGATGCAATGCCAGCTGAGAAAAAATGCCAGTTTAAATAAATTGGCTGCAACGGCTCCATTGATAACGGGGCCATTGCAGCGTTAGGGCTGCATTGATAATCGCTCGGGCTTACCAGAGCTGCTTTAGCCACTTCAATTAGCAGCTGCGCTCATGCGGCTGGCAGCACGGCGCCGGATTCGAGGTTATCCGCGTTTTGTTGAGCGGGTTCGGCGATCAGATCGGCCACGATGGCGCCGTCGAAGGAAAAGCGACCAGGACCCAGCAGCAGCACGGCCAGGCTGCCAGCCAGGTAGAGGGCCACCAGTTCAAGCACATAGATATTCAGGCCAGCAGTGAGGATGTGCTGGTAGGCAGCCACGGTCATGGTGCCGGTGATGGCAAGAGCGCCGAAGGGGGTGAACAGGCCGAAGATCAACAGCCAGCTGCCGATCAGCTCGGAGAAGCCGGCCGCATAGGCGAAGAAAAGCGGAAAAGGCAGATGCAGGGAGGCCACATAGGTGTTGGCGAACTGCTGAGGATCGGCGAGTTTTTCCTGGCCGTGGTGGATCATCATCACGCCGATCGCCAGGCGCAACACCAGCAGGCCGATATTGCCCAGCAGGCCAGCGCGCAAAAAGTAATTGCTTAAAAATCGGCTAATCCAGCCGCCACTGGCCAAGGCCGGCAGCAGCGACGCCGGCGAGGCGCTGGCGGCGTCAGCCTGAGGCGCTGGGCGGTTGAGCACTACGAACCAAAGGGCCATGCCAGCGGCCACGAAGCCGGCGAACAGCTCCAACAGCAGAGAGGTAGTCAATGCGGAAAAGGCAACCAAAAGATTCTGCCAACGTTCGTAAAGAAACGTGAAGCTGGCCGGCAACTGAGGGGGTGAGGAGGGGCCTGCTGTCGCCCCGGGGCTGGGGTGCTGCCAAGCAAAAGCCTGTGGGGCACTGGAAGCCACGGTGGCGACCCAGATGAGACAGACTCTTAACGTTCCGTTACAAAAGTAATGACGGTCGGCCAGCTGTTCATCAGGTCGCTCTCCAGTGGGGTGATCACCCACTCAGAGCTCTCCTGGCTCACCCTTGAGCAAAACCGCTTTAACCGCATAGAGGAGGCCACGGCGCTGCGGATTGGACGCTTGCTGGATCGCGGTCAAATTCAGCTGGGCTGCAGGCTCACCCCAGAAAAGCCCCACGGCGACAGGGATCTCTAGGGAGTGGATCGAGCCCTTGATCAAGCCCAGGCCCGCGGGTGCCCGAGCCGGGCTTGACAGCCACCTTCACACACCGTTACAATGTGTTCAGTTGTAACCCCTCCTCCATCCATGGCTGACTCCTCCTCCCGTTTTGGCTTTGTTGCCTTCGCTGAAACCTGGAATGGCCGCCTGGCAATGCTCGGTTTCGTGATCGGCCTGGCTACTGAACTGCTCACCGGCCAAGGCATCCTTGGCCAAATCGGCCTCGGCTGATTAAAAATTTAATAAGTTCCTTGAAATGCCCTGGATGGTGAAAACCATCCAGGGCTTTGTTTGTGAGCATTTTAACAAACCTAATTGTATCATTTTTATTATCTAAAAATATTGCAATTCTCGAATATATCTCAAGAAGCTCTTAATTTCAGTATCCTCTGCTTTTCTTGGCGTCAGCCTGAGATGTTTTGGATTAATCTACAACCGCCGGAAGACGACGTTTAAACAGCCAACTTGATGGTGCCCGCCTGATCGGCGGCAGAGAAGTCATCAAGGTGGCAATCACCGGGTGCTCAAGGGCTCTGGCAATCAGGAGGGTTGTTGGTAAAGACTTTCCAGCCGCTCGCGGCTGAGGTCCACATACATCACTTGCTCACCGGGCTCGGGAGCTTCGGGATGGGGATTGGGCTTGGAGCGACTCTGCCGCGCCACAGCAACAGATGCGGGTTGGCGCAGGCTCTGGGTCATCAAGGCAAAAGCGCCACCGGCGATGAGCGCGAAGCAAATCAGATAGATAACAGCCAGGAGGTCGTTCAAGGGCAAACCAATGCTGCAGATACCCTAGTGTAAAGAAGTGTGAAGCGCGGCCTGGCGGCCCCGCTGCGCCAGCCACTCGGTCAACCCGACTGCTTATTTGCCATATCAACCGGTTCGGGAGCGTAGTTAAGGCACATAGCAGCACGCTCCTGATCCGGTTCATCTGCATGGACAGGATTTGCGAGCATCAAGTATTCTTTCGAGTTTGCAGGTGCGCTGTGGTTGCATAGCGCAGATATCTTCGCCTGCGGCGACTGTTCGATTCCCTGCTAGTCACTCTGCTTTTTCTTCTGCTAATGAGGAGCATATCTACAATTTTGCCGCCAGCGCAGCCTTCACACCTGGCCCGCCAGGTTGTCAGCAGTTGGTTTCTTGTGCTTATGGGCTTGTATTTATTCACTAGGCTACCAAATCCCCCCCCTTTTTTTCCTCGTCAGGTTAACAGCGTTTTGCCCCTGGCCAGCTGGCTGCTGCTGTTGTTGTTTAACCAGCAGGCCCGCCGCGGCGATCTCCGCGTTGCATCCCTAGGCAGATACTTCCGTCGCTGGAGCCTAGATGAACTCCCCCAAATAGTTAATTTGCTTAAGGGCGACATGCGTTTAGTGAGCCTCGCCCCCATGCTGTGGCGCATAATAAGCAGCACTGCAAGTTGATTCCTGGCTCTATGCAGCGTCATGGCTTTGTGCCGGGCATCACTTTCCTTGACCAGGTTCAGGTTTGGCGCGGCGAAACAAGCAATATTAGAGCCATGGTTAATCGAGTGGCATGTGACCTGAGCTATCAGCCCGGCTGGATCTACAGGCTCGATCTTAACATCATGATTAAAGTCCTATTGCATTTGCGCTCTAACAGTGTATGCTAAACATGGCTTGCAATGGGAATTTAGTTTGAAATGCGGCTTAGCCTTGAGCCCGTTAATTCTGTCCGGATTGGCTGTGCAACATCTGGTCTTGTTAGATCTGGACTTTGTAATTGTAGCTTTAGCTGGGGTCGTAATAGCGTTGACCATCTGTTCGCCTCAAGCTGGCACGCCGGGCGTTCCTAAGGATGTATTCGCTTACTGTGGGGTTTGGGCTAACTGGATCCACGTGGGCCACCTGCTGCCATAGCTCCCATGGGGCCCAGCTCACCTGATGCTGATTCTTATCTCCACGAATTACATGGCACCAATGATTAGAGCCGCATTGTGGACAATAGAGCTGCTCCAACCACTCGTTGCTCAGCACCAGTACTGGGTAAGCATTAATTACCAGTTATGACCTCTTATCACTCATGCCCCTGGCTTTGAGCTGCTCACGGCTGAGCATATGCAAAAAATACTTCTTGCCATTACCAGCTATCTGCTGGTCAGGATGGACCGGACAGAATAACTGCCGACCCTTGGGGCGCCGCTTTTGGCGCAACTCAGCCGGAGTGGGTGACTTAGACAAGGAGATCAGCCTTTGAGTCTCCACCAAGTTTAGCGGCACTGGCAAGTATTTCGCCGCTGAACCCCTATTGAAGATCTATGCAGAAATTGCAAGGTGGGTTTAGTAATTAGGAGCCTTAAGCCAAAATGCTCAAGGCCGGAGCCGGAGCCGCGGCATAGCTGTCATCCATTAAGCGGAAAATACTTTGATACCAAAATATTTTTAAGCCTATGCATAAAGCTTAATTGCTTGCTGCTGAAAAGAATAACCGGAAAAATCAGCACTACGCCCTAGGCCCCGTGAGACATGATCAAGGTAAAGTTCTTTTGATTTAAGTAATTCCAGTATGGCGGCTGAGTATGCTGTTGGGTTTTGCGTGTCTGAAATTTCTATCCCGGCTGACTGCGATGCTTCCTTGCACGATTCAATGCCAGAAACTACTGCTGGAATGCCCATGGCCATTGCCTCTAATGGCGGCAATCCCCACCCTTCAACAATTGATGGAAATATAAACGCCAAAGCATTCTTTAGTCTCTCTTTAAGTACAATTCTCGGAAGAGATCCGAGCCATTCAATGCCTCTGTCTTTTGAGGAAGAGAGTTGATCGCAGATAGATCCACATAGCCAACCCCTTTTGCCAACAACTAATAACCTTAGATTCGGATGGGTATTGCGTAGTTGTCTGATAACCTCGATGGAAAGCAGATGATTTTTCTTGGGTTCTATCGTTCCGATCTGGATGATATAGCCTTCACCATTGTTGCTAAAGTCTTCAAATTTCTTTGCGCTTTTGCATTTAATTTCTTCTGCTTGTGTAGGAGTGGGCACAAAATTCAGTGGCTGGTGCGCTACGTGCAGCTTGTTTGCATACTTATTGCCAAGAATCTTGGTAAAAACTTTGGAAGTATAGTTGCTTATTAAATGAATAGAGCTGGACTCGTCTGCAAGAGTTGTGATCAGCCTGAGAAATTTATCGGGATTATCAAGGCAAAGTTCGGGGTGAGTTAGTGGGATTAGATCATGTATACTTAGAACATTTTTCGCCCCATCTAAAGGGCACCTCGAAAAATCAAAATGACAGTTGATTACGGCATGATTTCGGCTATAATCAGCTGAGCAGTTTTCAGGTCAGCGGTGGGTCAGAGAGGCTTCTGGGACGACCAGAAAAGAGTGGCAAAG
>JBILLQ010000125.1:0-5029 GCA_044375975.1 Prochlorococcaceae cyanobacterium
TCAGGGTATTGAGAATAGAGCTGCCAAGAATGGCTATTTTGCCCGGCCCCTATCAGTTTAACTAACTTTACAAACCGTAACCTAGGTCGTTTTATTTATGGCGACCTACTTATTATTAGCAATGAAAATGAAAATGGCTATATTGCCAAGGTTGACACAGAAATGCCAAGTATAATTGCTGAATTTTTATTTCAGAAAATATTCATTGCTCGTCTCGTTGGTCTTACTTCGATCGCAAGGATGGAAAATGCTGAAAATGGTGATGGTACTCCAGAGACGGCCGCCACATCCAAGGTGGGAGAGCGCAGTAAAAGATTTCTAGGTTTTGGAATTAAGAGAATATCCATACCAGAGGAGGAGATCAAGGAATATTTGACTCTATCTTTCGCCCAGCAGGGAATTCACCAACTTCGCTTCAACAATTGGCAACAGGCCATTGGCTTTGTAGATGAGAGCAAAAATTTTGATGCCAATGCTATCGTGAGGGCAGCAGGTGTGCTTGAAAATTGGAAGCTTTCTGATGACTATCTTCTGCTTGCCCAAAGCATCCTTAGATCTGATGATCCAAAGCGATCTTGGAAATCTCTTGTGGAGGAGTGGGCAAGTGTTTCGCCTGCATTCAAGCAACTAGCCCAGCAACAAGAGCCCAAGGCTTGGGTAACTTCCCTAAGCACTTTTTATCAAAAGCGTTTTGATGAGAGCTTTCGCAATCTTGGTGTCAAGGAGTTTTTCCGAATTAAAGGGCTATCAAAATTGGAGATGGCAAAGGAGATCCGCAGGTTAATCGAGCAAGATCTACTCGAACAGTGGAAAAATGGATCTCGTTCACTGCAAGAAATTAGTAAAATAGTTGATGCTTTGCTAGCCTGGCTGCAGGAGAAGCTTGAGCATATTGATGTTCGTGTTGCCAAAACTGATGCCAAGCTTGATGAATTGAGAAACCAGGTTGCTGGCAACCTTAATAACTGGGCCTCTCTTGGGGTAATCGGCAAGATCTTCGGCAAGAGAGATAACATTTTCGAGAGGCAATAAATTTTGCTTCAAAGCCTATACGTGGAATTAGCCAAAATTGAGGCGCTAGTATTCGCCAAGTCGTTGCTATACCAGGTAGTCTCAGAAATACGTGACTTCAAGATAATAATTGGCTTCCTGACTGTAAACATACAGCAGGCCACGACCCGCATCTCAAAAGATTTAGAAGAAAGACTCACAACTAGTGGTGGGGCCGACTCCAGGGGCCACGTAATTCGCTTTTGTGAACCAACTGGAGTGCGCTCGGCAATAAAAGACCTAGTGGTGAATGAAACTGTCCAGGCTGCCCATGCTTCAAGAATACGCTCGATGATGATTGCTAAGCTCGGGGAAGAGCTTTCGTTTACCAGGCTATTTGAAAGACTGTCCGTTGTTGATCTTATTGATAGCATTACATCTATATCTAATGACAGTGCATTGGCGGCTCATTCTAATATGATTGCTGAGTCAAATCGCAGAATCTTTGGAGTTTCGATATTATCAAAACTAGAGGAGAGATATGGATCAGATAGCGCCGCATTGCGTTTAAAAATCCATGAGCTGGTTAATCAAGCTGGTGTTTTCCTCACCATAAATCCGCTAGAACGAGATAAGGCTGCGCCTGGAATTCCTATCGGTTCTCAGGTACTGGTCGCCAAGACTATTGTCCTACTGCCCAAGGCTGCTGATAATGAAGGTTTTACAAAGCTGCTCAAGGATGCTTTCCGTGCATCAATGAGTGGCGATTTAGAGTTTATAGATACGGAAAATCAACAGAATAAAATAACAATATTAACGATCAAGAATCTCTTTCCAGTCCGAATGGTCGGCATATTGCCCTTCCTGAAGGAGAAGTGTAATGAACGGTTGAACGGAAGCCGAGAGCGCATAGAGATGGAGATCTTCACTTCAGGCACATTGGCAGATTATCCCAGTCTTTTCGCACAAAGTGCTGCCAACCTAAGGAAGCTGGCAGGAGTTCAGACAATGCTGGGCCTTGCATTAGGGCTTGTAGATAGGAGTCCACCAGGAGGCTTGTTGGTTTTCAATAGTAAAGATTCAGATGGATTTGATAATCCACCAATCGAATTAGGCACCAGTATTCTTGATACCATGGCACGTATAGACTTTGCAGTGGTTGAGGCCATTGCATCGGCCAACCAAATTGCCTTAAAACATGGCAATGATGGGGGCCTCGCTGAGTCAAAGATTAAATCAGTAGTTGAAGAGTCTAAATCTGAAACTGGAAACGATCCAGCCAGCTTGGAGTATCAGCAACTTGTAGACTGTGCTAAAACCTCCCTCAAGCTCATTCGTGAGGTAGCATTATGAGCAAGCAGATTTCCGGCCGTTGTCTAAATATCGGCAATTGTGAGATTGCTAATTCAATGGAACCTGTACATTTGCAGGGGTTCGATGAGTTTATTTGCACTGAGTGTGGGAAACCACTGGTGGCAAATCAAGTATCTGGCGGCACAGTAAATCCACTTCTGCTCGGGCTTTTAGGTTTCGGGGTGGTAGGTTCTGCAGCTGTAATATTTGGACTTGCGAATGTTTTGAAACCCAGGGCTCCGCTTGCAACCGAAAACTTCATTCTCCGCCTGGCTGGATCAAATACCCTTGGTGCAAAGTTAGCGCCCGCTCTGATAGAAGCCTATTTTCGAAGCAAAGGCTGTGCCAATGTCACAAGTAAAACCATTGGGGTTGAGCTTGTTCACGTTACTTGCAGTCTAGAAGGTAAACAATATCTTGCATCAATCAGTTCCAAGGGATCTGGTACGGCTTTTGCCGGTCTTAAGGATGGTTCGGCCGATATTGGCATGGCCTCTCGCAGGGCAAAGACTGCCGAGGTTGCCAGTCTTGCCGGGCAAGGTGATCTCACCTCGCCGGCCAATGAACACGTGGTGGCCCTGGACGGTGTTGCCATCATTGTCAACCCCTCCAATCAGATTCCCCGGCTAAATGTTGCTCAAGTTCGCAGTATATTCGCAGGCAAGATCGGTTCATACAATTTGGTTGGTGGTCCAAATAATACAGTGCAAACTTATCGTCGCGATGATAAGTCTGGCACTTTTGACTCTTTTAAGTCTCTGGTGATGGGTGGTGCTCCCATCGTTTCGTCTGCGAAAGCATTTGAAGACAGTCTTGCCCTTGCTTCTGCCGTGGCGGCTGACAACAATGCCATTGGCTTCGTTGGTCATACTCTCGTTGGAGACGCTCGTGTAGTGCCGATAGGTGTCGCTGGTAACGAGGCTTTGCTGCCAAATCGATTTACGATACAAACGGAAGACTATCCCTTGTCCCGACGTCTCTATCTATATTTGATCTCAGAAGCCGGCAATCGAGAAGCCAAGAAGTTTGTCTCATTTGCGATTTCAAAAGAAGGACAAGCGGTTGTAGATCGGGAGAGATTTATTCCTCTGGAGATAGTTAGGAGTCTGGCTGCTCTGCCAGCGAGCAGTTCCAGTGCCTATCGCGCTGCCACCGCTGGCGCAGAGCGGCTATCGGTAAACTTCCGCTTCAACAGTGGCTCGAATCAGCTGGATAACAGAGCATTGGCTGATCTAGACCGGGTTACTGAGTACCTCATTACTACATCAACCAAGCCCGCTAAGCTTGTTTTGATTGGCTTCGCCGACAATGTTGGAGATCCCATATTAAATGTAGCTTTGTCTAAGGAGCGAGCTCAGTCTGTGGCTAAATCGCTGAAAACTCGTGGTATTATTCCAGGTAGAATAACAGGATTTGGCGCCGAAAATCCGATCGCTTCTAATCAAACGCCCCAGGGCCAGCAAAAAAATCGCCGCGTCGAAGTATGGGTAACCCGCTAGGGCCATCGAGTGGGCAGTGCTGTTGCCAGGGGCTGGCTGCTGCTGGGGGTAGTTCTGGCACCAGGGCCCTACTGTTGTTGGAGGGTAGTGGTTTTGCCAGCTGGTCTAGCAGCTGCTGACGGTAGCTTTTCTGCCCCACCAGCTGGCAGACCCCAGTCCTTGACAAAAGTCATACTGGTAAGATATTGATCGCGCGTCTAGCCAGCGGCCTACCCTTAGCTGCCTGTCCTCTGCGGCAAGCCAAAAAGGATTTACAGCGAGTCCATGGCCCATTGGCCGGCATCCCGAACCATTGGGGCTGGTCTTGCTCCGATGGTTCGGTAGCCTGGCTTGTACCAAACGGATCGACCATGTTGAGTGGAAGTGAGCTGCTCTCCAAAGTGAACGAGCTTGGCGAGGTCTCCAAGTCTGAGCTGGTGCGCAGCTGCGGCTACGTGAGCAGCAAAAAGGATGGAGGCGAGCGCCTGAATTTCACGGCTTTCTATGCGGCGCTGTTGGAAGCTAAGGGAGTCAGCTTCAAGGATGCTGACAGCAGCCGCAAAGGCAAGGCCGGACGCTCCTTGAGCTACACGGCCAAGGTGTTGTTCAACGGCAACATGCTGGTGGGCAGGGCCTATACCACTCTGCTCGACCTCAAGCCCGGCGATGAATTTGAGATCAAGCTTGGCAAAAAGCAGATCCGCCTAGTGCCCGCCGGCGCTGTTGACGAAGATGAGTGAGCGGTAAGCGGTAAGCCCTTAGCTCACCTGCCCACCTCAAATGGGCCTCAGACATCTCCAAGCAGGCCCGGCCTAGTTGGCTGGGCCCCAGCTGGGGAAGTTGGGCTGGGGCCGCAGGCTTCTGTGGTTCCAGCCTATGTCGGGATAGGGGGCTAGGGCGAATTCCTGATCTCCTGTTCCCTGCTGCGCAAATCGGAATATGTCGCGCCCCTGCTGGTGTGGCTGGAGCAGGGCATAGGCGATTGGAGCACGGCACGACCTAACAACCAGCTCTCATGGCAGCCGAAAGAGATCTGATCGTGATCTCGGGCGGTTCTGGGAGCCACATCGAAAGAATTGCTGGTGTCAACCGACATCCAAAACTGCACCACCGCTTTGCATCATTAAGTGTTACCTTCAATTGGTGTCGCGACAGGATTGGCCATTTCCACTGTCTGCGTCCCCTTTCCGGCTGATCGCATCACCCCC
>JBILLQ010000080.1:0-15063 GCA_044375975.1 Prochlorococcaceae cyanobacterium
TGGGGGTGATGCGATCAGCCGGAAAGGGGACGCAGACAGTGGAAATGGCCAATCCTGTCGCGACACCAATTGAAGGTAACACTTAATGATGCAAAGCGGAGGACCAAAAGCGGATGTCGCTTGACAGAAGAAATAGCGGAACGAGGAATCCGACGGCGGACGCCTGAGCTCGAGGCCCAGCGCCTCCATCAGAGCGCTGTGGTGTCGGATGGCAAAACGCTCCAGATCCCGCAGGCTCTGGCAGCCGCTCAGGATGCCCAGCACCGCTACCAGCAGCAAATACCAGGCCGGTATGCGAACGCCCCGCCGTATACGGGTATCCGGGATCGCCTTGAGGTAGCTGATCAGATCGAGATCGGTTGCGGTGGCAGAGCTTTCGGGCACAGGGAGGAGGCAATTCCGCCGACCTCAACTCATGCTCGCAGCCCCGGCAAGCCCGCCTGTGCCGAACTTTGAATCAGCCCTGAAATGGAGGCCTGATGCTGCAATGGCTCTCAGCTGGCTGGGGCGGCGAAATGGCGGTTGTTCAGAGCTTCCTGAAAAGACTGCAAGCCTATGCTAAAATAAGAAGCTTAAGTATTTGCACCCAAATACATAGTGAATTTCGCTGCATTCATCACAATTGGTGGATTAGTCTCTCCTTTTTTGTTTTGGTTTTTAGCTCTGTTTAAGAATGATATAATTAGGCATAACAGGATGGCCAATAAGGCAAGAATGTCACTCCGGGAATTCATCACACTGCTTTCCTGTGTTTATTTGGGAATTATAAGCTTAGGTTTTCTCCTCAGGTTGCCACTCATGATTGTGATGCCGACTCCATCTGCATTAATGGAGACGCAGGTACACTATTTCTTGATTTTCCCAACATACAACCAAGTGTCATCCTCTGCCTACCATCAATCTATTGCTGATGTCGCCTGGATCCTAACATGGCCGACAATTTTCGTAGCTTTTGCAATCATAAGCATCATCTACTTTAAATCATTGTCTCTTCCTCGCCTTTATTTTCCTGTGCGCCTAACCGCCATACTTTTAGTGGGTGCGTTGTTTTATAGCATTCTGTTCTTTCATGGTGACCTCGCTGTTAATGCCAAACTAATTTCGAGAGCTTCATTTGCATCCTTTTCTGTTTCGCCACATCTAATGATTCCTGCCTGGATAATTAGGACTATTAATACTCTTTTACTCCTTTCGAAAGCTTCACTTCTGGCAATCTTGATATTATTACAGAGTTATCTTGGGCCCGTTTTTACTGGTTATTTGCTCAGCGCATTAACTTTTCAATTTATGCACTATTATGAAATTGGAATTCTGTCGACTACTAGATTTTTTGATTTTACTCAACTTCCACTTATTATTAATCCTGTGCTAAATCTGATTTTCAAAGACTCTCCAAAATCAGCATCAACAATCTTTCTGATATCACAATTTACTTATAATATATTAATTAACGGTTGCGAAATCTATAGAAAACATGCGTTTTCATGGCTTCAATTCTATCCAAGTCAACCAATCATCCAAGCTAGAAAGATACTCAGCCTGCTTGTCGAACGATTAAGGGCTTTAAAGGCATCGCTCGACGAGATCCAATGGAAGAAGAAAAGAACAAAATCAGCTCATAGCAAATACAAAATCATTTCTACTAATGTTACTGAATCACACAAGAACAGAGAGGACGAGTGGGATCTTGCGCGAGATGCGATTGCGAAAAACCTCAGGGAGTTAGACAAGGCCAGATTGTCACCCCAACAGAGTTTGAATGAGATCACAGTAGCTGTCAATCACGGCGACCGTCAAATTGTCATGGCCGAAATGCGAGCTCAGTTAAACATCACGAAGGAATCTAAGAATGTAATTTTTATGGGCCGGCTTAATGAGACGCAATTGGAGGAGGTTGCTGCAGGAGGAAGTTACTGGATTGCTTCACGTTATGGTGAAAACTGGCTGTACCCTACCGAGCAGACACTCAAAGACTATTCACAGTATCAACCCCCTACAGGTATCTTTACTTATATACGCCAATCCATCTCCGCCGCAGAGGTTCTCTCCCCTGCAAGACTGCGACTAAATGGACCCTTTTGGAGTGTTGTCGAGCCGGGGACTATCGCAGTACCTGGCTAGCACTTCACCATTTTTTACTCTCAAGTTTTAGAAAGATTTGGATTTCGCGTGGACCTACCAGCAAAAAGTCTGCAGCATCTTTAGTGGGTAGATCCAAGGCCAGACTAGAGCCAAATTTTGAGCTTCCCACAAATAAACAGCTCAACGAGTAATGACATCACTTTCTATCATCGCCGAGCATGGTTTGCACTTGAGCGATGGGAGTTGAATATTCTTATTAAAACCTGTAAGCATGAGCTACCTTCCTTAACCTATCTCCTGATCAGCGACAAAGCTTCTCGCAAGTTCCGGCTCATATCTCATCTGATCCTCCGAACGCTACATGGCTGGTTTCCGAGAACCACCGCACCGCTCCTGCTGCCTTCCGTGAACCACTTCCAAGCAGTTAAGCCAACCTTAGCAACCGCAGGCAATTTCGGCAATATGTGTTCATTGCGAACAGTGGTTATCGGACCCGTTATCCACTTGTAGCCGGTACTACGGTCTGCTGTGCGGGCCTGGAAAGCAGCCTGTCCTGGCAAACAAGCATTGCCTAGGATTTGAGTGTAACGTTGCGTCAGTATTTTAACAGCTATTTTGCATTGGCAGTCAGATCAAGGTCAAATAAATGACATTTAACTGGCACTCCAGCGAGAGGCGCATAAGTCTTATGATAAAATGGACTAAACATGCTATTAATTACATGGCCATTTTAAGGATTTTTACGGGCTCCCAGCGCATAGTTTTTACTTCTTCACCATTAATCACCATTTTAATCTATCCGCAAATCCCTAGGCATCAACTGATAAGCCCGAGTAGTAATCAGCCAAGGATGAAATACCTCTAAAAAATCGCGCTGCAGGGTGAGGAAAAGCGTTCCACCAGCTGGGGGTCGTCGAAGTGGAATGGATATTCACCATTGAATCCCTGGAAGAAATACCAGTTCATCAATCACTGATCGGCTGCTGGAGCCGCTTCACGGTTCACACGATCACCCGGGAGGTGTTCCAGAAGTCCCTCGATCTTCAACTTCTTGCATGGATCAGAGCTTGAGCATGCAGATCTCGGGTCGGTCTGGCACGAAGCGCACCATGACATGATCATTCACGCTTAGATTATGATAAGCCGTGTAATTGTCTTCCGCCACGTAGTGAACGAAGCTTAGCCACGGGTCAGTCTCAAAGCGGTAGGATACGTAGTAGTTATTTGTGAATCCGCCATCTTCTACCCATTTATCGACAACCTGGGCCATGGCCTGGCGGCCACGGCATGCCAGGAGGATGATATGATGTAAGCCCTGCAGTGATTGTATCACCACGCAAATCAATCCGACAGAACTAATAGCGATAATGAACAGTGCCACTAGATCACCAATGAGAGGCTGATGCTGATCCAACCGATTGATTTCTGGAGCGGCCGGTAAGTAGCGAATCAGCACCTTGCTTCTCGGGCGCAACGATGAATAGGTATCCCCATCGACAACGGCTTGGTTGCGATGCAGGGCGGGGCTGGATTTGTCTTTCAGGAGCGGCCCGATTTGATACTCAACCCAATCACTCTGTTCACCGATTCCCTCGTGGCGGCTCAGAATCACGCCTTCCACGATCTCGCCCTTGCGTAACAGCTCCAGCTCGGTCATCACATGCGAAGTCTTTAGAATGATGACGCCGATGTAGAAAAGGGAAATGAAACAACTGACACCAAGGCATATAATCGCCCCTCCCAGGGAGGGCAGCGTGGTCACGTGGTCTGGTCGGGCCGGGGAGGTTGAGGGAGTTGCCGTCATCGTCTGGCTAAGGCTGTGCACCTCTGGTTGCAGTGAGCCGGGGCTGATATTGGGCCGGAGCCGATTAAGTGGCCTCGCAACAGCTCCGGCACTGGCTGGAACGCAGACGCCCCGCAGGCGCAATCCAGCTATTGCATGCTAACCCTGAGTTCACCCCCTCTGCCTGTCTCGGTCGGAATCCCTCTTTTTCCAGCGCCGCCAGGGCTGGGGCAATTTGGTCGCCCTGCAGTTCGATCACGCCATCTTTGAGGGTGGCGTCGGCTGCGACGCCTGAGCAATTTTTTTTAGGTGCTCCTATGGTTTTCGATTTTTTGCCATTGATTAATGTTTTATTTTATAGATAAATCCTTCGGCATCAGCCGATAGGCCCGAGTAGTAATTAACCAGGGATGAAATACCTCCAGGAAATGGTGCTGCAGAGTGAGGAAGAAGCGTTCCACCAGCTGGGGGTCGTCGAAATGGAATGGGTATTCACCATTGAATCCCTGGAAGAAATACCAGTTCATCAATGCCGTGCCGTTCTCTTTGAGCCGTGTGGCGAAAACCTCCAGCTGGCCGGCCGGATCCGGTAGATGCTCGAGCACGTCTAGGCAAATGATCGTGTCGAAACGAGTGGGCAGTTTTGGATCGTCGAGATCGCGGCTAGTGGCCAGTTTCGCCGCCAGCCCCAGCTGCTGGGCTCGCCATTCCACAAAGGCGCGGTTGTGGGGATTTAGATCCACGTACCAAACGCGCTTCACCGTTGGCAAGGCCGCAGCTGCCAGGGCGTGGCTGCCGATGCCGCCGCCGAAATCGAGCAGTTCACCCTTGGCGAAGCTCTGTTGCAGGCGCAGGGTGTCGGCGATGTATTCGGCGCTGTTCAGGTGCCAGGCCGCCAGTTCCAGCAGGTGGGCGTCGCCCACGTTCTGTTCATAGAACACCTCGGCCCTTTGGGGATCGAAGGCGCCGGGGTGGAGGGCGGCCAGATGCTCAGTGCTGCGGGGCAGCCTTTGCTCCAGCTCCTCGGGGCTCAACTGGAGGAATTCGGCCAGCTGGCGGCGCAGGTCAAAACCATCGGCCAGGAAGTCGTCCACACCAAGCTGCTGGCCGAGCTGCTTGCTCTGCCCGTAAATCTGTTCGCTCACCAGTTATTCATGCCGCAACGTCCCAATCCCAATCAAGGTAACCGGCTGGCATGCTGGGGTCTGGGCCGGGCATGGAGAGGGCGCCATCGGGATGAGGGTGCTGGTGGTCAGTACACCGATCGGGGTGCTTGGCAGTGGTGGCGGCGGCGGCGTCGAGCACACCGGGGCGATGATCGTCTCCGGGCTGTTGGGCCGCGGCCATGGCGTCACCGTGCTGGCTGGGGAGGGTTCCCGTTTGCCCGAGGCCTGCGCTGCTGCAATCCTTTGGACTGAGCCCGGGGCGCCCCAGCCCAGCTGGCAGCATCGGCCCCGGCAGATGCCAGTCGAAATTCCCGCCAACGGCCTGTTGCCGCAGCTGTGGCAGCGGGCCCTGGAGCGGCAGCGCGATTTCGACTTGATCCTCAACCTCGCCTACGACTGGCTCCCCTTCTGGCTGACGCCCTTTGTTGCCACCCCCATCTGCCATCTGGTGAGCATGGGTTCTGTGTGTTCGGCCATGGACGAGGCGATTGAGGCGATCGGCCGCTGGCAACCAGCACGGCTTGCCTTTCATACCGCCAGCCAGGCCGCCGATTTCGCCTTGACAGCTTCGCCCCAGTTGATGGGCAATGGCTTCGATCTGGATCGCTACCAATTTGTCGCCGCTGGTGATGCGGTGCTCGGCTGGGCTGGTCGCATTGCCCCTGAAAAGGGCCTCGAAGATGCCGCCCGGGTGGCGGCTCGGCTGGGTCTGCCGCTGCGCATCTGGGGCCTGCGGGAAGACGAGAGCTATGCGGCGGCGGTGGAGGCGATGGTGCCCGCCGGCAGCCTGCAATGGCGGGGTTTTTTAAATACCGACCGCTTCCAGGCCGAACTCGGCCACTGCCGGGTGTTTCTAAACACGCCGAAGTGGAACGAGGCCTTTGGCAATGTGGTGGTGGAGGCGATGGCCTGTGGTGTGCCGATCGCCACCTATGCCCGAGGTGGTCCCGGTGAGCTGGTGGTGGAAGGCCGCAACGGCAGCCTCGCCAACCCCGACGATCTCGATTCCCTGGCGGCGGCGGCGGCCAGGGCTGGGCTGCTGGATCGGGGCCAGTGCCGCCGCTGGAGCGAAACCCATCATTCCCAGCCGATATTCATCGACAAGATCGAAACCTGGCTGCAGCAGGTGCTGACGCTCAGCTGCTTATAAGCGGCACCAGGGCTTTTAGCTGTTCCTGATTAGCAAGGGCCAGTTTTGTGCCGGTGCCACTCACGTCCTCGTTTTCCAACGCGTCGATCTCCTGGCGCAGATTGCGGCCGTCGGCGAGGGTTATGCCAATCACTTTGCCCTGCACCGCCTGCAAATCCAGCAGTTCGTCGCTGCGATCCAGGAAGCGCAGGCCGATCTGGCCGATATCGCCGCGCTGGCAACTGCGCAGACTCTCCAAAGCCAGGCGTTTGAGCTGGCCGAGGCGGCTGGCCACCAACACGCTGGCATTGGGCTCTACGCAGGCGACGCCCGCCACGCTTTCGCCAGGCAACAGCCGCATCAGCATTGGCCCCTGGGCGGTGCGGCCCATCAGCGGCAGGTTGGCTTCGTTCACCGCCAGCCGCAACATGCGGCCGCTGCTGCTGGCCACCACCAGCTCCTGGCCATCGCGGCAGGCCACCACCCGGCGCAGGGTCACCCCATCCTTGAGCTTCAGCACCGTGGCCGCCCGCCCCGACAAATCTTGAAACTCCTCGATCGGCAGGCGTTTGAAGCGACCATCGCTGCTCAGCAGCCCCAAGCTCAAGCCGGGATCCGCCGCCCCCAGGGGCAGGCTGAATACCTGGATGGCGTTGCTGCCCTCCAGGCTGTCGGGTAGAAAGCGCTCCAGGTTGCCCGGCTGTTGGCCGGCAAATTCCCAGCGCAGCAGGGCAACGCGGCCATCGGCCGAGAAGGCCAGCACCAGGGGCTGTGCTTTAACCGGCAGGATGATTTGGGCCGGCGCTGGGTTATCGCCCAGGGGCACCGGTTGATCGAGATGCAGGCGGCCCAGCAGGGGCGGACTGACAATTTTCACGGCACCATCGGCCTGGATCAGCAGCAAGCTGTCTGGGGCCAGGGCTTCCCAGGCCTGCTGCCGCTGCAATTCGGCATTGGGCCGCACGGCGGCAGCCCGCTGGGCCACCAGCAGATCGCCCCCTTCCACCAAGCGGGTGCGGCGGGGGGTGCCATAGCGCTTCTTCAGGGCCTTGAGTTCACTGCAAAGGCTGTTGAGCAGGGTGGCGCGATCGTCCAGCAGTTGGCGCAGGCCGATGCGCTCTGCGCTCAGGCTCTTCACCTCGTTGCGCAGGCTTTCCTGCTCCAAACCGGTAAGCCGCCGCAGGGGCATGGCCAGCACCGCATCGGCCTGGCGATCGGAAAGATCTAGATGCACCTGCAGGCTGGCCTTGGCGCTGGCGGCATCGGCCGCCGCGGTGATCATGGCGATCACCTGCTGTAGATCGGCCAGGGCCTTGATCAGGCCCTCCACCACCTCAAGCCGATCTTCGCAGCGCTTGAGCGCATGGCGGGTGCGGCGAATCAGGGTGAGTTCCCGATATTCCAGGAACTGCTCCAGCAATTGGCGCAAGGTCAATTGCAGCGGTTGGCCATGCACCAGGGCCAGCAGGATCGCCCCGAAGTTGCTCTGCAGGGCGGTGCGGCGCTGCAGTTCAGCCAGCACCTTCTCTGGATCGGCGTCGCGGCGCAGCTCCACCACCACCCGCATGCCATCGCGGTCGCTCTCGTCGCGGATGTCGGCGATGCCGCCGATTTTGCCATCGTTCACCTGTTCGGCCAGCTTTTCGATCCAGCCGGCCTTGCTGAGTTGATAGGGCAGTTCCGTGATCACCACGGCACCGCGGCGATGGCGACCCTTGCCGGGCTGCACCTCTTCGATGTGGGCGACGCCGCGCATCGGGATGCTGCCGCGACCGTTGAGGTATGTGTCCCGCAGGCCACTGCCCACCAGCACTTCGCCACCGGTGGGGAAGTCGGGGCCTGGCACCAGCTCCAGCAACTTTTCGTCGCTGAGCTCGGGTTTGCGGATCAGGGCGATCAGGGCATCCACCACCTCCCCCAGGTTGTGGGGGGGGATGTTGGTGGCCATGCCCACCGCGATGCCAGTGCAGCCATTCAGCAGCAAGAACGGCAGTTGGGCAGGCAGCACCGTGGGCTCCTGCTGGGAGCCATCGAAATTGGCGCAGAAATCGACTGTGTCGTTGCCGATTTCATCGAGCATCGCCTCGTTGGCGATCGGTGCCAGCCGCGTTTCGGTGTACCGCATCGCCGCCGGTGGGTCGTCGTCCACCGAGCCGAAGTTGCCGTGGCCATCCAGCAGCGGATTGCGGCTGGCGAAGGTCTGCACCAGACGCACCAGGGCGTCGTAGACGGCCTGATCGCCGTGGGGATGGTATTTGCCCAGTACATCGCCCACCACGCGGGCGCACTTGCGATAGGGCCGATCTGGGGTCAGGCCCAGTTCGTGCATCGCGAAGAGGATGCGCCGCTGCACTGGTTTGAGCCCATCGCGCACATCGGGCAGGGCTCGTCCCACGATCACGCTCATCGCGTACTCGAGGTAAGAGCGCTGCATCTCCTGATGCAGGGCGATCGGCTGAATCCTGGGATCCTCGGGCTGCTCGATCGGGCGCTCCTCGGCCATCCGCTGTTGGTGTCTGAGGGCTAAAGCTGGCGTTCAGCCTACATATCGTGCTCTTTTGACCTCCAAACCCGGTGCCCTTGCCCATCTGAGGGCTGCCACCAGGGAGCTAAGCCGGCCTACTCGTCGTCGGGGCTGCCCTCGGGATTGGCATTGGCCATAGCCCGCTCCACCGCGGTTTTCAGGTCTGGTTGGGTCAGCAGCAGCTGGGTGGCAGCCCGCAGTTTTGGCCCCCAGAGCTGTTCTTTCTGGAAACTGGCCAGCACGTAATTGGGGTCGTTGGCGAGGGCCTGGCCAGCCAGCTCCAGGGCCTCGCGGCGAGCCTGGCCGCCGCTGGCAAACAGCCCAGCGGCCAGGGCCAGGGTGGGTTCGGCGGCGTTGGCACGAATTTTGATCACCTGGCGCCAGAGCTCGATGGCCTCGCGGTTCTGGCCCTGCTCGAACAGCACCAGGGCCTGGTTGTTGATCGCTTCCCAGAAGTTCGAGCGCAGGCTGGCGGCCTGCTTAAAGGAGCCGAGAGCCTGGGTCGGCTCGCCCAGCAGGATGTGGGCGTTGCCGAGATCGAAGTAGGCACCGGCGTTCTTTGCATCCAGCTTGATCCCCTGCCGCAGCAGGGCGATGGCATCCTTGGGTCGGCCGTCCCTCAGGGCCAGGGATCCTTCAGCTAGCCAGATGGCGCCGTTTTGAGGGTCGAGCTGCTTGGCGCGAGCCAGGGAGGTAGCAGCATTTTTGATTTGCTTGTTGCGCAGTTGCGCTTCAGCTAGCAGCACCCAGCCGCGGGGGTCCTTGGGCAGGAGCCGCACGGTAAGGGCCGCCAGCCGAGCCGCGTCTTCCACCTGGCCGAGTCGCAACAGCCGGGCAGCCACCTGGGCAATGCCCAGGCCAGCTCCCTCCAGCTGCGCCGATCCCGGCACGTACACGTAAGGCACCAGGGCCCGGGCTGGCTGGGGGCTGACCACACTCAGGCCTAGGGCCAGGGGAGCGGCCAGCAGCGGGCCCAACCAGCGGGGTGCCATCAAAAGGGGTCAGATCCGCTAACCCTAGTCAGGGTCTGGTCTGGCAGCTCGCAGATTGCGCCGCCACATCCAGGGTTTGATCCGCCTGAGGGCCGAGGCCCGCAGCCGCTCGTCCCATTCCGCATCGCTCCAGCTCTGGGCCTGCTCCGCCCGTAGCTCCAGCAGCCAAGGCCGCGGTTGCAGGTCGGGATCCTCACTGCTGGCCAGGGGCTGCTGATTCCAGGGGCAGGCCTCCTGGCAGATGTCGCAGCCAGCCACCCAGGGCCCCATGCCGGCGGTGATCGCCGCCGGCAATTCGGGATCGCGATTCTCGATCGTGTGGAAGGCGATGCAGCGGCGGCTATCCACCACAAATGGCTCAACAATGGCGCCGGTGGGACAGGCGGGTATGCAGCGACTGCAGCTGCCACAAAGGGGGCTGGCGGCTCGATCCGGCGGCAGCTCCAAGCTGGTGAGCAGGTGGCCCAGCAGCAGCCAGGAGCCGCGCTGACGGTGGATCAAGTTGCCGTGTTTGCCGATCCAGCCCAGCCCCGCCTCCTCCGCCCAGGCCTTGTCCATCAGCGGCGCGCTGTCCACGCAGGCCCGCCAGCGGGCCGTGGGCCACTGCTGCTCCAGCCAGCGCCCCAGGCGCCGCAGCCGGCCCTCGATCAAGCGGTGGTAGTCGCGTCCCCAGCCATAGCGGGCCACCGCCAGGGTCCCTGGTTGCCGCTCGGCCCGCACGTAGTAGGAGAGGCCCACCGCCAGCAAACTGCGACAGCCGGGCAGCAGGGCCTCGATCTGGCGCCGCCGCGGGTCGGCCATCCAGCCCATGTCGGCCTGGTGACCGGCCTGTAACCAGCGCTCCAGGGCGGCGCTGCGCAGCCGCATGCGTTCGCCCGCCGTTACGGCGGCGATACCCACCGGATCAAAACCGAGGCTGTGGGCCTGGCGCTTGAGGCCGCTGGCCAGGGCCTCGAGGCTGGTGGCCTCGGCCATCGCCCGTACAGTTGCGGCACCTTCCCATTGTGCTGTGAGCACTGCCTCATTCGGCCGCCTCGGCCATCTCCTGCGCGGTCTGGGCCTCACCCTGGTGGCCCTGCTGGCCCTGCAGTTGCTCGGGCTGTTGACAGCCGCCAATTGGAGTGATGACACCTATCGCCAGCTGTTCCTGGAGCGGCTGGTCACCCAGTCGCCGATGGCCCTGGTGGGTTTGCTGCTGGTGCTGTTTGGCCTGCGGCTGGATCTGCCCAACGGGGGCCGCACGCCCCTGCGCTGGCTGGTGGGGCTGGTGGCGATCGCCTTGGCCAGCGCCATGGTGGTGGCCGTGCCGATCACGATCAGCAGCGATCGGACCCTCTCCGATCAGGCCGATCAGCAGCTCGCTTCCCGCACCGGTCAGCTGGCGATGGCCAAGTCCCAGTTGGCCTCCCCCCAGGGCGTAGATCAATTCGTGCAGCAGGCCGAACAGTCCGGCCAACTGCCGGCGGATGCCACCCCTGAGCTCAAGCGCAAGCTGGTGAGGCAGGTGCTGGAGCGCCAGCTCAAGCAGGCCGATCAGCAGCTGCAGCAACAAAAGCAGGCCCGCGATCTCGGCGCCAATCAGCGCCGTTTTGGCGGCACTGGCACGGCGGTGGTATTGGCGATTGGCTTTGCCTTGATCGCGCTGGTGGCGCTTGCCTGAGGGGCGGCTGGCTAAGTTGAGATCAGAATGCTGACGGGCAGAGTTCCGGGAGTCCCTTGGTTCAAGCCAGCCCCAGACCTGACCAGCCGCTGACAGATCGGCTGCAGCAAGATCTCAAGAACGATTTGATCGCCGGGCTGCTGGTGGTCATTCCCCTGGCCACCACGATCTGGCTCGCCACCACGGTGAGCCGTTTTGTTCTGGCTTTTCTCACCTCCATCCCTAAGCAGTTCAACCCTTTCAACACGCTTAATCCGCTGTTGCAGGAGTTGATCAACCTGGGAGTGGGGCTGCTGGTTCCGCTGCTGGGCATCCTGCTTATAGGCCTGATGGCGCGCAACATCGTTGGGCGCTGGTTGCTGGAGTTCGGCGAGGGCACCCTGCTGCGGATTCCCCTGGCCGGTCCGGTTTACAAAACCCTCAAGCAACTGCTGGAAACCTTCCTCCAGGGCAACTCCAGTCGCTTTCGCCGGGTGGTGTTGGTGGAGTATCCCAGGGAAGGGCTGTTCGCCCTCGGTTTTGTCACCGGCGTGATGGGGACCTCAATCGCCTCCAGCTTCGAGCAGACGATGTTGAGCGTGTTCATACCCACAGCCCCCAACCCCACCACTGGCTGGTATGCGGTGGTGCCAGAAAATTCGGTGCGCGACCTCGACCTCTCGGTGGAGGATGCCTTCCGCACGATCATCTCGGCCGGCATCGTCAGCCCCGATGAGCGAACCCCCCAATCCAATCGCAGCTTCTCCAACCTGTTGGCCCAGCTGCGCTCTCCCCAGGCTTCCTGATGCAGAGTCGCACCGTCTCCCGTGAATTGGCCCTGCTGATGCTGGGTCAGGTGAGCGATCGACAGCCCGCTGCCGATACCCCCTTAGACAGCTTGCTGCTCCAGGCGCAGGCCAGCCTCAGTCAGCACGTACGCGAGGCCCTGGATCAATCTGCCCAAGATTTGCAAAACGCCCAGCAGCAGCTTTTGGATAGCGAGTTGCAGGAGCAGGGAGCTGAGCAGTTGCCCAGGGTCCGCCAGCACCTGCAAGCTGGTTTGGCGGTGGCTGAGCTGGCCCTGAATCGGCTTTCGGCCAGCCTGGAACTGCCCAGGGTGCTGCTGCTGGCCAACCAAGAGGACGTACGTCGCCAGGCGATCGATCGCACCCGGGCGGTATTGAGTAAAAGGCAGTCGATCGACCAGGGGTTAGATGCCGTGATGGAGGGCTGGCGGCTCACCCGTCTACCCCGCATTGATCGCGACATCTTGCGATTGGCGGCGGTGGAGTTGGCTGATTTCGACACCCCAGCCGCCGTGGCTTGCAACGAGGCGGTGGAATTGGCCAATCGCTACAGCGACGAACAGGGTCGTCGCATGATCAACGGCGTTCTCCGCCGCTATATCGCCGCCGCCAAGAGCTGATGGTGTTCGACTGGTTTCAGCGCAAAGTCGTCTCTGACGCCCCCGAGGTCCAGCCAGCCCAGGCCTTGCCAGATGCTGGCGCCCTGGATGCTGTCAAAGATTCACCAGCAGCAGCGGCATCAGCTCCTCAAGAAGACCCCAAGGCTGAGGCCAAGGCTGAGGCCATGGTTGATGCCACGGTTGAGGCCACGGTTGAGCCCAAGGCCGCTGCGCCGGAGCTGGATCAACCTGAATCAGCCAGCCCAGAATTAACTGAATCTCCAACTGCTAGTGCTGATTCCTTGAAGCAGGAATCTGCCCCAGTAGGTGTCAGCTCCGGGGTGGACGAGGACGCCCTGGCCTGGGCGCGCCAAGCCTATGCCCGCCTCAAGGCCCAGCAGGAGGCAGCCAACGCCCAGCCGGCAACCGCTGCTGCTGCTGCTGCACCTGAGGCTGCCCAAACTGCCGGCTCTGCCCAAACAGCCCAAGCGGCCGCGCCGGTTGCGCCAGCTGCGCCGGTTGAGCTACCCCCTTCAGTTGAGCCAGGTACTGCCGCTGCAACCGATTCCACGCCAGCGGCTCCAGCTACGCTGCCAGCCGCAGGGGAATTGCCGTCTCAAGAGATTGGCAACCCTCCTGAATCTGGAAACTTAGTTACTGCTCCTGCGACTGGTTTATCCCTACTGGAGCTGGCCGCCGCCCAAAGGGCCCAGCGGCAGCAGGCCCTAACCGTGGCCGCCGCTGTAGAGATTGAGCCACCTGCATCCGTTGTCGAGGCGCCGGTTGCCGATGCCCTGGAGCCCCAGCTGGGGGCCTTCGACGACACCTTCACCTGGTCTGCGGAGGTGTTGGCGGCCCAGGGCAAGCGGATTGATCAGGTGTCGCTGGAGGAAATCGACTGGCTGGGCCGCCTGCGCCGTGGGCTGGAGAAAACTCGCCGTGGGTTCGTAACCCAGTTGCTCGAAAACCTCGGCGACGATCCGTTGACGCCGGAGGTTCTCGACGATCTGGAAACAACTTTATTGCGCGCCGATGTGGGGGTGAGCGCCACCGACCAGGTGTTGGCTGCCCTCAGACAGCGGCTAAACGAGGAGGTGGTAGATCCCGCTGAGGGACTTAGTTTTCTCAAACAGCAGCTGCGACAGCTGCTGGAACAACCGATTAGCGCCTCTGGTCGCCAGCTGTTAGCCCCGGAGCGCGACCGCCTCAATGTGTGGTTATTGGTGGGGGTGAATGGGGTAGGTAAGACCACTACCCTCGGAAAGCTGGCAAATCTCGCCGTTCGCAGTGGCTACAGCTGTCTGATTGCGGCAGCCGACACCTTCCGGGCCGCAGCCGTGCGCCAGGTGGAGGTGTGGGGTGAGCGCAGTGCTGTGCCTGTGATCTCCAATCCCAGCGCCAATGCCGATCCGGCGGCAGTGGTCTACGACGCCCTAGGTGCCGCCCAGTCCAAGGGAACTGAATTGGTGCTGGTGGATACGGCTGGGCGCTTGCAAACCAAACACAACTTGATGGAGGAACTATCAAAGGTGCGCCGCATTATTGATAAGTTGGCCCCTGATGCCGCAGTGGAATCGCTGTTGGTGCTCGACGCCAGCCAGGGTCAAAATGGCCTGCGCCAGGCGATGGCCTTTGCCAGTGCTGCCGGTCTCACCGGCGTGGTGCTCACCAAGCTCGATGGCAGCGCCAGGGGTGGGGTGGCTTTGGCCGTGGCCTCGGAAGCAGGTCTGCCAATTCGCTTCATCGGCGCTGGCGAAGGCATCCGCGATCTGAGGCCCTTCAACAGCTATGAGTTTGTAGAAGCACTGCTGGCCCACTGATTTTCCAATTAAGCATTAATTTGCTAATTGAGCATTTATTTCATTCGAAAACAGTATTGAGTGCTTCGAACAGTCACATATCTCACTGATCTCATAATGCGAGAGGCGTTGCTAGGGCTTGGGTGAGCCTGGCTATTGGTAGTTGAATGGACAGTTCATCGAGGCGCTCTTTTTATTTGCTCTCAATTGATTATTCTGACGTGGGCCCCGGAAACTGATCCAGCCCTAATGAGAGCTTCCCTACCGGCCAAACTGAGCCAGGAGAAGCACCATGAAGCACACCCGCCACAAGCCCGAGCAGATCATCCGCAAGCTCAGGCAGGCCGAGCAGATGCTCAACGAGGGCCAGGCCGTCAGCGACGTCTGCCGGGCCCTGGAGGTTTCGACGGCTACCTACCACCGCTGGCAACAGCTCTACGGGGGAATGAAAGCCACAGAGGCCAAGCGGCTCAAGGAACTCGAGCAGGAGAACAGCCGTCTCAAACGATTGCTGGCCGATGCCGAGTTGGACAAAGCAATGCTC
>JBILLQ010000111.1:0-4958 GCA_044375975.1 Prochlorococcaceae cyanobacterium
GAGTGAACTTGTGGGCCACTTGCCTCAGAGCTCCCTTACGGCGATCGAGACTGAATCCCTGACCGCTGATATCCAGGCGCCAGCGCCGTAGCGTTCGCCCGCAAATACCAAGAAGATCGGCTATTGCTTTCATTGGCAAGCCAGCTTCTGCGCCTTCATTGAGAAGATCTATCGCTTTATTGCGGTCCTCCATCACAATTAGGTCTCCTCGTTTTGTGGCCAGAGGAGATCGCGCTTTTTTACGAGCAACCGCTTCGCGGAAGCGTTCCGCTACAGCAGCGTTGCTGCTACGGCCTCCGGCCGACTTGGCTACGCCGCGTAAACGGCAAGAGCCTTCTCCTTTTTCTGCAGTTCACGCTCCAGGCGCCGATTTTGACGGATCAATTGCTGGTTTTGACGCTGTAACTCCTTTTGATCGCTCATGCTCGACGCACTGTGGCTGTTGGCATCCTCTGCCACTTGGCGCCAGCGGGCAAGCTGCTTGGGGAACAGACCCCGCTCACGGCAATAAGCACCCAGATCAGCGCCGCTCAAGCCCGCAGCCTGGATCACAGCGGCCAGCTTGTCGGCAGCGCTCCATAGCTCGGGTGCCTTGCTGCTGGCCGGCACCAGCTGGCCTTCCTGCTTCCAGCGATGGCGCCATCTGTAAAGGGTCTGGGCGTTCACCCCTGTGGAACGGGCGATTTCAGCCACGCTTTCACGATTTGGTGGGCTCATCCGCTGGCGGATCTCAGCCCGCAGCTCGGGGTCGTAAGGCGATTGCATCAGTCATCGTTAGGCCCCCTGGTGGATCGGTCAGACAGGGCGGACAACATTGCTGGTAGTGGGGGGCCAGCTGCCGCCGGCGCGTTCCAGCTGGGGATGGAGCTCCAGCAGGCCCTCGTACACACTGCCCAGCTCTTCGGTGTTGAGGTCGCGGTAGTTGACGCGGGTGAGCGTGTCTCCGGCCTGGAACCAGCCGATTGCCCGGATCGCCCGCAGCAGAAAGCGGTTGGCCAGTTCGCACTGCTCCAGCGCCCGGCATTGCGGCTCGGCGAACAGGCCCCCCAGGCCGGGCAGGCCCAGTGGTGAGCTGCTCTGGCGCAGCTGCAGGAACACCAGCTTCTGGGTTTGCCAGAGATCGCCGTAGGGCCCCTCCGAGGCGCTGCGGCGGATCGCCAGCTCCCGCAACCGGCCCAGGCTGTAGCCCTCGCGGTAGATGCGGCGGCGGGGATCCTCCTGGCCGAGCTTGCGGGGGAACAGCAGATCGCGGTCTTCCGCGGTGAACAGAAACAGGAAGCGGTACACCAGCCGCAATAGCTGGCGGTGCAGCTCCTGGCCGCTGAGGCCGCCATTGGCCAATTGGCTGCGCAGGGCCCCGTTGGCCGGATGCTGCAGCAGGCCATTGCCCAGGGCTTCCAGGGCCTGTTGCACGCCATGGCGCAGCTGCCCCAGCACCCGCTCGCCCGCCTCCTGGGCCTGCTCCTTCCAGGCATCGAGCACGCAGCTGCCCGTCTGCGGATGGCGGAAGCGGCTGGCATGCAGCAGCAGCCAGAGCACGGCGAACTCATCGAACAGCTCCCCCTCCACCAGCAGCTCCAGATCCACCGCCAGGTAGGCCGGTTTTACGAGGGAGGGGTTGTCGTGCAGAAGCCGCAGTCGATCGCCCGTGATCAGCAGCACCCAGTTGGCCTTGTCGTTGGCATTGAGGCATTCCTGCAGGCAGCTGTGGGGCGAACGGCGGCGACCCTCCTGGCCGAATTGGCTGCTGCCCTTGTCGAGCTGATCGGCCGGAATGCCCCGCAGGATCAGGGGCACCGCACCCTGGCTGCTGGACGGCTGAGCCTGCGGCTCAGTGAACGCCCGGTGGGTGATCGGGAAGTGGACGTCGCCGTGTTGCCAGCCGCTGCAGGGCTGCAGATCAGGCCAGCCCAACACCTCTCGCAGCAGCCGCACCGAGGTATGCAGGCCCGCTGTTCCATGGGGGGCCTGCTCCCTCAGCTCCCTGTATTCCTCCCAGATTTCTTTGAGGCGCACCCAGGCCGCATCGATCCGCTCCCGCAGCCGTTCGTCCCGGGCCAGGCCGTAGTCGGCCTGCTTCTGCATGGGTGCCTGCAGGCGGGCCACCTGCTCCAGCAACGAGGCCGGCAGCAGGCTGCCCTTGAGCTCGATCGCCTGGAAGCTGACGGTGGCGGTGGTGCGGGGCATGGCTCAGAGGGTGGGGGTGGTGGCTAGATCGGCGCTGGCAGACGGAGGCGATCGGAAACTGGGATGGAGGGTCAGAATTGAAGAAGACAACTGTTTAGTCAGGAGGCCTGGCGTGATGGCCACTCTTACCTTGCGTGACATCCCTGACGATCTGGTCGTTGGACTGGAGCAACTCGCGCGAGCCCACGGCCGCAGCCTCGACAGCCAGGTGATCGAATGCCTGCGCCGCGAGATCAAGGACTATGCCGAAGCGATGAACTGGCTCAAGGACGTGGAAGCGCTGCGTGCTGAACTCCCGGACAAGCCGATTCCGATTGATGAGCTTGTTGCCGCTACTGAGAGGGACAGCCATTGACGGCCGTCGCTGACACCAATGTCGTCGCAGCAATGATGCTTCGGATGGCTGAGAATCCAGTCGTGACGGACTGTTTTGTTCGCGATCCAGATTGGAGAGTGCCATCCCTGTGGCGCTCAGAGTTTCGCCATGTGCTGTTGAAGCATGTGCGCTCCAACCTTCTCTCCTCAACCCAGGCCTTGGCTGTTTGGAGCCGTGCTCTGGCAAGACTGGAGACAAAAGAACATTTGATCGATGGCCATCAGGTTCTCGACCTGGCCATCCGATCAGGTTGCTCGACCTACGACGCTGAATTTGTGGTTTTGGCCCAGCAGCTGCATTGCCCGCTGCTGACGTTTGACCGCAAGCTTCTGGAGCTGTTTCCAGATCTGGCCGTGAAGCCTGGCTCATAGCTGCGGCGCCGGTAGCAGCACAATCAGACCGATCACATCCACCGGCAGGCTCGGCTCACAGCGGAAGCGCATACGCAGCGATTCCCCGGAACGCAGCGAGGCCTCGCGCACGCGGCGGTGGTCGTCTTCCGCCAGCTGGGCGCGCAGCTGGGCCAGGGCTCCAAGGGCCGGCTGCAGGGCGTCGATCTCCGCCACCGCCTCCTGCAGCCATTGCTGGCGCTGCCCCGCATCGACGTTGCCACTGGCTGGTGCCTCCAGCAGCTCCAGGGCCGCTGCCCCCTCCAGCAGCTCCAGGGCCGCCGCCCCCTCCAGCGGCTCCAGCCCATCGCCACTCACCAGGGCGGTGAGGCATTCCTCCACCAGCAGATCGGGCAGGGCCTCGTACTGACTGCCCGTCCAGCGCGACTGGCGCAGCCGCAGTTCCAGCACCCGGGTGACGCTCTGCTTGAGCGCCATCAGCAGCGGCACGAGCTGATAGGCGCGGGGATTGAGCGCCAGGTTGCCCAGGCTGCGAAAGGGTCCGGTGCCGGCGCGGAGCTTGAGCAGCAGGGCATCGCGCAGCAGCAGCGCTGAGCTCTGGGAGCCGCTCTGGCTTGGATCCGGGGCGGGGAACGTCGCTGCGCTGACGTCGTGACCCTCCAGGGGCAGGAACAGGGTGGCCACCTGCTGGTCGCCACCGCCCAGAGGGCGAAGCTTGAAGGCGGAGCTTGAGGGTGTATGTGGCCGGGTTGGGCAGCACCACCCATTCGCGGCCGCGGGCCCGCACGATTGAGCCGGGAGGGTGGGGCGGCCTGGCGGGCGAGGAATATGCAAGTATCATATCATGGTTGTGCTTGGCAGCCGCAGCAACGCATGAATCATTTGGATCATCGCAACATTTAGAAATCAATCTGCAACATTAACACCATACGATCTTTACTTGAGATGATCACACTCTTCAAAAAATTACCCACAAGAAATACACAATAAAGACTACGCATCAAGGAACCCTGCACGCCCATGGTAAAAGCGTAGAGCCATCCATGACTTAACAATCAAAATGCGGGTTTTAAAATACTCGAAACCATCAAATATAAAATTCGGTCTTTTCGACTTTTGCGAAAGATAATTAGCGATCTCAGTGATTAACAATTGCAAGCGATCTAATTCAGAACGCATATCTAGGATTGTCCTTGTTTCAGGAGGTATCTTGTAGAGAAGTAATTTGGAAACATTGTCATAATAGTTATCAAGTGCAGTTAAGGAAGACAAAGAAAAAGCGAGCAGATAAGAATCTATTGAATTTTTATAAGTCGTCCACCTTGCTCGTTCATATTCTTGGTCTAAAAGAAGTCGATTCTCTCCACCATTAAATATATCGCCAAACCATTGCCCAAAACTTCTACTCGTCCGACCTGGGATGTTGGGATTTGGGATCACAGGTTCAGTAATCACAAGGCTATAAGGATTTGTTGTTTTTATTTTGTTGCATGCTTTTTGAATAAACGTCTCAATTGCGTTGATTTTCTTATTGTTTACGTGGAGAAGTTTATTTCTTTGCCACTCATCAAGACACTTTTTCTCTAGAGCATGCGTAGCATCTACTTGGAATTCAGAAATGAGATTGCTCGCGGCAAGCCATTCTTTATAAGTATTGATTCGATGGTCAAGATCTTTCCTTAAGTTTTCAACTTCCTGCTTGCCTTGCCGAATCGCCAAAGTTCTTATGTTCTCAGCAGTTACTAACTGATCAGAGAGTATTTGCACTTTAGCCTGCAAATAAGCTATAACTTAAGGGCTATTATGATGACTATCGGCAATCTTGACTCTGCAATAACATTCTTTTGCAATGAGATTATTGTGAGTAGATTTACTTCGAATCTAAAGATACCACTCAAGAACATGCGTTTAATCTTCTTGTCTTGTTTCGCCTCTAAGTAGGTTGGCAAAAATTTTTCGAGGTTGGGCCGTCGACAATTTTGATGTATCATAGGATTTATTTCCGTATTGAGAGGTCCTTATGAGCGCGAGGCTTCGAGTTTTTC
>JBILLQ010000124.1:0-4931 GCA_044375975.1 Prochlorococcaceae cyanobacterium
TCTCAGCGGCAGCGGCACCAATACTCTCTCCTTCCGCTACATCGTTCAAGCTGGCGACACCTCCGCTGATCTCGATCAGCTCTCCGCCAATGCCCTGACCCTCAATGGCGGCACCATCAAAGATGCCACCGGCAACAACGCCATCCTCACCCTCGCGGCGCCAGGTGCCACAGGGTCCCTGGGCGCTAATGCAGCTCTGGTGATTGATACCACTGCACCCAGCGGCAGCTTCGGCAGCTACGCCACCGCTCCCGCCTACGCCGCTGCCGCCAACAATCCCTTCGGGATCAGCGATGTGGGCTTCTTCGCCAGCCCGGCCTTCGCGGATGCCGATGGCGATGGCGATCTTGATCTCTTCATCGGCGATCTTGATCTCTTCATCGGTGAGCGCTACGGTAACACCCTCTTTTTCAGGAATACCGCCAACCCTGGCGCCACCGCTCCCGCCTACGCCGCTGCCGCCACCAATCCCTTCGGGATCAGCGATGTTGGCTCCATCGCCAGCCCGGCCTTCGCGGATGCCGACAGCGATGGCGATCTTGATCTCTTCATCGGTGAGCGCTACGGCTGCACCCTCTTTTTCAGGAACACCGCCAACCCTGGTGCCACCGCTCCCGCCTACGCCGCTGCAGCCACCAATCCCTTCGGGATCAGCGATGTTGGCTCCATCGCCAGCCCGGCCTTCGCGGATGCCGACAGCGATGGCGATCTTGATCTCTTCATCGGCAATAACAGCGGCTGCACCCTCTTTTTCAGGAACACCGCCAACCCTGGCGCCACCGCTCCCGCCTACGCCGCTGCCACCACTAATCCCTTCGGGATCAGCGATGTGGGCTCCTGGGCCAGCCCGACCTTCGCAGATGCCGATGCCGATGGCGATCTTGATCTCTTCATCGGCAATAGCAGCGGCTGCACCCTCTTTTTCAGGAATACCGCCAACCCTGGCGCCACCGCTCCCGCCTACGCCGCTGCAGCCACCAATCCCTTCGGGATCAGCGATGTTGGTTTCGACGCCAGCCCGGCCCTCGCGGATGCCGATGGCGATGGCGATCTTGATCTCTTCATCAGCAATTACGACGGTAATACCCTCTTTTTCAGGAACACCGCCGCCACACCCGTAGCACCGGTGAGCTCCAGCACACCCAACGGCAGCTATGGCATCGGTGCAGTAATCATCCTCACCGTGCAGTTCTCAGAAGCGGTGGTCGTGACCACCACAGGCGGCACCCCCACGCTGCAACTGGAAACCGGCAGCATCGATCGTGTTGCCACCTATCTCAGCGGCAGCGGCACCAATACTCTCTCCTTCCGCTACATCGTTCAAGCTGGCGACACCTCCGCTGATCTCGATCAGCTCTCCGCCAATGCCCTGACCCTCAATGGCGGCACCATCAAAGATGCCGCCGGCAACAACGCCATCCTCACCCTCGCGGCGCCAGGTGCCACAGGGTCCCTGGGCGCTAATGCAGCTCTGGTGATTGATACCACTGCACCCATCGGCAGCTTCTCCAGCACCATCGCCACCGACACCGGCGCCACCCCCACTATCAGCAACGCTGGTGTCACCAAAGACAACACCCTCGGCCTTAACGGCACCTACGCCGATGCCAATGGCATCAGCGGCGTTGAGATCTACGACGGTGTCACCAAGCTCGGCAATGCCAACCTAATCAGCGGCAATTGGTCCTACAGCACCGCTGCTCTCTCAGATGGCGCCCATTCCTTCACCGCCAGGGTGATAGACACCGCCGGCAATACCTTCACCACCTCGCCGGCGGTCACCGCCACCGTGGATACCACAGCACCAACTAGCACTGCGGCGGTTACAGCCATCACCGACAACGTCGGCATTTTCCAGGGCAATGTCGCCTCCGGCGCCACCACCGACGACAGCTCCCTCTCCATCAGCGGCACTATCTTCACTACCCTGGCTGCCGGTGAAACAGTTCGTATTTACGACGGCACCTCTTACCTGGGCAATGCCACTATCTCCGGCGCCACCTGGAGCTATGTTGATAGTCGCGTCCTCACCAATAACCAGATAATTAATTATACGGCCCGCGTTGCCAATGCCGCCGGCAACCAGTCCGCCGCTGGCACCGCCTATGCCGCCACGGTGGATCTCACTGCACCCATCGGCAGCTTCGCCAGCATCATCGCCACCGACACCGGCGCCACCCCCATCATCAGCAACGCTGGCGTCACCAGAGACAACACCCTCGGCCTTAACGGCACCTACGCCGATGCCAATGGCATCAGCGGCGTTGAGATCTACGACGGTGTCACCAAGCTCGGCAATGCCAGCCTAATCAGCGGCAATTGGTCCTACAGCACCGCTGCTCTCTCAGATGGCGCCCATTCCTTCACCGCCAGGGTGACAGACACCGCCGGCAATACCTTCACCACCTCGCCGGCGGTCACCGCCACCGTGGATACCACAGCACCAAGCACTGCGGCGGTTACAGCCATCACCGACAACGTCGGTATCTTCCAAGGAACGGTGATCTCCGGCGCCACCACCGACGACAGCTCCCTCTCCATCAGCGGTACTCTCTCCGCTGCCCTGACTGCCGGTGAAACCGTTCGCATTTTCGACGGCAGCACCTACCTGGGCAACGCATCTGTAACCGGCACCACCTGGAGCTATACCGATAGTCGCACCCTGATCAATAACCAGACCGTCAGCTATACGGCCCGGATTGCCGATGCCGCTGGCAATCAGTCCGCCGCTGGCAACGCCTACACCGCAACGCTAGATCTCATCGCCCCCACCACCACGGCGGCAATCACCGCCATCAACGACAACGTCGGTATCTTCCAAGGAACGGTGATCTCCGGCGCCACCACCGACGACAGCTCCCTCTCCATCAGCGGTACTCTCTCCGCTGCCCTGACTGCCGGTGAAACCGTTCGCATTTTCGACGGCAGCACCTACCTGGGCAACGCATCTGTAACCGGCACCACCTGGAGCTATACCGATAGTCGCACCCTGATCAATAACCAGACCGTCAGCTATACGGCCCGGATTGCCGATGCCGCTGGCAATCAGTCCGCCGCTGGCAACGCCTACACCGCAACGCTAGATCTCATCGCCCCCACCACCACGGCGGCAATCACCGCCATCAACGACAACGTCGGTATCTTCCAAGGAACGGTGATCTCCGGCGCCACCACCGACGACAGCTCCCTCTCCATCAGCGGTACTCTCTCCGCTGCCCTGACTGCCGGTGAAACCGTTCGCATTTTCGACGGCAGCACCTACCTGGGCAACGCATCTATAATCGGCAGCACATGGAGCCATACCGATAGCCGCACCCTGATCAATAACCAGACCATCAGCTATACGGCCCGGATTGCCGATGCCGCTGGCAACCAGTCTGCCGCCGGAACCGGCTACACAGCCACGGTGGATCTCACCGCCCCCACTACTACGGCGGCAGTTACTGCTATTACCGACAACGTCGGTATCTTCACCGGCACCGTCGCCACAGGCACCACCACCGACGACACCTCGCTATCCATCAGCGGCACTCTCTCCACTACCCTGGTCACTGGAGAAACCGTTCGTATCTACGACGGCAGCACTTACCTGGGCAACGCATCGGTAACCGGCACCACCTGGAGCTATGCCGATAGCCGCACGCTAACCGATACCCAGATCGTCAGCTATACCGCCCGCGTCGCTGATGCCGCAGGCAACCAGTCTGCCGCCGGAACCGGCTACACAGCCACGGTGGATCTCACCGCCACCACTACTACGGCGGCAGTTACTGCTATTAACGACAACGTCGGTATCTTCACCGGCACCGTCGCCACAGGCACCACCACCGACGACACCTCCCTGGCGATCAGTGGCACTATCTCCGCTGCCCTAGTCACTGGTGAAACCGTTCGCATCTACGACGGCAGCATTTACCTGGGCGACGCATCTGTCTCCGGCACCACCTGGAGCTACACCGATAGCCGCACACTAACCGATACCCAGATCGTCAGCTATACCGCCCGCGTCGCTGATGCCGCAGGCAACCAGTCCGCCGCCGGCACCGTCTATACCGCCAGCGTTGATACCAGCGCCCCCACCACCACGGCGGCAGTTACTGCTATTACCGACAATGTCGGTATCTTTACCGGCACCGTCGCCACTGGCACCACCACCGACGACACCTCGCTATCCATCAGCGGCACTCTCTCCACTACCCTGGTCACTGGAGAAACCGTTCGTATCTACGACGGCAGCACTTACCTGGGCAACGCATCGGTAACCGGCACCACCTGGAGCTATGCCGATAGCCGCACGCTCTCCAATGCCCAGAGTGTCAGTTATGCGGCCCGCGTCGCCGATGCCGCAGGCAACCAGTCTGCCGCTGGCACCGGCTACACCGCCACGGTGGATCTCACCCCCCCAGCCACCACTGCCGCGGTTACGGCTATCACCGACAACGTCGGTATCTTCCAGGGAACGGTAACCTCCGGTACCACAACCGACGACACCTCCCTATCCATCAGCGGCACTATCTCCGCTACCCTAGCTACTGGTGAAACCGTTCGTATTTACGACGGCAGCACTTACCTGGGCAACGCATCTGTTTTGGGCACCACCTGGAGCTATGCCGACAGCCGCACGCTCTCCAATGCCCAGAGTGTCAGCTATACGGCCCGCGTCGCCGATGCCGCCGGCAACCAGTCCGCCGCTGGCACCGGTTACACCGCCACGGTGGATCTCACCGCCCCAGCCACCACTGCCGCAGTTACGGCTATCACCGACAACTTCGGTATCTTCCAAGGAACGGTAACCTCCGGTACCACCACCGACGACACCTCCCTATCCATCAGCGGCACTATCTCCGCTGCCCTGACAACTGGTGAAACCGTTCGTATTTACGACGGCAGCACTTACCTGGGCAGCGCATCTGTCTCCGGCACCACCTGGA
>JBILLQ010000022.1:0-43969 GCA_044375975.1 Prochlorococcaceae cyanobacterium
TCTATCTATCTATCTATCTATCTATCTATCTATCTATCTATCTATCTATCTATCTATCTATCTATCTATCTATCTATCTATCTATCTATCTATCTATCTATCTATCTATCTATCTATCTATCTGTCTGTCTGTCTGTCTGCCTTTCTTTCTTTCTTTCTTTCTTTCTTTCTTTCTGTCTGCTAATGCCGTTTGTAACGCAATTGGCAATACTGCCAGGGCGGAAAGAATCGCTGCCGCTCTTCTGTAGTGATATGCAACCTGAGGTAAGTGCAGGCCAATGCGCAGCCAATTCGAGATTTGTAATGAACCTGCGAAATCCAACGCTGGTTCACTGGATCGAATGCAGCTAATTGATGCATTTATGCTTTTTCAATGCTGCTCTCAGTGTCAATCGAGCGCCGTGAAGCCGACATGATGATGGCAGTCCAGACCCTGGTGGCGCTTGTGCCCCTGTTTTGCATAAATTCCGATTGATGATCCGCACAAGGTGCTTTGCCAAAAGGATTAGGCCATCTGCCTAACTCCCAGGCCGCCATCCGCTTCTCCTCGCTGGCGTAAGGTTCGACCAACCCAACCAAATTCGGCCCGAACAGAAGTGGAGCTAGCAGACGCTGACCTGGCGGACACTCAGCTAGCAGACACTAACCGAGCTAGATAGTATTTGTGCCCAAGATTAACAGATCTTGAACCTGTCAATTGGCCTTGAGGCGGCTAGTTAAAAATAGCTCAAAACGGAGAGGGTGGGATTCGAACCCACGGACCCTTGCGGGTCGCCGGTTTTCAAGACCGGAGCCATCAACCACTCGACCACCTCTCCAGGGGGCTCGGCTCAAGACCTTAGCTTACTCATTGTCCCATCCCGTTGACCTTGGGGCAGTGCCACTGGCGGTCAACGGTTTTACTGGCGACCAAGGGTCGCTCTGGTGGCCTAAAGGACTGCCCGCCGGCCAAGGGTCTCAGCCAGGTGGCTCAGCCACAAGCGGTTCAGCCAGGAAGTAGGTTCAGTCGGGGTTTAAGCAAGGGCCTGGCAAAGCGTTGCAGCGTCCCCAAGCTGGTGGCAGCTGAACTAGTTACTTGCCCACCTGATCGCCTTTGTCTTTCGCGGATAGGCCGAAATCCGCTGGTTCGCAGCGACTGGCTCGCTTGACGGCGTTTGGATCGATTTGAACGTCGCTGCTCGATTTGAACAGGGCAGGGTTTAGCCGTTTTAATTGGGAGTTGAGGCTTTGGCTTTCGCGCCGCAGTTGCTCCCTTTGGCTTGCTTGGGCCTCTAGCCAGTGGCCATAGGCCCGTTGCTCCGCCAATTGCCAAGCCTGCAGACGCTCTCGATAGCGCAGTTCATCCAGTTCCCGATCCTCTCGGCTAAAGCGGGCGGCTAAAGCCGGGTCGGGCGGTTGCGGTTGGCTCGTGCTTTGGTATTGGGCCGACTGCAGCTGCCGCAACTGATCCTGCTGTCTTTCGACCGCCAATAGCAGTGCCTTAAGCGGCGCCTGATCACGGCGACAGTTTTCCAGCCCCTGGCGGGCAAGTTGCTGCTGCCGCTGCTGCTCAAGCGCTGCCTGACGATTTTGCTCACCGCTAGGCCCGCAGCCGACTATCGCCAGGCAGAGCCCCAGGCAGAGCGCCAGGCTGCAAGTTGGCCTGGGCGCTGGCTGGGCCATCAGCTGGCGCTTGGCTTGGCCAAGGGCAATAGACACTTGTCGCTGTCGCATCCAGCTGGACCGGCCTCGATCAGTTCACCCCTGTCATAGCGCTGCAGGGCTTCAAAAAAGTCGGTGGTGCTGCGCCGAGTCGCCACCTCCTGCTGGAGTCGCTGGTAGGTGGCCTGGTCTATGGGCTCAAACGGCAATCTGGGGAAGGTGGCGTTCGCATCAAAGCGAGCCAGCAAGGCGGCGGAAATGTAGCCCTCCCCTTCACTTATGGCCCGGTAAATTTCATCTGCCAATGGCTCAATCTCCTGCTCGCGAAATTCTACCGTTGCAGATGTATTGTGAGCGGTGTAGTATTTCTGCACCTGCATGTAGAAGTCGAACTGGGCAAGTGCCGAGAAGTTGTTGATCTCTACTGCGTCAGCACCGGGAAGGTTGGCCCAGCTCACTTCGGTGGGAATTTCCACTAGCCACTCGCCGCAGCGGGGATCAAAGGGATCATCCAGCAGTCGCCCCTGCTCATCCTTGTCGGACTGTGAGGGCACGATCGTGTAGCCGTAATCCAGGCAGGCCAGGGCCACCGGATCGTTCTTGCGGAAGGTGATCCGGCGAATGAAGCGTTGGGCCTTTGGCGGGTGCCAGCCGGGAGAAGCACCGGTGAGCAGGCTCTTGGTGCCGGCGGGCTGCACGGTGGTGCAGCGGTTGGGTCGGCGCAAGCCATGGCGGTCGCAGTAGTCCCACACCGCCTGGTTGACGATCTCCTTCCAGCGGCTGAGGTAGCTGGCTTCCTGCACCTTGTAGGCCAGTCCCTCCGGCGTGTTCGGCCGGCCAGCTTGCCACCACCGCAACCAGGGGCTGCCAAAAGCATGCACAAAGAAATCAAATAGGCCGGTAAAGCTCACGCCTACGATCGGATCCCAGGCCCGGCTCTGGCGGTACCGATCCACCTCGAAATTGTGGTTCAGCAGGCAGGCCACTGCAATGCCCGCGGCTTTGAAGGCATCCTCCTGGCTCTGTAGATCGTTTGGATCAATTTGATTCAGGTGAATTTCCGCCAGGTTGCAGTGGAAATCGGCGCCGAGAATTTCACCACAGGGATTCAGGCCGTAGCGGCCCAGCCGGTGCTCCAGTTCCGCGCCCTCCAGGCCAGGGTGGTGCAGCTGCAGCCAAAGGCCAGCCTCTTGGCGGCCCTGGTCACAGTAGATCTCCACGAATTCCTGACGCAGTTCCGGTGTGCTGAGTAGATCGGCATTGGCCCGGGCGATCGCCTCGGGGGCGAACTGGATAGCCCCCTCGCCAGACTGGAATTGCCTGTTCACCGCCTCCAGCACAGTGGCTCGATCGGGCCGGGTATGGAAGACCCTGGTGTGGTTGGCCATCCGCAGGGCGTCCCGTTCAGGATCGATACTCCAGTTGCTCTGACTGTCCTGTTGCCAGAGGTTTTGCTTGGCGGCGGCGGCGGCGGTGTCATGGGCATCGAACTGGCGCATGCCGGCACTGCGGCGAATATTGCCGGCCACAATTGTCACCGCTGCCTCATCGATCAATAGGCAGCACTCCACTGAGGTGAGTTGACGGCCCTGGGCGCGATTCAAAATCTGGGCTACTCGTCCGTATAGATCTTTTAGCTTTACCGGATTGGCCATCCCTCCAAAACCCTTGAGGGTCTCACCCACCGGGCGCACATCAGAGAGATCCACGCTTACATAAATTTCGGCGCCCTGCCCATCAGCCTGCCCATCAGTCTGATCACCAGCTTGATTGACAGTTTGATCGCCGCTACAAAAGTTACTGTCGCTAGAAAGTTCCAGCAGTAGTTGATAGCTATCCACCCAGCCGCGTCGGGTGTCGCCCACCTTGATGCTTACCCGGTTGCCCTCGATGCTGTGGCTGGTGTGCTGTTGGCGATCCGGGGCGGCAGTGATGCCGATGTCGCTGACCACTTCTATGTTGAGGCGGTTGCGAATCGCCGGCAGCCGATCAATCAGATGTGGTTCGATAATGGCGCCGGTGCCGCAGCCCATCATCGCCAGGTCCATCATCAAGGCGAAGGCCTGCCAATCCACCAGGTTGGTGGAGGTGCAGTTATAGGCGCCAGAGAAATTAACCTCCTGGCTGATCCAATCTGTGCCGCCGATCCAGAGCCAGCGACCCGAGGGCAGGGCCATCTGTTGCATCTGCATGCGGCGCAGCAATTCCAGCTCCGCTCCAGTCAGCTGGCCCAACTTGTGGAGACCAGCCAGGTTGCGCTCCACCACCTGTTGCCAGCTTTCTCTGCCAGTGGCGGTCTTGCGGGAATAGGTGCGGTAAAAGACCGGATTGGCCGCTGGCGCCCTGGCGGGGAAGTCATGGGCGAGGGAGCCACTCGGCTCGCTGGTGCTGGTGGCGCCAGGTGGCATTAGGGCCGGGGTCAGGGTCACGGATAGGCGGCTGTATAGCTCAAACCTAGCTGCTCCGCTTGGCCAACGCCACCACCTGTGGTGGCGCCCCACCGCCCGCCCACACCAGGGGTGGTTCCAGGTGCTTCTCTGGTGGTTGCCCCTGCCTCCAGGCCGCCTCAGCCTCCTCTCGTCAGCCCCTCTCCGCACCTCCTTCAGCCCCCTCCAGCCCAGCTCCGCTAGCCAGCAGGAGATTGCCCATGGGCTGGATCTCGGCCCAGGATCAGGGTGCGGTTGTGGGCCGGCATGGCCAGATCGGCTAACGCTCGCAATCCAAAGCTGGCGGCCTCTCGCTCAATCTGGCGGGCATCGCGCAGCCCCATGGCCGGATCCCGCTGGCGCAGGCAGGCATCGAAGTCGCGATTGCTGACGGAGCTGGGTAGGCCACCATCGAGAAAGGGGCCATAGAGCAGCAGCAGGCCTCCAGGCTTCAGCACCCGGGCGGCGCCGGCCAATAATTGCCCTACGGAAGTGGCGGCCATGATGTGGGTGGTGTTGGCGGAAAACACGGCGTCGTAGGGCTGGCTGGGCCACTGTTCGGGTTTATCCACATCTAGTTCCAGCGGCTCCTTCAGCACACTGGCCAGCTCACCACTGGCTTGAGCGGCATTAATGCGCTGGCTCAGATCGGCCAGAGCATCGCCCAGCTCGCTGGGTTGCCAGTTCAGACCACTGAGCTGCTGGCAGAAGAACTCGCCATGCTGGCCACTGCCGGAACCTATCTCCAAGACGCTGCCCCCCTGGGGCAACCACCGGCGCAACAGCTCACATAAGGGCTGTTTATTGCGCTCACAGGCGGGAGAGAAGAGCACCTTTGGCATCGCTGGGGCAGTGGCCATGTTGCTGCCTCTCGCTGGAGCGCTGTCTGGCGGAGCTAATTATTGGCTGTCGCTTGCTGCTGCGGAGTAGCCGCCAGGGGATACCTGGGTGGCGGCGGCAGTTGCAGGCTGCTCAGGAATGAAAGCCCCAGCAACAGCGTTGAGATCCAGAGGCAGGCTGGTAGCCCACCCTGCAGATACAGCCAACCCGATAGCAATGTGCCCAGCAGCCTGCCAGCGGCATTGGCCATATAATAAAAGCCTACGCCTAGGCTAACCGTCTCCCGATCTGTATAGGTGAGAATCATATAGCTGTGAATTGATGAGTTCATGGCAAAAACGAAGCCAAATCCCGCCAGCCCTAGCACAATGGCGATGCCGGGATTATTTACTTCCCTTGCCAGGGCAATGGCGATAAGGGCTGGAATGGCGGTTAGTACCGCACTCCAAAACTGCACTGCCGGCGGCCCGGGAGGTTTATCGCTGCCCCAACTGCGCCGCAGCGATGGGGCCGCAGCCTGGGCAATCCCGTAGCCAATCACCCATAGCCCGAGAAAGCCGCCCACCTCCCAGAATTGCCAGTTAAGTACAGCCTCTAGAAATACGGGCAGGGCCACCACGAACCAGACATCGCGGGCACCGAACAGGAAAAAGCGTGCCAATGATAAAATATTTATCCCCTTACTCTTGGAAAATAATGCCGAAAAGGCCGGTTTTTGCTTCATTTTACCGATGTCTCCCGGCAGCTCCAGGGTGGCTAGCAAAGCCACGAATAAACCGGCCGCCATTGCGGCTACCGAACCAGCAAAACCTAGAGTAGTTAGCAATATCCCCCCCATAAAGAAACCCACCCCTTTGAGGGCATTTTTGGAGCCGGTGAGGATCGCCACCCACTTGAATAGTTGCCGCTCCCCCTTATCACCATCATCGGGGGTGTCAAGTACCACGGTTTTGATGGCACTTTTGGCACTCATCTTATTGAGATCCTTGGCAATGCCGCTGATGGCCTGGGCGGCCATTACATAAATTACTGATATCAGTTTTGGCCAGCTGGCCGATACGGGAATCAGCATCAGCAAAGCTAGAATTTGTAGTAGCATGCCTGTCCACAGGGTTAGTCGCAGCCCAAACCTGGCCCCCAGCCAGCCCCCATATAGGTTTGTGATAATGCCAAAGAACTCATAGAAAAGAAATAACAGCGAGATTTCAAGAGTGGAATAGCCAAGCTGGTGAAAATGAAAGACAACCAGCATGCGCAGGGCCCCGTCTGTGAGGGTGAAGGCCCAGTAGGCTCCCGTAACTACTGTGTATTGCTTAAGGGCAGATGGGCCGCTTTTGCCTGGGGGTATTGCCATGATCTTTTATCAAAGTTGCTCCAGGTTGGCCAAGTGACAGGCCAGATCTGCCATCCTTGAGCTGTAGCCCCACTCGTTGTCATACCAAGCGTAAACCTTCAACTGGGTACTGTTGACCACCATGGTGGAGGGGCCATCTATCACCGCACTGCGGGGATCATTGACGTAGTCAACGGACACCAGCGGCCGCGTTTCAAAGCCCAGGATTCCGCTTAGGGGGCCGTTGGCGGCCGCCTCAAAGGCCCCATTAACCTCCTCCCGGGTGACGCTGCGCTCCAGTTCAAACACCGCATCGGTGAGTGAGGCATTTAGTAATGGCACGCGCACGGCATGGCCGTTGAGCTTGCCCTGCAGCTCCGGAAAGATCAGGCCTATCGCCTTGGCCGATCCGGTGGTCGTGGGGATCAGGCTCTGGATGCAGGAGCGGGCACGCCTGAGGTCTGTTTTGAAGCCATCCACCACCACCTGGGTGTTGGTGATGTCGTGCAGGGTGGTGATCGAGCCGTGGCGGATGCCGAACTGCTCATGCACCACCTTCACCACCGGCGCCAGGCAGTTGGTGGTGCAGGAAGCTGCAGTAATCAACCGATGCCGCTCGGGCTCATAGAGCTGGTGGTTGATGCCGAAAACAATATTCAGCGCCTGCTCACAGGCGATTTCACCCTTCACCGGGCAGGCCACGATCACCCGCCTAAGACCTGGGATATCGAAGTAGGGCTGCAAGGTTTCTGGGGTTTTCAGCTTGCCGCTGCACTCCAAGACCATTTCCACCCCTGCCTGCTGCCAGGGCACGGCGCTGGGGTCTTTCTCCTGGCTGTAGCCGAGCCTCTTTTCGACCACCACCAAGCTGTTGCCTTGGCCCTGCACGGGCTGCTGCCAGCGCCCGTGCACCGAATCAAAACTGAGCAGGTGCGCGGCCGTGGCGGCATCGCCACCGCTGTCGTTCACATGCACCAGCTCTATGCCCGGCCGGCCCCAGAGGGCTCGAAACACCAGGCGGCCGATGCGGCCAAAGCCGTTGATGCCAATTTTCATCCGCAATGGGGCAGGGCTGCCGCAAACAGGCAGGACGATCACTGCAGGACCATAGATCAAATAGACTTGATTGATCAACCAAAGTTGCTGGATGGCCGTTCTGGAGGTTCCTCTGTCGAGGCCGGATGTCCCCCTGTCGATGCTCGAGGCCCGGGCCCTGCTCAAGGCCCTGGCCGATCCGGTGCGGTTGCGGGTGATCGAATCCCTGGGGGGCGGCGAGCGCTGTGTGTGCGAGCTGACAGCTGAATTGGGCCTGGCCCAGTCAAAGCTCTCTTTTCACCTCAAGGTGATGAAGCAGGCCGGGCTGCTCCATGCCCGCGAGGAGGGCCGTTGGATCTACTACCGCCTGCGCAGCGAAGCGCTTGAAGCCCTGCAGGCCTGGCTGGGAGAGCTAAGCGCCAACTGCCACCTACCCGCCACCCCCTGCTGCTGATTGCCATGCCCCATAAACCTCAAATTCGCCCACCGGCTCCGGCTTCATTCGCTGCAGAAGGCACAGTGATTGAAAAACTGTCGCTGCTAGACCGTTTTCTGCCGCTGTGGATCCTGGCGGCTATGGCTACGGGGCTGCTGCTGGGCCGCAGCTTCCCCTGGATCCAAGCGGCCCTCGATGCGGTGCGGCTGGGCCAGACCTCCCTGCCCATCGCCCTGGGCCTGTTGATGATGATGGTGCCGGTATTGGCAAAGGTGCGCTACGAGGATTTGGGCCAGGCCCTGCGCCAACGCAGATTGCTGCCCCTCTGCCTGTTGCTGGTGTGGGGCTTGGGCCCGCTGCTGATGTTTTGCCTGGCCTGGCTATTCCTAGCCGATCAGCCCGCCCTGCGCACTGGAGTTGTGCTGATCGGGATTGCCCCCTGTATCGCCATGGTGCTGATCTGGATCGATCTGGCAGAGGGAGATCGGGAGGCCGCAGCCGTACTGGTGGCCATTAACGCGATCTTGCAGATATTTGGCTATGCACTGTTGGCTAGTCTATATCTTAAGATTCTACCAGGGTGGCTGGGGTTGCCAGGTCAAGATGTGTCGTTTTCCACGGCCGAGATAGCTAGAGCTGTCTTTATCTTTTTGGGAATCCCCCTGGTGGCTGGCTATCTTATACGCCGTATTGGCCTGAGGCTTAAGGGTCAGCGCTGGTACGAGCAGCGCTTTTTGCCTAGCTTTAGCCCCTGGTCATTGATTGGTTTGCTATTTACTATTCTGGTGATGTTTGCCCTGCAGGGTGAGGTGATCACCTCGGCGCCGCTGCGGGTGATCCGGGTGGCCATGCCCCTGTTAATTTATTTCGCCGTTATGTGGGGATTGGCCTTTGGTTTGGGCCGTAGTAGCGGTCTTAGCTATCGCCAATGCGCAACGCTTTCCTTTACAGCTGCTGGCAACAATTTCGAGCTCGCCATCGCCGTTAGCGTCAGCGTATGGGGGGTAACATCCGACCAGGCTCTAGCCGGGGTGATTGGCCCTTTGATCGAGGTGCCAGTTCTGGTGGCATTGGTGTATCTATCTCTTTGGCTAAGGGAGAGTATTTTTAAGCCGAGCTGACTTGCTATTTACAAAAGTTTTGCTTTAGTTCCATTATGCTTTGGGCAACTGTTGTCAGGCCTGGTATGGATATTCCCCCTCTGAGTTGGGCCTGTATGGGTCGGTTCTGTTGGGCGATGTTTGGCAATATTTGCGATAGGGCAGCTCGGGAAACATAAGTCTCACCGAGCTCATGGTGTGAGAAACCTTCTGGCGAATTGCCTACTCATGATCTGTGTGAGCCGAACGGTCAATTTTTGAAGTGCCAAATATTTTACTTAGTTGACATAAATTATCTCTGTTAATTTTGGGTGTCCCTGCTCTGGTGTTGCGCTAATCACACCTTGCCAGGGGCTTATTTGGTATTCCTTGGGTTCTCCCCTATTTGGCTTGCATTAAATCAGTTCAGAGATATTTCATCCTATCGTTTTTGTTGTTGACTGTTATTATCTTCTAAAAGCTAAAGATCGGTGGTGGCGCCTAGGCTGCTGGAGCTGACTAGCCGGGCGTATTTGCCCAGCACCCCAGTGCGGTAACGGGGGGTGGGGGCTGTCCAGGCGGCCCGGCGGCGCTCCAGTTCTGGCTCATCCACGTTCAGCTGCAGTAGCAACTGGTTGGCATCCACCGTGATGCTGTCCCCTTCCTGCACCAGGCCAATGGTGCCGCCCACGGCGGCTTCTGGAGCCACATGGCCCACCACCAATCCGTAGGAGCCGCCAGAGAAACGGCCGTCGGTAATCAGAGCCACTGATTCACCTAGCCCCTGGCCAATGATCGCTGCAGTGGGGCTGAGCATCTCCCGCATTCCTGGACCGCCCACCGGACCCTCATTGCGCACCACCACCACATCACCAGCCCCTACTTCCCCTGCCAGGATTGCAGCCAAGCAGCTCTCTTCGCTCTCAAACACCCGCGCTGGGCCAGTGATTACTGGAGTTTTAACACCACTGATCTTGGCTACAGCCCCCTCAATGGCCAGGTTGCCCTTGAGGATCGCCAGGTGTCCCTTTGCATAGAGAGGACGGCTAATGGGCCTGATTACATCCTGGTTGGGATCGGGTTCGCTGGGCACATCGGCCAACACCTGGCGGATGGTTTTGCCCTCGATCGTAGGGCAATCGCCATGCAGTAAACCGGCATCCAGCAACAACTTCATTACCTGGGGAATACCGCCGGCGTTATGCAGGTCGACAGTCACATAGCGGCCACTGGGCTTGAGATCGCAGATCACCGGTACCCGCTGCCGGATAATCTCAAAATCATCGATGGTTAGCTCTACGCCGGCGGTGCGGGCGATGGCAAGAAAATGCAGCACGGAATTGGTGGAACCACCTACGGCCATGATCACGCTGATGGCGTTTTCCAGCGACTCTCTGGTGATCAACTGGCGGGGGCGGATATCTTTGGCAATCGCCTCTACCAGCACCTCGGCCGAGCGGGCGGCACTATCAGACTTTTCGTGGTCTTCAGCCGCCATGGTGGAGCTGTAGGGCAGGCTCAGACCCAGGGCCTCGAATGCTGAACTCATCGTATTGGCCGTAAACATGCCACCGCAGCTGCCGGCACCAGGACAGGCATTTCTCTCAATTGCCGAGAGTTCCTGTTCGTCGATGCGGCCACCAGAGAATTGACCAACCGCCTCAAATGCACTGACTACGGTGAGATCGCAGGGCCCCAGCTTGCCTGGCTTAATCGTTCCACCATACACAAAAATTGCTGGAATATTCATCCGTGCCATCGCCAACATGGCGCCTGGCATGTTTTTATCGCAGCCGCCAATTGCCAGCAGCCCATCCATGCTCTGGGCATTACAGGCGGTTTCAATCGAGTCGGCAATCACCTCGCGGCTCACCAGGGAATACTTCATCCCCTCGGTGCCCATCGAGATGCCGTCACTCACCGTGATCGTGCCAAAGGTCTGGGGCATCGCCCCGGCGGCCAGGGCTGCGGCTTCTGCCCGGCGGGTGAGGTCATTGAGCCCCAGGTTGCAGGGGGTGATTGTGCTGTAACCGTTGGCGATGCCGATGATCGGCTTGTTGAAATCTCCGTCACCAAAGCCCACAGCGCGCAACATGGCGCGGTTGGGGGAGCGTTGGATCCCCTGGGTGATGGCGGCGGAGCGGAGCATGGCCGGGGTGATGGCTGTGCCAGCAACCTAATGGCCAGCCTCCATCGCCTCCAGCTGACGGCGCACCTCCTCAATCGCCTGATTCAAGGCGTGCACCTTGTCGTGCAGATCCCGATTGGGCTGTGCTCCAGGGCTGACGGCCTCGGCCCCTAGGGCCTGGGCACTGGGCAACTTCTCCATGTCCCGGCGGCCAGGGTCCCGCCGAGGGGTCTGGCGACGGCGATCGGCCTCCGACACCAGCCACCAGGCAAAGCCGGCAGCCCCGAGAACGGCGCCGGCCATGGCGGTAAGCAGTAGCGAGCCACCGCTGGAGCCGGGGCTGGATTGCTCGGCCATGCCAAATCTAGAATTTCCCTTCCAGCCTAGGCAGTGCTCCAGCCTAGGCAGTGCCTAGGAAGTAGGCAATATCTGGCCCGATGCCGCCGAACAATCGCTGTTCTGGATTGCCAATGCCCGGCCGCAGCTGGCCGCTGGCGTCGTCCAGTTCGGCATCGATGCAGGCGCAATAAATCGTCAGCTCGGGAAAGCGCTCACCCAGCAGCTTCAGGCCCGGGTTGGCGGCCACGGCCGTCACCACCCGCAGGCGGCGCCCCTGCACCCCCAGGGCCCCCAGGCGCTCCAGCAGGGCCGCCAGGCTGGCACCGCTGGCGATCTGAGCCGTGAAGATCAACAGGCCGCTGCGATCGGAAATCGCTGCCGGCAGGGTGTCGAGGTACCAGTCGGGCTCGGCTGCGGCCGATTCCCGCGCCAGGCCCACGTGAGCCACTTGAACGGCGGGCAGCACCGCCTGGGCCCCCTGCCAGAGGCCGAGGCCAGCCCGCAGCATCGGTACCACCAGCAGCGGCACGGAGGCGTCCACCACCTGGCCTTCAGTGGGCCCGCCCTCGGCGCTAATCGGGATCGTGCGATGGGGTAGCCAGTCGCGCAGGGCCTCATAGCTGAGCCAGCGACCCAGTTCAGCCATGGCGGTGCCATAGAGGGCGCTCGGGGTGCTTGCTTCGCGCAGCACGCTCAGCCAATGGCCGATCAGGGGATGGGGCGGCACCACCACCCGCAGGCTCATGCCCATAGCTGCCATAACTTGATAGCCCACCGTAAAACCCGCCGCCATGGCCCTCCCCTGCTTGCCCCGCCTAGCTCGGGGATTGAGCCAGGCCCTGGCGCAGGTTTTCAGCCAAACCCTGCTGCCGCTCGCGCTGCTGCTGGCCTTGCTGATACCGCCCACTGGTGCCGCTGGCCAGGCCCGGGCGATCACAGCTCCGGAACTGCGCGGTTCGCGCTCCATGCAGGACCTGCAACCAGACATGCACGGGCGCAACCTGCAGCAGCAGGAATTTCTCAAGTCTTCTCTGGTGGGTTTTGACCTAAGCGGCAGCGATCTGCGCGGGGCGGTGTTTAACGGCAGCGATCTGCAGGGAGCCAATTTGAGCGGTGCCGATCTGGAGGATGTGGTGGCCTTTGCCAGCCACTTTGAAAACAGCGATTTGAGTGGGGCTGTGCTGCGCAACGCCATGCTGATGCAAAGCCATTTCAAGGGGGCCCAAATTGAGGGCGCCGATTTCAGCGATGCGGTGCTCGACCTCAAGGAGCAGAAAGCCCTTTGCAAGCGGGCCAGCGGCACCAATGCCCGCACCGGCATAGCCACCTTCGACAGCCTGGCCTGTTCTTGATCAGGGCATCTGAAAGAATTCCCCCCGCATCTGCGGCGAGTGAGGGACAAGCAAGTTATTGCAACAATCTCGCGCCACGAATTCGGTAAGATCTGAGATTTTTTCAATGGCTTTTAATTATGTTGGGTCGCATCTGTGTTTGGCCGCAACATAGGGACTGGTCATTTATTGCCAACTGATGTCTTTGTGGATTGTTTTTCCCTGGGTTCTTCGCTGAGATTCTGTCATTGGATTTTTGTTTTGGATTGCCGCAAGAATCTCTGCTGGATTTTTGCATGTAAACCCCTGACTTGAATTTTTGCCGCTCTGAAGGAATTAGCTGCGCTTCGCCCTCTAGCATTCCGGCTACCGGTTCCCGCCTGGATCAGAGGCGGGAGGCAACGGGGAAAGTCCGGTGAAAATCCGGCGCTGTCCCGCAGCTGTAATGGCAGCCCCCTGGGTTTGCCGAGCCAGAACGCCCGCCGGTTTTAGTTCCCATCGGCGCGGACCGTTCCCATGACTAGCTTTGTTCGATCTTTGCTGGCCTGCTCTGGCCTGGGGCTGTTAGTGGCTGGCCTCAGCTTCGGCTTTGGTCTGGCTCCAGCCCAGGCCCATCACCTGATGGAGTTGATGGGTATGCCGGTGAATCCACTCTCTGGTGTGTTGAGCGGCTTGGCCCACCCGGTGATCGGCCCAGACCACCTCTTGTTTCTGCTGGCCCTGGCCCTGGTGGGGCTGCGCAGCCGCCGCCGCTGGATGCTGGCACTGCTCTGCACCGGCCTGGCCGGCAGCGCCCTCGGCCTGCTTCTGCCCGGTCTGCCCGCAGCCGAAATGTTGGTAGCTCTCAGCCTCGGTTTACAGGCGCTGGTGGTGCTGGGCTGGTTGCCGCCGGTCACCCTGGTGCCGGCGATGGCCCTGCATGGCTACGTGCTCAGTGCAGCGGTACTGGGCTGGAGCACCATGCCCCTGGCTGCCTATTTGCTGGGTCTGCTGATCAGCCAGGGCCTGCTGCTGCTGGTTGCCCTGTCGCTGTTACAGCGCTTGGCTGATCGCATCACCCCGGTCACTCGCCGTTGGCTGGCCCTGGGGTTGGTGGCCGCCAGCGGAGCTGGTGCCCTCTCAGCCCTGGTGGGCTGATGGAAGCCAATTCCTTGGCCACCAGCTCCGCTGGTTTTATGGCCGTTGGCGCACCAGTCGCTGGCATTTCTGCATCCGGCCTGGCCCAACCCGCTTCCAGGCGCTTGCCGGTAACGGTGATTACTGGCTTTCTTGGCGCCGGCAAAACCACTCTTTTGCGTCACCTGTTATTGGAAAGCGGCCTGCGACTGGCCGTATTGGTGAATGAATTTGGCGAGGTGGGCATCGATGGTGACTTGCTGCGCAGTTGTGGCTTCTGCCCTGAGGAGGAACTGGAGGGGCGGCTGGTGGAACTGGCCAATGGCTGTCTCTGTTGCACCGTGCAGGAAGACTTCATCCCCACGATGGAGACCCTGCTGCAACGCGCCGACCAGCTCGATGGCATCGTTGTGGAAACCAGTGGGCTAGCTCTGCCTGAGCCCCTGGTAGCCGCCTTTGGCTGGCCGGCCATCCGCAGTCGCACCCGGGTGAGCGGGGTGGTGGCGGTGGTGGATGGAGAGGCCTTGGCCGCCGGAGCCGTGGTGGCCGATCTCGACAGCTTGGAGGCCCAGCGCCAGGCGGATCCCAGCCTGGATCACGCCACGGCGCCGGATCACGCCACGGCGCCGGATCACGCCACGGCGCCGGATCACGCCACGGCGATAGAGCAGTTGTTCGAGGAGCAGCTGGAGGCCGCCGATCTGGTGGTGGTGAGCCGGGCCGATTGCCTGGATGGCGCGGCGCTGGAGCGGGTGCGGCTGCGGCTGCAGCAGTCGCTGCGGCCTGGTACGCCGGTGCTGCCGGTGGAGCGCGGTCGCCTCGATCCGGCCGTGGCCCTCGGCATCGATAGTCCGCGGTTTCCTGCCGTCGAGGGTCAAGATCACCAGGAGCTCCACCACGAGCTCCATGGCGATCACGATCACGATGAAGATCACGATCACCATGACGATCACCATGACCATGCCCATGTGGCGATGGAGTCGATGGTGGTGGAGCTGGCCGGCAAGTTTGGCCGCAGCGAGCTGGAGCAGACCCTGCTGGCCATGATTCGCAGTCGCGGCCTGGTAAGAGTGAAGGGAAGGCTGTGGCAGGCGGGCAAGGCCCTGCCGCTGCAGATCCAGGCGGCAGGGCCGCGCCTGGAGTGCTGGTATGAAGGCCAGCTGGCTAAACAGCCTGCCCAGCCCTGCTTGCAACTGGTGGTGATGGGCTTTGGCCTCGATCAGCGGGCGATTCGGGACCAACTGGCGGCCCTGGCCGGTTGAGGCCCGGCTGGAAAAGCAACTATTGGGAGGAAAATCCGCCAAGAACTTAATCCAGCGGGATGGCGCCGCGGGCGCAGATGCCGTCCCAACACAGGGAGCCATCGGATTTCCAGCGGCTATTAACTGGTCGCCAGGGGCCACCAGGCCAGCGCATCGCGATGCCGCCATGGCCGTCGTGGCGAAACTCGATCCGCCGCCGCCCCAGCTCAAGCCACCAGTGCTCCCCCAGCCGATCCACCCGCATGGTGCAGCTCTGCCAGGCTCCGTCAGCGAGCCTGCACTGCAGTGGAACCAGCAATGGAGCGGCCAGGGGCGAAGGCCCTTGCTCCAAAATGCTCGGCTGGGAAAGCGAAGCTCTGCTTGGGGGGCCATTGGCTTGGGCGGGAGCTGAGCCCGTACCAGCCAGCACCCGAGTAAAAGCTAGCCCTCCTGTGACAGCCAGCACTGTTGTGATGGCCAGCGCCCCTGTAATAGCCATCACGCCCATAACAGCCATCACGCCCATAACAGCCATTGGGCCTGTGACAGCCGTTACTCCTGCTAACAGCAATTAGCCCTTGGCTGCCGTGATCTGGAGGTTTCTGCTGCCACCTACAACCCTTGTGCAGCAGATCATATTCTTTCCGCCTGAAGCCCTACGAGGGCCTGATTGGCCATGCTTTGCCCAGGGAGTCTCTAGAAAATCGCCATTTCAGAAAACTAGCCAAGTGGGAGCTAATATCGCGTTATAGCTAAATTGATCGTGGTTGAAGTTTTCCAGGGATTCCCTAGTAGTAGAGTTGTATATGTTTGCCAATGTGGTTGGGCTCGCTTCGATTTATGCTTGATGGGCAAAACCACGTTTAGAAAATAGAAATTGGCTTTCCAGTTTTTCATTCCGATGTCTCTGCAGAGCGGCTAGCCTTGTCATGCTCCAGGAGACTTTCCAGAAGAAGCTTGAGGACCAGTGACACAATGGAAACGCTCATCAAGATCACGGCTGCACCAAAAGCAAGCTCTGTGTTGTACTGCTTGTAGGAATCTTCTACGAACAGGGGTAGGGTCTGGGTTTGACCTCGGATATTGCCGCTCACTACTGAAACGGCACCAAATTCTCCCAGGGCCCTGGCGGTTGTGAGGATGGCACCGTAGAGAGCAGCCCAGCGTACCGATGGCAAGGTGACTTTCCAGAACACTTGCCAGCTATTGGCGCCAAGGGTTTTGGCAGCTTCTTCCTGATCCCAACCTTCCTCCTCTAGCAATGGAATTACTTCACGAGCCATGAATGGAAAGCTGACGATTATAGTGGCTAGTACGATCGCCGGGGTGGAAAAAAGTATCTTAATGTCTAGGTGATTGATCAGATCTGCAAAGATCCCATTGGTGGGGCTGTAAAGCAACACAATCATCAGACCCACCACCACTGGCGAGATTGAGAAGGGCAGGTCGATAATGCTGAGCAATAGGGCCTTGCCGCGGAACTGGCGCCTGGCGATTGCCGTGGCCGCAGCAAGGCCGAAGATGCAATTGGCGGGTACGACGATTGCCGCATCTAGCAAAGTGAGCCGCAGGGCCGATATCAGATCCTCAGACTGAAAGCTCTCGAGGAATGGGGCTAGGCCTTTGGCGAACGCTTCAACGATTACGGCTAGAGCAGGCAGCAGGATCACAATTCCCACATAGAGGCAGGCCGTGACTGCGATTAAGCCAGGCACCAGACTCTGGATTCGATCTCTAAACGTGGGCCGTACTGATTTTGGCGGGCGAACTTCTTGTAGTTGTGGCACGATAATAGCCATTGGTTGTGAAGCAATTAAAAGGATGAAAGCTGTGAAAAACTAAAATGTAATGTCTCAGGAGGATGCAGTTTTCCCTTGATAGCGCTGACCACACACCTGAATGAGATTAATCAACAAAAGACTTGCCAGGGAAAAAATCAGCATTACGCTGCCAAGAACCGTAGCAGCTGGAAGATCGTATTCTTCCAGTTTTTGAATAATCAATGTGGGTGTTATCAGGTCGCGAAAGGGGACATTGCTTGAAATCATTACCACGGAACCGTATTCGCCTACCGCGCGGCTATATCCCTGGGCCACTCCTGAAAGAATTGCCGGTAGTAGCTGGGGAAGAATCACTCGAGTAAAGGTTTGTCCTTGACTCGCCCCAAGGCACCAGGCAGCCTCTTCTTGCTCCTTCTCGAGGGAGCGCAGCACGGGTTCAACTGTGCGGACAACGAAGGGAAGAGAAATGAACACCATCGCCACAGCGACGCCTAGGGAGGTGAACGCCACCTTGACCCCAAACAGTTGATAGATCGGTTTACCAAGCCATCCCTCTTCGCTGTAGACGGCTGTTAGTGCCAAGCCAGCAACGGCCGTGGGAAGCGCAAATGGTAGATCCAAGAGAGCGTCGAGCAGCCGCTGCCCGGGAAAGCGGCAGCGAATCAATGCCCAAGCGATGATCAAGCCGAATATCCCATTGATCAGGCTGGTCACCAGCGAGAGGCCAAAGCTGATCTTGTAGGTGGCAATTGCTTCTGGACTGGTGGCCATTTCCCAAAAATCGGTTGGGCTAACTCGGGCAGCCTTGAGAATCATGCCCGCCAGGGGCAGGAAAAGCATCAAGGTGAGATACACCCAGGTGATCCGCCATGGCCAGCTGGGAAGCGAAACCTTTGGCAAGCGCCTGCCTAGGCGTCGCAACTTGGTAAGGGTGGCGTTCATTTAGCCGGATGTTGCTGGTGCAGGCACCGTAACACCTAAATTCGAAATAAACAACGGTTTACCGCCGTAGTTAAGTGTATATCATGCCGACGTCGGTACTGGGGGTTGCGGGAGACGGCTTGGCAGCGGGCCTGGGGCGGCCCTGTCAATCCGAATCTGGGATCAAAATGACCGAAACAATAAAGAGCAATGGGGATCCGGGTCGCCAACTTGAGCAAGCGCTTCGACGATTTCCGTGCCGTCGACAACGTCAGTGTGGATGTGGAGAGCGGCTCGTTGGTGGCTCTGCTGGGGCCCTCTGATTCAAGCAAGAGCACCTTGCTGCGCCTGATCGCCGGCCTTGAGCAGATCGACGAGGGACGGATCTGGATCACGGGCGAGGAAGCCACCGGTCGTTCCGTTCACGATCGCCAGGTGGGCTTTGTTTTTCAGCACTTCGCTCTGTTCAAGCACCGCAACGTTCGCCAGAACGTGGCCTTTGGGCTGGAGCTGAGGAAATGGAAGCAGGAACCGATTCGTCGCCGCGTGGATGAGCTGCTGGAGTTGGTCCAGATGCAGGGGCTGGGCAACCGCTATCCATCCCAGCTTTCCGGTGGACAACGCCAGCGGGTGGCCCTGGCCAGAGCTTTGGCTGTCCAGCCCCGGGTGCTGCTGCTGGATGAGCCGTTTAGTGCCCTAGATGCCAAGGTACGCAAAGAGCTGCGCGCCTGGCTGCGCAACCTCCACGACAAAATGCATGTCACCACTGTAATAGTTACCCACGACCAGGAGGAGGCTATGGAGGTGGCCGACAAGATTGTTGTGATGAACAACGGCCGGGTCGAGCAGATCGGCACACCCGCTGAAATCTATGACCAGCCGGCGACTCCCTTCGTGATGGGCTTCATCGGCGCTGTCAACGTGCTTCCCCAGGGGGCCATCCAGGTGGCGGGCCCTGCGGCGGACGCCCCCGCTGAAGCCCAGCTGTTCGTGCGCCCCCACGACTTGGAGGTGTTTCTTGAGCCCCAGCTAGGCACGGTGTCTGTGGAGCTTCGGCGCCTCAGCCACATGGGTCGCGACTTGCAGGCCGAACTTCTGCTCAGAGATGGCCAGGTGATTACGGCCCAGATCCCCAGGGAGCAGATCGCTTTTGGCAGCTTGCAGCCCGGCAGCAAGCTGTATGTGCGCAGCCGCAATGCCCGCGCGTTCGTGCCGGACTACAGCATCTGAGCAACGGCCCAAGTTTCCCAAGGCACATCCCCGATCGGTTTATCGATGTAGGTTGAGGGCTCCGATGGCTCAAGGGCTTGTTCTCCGCGACCTTTCGCTACGCTTTGGTGAGCCTCCATGAAATAGCAGCGGCTGAATCCAGCCTCAAGGCTGCGGATATTGCTGCACTGCATAACATTCCCTGCAGCTAATTGAATAATGTTCTCTTCGAGTTGCGGCGTCTTGGCTTTGTAACCAGTAAAACCGGCTCCAGGGGCGGCTACCAACTGGCTCTCCCGCCGCAAGAAATTAATCTGCGCCGTCTGCATCAGGGACTTGCTGGAGCAACAGCATTAGAGCGACAGGGCGATGCTGTTGGTGCCCTTCTATGGCTTCAACAAATTGAAGATCGGTTGTTAGACGAGCTTGAGAGGACCAGCCTCACTGACGTCCAGCTTGCAAATGCCATGTCACCTGGTCACACCATCAATTCCGATTCTTCAGGTAGTAGATTATCGTATTTTCCAAAACCGTGAGCCGTGTCCAAGATCCGAGACAAGCAGCAATCACCCCGTCGAGGATGGCTGTGGACCCTAGAGCATGACGCTGTCGCATTCCCCGGCGATCTACACGTCATGCAGCACACCCAATTTTAATTTTGTAAAAAATTTATCTGTTGCAGAGTTGAAGTTAATCGCAACAAAAAGCCAGCCACAACTCGTGACTGGCCTAGAAGAAGCTTTTCTGGGCTAAAAGCAGGGAGCGTTGCAATGCGTACTCAAGAGGTCTATTGCCCTAATCATCGTATTAAGCCATTTGGGCGGATCGCACCCAGGCCGGAATGAGAAGATCATCCTTGCTTACTTGCTGGAGGATTCCGTCAACTTTATAGCGATTAAGTGCTTTTGTGACGGTAACTCTTGTGAGGCCGCAAATGTCGGCCAAAGTTTTGTGTGTAAGACGCATATCCTTGAGGGAGAAACGATAGCCACGTGTGCTTACCTGGCCGAAGCGACGGCCAATCCAGGTAAGCAGGGTGATGAGGCGCTGATCTGCAGCGCGAATTCTGTTCAACTGGAATATCTCTTCAAGATTCTTAATTTGCTGAAGCAGTAGCTGATTAATATCTTCGGCTGTTGGTTCGAACTGCTCCACCACGGCCGTAGATATGCGCTGAATTTCAATGGGTTTCAATGCCGAGTATGAGGTCGTTACCCAGTCTCCCTGTCCCCAGATACCCAGAGTAATTGTTTCTTCTTCTTCGTCCCAATAATTTGTGACGATATAGCCTTCAAGGATCTTCCAGCTGAGGTTGTCAGGCAGGACAGAGCCAGGTTGAAGGGTGAGGTGAAGCGGGTGCTTAGCGATGTAGGCGGCGGCGGTCATGGTGTAAGCAAGCGATTGGTGTCATGGGAATTGGAGGCGCCAGCACGGTGCTGGCAGATGGCATTCGACAACAACAGCCCATGGGGAGCACGCGACTGGAAGGAACCATAGCACTAAATCCCCATCGGTTTATCGGTGCTTTCTTTCGAGTGGCGACTTGTTGACAATCTGCTCATATGGGCAGGCCAGCGCTTCAGCCACGGTGAGCTCAGCAGGTGAGCGGGTCAGCCGGTATCCACCACGCGGACCACGCAAGCTGCTCAGCAGGTGGCCCCGGCGGAGCATTGCCAGCATCTGCTCCAGGTAGCGGTCGGGAATTGAGTGGCGGTTGGCGATCTCCGTGACCCGCAACGGCCGCCTCTAGCCACGGTTCCCCGACCGATGTAGTTGTGGATACGCCGGCATGGGCCCATCAGCCCCTAGGTTGTCGGAATGTCCAATCGGATTTTCGTGGATTACTTCCCCACCTCCCTTTCACGACGGCTCGTAGCCGGTCTGGCGATGGCAGCTCTGGCTAGTGCCGGTGGCAGCTTCTCCGATCCTGCTTTCGCGCAAGCCAAGAAATGGGCGGCCGCCCCTTCGAAGCAGGAGATTCTGCTAGTTAGCTATGCTGTTACTAAATCAGCTTATGATAAAATTATACCGCAATTTCAAAATGAATGGAAGAAGAAGACTGGCCAAGACGTGGTAATAAAAGCCAGCTATGGCGGATCTGGCTCTCAAACTCGGGCGGTGATTGATGGCCTCTCGGCTGATCTGGTTGGCTTGGCACTGGCTGGTGATGTGCTGAAGGTCCAGGAAGCGGGCCTAATCCAGCCTGGCTGGGAGCAGGAGCTGCCAAATAATTCCATAATCACTAATTCAGTTGTGGCTTTCTTCGTCAGGCCCGGCAACCCCAAAAAAAGTTAAGAATTGGACCGATCTTGATAACAAAGATGTTGATGTAGTTACTGCTAATCCAAGGACATCTGGTGGTGCTCGATGGAATTTCCTTGGCCTTTACGGTTCCGTCACCCAGAACGGTGGCTCAGATGCCCAGGCTCGTAAATACGTTACTTCAGTCTATAAACATGTTGATGTGCTACCAAAGGATGCCCGTGAGGCCACTGACACCTTTGTGAAAAGAAAGAAGGGTGACGTTCTGCTTAACTATGAGAACGAAGCCATTCTTGCCAAGCGTACTGGTGAATGGACTGTTCCCTACAAGTTGCCTAATCCTAATATCTTAATTGAGGGGCCTATCGCTGTTGTTGACAAAAATGTAGATAAGCATGGCACCCGCAAGGTCGCAACTGCTTTTGCCCGTTACCTTTTTAGCCCAACTGCTCAGAAGACATTTGCCGACAACGGTTTTCGGCCGGTTACAGCCGAAGGCAAGGCCTATGCCCGGGGCAAATTTCAGCCGTTAGATACTTATACTGTCACTAATTTTGACGGCTGGGCATCAGTTAACAAAAAGTTTTTTGGCAAGGGCGGTGTTTGGGACCAAATATTTAGCAAAACTCGCTAAATTACACCTGGCTGAACCAATGCTGGCTGGGATGAGAATAGCTGAACCAAGGCTGGCTGAATCTAGACTGGCTAGACCAAAGCTGGCTGAACCGAGCTGGGCAGGGCTGGCTAGACTAAAACCTCCTGAACCTAGACTGGCTGAATTGAGGCTGGTTGGGCTGGCTTCCTTAGCGGCTAAGTCAAGCAAGTTGCCCACCAGGTTGGTGCGCCCCTCCATGGCCGCCTCGTTTGGCCCACCACTTACCTCGACCTTCAGTGGCCCCTAGCGGCCAGCCGCTCCAGGACTTTCGGTAACCGCTGACAAGAGCCATCGGCAGGGGGCCTGGCCTGGCGGGCCAGTGGCCAACGACATTTGCCAGCCCTGCCAGCACTTTTGAGATCAGCCCCCAGCTCAGCTGCGCCTGGGTTGCCTAGGGACTGGCCCCGGGGCTCTGGCTGAATACTGTTCAGATTCCGGGCCAGCAGGGCGCTTGCGGTTCCACGGACTGTCAATATTTAACAAACCTTCGGCTTTCACGGTGCCTCGATTCAGTGCTCGCGTTCAGGTGTCGCTCAGACCCTCGGTTCTCGATCCGGCTGGGGAGGCCACCAGGGCCGCTGCCGCCCGCCTCGGTGTGGACGGCGTCACTCGCCTGCGGATTGGCAAGTCGATCGAGGTGGAACTGGAAGCTGCCGATCAAGATGCGGCTAGGGCCCAACTGGAGCTGCTCAGCGACCGGCTGTTGGCCAATCCGGTGATTGAAAATTGGTGCCTGGAGCAGCTGGAAGCCACCGGAGGCACTGCGGCATGACAATCGGTATCGTTGTGTTTCCCGGTTCTAACTGTGATCGGGATGTGCGTTGGGCCCTGGAGGGCTGCCTGGGCCTTCCCAGTCGCTTCCTTTGGCATGAGGAGCGGGATCTCACTGGGCTGGAGGCGGTGATCCTGCCCGGTGGCTTTAGCTATGGCGATTACCTGCGCTGTGGCGCCATCGCTCGCTTTGCGCCTCTGCTGCAAGAGGTGATTCAATTCGCCGCTGCTGGTGGTCCAGTACTGGGTATCTGCAACGGCTTTCAAGTGTTAACCGAGATGGGTCTGCTGCCGGGAGCGCTCACCCGCAACGCCAACTTGCATTTTCTCTGTGAACCGGCCGAGCTGGCGGTAAGCCCCGGCGGTTGCCGCTGGCTGCAGGGCTACGGCGATGGCGAGACGCTGACCTTCCCGATAGCCCATGGAGAGGGCCGCTATCAGTGCGATCCGGAGCAGTTGCAGGCCCTGGAGGATGGCGGGCAGGTTGTGCTGCGCTATCGAGCTAATCCCAACGGTTCGGTGGCCGACGTGGCTGGCATCACAAATCAGGCCGGCAACGTGTTGGGCTTGATGCCCCACCCAGAGCGGGCCTGTGACCCACAAATTGGTGGCATTGATGGCCGCCGCCTGCTGGCCAGCCTACTGGGCTGAATTATTTATTAGCGGCACTATTCGCCCCCGACATGTCCAAGGCTGAGCTGAAATCCTGCTCTAATGAGTCTTAGATAAGCCCGGTAATTTTACGCCTATAAAAAAGGGGCCGACGGCCCCTTTGTTTTATTTGGATTGCTCGGTTGTCAATGAATAACCAAATTTTCTGTTGCTAATTAATTAATATCTAAGTAATTAGCCACTTCCGCCTCAGTTGACGGCAGCGAAGAAGTCCTTGGATTTAACGGGATCAGGGTTCATGGTCTTCTCGCCGGGCTGCCAGTTGGCGGGGCAGACCTCATCGGGATGGGAATCCACGTATTGGAAGGCTTGCAGCACACGCAGGGTCTCATCGACGCTGCGGCCCACGGGCAGGAAATTGATTGTGCTGTGGCGGATCACGCCATCGGGGCCGATGATGAACAGGCCGCGCAGGGCAATGCCGGCTTCTTCATCGAGAACGTTGTAGTCGCGAGCAATGTCCTTTTTAAGGTCGGCGACAAGGGGGTAGTTGAGGTCGCCGAGACCGCCATTCTTGCGATCGGTTTGAACCCAGGCAAGATGGCTGAACTGGCTATCTACGGATACGCCCAACACTTCGGTGTTGCGGGTAGAGAAATCTGCGTAGCGATCGGAAAAAGCGGTGATTTCCGTGGGGCACACGAAGGTGAAATCCAGCGGATAGAAGAACAGCACCACATACTTGCCGCGGTAGTCGGCAAGGGAGACTGTTTTGAATTCCTGATCCACCACGGCGGTGGCGGTGAAGTCCGGAGCCGGCAGACCAACGAGTCTGGACATGGTCGAAAAGAAAGCAGAAGGGGAGGGCAACGGAAGGGAAGCTCAGGGGGCAGCACTGAACCCCTGGGGCCGGCACCGACATCGAACAGATCCGTAGTCGGAACGACTTCCAGTTACCTTGGTTACAACCTATCACAAAACCGCGGCCGGCTGGGCCATAGGCTTGCTGTATTCGATCAATGTCTATGGCCTGGGATCCCAGCGTGCTGCGCAAGTACAACACCACCGGTCATTTCCGGCTGCTGAACCAGCTGCGCGGTGAATTGAAGGACAATCCATTGGTGCGCCCCAAGGCTGGCGAAACCGTTGGCGATGCCAACCGCAGCCGCGCCTTGATTCGTTTGTTGGAGGGTCGCCAGGGGTTTGCTGGCAGGGGGCGGCGCCAGTTCAAAGCAACTAATTTGAGTGAGGGGTTGGCTGAGGCGCCAGTCGAGGCAGCAGGGCCATTGCCAAGCTTTGGATCTGCTATTGACAGCAACGAAGACAGCAATTTTGCAAGCTTCCGCGCCAGGCTAAATGCTGTCCAAATGCGTTAATCTAATCCAATCTAATCTAATCTAATCTAATCTAATCTAATCTAATCTAATCTAATCTAATCTAATCCAGTCCAGTCCAGTCTAATTTGTGAATTGATTTATTAAGTGTTGCGCAAAAATCGCAAAAGTATCATTAGCTTGCTGACGTCAAAAGCAAAACAATTTTTTATTGGTAAATTTCATTAGTTTATTGACGGGAAAGCACGGTAATGTTTTATTAATTTCAATCCAATTTTGATGAATAAAAATCAGCTGAATCCTGACTGTCTGCCCCAGAGCGGTGCTCCAATTGAATACTTAAGTTCTGCTAAGGGGTGGGTACCCGCTGCTTTTGTGGCTGTGAGCGAGAACGAGGACAGCAGCCGTTGTCTGATCCGCATTGGCGATTCAGAGGCGCTTTCGCAGGTTTCTCTGCGCAGCCTGCGTCTGCCGCAATAGTTTTGTTTCCTGCTTGGTTTGGCCTAGGGCTGGTTCAGCAAGCGGTGTTGGCGGCAGGCTCTGGTTAGCCCAGGAACCAGTTTGGGATCGCCTCATAGCAGGCGGCATTGTTTTCGTTTTCGCGGGCTTCCGTTTTCCAGCAGCAGCAGCGACCGCCATCGCGGTTACCCAGCAGTTCGTTGGCCCAGGCCCACACCAGCTCGGCGCTGGCCTCCATACCCACGTTGGCCATCACCCGCAGGTCGAGGGCCCCCTGTTCGTGCAGCTGTTGCCAGGTGGGCAGCAGGGGGTCGTCTGCGTTGACCAAAAAGGTGTGGTCGAACTGGGCGGCCAGGCGCGCCTCCAGGGCCTTGAGACTGGAGAAATCCACCACAAAGCCGCAGTCATCCAGCGCCGTGGCCTGGAACCAGAGGGTGAAACTGCGGCTGTAGCCATGCACAAAGCGGCAGTGGCCCGGATGGCGCCACTGGCGATGGCTGCAGGGGTAACCACGGAAGCTCTTGCTGCAGGTATGGACCGCGCGGGAGGGCATAGGGCAGGATCGAGTTGGCGGCCGCTTTGGGCCCCCTGGAATCATTCCAGTTCAATCCGCCCTGGGGCGGCTCAAGCCAGAATTTGCGATTATCAGCTCACCCATGTCCGCTAGCGGCCCGCCCACAGATGCCCCGATCAGCGCCGGCCACCTGATCGAAAGCCTGCGCTTCAACGAGGCCGGCTTGATTCCAGCCGTGGCCCAGGACTGGCTGGATGGCGCCGTGTTGATGGTGGCCTGGATGAATCAGGAGGCGATTGAGTGCAGCCTGGCCAGCGGCGAGGTGCACTATTGGAGCCGCTCCCGCCAGGAGCTCTGGCATAAAGGGGCCACCAGCGGCCACATCCAGCTCTTGCGGGGGATTCGCTACGACTGCGATGCAGATGTGCTGCTGCTGACGATCGAACAGAGCGGCGATGTGGCCTGCCACACCGGCGCCCGCAGCTGCTTTTTCGAGCAGGCCGCCACGCCGACGGCGGGCGGACCCACCGCCCCACCGCCCCCGGCCGACATCTGCACCGAACTGATGCGGGTGATTGAGAGCCGCCGCGATCATCCCCAGGCTGACAGCTACACCAACAAATTGCTGGCCGGGGGCGACAACCGCATCCTCAAAAAGATTGGCGAGGAGAGTGCCGAGTTCGTGATGGCCTGCAAGGACGACATAGCCGCCGAAATCGCCGGCGAAGCGGCCGACATCATCTTTCATTTGCAGGTGGCCCTGGCCCACCACGGCGTCAGCTGGCGGCAGGTGCAGCAGGTGCTGGCCGAGCGCCAGGGGGCGCCAAGGCGGGGCTAAGGGCCCACTGCTGAACCAGATGCTGGAGCGGCAGACCCGGCTGCTGGAACAGCAGAGCCAGCTGCTGGAGCGGCAAACCAGGGCTGGCCGAATTTACTTGGCAGGCTCTGCAGCCAGCGCCAGGTAGCCACATCGCGGCTGGTCAGCCGCAACACCGGCGGGCTAGCGGGGCTGGCGGCCATGGCGTCCGCGCTCTCGTCGCTGTGGCCCCATAACCCGAAGGCGTGGCCCAGTTCATGCAGTGCCGCGGCTTGAATCACCTGCTGCCTTTGCCCTGGATTCAGCCACACGATCACCCTTGGTTCGAGCAGCTGTTGTTGGCGCCGCCGCACCAGCACAAGTGATAGTTGCGAGCGACCATTGCTGGCCCGCAGCCTGCCGTTGGCCTCCTCGCGGCGGGGGGGACGGCGCCGCAGCAGCAGTACCTGGGCCCGCTGCGGATCATCCACCCGCTGCAGCCGCACTAATTCCCCCCAGCTGGCCAGGGCAGCCTCCACGGCCCCAGACCAGCGCTCGCCCTCCGCCGCGGCACCAGGGCTATCGGCCGCCGGTTCAATCCAGACGCACCAGGAGGGCAAAATCGGCGGCCCCCAGGGGCTGGTGGCGATCCGCTGGCGGTAATCGGCGCCAGGTGGCTGAGCTGGCTGGGCATAGCGCTCGGCCAGCAACCGCTGGCTTCGGCCAGCTAGCTCCGCTGGCGGTTCGAGCGGCGAGATGGCCAGGGCTGGTGGACAGGGATGCCCGGTTGAGCCACCGGGTGCCACGGCTGTTGATGAAATTGCTGTTGATGAAATTGCTCCAGTGGCGGTGGCTGCTATTAGATAAATGCCGCTGCCCCACAGGATTTTCCTAGTGGTTTGGACCGACACTGGTTTGAGCATGTATCAGAGGCCTTGGCCGTAGTTGGCTAAGCCAACGCCCCGGGCCATCAGCGTGGCGATCAGGGGGATCAGGGCAAAGCCGGCCAGCTCGATGTTGAGAATCCAAGCCAGGCGATTAGCCAGGGCTTCGCTTACCTTTGGCAATTCACCCTTGCGTAAGGGGATCGCCCAGAGAATGTAGGTGATTGTTGGATACAGAGAAAGGGTGCCAACAGCTATATATAGCCCCACCTTCCACCAGAAGACGGGATTTTCCGTATAGAATTCTGCCCCCTGGCCGAAATAGAGCACCCGCAGGATGCCACTGCCCAGCAGGGCCAGGGCCGCCAATCCGTACACCACATCGGTAATCACCATCAAGGTGGCGTCTGCCTTGTTGGGATTTGGCTTGATCAGCCGCCGCTCCAGCACCAGAGCCCCAAAGCAAACCATGATGCTGAGGTAGTGCAAATAGGCCACCCCGGCGCGGGGCAGCAGCTCGGGAGGGATGGCGGCAAGCAGGGTCATCGGTTGACTGGGGTCAGCTTGCAACCGTAGCTAGCATCAAGACGCCCCTGGGCCAGGGCCATATTGCTGCGGCTGTTGCGTCGTACAGGTCGTATCGTTGCTCTCTGGTGGCCCTCACCAACCTGCTCACTTTGTGTGGTGGTCATCGCAGCCCAGCGATCCGCCTGCGGGCAAAGCGCAGACTGGATCGCTGGTTCCCCTCAGGCCGCTGATCGCCATGGCCAGCCTCAGCAACGCACAACTAGATGACCTGCAGGCCTTCATCAAGGACTGGCTCCGCCATACCGGCCGCACCCAGTCGGATTTGCGCCGGGCGCTGCAGGCCAGTTCGATCCGCATGCCGGTGTTGATCGACGAGCTACAGCGCACCTACGGCCAGGAGGGATTGGTGGGGCTGGCAGCCCAGCTCTGTGGCATAGAAGAACGCTGGCAGGGGGAGGAGGGCTGGATCCGGCCCCAGCGAGCGATCGGCCTGGATGATTCCCTCGATCAACTGGATCAGCTGTTGCGGGAAATTCGCCAGGATCAGCTGGACTGAAGCTGCCAGGGCCGGTGCGTCCAGGCAGAATGGAGGGGCAGCTCTGAAGTTGAATCGATGGCAATCCGCCAAGCTCTGCAAGCTGCGCTGGCAATCGGCAGCCTCAGCTTGGCCCTGGTGCCTGGCCAGGCCCAGGCCCAGGTGGAGAGCTATTTGCTAGGGCCCGGCAGCAACGTGGGACCAAACACCAAGGTGGTGCCGAAGAACTGCGTCACATCTGCGGACGGAACGGTCAGCTGTGATACCCAGCTGCAAAACTCTCCCAGCGACACACCGGCAAAGCCCCAGTACAGGCTGTTCACCAACTGAGTTCAGCTCACCAACTGAGTTCATTGGCTCAGCCCCCGGCACCAGCAAGGCTGGCTTTAACCAGGCCTGGTTATCCCATGCCAAGCAAACCCATGCCAAGCAAAGCCTGGCTAGGCAAGAAGCCCTGATCGCTGACTAGCCTGGCGTCGCCTGAGCTGAATTTACAGCTCTGCCCCTGGTTTTTGTTTGTCATCTGCAGACTGTTCAGATCAGGATTGTCGTCTGCTCACTTTCCTGGGGAACCACCGCTGTGTTAATCCACTCCTGCTGATTCGAGGCCTGTGATCCGATTCTTCAAGCGTGTTTGGGGCGACGCTGGTTATCTCAAACTTATCGACCGCTGCGAGCGTCAGCTGGCTAAGGTGCTTGGCCTCGTGTTGTTGGTGCTGATCGCCGCCACCTCCCTGCAGATGGTCTGGCAGGTGTTCTGGTCTCTGATGAACCCCAACACCGCCTGGCTAAACACTCGATTGATGGAGGTATTGGGTGATCTGCTCAGTTTGCTGATCGCCCTGGAGGTGTTGCAGAACATCACCTCCTACCTGCGCAAGCAGGTGATACAGATCGAGTTGGTGTTGCTCACGGCAATCACGGCCGTGAGCCGAAAGGTAATTGTTTTGCCCCATGGGGCCGAGGCCAAACCGCAGCTGTTGGCAGGTTTGGGCATTGCGGTGCTGGCCCTCACCGCCAGCTACTGGCTGGTACATAATTTCAGCCAGCAGCGCTCTGTTGACACCAGAAAAGAGCCAGCCAAAGGGAACCCGGAGCCGGATCGGTAGCCACCAGCCTGTGACGCCTACCCGGTTCAATCACCAAGCTGTCGCCCCGGCTTAGATCTCTGGGCTGCGGTTCATTCTCGAATTGGATCCGGGCGCTGCCCTGCAACAAAGTTACCCATTCATGCTCCGGCTGGTCGTACCAAAACCCCGGGGCAGAGGCGGCCGAGCAGGAGTGAATCAGCTCCAGGCGCAAGCCCGCTGACTCCAGCAACACCCTGCTGCTCTCCTGGCCGGCCGGCGGGCAGGCACCCTGCAACAGGTTGTCATCACCGCCGCAGATGCCAGCGGTCTCACCCCAGCGCCGGCCAATCTCAAAGCCGCGGCTGCGGGCCAGTTCCACCACCTGCTGGTGGCAACTGCAATCGCTGAGGGCCGCCCTCAAGCCCGGTTCCGCCTCAGTGAGCGAAACGAACTGCTGGAGTTGGGCCACCTTGTGGAGAAATTGCTGCAGCTGCTCCTCAGCCATGGGCTTGGTTATCCAGGGATTTGATCATCCGCCAGCGCAGGAAGCTCACGCCGGCGAATTGCACCCGCTCCTCGGCTTGCAGCTGCCAGCCCTGTCGCAACAACAGCGGTCGCGATAGCTGGCTGGCCTCGGTGCGTAGCTGCTGGCAGCCCTGCTGGCGGGCCAGCTCTTCCACGGCCTGAACCAGGGCTGTGGCGCGACCCTGGCGACTGGAGCGACCGCGGCAATAGAGCAGGGAGAGTCTGTCGATCGGATCGAGTAGGGCGAAGGCTTCAATCGTGGCCGGATCACCGCTGGCGCAGCTGGCCAAGGCACGACCGCGCCGCAGGGCCTCGGCCACCGCTTCTGTGGCATAGGGATGGGCGGACCAGGCCTTGATCTGAGCCTGCTGGTAAAAGGGGCCCGCCTGGCTGGTCACGGCATCGCTATATACGGCAAGCAATTGGTCCAAGTCATCGGCATCAACGGCTCTGAGCTGGGGGATGGCCATGGCATGACTAGCAATGGGTTTGTTCAGGAGACGGGACTGCGGGGCGAGTGCACCTGTCATCTAAGTGACAAGTCAGTAGCCACCTTGAGTGAGTTAAATTTTTTTGGTCTTCGTTGGGTTCACCCCTAAGATTCATGCTCACAGGTTCTGAACTGCTCAATAAGGTCAAGGAGCTTGGCGATGCCGGCAAGTCAGAGATCGTACGTGCCTGCGGTTATGTGTCAACCAAAAAGGACGGTGCCGAGCGCCTGAACTTCACCGCCTTCTATGAGGCCTTGCTGGATGCCAAGGGTGTGGAGATAGGCGTCTCCTCAAAGCTGGGCAAGGCAGGTCGCAAGCTCAGTTATGTGGCCACGGTTCAGGGAAACGGCAATCTGCTGGTGGGCAAGGCCTATACAGCGATTCTCGATCTCCATCCCGGTGATGAATTCGAGATCAAACTGGGTCGCAAGCAAATTCGATTGATCCCCGCGGGCAGCCTGGATGACGGAGGCCTGGATGATGGCGGTCCAGAGGCAGATGGCGCAGAAGCGGGGCTGAGCCTTTAGGCGTTCAACTCCCGAGCGGTGTTTGCAGCTCAAGCCGACTGCCAATCCGATCGGCTAAGTCGCCGTAGGCATCAGGGGTGCAGGAGAGCAGCAGCACTTGCACCCCTGATTGGCAGGCCCGTTCCAGCATCTGGTGCAGTCCCTGAATCCGCTCCGGATCGCTGTTGGTGAATGCATCGTCAAAGACCAGCGGCAGGCTGCCGTCGTAGGCCGGTGCCAATACTTCCGCCATTGCCAGTCGCAGGGCCGCCGCCAGTTGTTCGCGCATGCCGCCACTGAGCCGTTCAAAGGCGTAGCTCTCCTGGGCCTGCTGCAGTTGCAGATCGTTAAATCCCGAGCTGCCATCAAAATTGAGCCGCACGGCTTTGGAGCCAGTGCCCAGTAACTCCAGGTAGCTGGCAATCGCCCTGGCCATCGGCTCGCCATAGCGATCGGCCAGGGCCGATCGGGCGCTGCCAAAACGCTCCACCAAGCTGCGCAGGGCCAGGGCTCTGGCCGTTAGTGCTTGGCTGTGGTCCTGGCAATGGTCAAGGGCGGCCTGGCATTGTTCAACGTCGGCTTGGGGATTAGTGGCCCCAAGGCTGCGACACAACTGCAGGTTTTGGCCCCGGCGCAGCAACAGCTCTTCCTTTTCCGCCAAAAGTTGCCGCAGCGCCGCCAGCAGGACCTCTTCGCCGCCGCCAGTTGGCGAGCCCTGATCTGTCTCCGCTTGCAGTGCAGCCAGCTGCTGCTCCTGGGCGAGCAGTTGTTCGTCTAGGGCGGCCAGCTGTCGCTCCAGTTGCTGCAGTTGGCCATGGAGACGATCGGCTCCTGGCTGGCCGCCAGAGTTTTCAGCTTTGCCAGCTTCAGATTCATCAGCCTGCAGCCTTTGCTCCACTGCGTTCAGTAGGCCAGCCAGTTCTCCCAATTTGATCGCTGTCTGTTTGCCTAGCTGCTGTAAATGCTGCTGTTCGCCCAGCAGTCGCTCGTAGGTTTTTTGTTCGCTCTGCTGCCGCCCCTGCAGTAGTCGCAGTTGTTGGCGTTGCTCATGCAACCAGACTTCCAATGGCTCTGCATCTGGCGCCGCATCTGGATTGGCTGGATCTAGTGGCAGCTGCCCGTCTTGTTGCAGCGCCCGCAGCTCGCTGCTCGAGCTCTCAAGCTTGCTGTTCAGCTGCTGGCGGCGGTTTTGCAGGGCGGCGAGCTGCTCATCCAGCCGCTGCCAGGGGATTGCGGCAGCGTTGCGGCGCAGGTTGGCCAGTTCACTCTCCAGCCGCTGCCTTTGCTGGGCGATTGCTTCGGCGGCATCACTATCCGCCAACTGCCAGGTTTGCAGCAGGCCAGCCAGCTGGCTTTCGGCCTGGAGCCGCTCGGCGCTGGCATTGGCCAGGGCTTCGCCGCCGCCGGGGCTGATCTCCAGCTCCACGCCAGGGCCCACCTGCAACCTGCTGGCCTGCACGAGCCGGGTTTCGCTGCCACTCAGCAGCGGTTGGCCATCGAGCAGCACCGGCTGTTCGGCCCTGAGCAGTGTCACCGTGGCCGCCATCGCCTCACTGCGGGCTCGGGCCTCCCCCAGGCGGCGCTCCGCCTGGCGCAGTTCCTGCAGCCGCTCGGCCGTGATCGGCGGTAGAGAGCTCAGTTTGGTTTTGAGGGCGGCGGCCTGTTGTTGCAGCAGGTTGAACTGCTGGCGATGCTGCTGCAGCTGCTGCGCCTCCCGCTCCACGGCGGCTTGATCCAGCAGTAGCTGGCCCAGCTCCAGCCGCTGTTGCAGCTGCCGGCCGCCCTGCGCAGCATCGCGCAGCTGCTCCTGGAGGCGAGCGAGCTGTTGACCGATCGCCTCCAATTGGGCGCCATGGGCCCTTTGGCCCTCCAGGAGCTGGCCTTGTTCGGCGCTGGCCCGTTGCTTTTGGCTCTCCAGCTGCTGGCGCTCTTCCATGCGCTGCCGCAGGGCCTGCCATTGCTGGGCCAGGGGTTGCCGCTGACTGCGCCGTAGCTCCAGCTGGGCTTTGGCCTGCTCCAGTTGGCGCTGCTGTTGCCGCCACCGCTGCTGTTGGGCTTCCAGGGCCGGCCGCTCGCGGCCATCGATCAGCTCCAGCCGCTGTTCGATCTGGGCCAGCTCCTCCATGGCGGTTTCCAGCTGGGCCAGCCGCTCCTGGGCGAGCTGCAGCCGTTCTGCCGCCTGCTGCTGTTGGCCTTGGGCCTGGGCCAGCACCGAGCCGGCCTTCACCTTGCCGGTGGCGGTGAACAGTTGGCTGAGTTCCAATTGCAGGTTTGCCTCCACCTGCCGATCCAGGGGCGACTCCAGGGCGGCACTGCTGCCCCGCTGCTGCAGTTGATTGAGCAGTCGATCCAGGTCGTAGCTGTTGCCGCCGCCGGCCAGGGGATTGGCACCCGCCTCCCCCTGCCGCACCCAGAGGTGGGCCCAGCGCTGGGGCAACTGGGAGATGCGGCGGCCCTCCACCGCCGCTTCCACCCCCAACAGTTCCGCCAGCCGCTCTTCGGCTGCGGCACCGCTGAGGCTGGTGCCGACGCCATCGGCCAGCTGCACGGTGCCACTGCTGCCGGCAAAGCGCTTGCGCAGCAGCCAGCTGCGACCCTGGGCTTCAAAGCCGATTTCCACCTCCGGCAGGCCGCTGTGCTGACGGGAGCGCAGTTCCTCCACCCCCTTGCCCGTGGCGGTGGCTTTGAGAAACAGCCCCTTGTGCAGCGCCTCCACCAGGGTGCTCTTACCTGCTTCATTGGCTCCACCCACCAGGGTGAAGCGGGGATGAAATCGCAACTCCAGCTGGCGATGCAGGCGCAGTTGGCGCAGGCGCACGTGTAGTAGTCGCATCGCTCTAGCCCTCCGCCAATTGCACGGCCCGATGCAATTCCGCCAGGGCCAACCTGGCCGTGGCGGCGGTGGCTGCATCGGTGGCGGGATCCGCCAGTTCGCCCAGCAAGGCGGCACTCACCTGGGCAATTAGAGGGTCGGCGGCGCGGCCCACCAGGGCGGCCAATTCGGTTTCGCCCGGGGCCTGGCTGCAGCTGCCCCGGCGTTTGAGTCGCAGTAACTGGGCATCCAGTCTTTCCAGCAGGGCGCCATAGCGCTGGTGGGCCGCCAGGCTGAGGCTGCCGCTCTGCTCCAGCAACACCAAATCCTGCCCCACCCGCCCCTGCAACAACTCTTCCAGTTGGCGCTCCAGTCGATCCAGATCGCCATCTTGGTGGAAGTTGGCGGTGAGCGGATGCCAGCCGAGTTGGCCGGTGGCCAGGGCTTCCACCCGGGGAATATGGCCCCGCCTTAACTCCACCCGCAGCACCTGACCGGAGCGGTAATCGCCATGGCGGGGAAAGCGATCGGTTTCTGGTGTGCCGCTATACCAGGCCTTTTCGTTCACCTGTTTGAGGCCATGCCAATCGCCCAGGGCCAGGTAGTCCACCTGCTCCAGCCAGTGGGGATCAAGCTTCAGCAGGTTGTTGGCATTGGCCGGATGCTCGTCGTCGGCGTCGCTGGCGCCACCCAACTCCAAATCCGCCCCACCGAAGCCCTGGATGGAGCCATGGGCGATCACCAGCCGCGGTTTATCGGCCGGCAGGGCACGCCAGTCGAGCTGGCGCAGCCAATTACAGGGATCGAGGCTGTCACTGCGCCGCAACAGTGGACAGGGCAGGATCACCAAATCATCCAATTCCAGCGGTTGGCGCTGCAGCAGCACCTCTAAATTGGGTGCCCGTCGCAGGCGCTCCTGCTCAAAAAAGGCGTCGTGCCAGATGCTGCCGGGGCCGCCATGGTCGTGGTTGCCAGGGATCACCAGCACCGGGCAGGGGATGGCGCCGATGGCGGCACAGACGGCGCTCACATCGCTGGCGGCCGGGGTGGGCGAATCGAACAAATCTCCTGCCACCACCAGGGCGGCGGCGCCGGAGCAGTGGCCAGCGATGCGGCCGATTGCCTCAATGCGGCTCAGGCGCAGTCGCGCCCGCTTATCTGGGTCGCCAACGCGGCCATAGGGCTTGCCGATCTGCCAGTCGGCGCTGTGAATTACAGGGATGGCAGGGGCGGAGCTCGCCAGGATTGCAACTCTTGCTAGGCACCTGTTTAGCGTCTGCGCCAACCTCCTGCCGGCTCTGGCCCGGTCTGTTGCCAATGCCGATTCGTTCCATCGCCCGGCGCCTGCTGTCGCTCGCCCTCTGGCTGTCGCTGAGCCTGCCGCTGCTCTGGCCTCAACCCAGCTGGGCGGCCAGCCCGGAGGCTGCTGGCTCTAGGGGAGCCCAGCTGTTTGGCCAGCACTGCGCCGGTTGCCATGTGAACGGCGGCAATATCATCCGCCGCAGCAAAACCTTGAAGCTGGCGGCCCTGCAAAAGGCTGGCCTCACTACGCCCCAGGCGATTGCGGCAGTGGCCGCTAACGGGATCGGCCAGATGAGTGGCTACGCCCAGGTGCTGGGCAAGGGGGGCCCTGAGGCGGTGGGCAATTACGTGTGGCAGCAAGCCCAGGCCGGCTGGCCCCGCAAATAAATGGGGTGGCGCAGCAAGCCGGCTGGCGGGCAGCTGACGCCAGTAATCAGGGTGCTGCCAGGGGGCCGGGTTTGGGAAACAGTTCAGTCAGGCAAGCAGGAAGGCCCTGGCGGCGTTCAGAAGGCCTGGATCCAGGGGTAGATCTCCACCTCGGTCCAGATGCCATGGCGCCAGTACACGTCGCCCTTCACCCAATCCTCCACTTGCTGCTTGGTTTCGGCTTCGTAGATAGCAAACACGTGGCTGCTGTCTTGCGTGGGACCGAGGGTGATCAAGCCGCCCGCCTGCTGCTGCTGCTGCAGCCCGGCCAGATGTTCCTGGCGGTAGGGGGTGCGCAGTTCCAGTGCGTTGTCGCAGTAGCGGCCCCAGAGCACAAAACGCATTGATCCATCGGCAACAATCAAATTCCAGCATCCGCCATAACCTCGCCAGGCAGGCCATCGCCTGTGGCTGAGTGGTGCCAGGCTGGGGGCTGTGGTTGCCAGCGCCGATGTCTCCCGGCCCCGCCCGTCGGCTCGATGCCGTGCTGGAGCCGGTGATTCCGGTGCTCGGTGAATTGATCCGCGCCCACCCCCATACCCTCTCCCTGGCCCAGGGGATGGTGAATTGGGGACCGCCGCCGGCGGTGGCCCAAGCGCTGCAAGCAGCCCTCCAAATTCCGCTGACTGGCTTGGATCGCTATGGGGCCACCTATGGAGATCCGGCCCTGCTGGAGCTGATCGCTGCCAAGCTCCGCCGCCAAAACGGCCTTGATTTAGATGGCGCCGCCCTGCTGGTAACCGGTGGCAGCAACATGGCCTTCCAGGTGATCGTGCAGGCGATCTGTGAACCGGGCAGCGAGGTGATCCTGCCGCTGCCGTTTTATTTCAACCACGTGATGGCGGTGCAGCTGGCCGGGGGCCAGCCGGTGGCTGTGGCCGCTGGAGCTTTCCCCGATCCCCAGCAGCTGGCGGCGGCGATCACCCCCCGCACCAGGGCGATCGTGACGGTGTCGCCCAACAATCCCAGCGGCGTGGTGATGCCGCCCGAATTGTTGCGCCAGATCAACCAACTCTGCGCCGAGCGCGGTTTGTTTCACATCAGCGATGAGGCCTACGAGGTGTTTGTGCAAGGCGCCACAGCCCATGCCAGCCCCGGCGCCCAGCCTGGTGCGGCGGCCCACACCATCTCGCTCTATTCACTGTCCAAGGCCTATGGCATGGCGGGTTGGCGCATCGGCTATGGGGCGGTGCCCCGCCAGCTGCTGCCGGCCCTGGCCAAGGTGCTGGACACTGTTCAAATCGCTCCGCCGCTGATCACCCAGCTGGCGGCCAGGGCGGCCCTGGCGGTGGATCCCGCCTGGTGCCAGCGGCAGGTGGCCAGCCTGGCGCCGCGGCGGCTTCAATTGCTGGCGGCGGTGGCCCAGTGGCAGCAGCAGGGGCTGCCCGTGCGGCTCTGGGCCGAACCCGACGGCGCCTTCTATGGCCTGCTGGCGGTGGAGGGCTTGCTGGCTGCAAACGGCTCGCCCCTCGGCAGCGATGCCTTGATGCGCCAGCTGGTGGAGCGGCAGGGGGTGGCGGCGGTTAGCGGCCGGGCCTTTGGCTTTGCCGCAGCTGGCCCCCAATGCCTGCTGAGGCTCAGTTACGGCATGCTCGATGGCCAGGAGTTGGCCACGGCGCTAGAGCGGCTGGAGGCCGGCCTGTGCGGTTTGTTACCGACTGCCTAGGGCCTGGCTTGGCTCCCGGCTGCCAGCGCCTGGCTGCCATCGGGGATTACAGCTTGATTTATATCCGCCATTGGGGATCCTTGCAGCTCAATTCAGCGATCGAGGCCTTGGCGCAGTTCGGCGCAGAAGCGTCCAGCGGCGGCGGCCACGTCTGCTCCCTGGGCTTGGGCATCTGCCATCCGCTTCACCAGGGCGCTGCCCACGATGGCGCCATCGGCGCCCCAGCCCTTCACCTGCTGGGCCTGATCGGGGCCAGAAATGCCAAAGCCCACGGCCACTGGCGTACCTCCTTGGGCTTGCAGCTGGGCCACCAGCGGCGCCACCCTGGTTTCCATGGCGGTGCGCACCCCGGTGACGCCGGTGACACTCACCAGATACGTAAAGCCGCGGCTGGCGCCATGGATGCGGGCCATGCGTTCGGGCGGCGTGGTGGGGGCTACCAAAAGCACCAGATCGAGGCCATGGGCCGCTGCAATGGCGGAGAGCTTTTCGGCTTCCTCCAGGGGCAGATCCGGCACCACCAGGCCAGCGGCCCCGGCGGCGGCGGCGGCGGCGCAAAAGGCCTCCATGCCGCGGTTGAGCAATGGATTGGTGTAGGTGAACAGCACCACCGGCAGGTTGAGCTGCCCCTTGAGTTCGGCCAGCATCGCCAATACGGCGGCGGGGGTGGTGCCGGCGGCCAGGGCGCGACCGGCGGCGGCCTGGATCACCGGACCATCGGCCAGGGGATCGCTATAGGGGATGCCCAGTTCGATCAGGTCGGCGCCATTGGCCTCCAGGGCCAGCAGGGCGGCTTTGGTGCTGGCCAGATCCGGATCGCCAGCCACCAAAAAAGGCATCAGGGCACAGCGACCCTCGGCCCGCAGCCGCTGGAAGCGCTGCTGGATCAAGCTGGTGGACGCGGCGGCAGGCATGGCGGCGGTCACGGCGACGCGTCGGGGGCAGGTGTTGTGAGCCTATGCCGCAGCTACTGAGACAGCTCCCAGGGGACTGCTGCGCTGAAGGCAGCCTTCCTCTGGGCAGTAGTCAAGCCAGTTGCCAGGCGAGTGGCAAGGCGGGAAGTGCCCAGCTCAAGAGCCCAGGGGCCTAATCGATTTGGCCGGTTTCTCGCAGCAGCAGCTCCTGTTCGGCGGGGCTGAGCGACTCAAAGCGCTTCTGCAGCTGTTCATCGGTGTAGGCGTCGTAGGCCTGGCGGTACTGGCGCCGCTGTTCGATGAACGACATGCGGCCGCTGATCACTCGGAACAAATAGCTGCCCGTCCACACCAGCACCACCAGCATCAACAGGGCTGAGGTGGCGATGCCCGTGGAAAAACCCTCTACACCACTGGCCTTGAGCAGCAGGTAGCCCAGGCCGCCAAGCCCAAACACCCCTCCTCCCACCAGGATCACCTGAGCGCGGTTCATCGCTTCAGGCCTCGCTGTGGCCGGCCATCCGCAGGTTGATGAACGGCGCAAACAGGATCAGGCCAGGAAAGAACAGGAACACCAGTCCGTAGACCCCCAGGCGCTCGTACTTGCCCATCACGTTCCAGCGCTTCACCATCCAGGCATAGAGGGCCAGGGGTACCGCCACCAGGTAAGCGCCGAGAATGGCGCCATAGGCCGCCAGTACCAGCAGGGTGTCGGTGGAGATCGAGCTCAGGAACCCGGGCACGGCACAGCAGACTGAATTGCCGTGAATCTAGGATTCGCAGGCGGGGGCATGGCGGAAGTGGTAGACGCAGCGGACTTAAAATCCGCAGACGGCAACGTTGTGGGGGTTCAAGTCCCCCTGCCCCCATTGCTCAAAACCCCTGCAGCAACTGGGTTTCGGTAAGGGGCTGATGGCCGGGGCGGTTTTGGGGTTAGGCACGATCTAGGCACGAAAAAGCTCAAAAGGGGCCAAGCTAGGCACGGTTGCCATGCCCCCCAGGGACCCGTATCTGACCCGCGTCAATCGGGCTCTCAAGGAGCTGGGCTGCGGGGTGGCGATTGAGGTCGCGCCCTCCGGCAAGAGGCTGCGTCTCCGGAGCACGCTGCCCTTCCCGGACGGTTCGTGGAAGCAGCGGCGCATCACCACCCCGATCACCTATCCCGCAGGGTTGGAGCAGGCCCGCAAGCTCGCAGAAGAGCTCGGCCGCGATATCGAGCTCCACCGCATGGGGTTGGATCCCTTCCCCTTCGACAGCGCCTCGATGGCTTCACTTGTTGCGCAGATGTGAAGCGAAGCCCTCGACATCCACGTACAGCGTCCTGCGCTTGCCGGTGTCGCCGGTGGTGGCGCTTACGAACTGGGGAGGGATGCGACCGCGATCGATGGCAACGCGCAAGGCACGGGCACTTGGGAAGTGCAGGGCCCGGGCGGCTTCCGTGAGGGGCAGCCAGGGGCTGCTGTTGAGTGTTGGCTTCAGCTCCAGCCTCGCCTGAATCACGTTCAGCTGGGCACAGATGAGATTGAGTTGCTGCCGGATGTCATCCGCAGGTGTCAGCGATGTGCTCATGGCAGTTGGATTCGCACAGCACCATTTGAGCCCCTGAGATCAGCGATTAAGCGCTGCTGAACCGTGCAGACCGTGCAGATCCCCGGTATTTGCACGGTCTGCACGGTTCCGGGGCATCCAGACATGCCGCATAGGAGTTCAAATGAAAAGGCCGCAGCGAAGTTCGCCGCATCCTTGGTGTTTCGGTGGATCAATTATGGCATCTCCGGCGATTGCTGCGGCTGCTTTCTGCTGCACTGTTCCACAACAGAAAGGTGCATTCCGGGCTGCCTGCTGCCAGGGGGATCGCCGATGACCCCCTGCGATTACGGCGCACTGAGGGAAGCAGCCGGTCGTCTGGCCCAGCTGGGGCTCAGTCTGCAGACGGTGATTCCAGTGGCGCTGCCCGCCGAGTCCTATCCGGTGACCAGGCTGAACAGCCAGACCGGCCAGAGAGAAATTCAGCGTGACAAGAACGGGCAGCCTCTGCCGGCATTTGTCGGCAAGAATCCGAGCTTCTGGCTGGCCGATGGTGAGCCGAGATTGACAAGTCAGAGCCAGCCGGCTGATGAACCTGAGGTATTGAAACGGCTTGAGGTTGCCGAGCGGCTGGGACGGCCGATCGGACTGGCCATCATCCCGTCCACAGATGTGGTGGTGATTGATTTCGATCGCAAGAACTACCCAACTCAGGAGTCCCTGGACCAGGACTGGATGCGCCTGCTCGATCTCTGCCCTGAGCTCACGCAGACCCGGATTGAGCGCACTCCCGGCGGCGGGGTCCACATTTACGTGCGACCGGCTGACGGGATGGCCAGCTGGCGGAGTGCGGCAGGGAAACTGCACTGCAATTTCACGACAGTTCCTGGTGGTGAGCATCGCGGGGAGGTGCTGGCCGGCACCTGGGTGTGCGTCTGTGCGCCAACCCGAAACGGAGCCGGTGCCTATGAGTTGGTCAATCCCGATCACGCCTACAGCCTGGTTGAGGTCAGGACCCTCGGTGCCATCGGCATCTACCCCAGGGCCAGGACGACCGCTTCGACCACGAAGCCGCCTCAGAGTCAAAGCCGAACCACGAGCGCGCCACCGCAGGCCTCTGCCTCGGCAGCGCCGGCACTGGCGGAGTTGATCGGCAGCAAGGCCAGAGATGTCCTGGCAGGTGGCTGCCCCTATCGCGGAAGTGAGGGAGCGGCGGTGGATCGCAGCGCTCAGCTCACGGGGTTCGTGAAGGAGCTCTACAGCTGGGTCAACCTGCTCGATGCCCACGGTCTGCGCTTCAGCGACAGTCCGGACGATCTGATCCAGCAGGCCGTCGCGGTCCTGGCCATCGAGGTGCACCGCTAAAGGTTTGCCGAGAAGCTGTCACCGGCCAGTGTGCAGCGCATCCGCAATCTGGGAGTGGTGAGCCGGGTGGATGTGGCGATCGCGATTCCGAATCTGCCTGATGACGCAGGGCTTCTGTCGATGGATAGCGCCATCAACCTGGCCAGGGCCAATGGGGCGCAGCGGCTCGAGCTGGCGCTGGCCAGCCGTTATTGGTTGGTGATTCGCTCCACGATGGATTGGCTGCTGTGGGTGTAACGCCACTTCAGCCAGGGCGTGATCCAAAAGCTCACGGTGCGCGGCAACGGTGACGACAACAGCCCAAGGGAAACTATCGTCCTGCTGGCGAATCGCCTATGCCTCGATCTACCGATCGGCCACCGCGCCGACCGCCGCCTGCCTTTGGAGCTGCGGCTGCAGGCACTGCACAAGGCTTATCAATAATAGAGCCAGGACGGGCACTTTGTATGAAATCCTCTGCGGGGCGCATTCCAATGCCTGATTGAATCAACGCATGGCTTGAGGCCTGGCTGCCATATCGCGTGTCGACCTGTGTGTGGGCGGGGTGATAAAGGCACCGATCACGATTCCAGACAAATTCCTGGCTGCCTTCATCGGCACGGGAGCCACCTTGGCGGCGGTGTTCATGGGTTTCATGCCCACCAGCCTGAGCATCCTGATCCTGTATCGCGGCACTCATATCTCTGAGGATCTGTGTAGCAAGCGGGTGATGCCGAAGCTGGTGCGTTATCTGCGGGAGGCGATGATCTGGATCCTGGGTTGGTTGATCAGCTGCTTTGCGCTCTACTTTCAGCAATCAGCGCTGTTGCTTTCAGCTTGGCTCACATTGCACATGTTGGCGTTGCTGTACTACATCAGAATTGCGGTGTTGATGAGTCGGTTGATCAAAAATTGATAGGTTGAAGTTGGCCTGCGCTGCGGTTGGGTTTGGTGCCGGGATAGAGATCTAGAAATCGGCCGAGCTGCCAATTCCTTGTTGGGGGAGGCGGCTCGGTTTGATTGTGGTTGGGCTGAGTAGGGGGCGAGAACGAATTCTCATCGCTGAGAAGATCAGCTTGAGGCTTCTTGGCCCAATGTTTCCAATCAATAGGTGTCACCAACGAGTGGTGACCTCTGTGACCTGCCAGACTTTTCCAAGGGGGCTGCTGCTGCAGTCGTGCTGCGAATCGCCGTAGATGAGGAGGGGGAGGGCGTTGGGGAGTTGTTTCATGGTGGGGAGTAGGTGAGGCTAGATTTTCTCAGTTGGACTACCGCTTCAACAGAATTTTAGATTAAGATTAAAAATTATATTTTGTGTACTGCAAAGCAAAAACGACCGAGCATCGAATTATCTTTAGATTTTCTAATTTCATTATTCGTAGCGGTAATCAAATCGGCTAATAATTGGTGCAAATTATAGGTTCTAGAACCATAAAAATCATTGGATTTGCCCTGATCTTCCTCGCCAAAACTCCACTTACCTACCCAGGCAGGTAATGTAGTTTGACTGGGCAATACGTCCACAGTAATCTTTTCAACTTTATCTTGAAGGCTTGACCTAAGAAGTTTTACAGAAAAACTAATTTTTCCATTATTTTTGTCTGGGTTTATTTTAAGGTTTAAAAATTCGAGAAATTGAGATTTATTTGATGAATTCTGACAATCAAATTTTGACTGCTCTTCATCATAAAGACATGACTCAATATTGAGCGTTGCTGCCATCGGTAGGGTATATGGCAGCGGATAATAGCTTGTAATAACATTAGACTTTTTTAAGGGTGATTGGCTCTCAGAGGCGGGATTAGTTTCTGAACTTGGAGTTATCGGGAGGTAGTCGATCTGCTGTCCGGCAGCCTGATTATCAATATCTAACCGCTCAATTAAATTTTGATCTTCTAGTTCAAGTTCGAGAGAGTTGTTATAGATTTCTGGGACTCGTTCAACGCCGGAAACTAATTCAGTATTCATTTGCCTTATATTAAATGATGACACCTGCCTGACAAGCTGGGAATTTAAAATAATAAAGTAATCTGGCCTGATAAGACTAACTTTTCGCTTATTTAATTGCTCAAAGTATTTAGCGACATTCTCATATCTACCTAACAAGATAACATAAAACGGCCTGATACCTTTATGACTAATATTCTGGTTGGTGATAAATATATCAGGTATTCTGCCATCAAATTTGCTTTTAATTGCTAAGATGCCTATGGCATCGCCTTGCTTAAGGTAATTCGTAAAACCCTTGATTACGTCTTTCATATCTCGTTTGGCTCGATATAAGTCAGTCACTATGATAGAAAGCTCATCACTGCTGTCTTGGTCTAAGGGGCCAAGAGCCTGCTCCAGTATAGCATCTGAGAAACTGCTGCTGTAAAAATCTTGGCTTCTTGCTTCCTCTAAAGAACCCCCCTTACGTCTTTCCGTCCAAAAGCCATAGTATTGAGGTTCGGAGTTGCTGAAGAGCGCTCTAGCAGTACGGTCAAGGAATTCTAAAGTTTGAATATACTCACTATCTATGTTCTTGACAAATCCCCGCATTGAGATAGTCCTATCAATCTGGATGATAGGAGTGATGGAACCCAACGGCTGCTCTGAGTCTGGGTTATTGCTTGATGGGATGTTGCACTTCAAGGTTTGGCGATCAGCGCAAGCCGTCAGTCCCAAGGATAAGGCGATGACGAAGGCACTGCGTTTCAGATGGCGTGCCGCGTGATATTTGGCTCGCTTCAAGGAAAGGTGTCTCAAGAATTTGACATAACAATACATTAAACACAGCATACCACAGTCAACTACAGCATTCGCCCTTTGCGATCACGAGTCTGTTGGTGTTGTTGGGGGGGTATCACACTGAAACATAAGTTTTATAAATCTCGCTGCGATCGCGTGATCGGCGATCACGTTCAAGCCGTGTACTGTCTAACGACCGTCAGGGATCACCGATTTGATCTCCCATGACCGCAAGACGACAGACCCTGGCTGCTCGACACATCTCAGGTAAGACTATTTTGAGATTCTACTGCCTGCTGGCGGCCAGAAAGCGGAGGCCATAACCTGGCTGACCGACACATCTCAGCTGCGAGATTCACGCGACAGCCAGCTGCGGAGTGTGACGGTTGGTTGATCGTGATCGCGTTGGCAGCTCAACCTTTGAGAACCAGGCCTGGGCCTGCTTTTGGC
>JBILLQ010000081.1:0-14509 GCA_044375975.1 Prochlorococcaceae cyanobacterium
GCGGCGTGCAGCGACGGCAGAAACAACCCTGGTTCACGCGGATTGAGCTACCGCCACGGCCACGCCAGCCCCAACTGCTGGCTGTCGCATGACAGTCTCTGAGTGAGATGTGTCGGGCAGCCAGCTGCCTGAGTCCGGACTCATGGGGGCCTTGGTACAGTTAAGTTGATCGTAGGAGATCTCCGTCACAGCCCAAGGGCTACACATTGCTCCTCGGTGCCGTAGAGCCGCTGGAACTCAGGCGGGGAGAGGCCTTTCTGGAAATGGATGACACTGCGCGACATGGATTGCCTGGTATATGTGTACCAGGCAATCCGCCCAATCCGTCCTGTGCGGAGCGAGCTGGGTAATCAAAACGACTTATGCCCCCACTGTGCGGGACCAAATCCGCGAGCGAATGAGCCCCCATAGACGAAGTCGGCCGGAGGCCATAGCGGGAGAGCATGGCTGACCAGAGAGAACTTCAACGCAAGAATCAGGAACTGATCCGCAAAAATCGCCAGCTTGAGCGTGAACTTCAGAAAAAGAAAAAGCACTTACCGTTTACGCGGCGTAGCCAAGTCGGCCGGAGGCCATAGCGGCAACATTGCTGTAGCGGAACGCTTCCGCGAAGCGGTCGCTCTCAAAAAAGCTCGATCAACTGTGGCCTCGGGACGAGGAGCATTGATCGAAGCCGAAAATAGAAGTCAACTCATGGAATTGCTTAATGAAGGACTCCATGCAGGAGCTTCTATTAAGGCAGTTGCTAATTTATTTGGCATTTGCTCCTGCACGCTGAGGCGGTGGGGAATCGCTATCGATGCCCAGGGTTTCAGTGTAGATTGTCGCAAGGGTTCTCCCCGTCATGTAGGACATAGATTTACTGCGGAAGAGCGGCGGCGGGTGCTCGATACGCTCAATGATCCACGCTTTGCCGACCTCACTCCGGCCCAGATCGTGGCCCTCCTGGCAGAGGAGCGAGTTTACGTGGGCTCAGAGTCTATTTTTTATCGTATTATGCGCGAGGAAGGGCTACTGATGCATCGTGGCAGGACCCGTCAGCCACGCGAGCCCAGACCCGTTCCAGCGCTGGAGGCAAGAGGCATCCATCAAGTGCTGGCCTGGGATATCACCCTTTTGCCTGGGCCAGTAAAGGGGCAATTTTACTATCTTTACATGGTGATGGATGTATGGAGTCGTCGCATTCTTGGGACGGAGGTGCATGAGTGGGAAAGTGGCCAACTTACAGGCCACGGGTGAGCAACGATAACGCGTTTGCCGAATCGTTGTTCCACACAATGTAGACGCAGTCCCGCGGAGCGGTTAATACCATCAGAGTTATCCACTAAGGCGGTTTCGAGATTTGCTTTCGGTACGTGCCTGGGTGGAAGGCTTTGCGGAGTGGAACAACACTGAGCATCGCCACAGTGGCATCAAATACGTGACGCCAAATCAGCGGCATTACGGCCAGGCGGATGCGATCTGTACAATCCGGCAGCAGACCTATGAGCAGGCTGTTCTGCTTAATCCCCAGCGCTGGATCAAGGGCCCTCGTGACTGGAAACAGCCTGAGGTCGTAGAAGTCAACCATCCTCGGCGCATGCAATCTAAAGCTGCCTGAGCCCAATAAACCCAGGCCCCCGTGGCTGTCCGATGGCGCTCCTACAGAGCGGCATCGGTAACAACCACGATTAGGGGCCGGCCGCCTCAACCTCCGCTAGAGATCACAATCAAATGAGACGCATTCCAAGACCACGGGCCCCCTAAAGCTCAAATTGATGTAAGCTTTAAGAAGGTGCTCAGTTAAAGCACCCCGAGCGGACAACTTTCCTGATAGGTTCCGAGCACTTGGGAAATGCACTTTCGGCTCCAGCGAATCCGAGGCAAGCAAGTTGCTGTAACGAACCTCGCTTTAGGGCGCCTCGAAGAATTGCCCATTGCGCTCGCATGAGCTTTCGCTCGCCAAAGCGAGGAGCAGACCAGTTGATGCAGGGCTTCTGGCGGCGCGGCATTGATGGACCTTGCTTTTTTTTCGAGGTGCCGTTAAACAAGATAAATAAATCTTGGTATTTTTACAGGTATCCAAAATTAGCCGGAAAATTTTAAGAAAAATTTCCAAAGAATTCCAAGCTAATCGCAGTCAACCGAAGCCTTTGCCGGCATTTTTAGCAACGCATGCTTGCAAATACTGGCGCAGCTTGGCATGGTCTAAATTTTTTCCTATCAACACAATTTGATTCTTTCGCTCAGCAGGCCAATCGGAGTCGTCGATGGAAAAGCGCTTGCCGGCCAAATGAAAGATATGGCGTCGCTCGCTCTCCTTAAACCAGAGTATTCCCTTGGCGCGAAAAACTTCAGGAGGCAATTGCCGATCGAGAAAATTTTGAAATTTACGCAAAGAGAATGGTCCATCACTTTGAAATGACAGAGAAGTAAATCCTTCAATCGCTAAATGATCACTATCTTGCTGATCATGAGAGTGGTCATGGGTGTGGTCATGAGCGTGAGAGTGAAAGTGAGAGTGAGAGTGAGCGTGATCATGACCGTGGGATGGGTCAGGGGAGTGACCGTGGGCATGGTCATCAGCTTGGCTGCTGCCATCAATGGGGGGAGGGCCGGAGGCGTGATCCTGGCCAACAGCGCCACTATGGCTATGGTTTTCAGCTGCTTTTTCAGCAGAATTATGATGATTATCACCATCTTCATGATGGTGGTGATGCTGGTCATGATCATGCAAGTTATGATCATGCAGGCAGTGGCCATGGTCATGGTCACAACTGTCGTGGTCTTGTTTGGCGACCACCTTATCGCTTTCAAACAGGCCAACACTGAGGATCAAAGGCAGCGGCACTTCGCCCTTAACCGAACGCAGGATACGGGCGTCAGCTTTAATTGTGCGCAACTGCCTCTCCAGGGCCTCAATTCTGGGCTCCTCAACCAGATCGCACTTATTAAGCAGAATCATGTCACTATAGACAATCTGGGCACGAGCCACCTCTCCATCGAGCAAGTCGTCGCTGAAGTTCTCTGCATCCACCAGGGTGATGATCGAATCCAGTCGGGTGAGATCGCGCAGGTCACTACCCAAAAAGGTCATCGCCACAGGCAGCGGGTCAGCCAAGCCCGTGGTTTCCACCACCAGGTAATCCACCGGCTCCGGGCGATCCAAAATCCGATATACGGCATCTAGCAACTCGCCATTGATAGAGCAACAAATACAACCATTGCTTAGCTCAACCATGTCTTCGCCGGTGGCGACCACCAGGTCGTTATCAATGCCAATCTCACCAAACTCATTAACCAGAACGGCGGTCTTCACCCCCTGCTGATTGGTGAGAATATGATTGAGCAAAGTGGTTTTTCCAGCCCCCAGAAATCCGGTTAAAATAGTTACCGGCAGGCCACTTGGGGCAGAATCCATCACGACAGAGTTCACGGGATCTGGCAGCGAATCTGTTACAGATTTTACCGCAGTAGCCAAAGCAACAGCTTGGCTTTGGTTGGCAATTTGGGCCTTGGCGGGCAATGAATCAGGAGACATGCTGAGTACGGGCTTGGCGGGCTTTCTGGGCAGGGGATTGGTGGGCAGGCAGGCAGGCAGCCTCTGAACCGCAAACCGAGCAGGCAGGCCTTAACAATAGGCAGCCACCGCTGGCCACCAGAGGCAAGCAACTGAATCTGGAACAGACGAGCCAAGGCCAATGGAGCACCGATGGCCAATGATTCGCCTCTGGCAGGGTCGCCAAAATCACGGGTTGCCAAGTTCTCGCCTCTCGATTTCCTGGCGAGACTGAACACAAACCGAGCAGGGAAGGGACACGGCCAAAATATTCGGTAACGGTCGCTACACAAGCAGACCGGAGAATCCTGTATAAATTAGTATAAAGATAGTTATTCATGACTGAAAAGCCCCCCTTGCCGCCATTCACCAGAGAAACGGCAATTCAGAAGGTACGCATGGCCGAAGACGCCTGGAATTCCAAGGATCCTGAACGGGTCTCACTGGCCTATAGCGAAGATAGTTACTGGCGTAACCGCTCAGAGTTTATCCGAGGCCGCCAGGAAATTGTTGCATTTCTTCAGCGCAAGTGGGCAAAGGAAAACGGTTACAAACTAATCAAAGAGCTGTGGGCTTGGCACGACAACCGCATCGCTGTGCGTTTTCAATATGAGTGGCACGATGAAGCCAATAATTGGTATCGTGCCTATGGCAATGAAAATTGGGAATTCGACGAACATGGCTTCATGCGTCGTCGAGAAGCCAGCATCAACGACGTGACGATTACCGAGCAGGAACGCAAATTTCTCTGGCCCCAGGGTCCGCGGCCTGCCGATCATCCAGGCCTCAGCGAACTGGGACTGTGAACCCTTGGTTCAGTTTGGCTTAATCCACTGGTAAAATCTGGTTGCCATAGATCCGCTATTTCAAAGCTAGTTGCGATTGATCGAGTATTTCACAATAGGATGCTTGGCGATTTCCCAGAACAAATCTAGAGGCGATTACTCGACATCAGCCGGAGCGGCTAATCGTTACTAGCCCAGGCCATTAACAGTTGCCGCCCTGGGATTAATCGTAATCTGGCCAGGCGATTACTCATTATCTTTCATAGCGAGTAATCGCCTGGCAGCCAGAGCTGGTCGATCAAGCTCCAGCCGCCGTCAACCAGGTAGATACAACATCACGGCCACTATTGACCACAAAATCACCAAAACTGCGCCGACCTCCTTCACTATGCCAGGCGCGTAACAGGGGCTCGAGGGTTGATTCAAGCGCCGCCAATGGCATGCGTTCGAGATAGGGCTCAGCCAGGCGGCTGAGGTTGGGTGTGCCGCCGAGCCACAGCTGGTATTGATCCGCGCCACTGCCAACTAGGCCCAGTTCGGCCATATAGGGCCTGGCGCAGCCATTGGGACAGCCGGTCATGCGCACCAACAGCGATTTCTCAATGCCGATGCGCCGCAACATACCATCGAGCCGATCGAGCACCTCCGGCAAAATGCGTTCGGCTTCCGTAACCGCCAGGCCGCAGAGGGGCAGGGCCGGGCAGGCGATGGCATGGCGGGCCAGCAGCGGCGGGGCCTCAGGGGCCTCAAAGCCGATGGCGGCTAGAGCGTTCACAAGGGTGGTGCGCTGACCTGTGCCGATATTGCAGAGCAGCAGATCTTGATTTGGGGTGATGCGCACCTCCAATTTGTAGGTATCCACCAGGCGACGCAGGCCTGCCTTGGTGGGGCCAGCCAGGCGACCGCAGAGCAGAGGTATGCCCACAAACCACTTACCCGGGGCCTGGCGATGCCAGCCCAGATAGTCATTCAATTGGGCCTTGGGCTCCTTGCGCAGGCTCTTGATCGGGTGCTGGAAATAGCGCTTTAGCTCCTGCTCAAACCAGGCGATACCGCGGTCGTGAATTAGGTACTTCATCCGGGCATGCCGGCGCTGCTGGCGATCGCCGTGATCCCGTTGCAGGGCCACAATCGCCTGCACCAGATCGAGCACCTGGCCATAGGCCACATAGCCCAGCGGATCGGCGACGCGGGCAAAGGTTTCTTCTTTGTTGTGGGTACGGCCCATGCCGCCACCCACATAGACATTGCAGCCCAGGGGTCTACCGGAGGGATCGCTGAACAGCACTAGGCCGATGTCCTGGGTGAGCAGGTCCACCGAGTTGTCCCCAGGCACCGTTACCGCCACCTTGAACTTGCGCGGCAGGTAGGTGGATCCATAGAGCGGTTCAGCCCCATCGCCACTGAACACCTGCCCTTCGCTCTGGCGCGCCTTGACGGCGGCCACCTGGGGCTTTGGCTTGATTCTGTAGCTGAGGTCGCCATCCACCCAGATATCGAGGTAGGAGCCCTCCGCCGCCTTGGGCGAAAGCAAATCGGCGATCGACTCAGCCAGGGCGCGGGCCGCCGGGTAGCCGCCCTTCACATAGGGGGCGGCAGGGGCCATCACATTGCGGTTGATGTCGCCGCAGGCCGCCAGGGTGGAACCCAGGTGGCGCACGATCGTGCCGATCACCTCCTTGAGGTTTTCCTTGCGCACACCGTGCATCTGGAAAGCCTGGCGAGTGGTGGCCCGCAAGGTGCCATTGCCGAGCCGATCGGCCAGTTCATCGATGGCCAGATACAGCTGGGCGGGGATGCAGCCGCCGGGGCTGCGCAGCCGCAGCATCATCTGCCAGTCCTTGTCTTGGCCCTTCTGGCGATTGTCGCGGTCGTCCTGCTGATAACTGCCGTGGAACTTGAGGATTTGAACGGCGTTTTCGCTGAAGTTGGGCCGCTCGTTGGCCAGTTCGCCGAGCAGGGGCTCCAACAGGTGGCCGCTACTGGCCTTGAGCTGTTCCAGCTTGCTCTGGGTAGCCCCGGTGGCGGCCCCTGGGGCGGGGTTGCCACCGGGGGCAGTCGGGCTGGACATGCCGTCGGCGGCGATTGCGGCATCAGGCGCTCCTGCTGCGGCCATGCTGGCTTCGGTCATGCTTGCTTCAGCCATTGCTGTGGCGTTGACTGCACAATTGCTGAAGCTAGCGAATGGGATCTGAAGCTAGCGAAGAGGCTGAAGCAAGCGAAGAGTCAGGAGCTAGCGAACGGCCTTCAATACAGTCGGCGTATCCCGCCCTGGCTGTGTGAGCACGTTCCTGCTCGAGATCGGAACCGAGGAGCTGCCCGCCGACTTCGCCCGGCTGGCCCTTCCCCAGCTGGAAACTCTGGTGGGCCGCGATCTGCTGGCCGCCCGGCTGCGGCACGGGGCGATCGCGGTTACCAGCACCCCGCGCCGGCTGGCGATCAGCGTGGCGGGCTTGGCCTTAGCCCAATCAGACCTGGTGGAGGAGCGCAAGGGCCCCCCCGCTGGCCAGGCCTTCAAGGATGGCGTTCCCACCCAGGCCGCCAAGGGCTTTGCCAGCCGTTGCGGCATTGGCGTGGCGGCCCTGGAGGTGCGCGAGACGGCCAAGGGGCCCTTCTTGTTCGCCACGGTGCAGGAGCCGGGGCGCCCCACCGCCAGCGTGCTGGCCGAGTTGATTCCCAGCTGGATTGGGGCACTGCAGGGGCGCCGGTTCATGCGCTGGGGGGAGGGGGAGAGCCGCTTCTCCAGGCCGGTGCGCTGGCTGGTGGCCCTGCTGGATGCGGAGCTGCTGGCCGTGGAACTGCAGGGCTGCGATCCGCCGCTGCGGGCTGGCCGCTACAGCCGCGGCCATCGGCTTCAGTCGCAAAGCGTAGAGATTCCCAATGCCGAGGCCTATGCCGAGTGCCTCGCCGCCGCGGGGGTGCAGGTAAATCGCAGCCAGCGGGCCCAGCTGATTCGCCAACAGGTGGATAGTGCCGCCGCCGCCCTGGGGGCCCGGCCCGATCTGCCCGAGCAGCTGTTTGACGAACTCACCGACCTGGTGGAGGCGCCCCTGTTGATCGAAGGGGACATAGCCGATGCCTACCTGGATCTGCCCGCAGAGGTGCTTAGCACCGTGATGCGCAGCCACCAGCGCTACGTGCCCCTCTACCGGGCCGATGCCCAGCAGGATCCCCTGGCCCTCGCTGCCCGCGGCTCGCTGCTGCCCCGCTTCCTCTGCATCGGCAATGGCCTGGCGGCCGCCACCGACACCGTGCGCCGCGGCAACGAAAGGGTGCTCAAGGCCCGCCTGGCGGATGCGCAATTCTTTATCAATGCCGACCGGGCGGTGCCGAGCATCGACCGCCGCGACCAGCTGGCCCGGGTCAGCTTCGCCGAGGGATTGGGTTCGCTGCTCAACCGCGTCGAGCGCATGGAGTGGTGCACCGATGCACTGCTGCTGCAGCTGGGCACCGACTCCGCCATGGGCACCAATTCCGCCATGGGCGGTGACTCCGCCATGGGCATAGACACCACCACCGCCGACCAAGCCCGCCGCGCCACCCACCTCTGCAAGCACGATCTGGTGAGCCAGATGGTGGGCGAATTCCCCGAACTGCAGGGGGTGATCGGCGGCAAGTACCTGCTGGCCGAGGGGGAGGGGCGCCAGGTGGCCCTGGCGGTGCTGGAGCACTACCTGCCCAAGGGGGCCGGCGACGCCCTGCCAGGCTCCGCTGCCGGCGCCCTGGTGGCCCTGGCGGAGCGGCTGGAGTTGCTACTTAGCATTTATGCGAAGGGGGAGCGGCCCAGCGGTTCCTCCGACCCCTACGCCCTGCGCCGCGCCGGCAATGGCCTGCTGCAAATTTTGTGGGATCGCGGCTGGACACTCAACCTGGAAGCCCTGCTCCAGCGGGCCACCAGCCACTGGGCCGCGCTGCTGCCCGAATTGAAGCTGGATGCGGCATCCCTGGCCGGGGAACTGGGCGAATTTTTACGCCAGCGACTGCTTTCGCTGCTGGAGGAGCAGGGCCTCGATGCCGATCTGGTGCAGGCCGTGGCCGGTGAAACCGTCGCCCTGGAGCGAGTGCTTCGGGATCCAGCCGATGCCCGCCAGCGGGCTGAGCTGCTGGCGCAGCTGCGGGCCAGCGGTGAGCTGGCGGCGGTGCAGGCAGTGGTAACCAGGGCTGCCCGGCTAGCGGAGAAGGGCGATTTAGGGCTGGATCAGATCAGCCCCAGCCAACTGGTGCAGCCCGAACTGTTCGAGCAACCCAGCGAAGAGGCGATGCTTGAGGTGTTGCAACAGCTAGAGCCCATTGCCGGTGGCAATTCCAGCAATCGCTATCAACTGCTAACCGAGCGGCTGGCCAGTAGTGCCCCCACCCTGGCGGCCTTCTTCGATGGCGACCACAGCGTGATGGTGATGGCCGAAAACCTGGAGATTCGCCGCAATCGCCTCAACCTCCTGGCCCTATTGCGCAACCAAGCCGCCGTGCTGGCAGACTTCAGCCGCATCAGCGGATAGCCTCAATAAAGCGAAGCCGTAGGTGATAAACCTAAGCCGCAGGCGAGAAGGTTGTAACAAATTAAAGATGGTTGCAATAAATCAGAGGCGGTTGCAATAACATAACAGCTGCATTGCGAAATCCCTGGCAGGCCTTCATTATGATTATACTAGGTAATTTTCGGGATCAAGTCTCCATTGGTCGTGGCTTAGATTTTTTATGGTCTCTCCAGGCCTTTCCGGATTTTCCTAAGGTCACCAAAAAAATTGCCCTCCAAATCATGAAAGCAAGTGTTCTAGTCAAAACGGCAGCGAGAGCTGAATATTTCGAGATGCCGCTAAATACTGTGAGGCCCACGCCGCCAGTTTAATGATCACTCTTTGATCCGCCCTTCGCCACTCAAGCGGATGGTCATCAATGTCTGCACCACATACACCAGCTGGGCGGTACTCCAGCCTGCCATCAGAACGCCATTGATCGCTTCGCCCACGCTCAAGAGTCGCCAACAGCCATGCAGGGTCATGTCGCCATAGCCCACGGTAGTGAAGGTAATGCCAGAGAAATAAAAACTTGTCTCGAAACCCTGAATCAGTCCCAGGCGCCAATAGAGAATTGCCCAGAGGCCAATCTCCACAATCAACGCCCCGCCAGTGAGCAGGGCCATGGCCAGGATCACCAGTAGCCGGCGCCCGGCATGGCGCCGACACCAGCGCCGCAACCAGCTCTGGTGAAGCAACTCCGCCTGAACCACCGTCACCAGGGTGTGCACTAGAGAGGTGAGCACCAGCAGGGCAATGGCCAGTGCCAGCTGCAGAGCGATGCCCATGGCGCCGGCACTGTTTTGGCAACTCTCTGGGACAGCCGCAGCGGCGTTGGCCCTGGCCTGGCTACAGATCAGCCAGGCGGCGGCCAACGGCGCCAACAGCGGGGCGATCCGCGACGGTGGCCATCGCCACCGCCAGCGCCAGGAGAACAGGGCTGGCATCAGCGTTGCGGGGCTTCTGGTGGGGGGAGGCCCAACCAACGGGCCTCTTCTCGCGCTGCAGGCAAGATGCGCAACAGGTCTGCGGCAGAGCTGTCGGGTTTTTGCTTGAGCTGCTGGTAGCGCCGCAGGGCGGAGTTGGGAAAAACAACCAGGCCGATGGCCAGGGCCAGGACGCAGCCGAGGGCGTAGTCGAACCAGCGATGGGGGATGTACCAGGCCACCAGCGGGCCATAGCCCACGAAGGCCACACCACTGGAAATCAGCGCCGTTCGCAGGTGATCAGTACGGCCCAGGGCAACCATCAGCGCAGCGGTTCCGCCGAGCACCAGGCCATTGGCCAGGCTGCTGATACCGATACTGTTGAACACCAACAAGGGCATCAAAATGCCCAGGCTCACGCCCACCAATCGATCCCGGACACGCAATAGGGTGTCGCCAATGCTGTCGTTCAGCAACAACACCACTCCGAAATAGAGATATTTGGGGGTGACGGCACCGGTACCATTGCCAATGGCTAAAGCCAGGCTAGCGAACACCAACTTGCGCCAAAAGAAGGGCGATCGCAGCCCAATCATGAGGCGCTCGCCAACGCTGGTTTCTGATTTAGTTTCGGGCTTGGTCTCCGGCTTGGTCTCTGACTTGGCTTCGGGCTTGGTATCTGACTTTCCTTCGGGCTTGGCTTCGGGCTTGATTTCGGGATGGCCAGGGGAGCCAGGGGCCATGCCGGCCGGTGTGAAGGCAAATTGGATCAAGCTGGCCACGGCCAATCCAATGGCAATCCCCTGCAACTGATCCCAGCTATCGCTAAAGCTGGGCGAACTGCTCAGCAGCGGCAACACCCCCACCACCGCCAGCAAACCGGCCAGCATCCGCAGTTTGCTGGGCAACAGCAGGCCCAGCAGCTGCATCAGGGCCGCCACCAAACCAAACACAAACACCTGGGGAGCGCCTGTCATCACTTCGCTGGCCAGCACGCCAATCCCCAGGCCAAGGGCGCAGATCAGCAACAACACCGGATAGATCGCCAGCGGCCAGCGGCTGAAATCTGGCCGCACCACCAGGGCGGCGATCACGGCGCCGTAGGCCACCGGCTCTCCACTGAGCCCAATGCCGCCCACCAGGGCACTGGTGAGACCCGTCGCCAGGGCGATCACCAGGGCGGCCCGCAGGGCCAAGCCATCGCCCTGGGGGGGGGAACCGGCCATCTCAGGGTTCGGGGGGGCGGAGGGCTTGAATCCAGCCCACCAGCAGCACCACCAGCAACAGAGCCAGCCAGAACCAGAGCCTCGGTGAGCTGCTCACGGCAGCGATGGCCAGCAGCAACAGGGCCAACCAGGGGGCCGGTTGACGCCAGGGCTGGAGCCAGGAAGGGCGGCTCATCGCTGGGCACCTCCCAACCAGCGGAGGAAGGGCATCAGGTAGCTCACCGGGGAACGGCGTTCTACAACCACCTTCAGCTTGGCTGGGGTGCCGTTCTCCAGACGCAGATCTGGGCCGAGGCCGCTGCTCCAGCGCAGGCCGCTGGCGGTGGCGGCCCCTTCCAGGGCCACGCTGACCAGCACCACTGGCGCAATCAGCTTGTCGGCGGCGGTGGCCATGGGATCCCCGCCCTCACCAAGGGCGGCCTGGCGGCTGCGGGCCATCAGGCTGGTGGCCAGTTCGGGATCTCCCACCACCCGACTCACCTCCGCCAAATCGGCATTCGATGGTGAGATGTTCACGATCCTGCCGATCACTGAGCCATAGCGCTGGGTGGTGCCGCCGTAGCGATCCCGGCTCTGCAGGAGTGGATCCAGTTTGATCTCGTCGCCCGGCTTCAGCCGAGCCGCATCCGCATCGCTGAACAGGCCCACGGCGCTGCGGGGCCGATGGTGCCGATGCGCTGGCCCGGCGCGACCGCCTGGCCAGGGGCCACCGAGAGGCTCAGCAGCCGCCCGGAGCGCGGCGCCAACACCTCCTGGCTGAGACGTTGGCCATCGAGCTCCGCCTGGCTGGCATCCAGCACCGCCAGTTGCGCCTCCAGAGCCTTGATCTGACTCTGGTTGCGCAAATAGAGGTCTTGAGCGCCCACCCACAGGGGGCTGTAGCGGGGGATCACCTCCTGCTGCCGCAGGCTCTCCAGGGCCTGCAGTTGCTTGGCCACCGGCTGGTTGGTGGTGGTGTAATTGGCTATCTGGGCGCGAATGGCCGCCTTCTGTTTGCCAATCGCCTGCCCCTGGCGCCGCAGGGCATCGGGATTGCTAGGCACCAGGCCGCCGCCCGGTGCGGCCTGGTCGATTCGATCCAGGCTGGCCACTAAATCGCCCTGGGCAATGGGGGCGCCCACCAGCTGGAAAAGCTTCTGCACCTGGCCGGCGGAGCGGGCATAAATACCCACCCGGCTATCGGGCTGGAGCAGCACCCCGCTTCCCTCCACTTCCACTTCCACAGAAAGTGAGACGGCCCAGAGCACCGCCAGGGAGGTGACCAAGCCCATCGGCAGTAAACGCAGCGCCAGGTTGATTGGCTGGTGGCGCGGTGCCAATTCCTCTGGGGCCATGCCGCGCCGGTTGCTGGATTTTGAAGCTACCCATATATACTAATACCACTTCAATGGCACTCCGATTGCTTTGTTGCAGGTGCCGCTTGCTGCCCCTGGCTGCTGTGGTGGCAGGGGTACTGGGCGAATTCGCGGCCCTTCCCCCTGGCGCCAGGGCTGAGCTGGTGCGGCCTAAGCAAAGCTTGCCGCCAGCCCTCAACCTCAGCCTGGAGCAGACCCTTGAGCTCGGCCTGGGCCAATCGATCAACCTGCGCAACAGCCGCCTGATGGTGCAGGAAAACCAGGCATTGCTGGGTTTAGCCGGCAGCCGCTTTCTGCCCAGCCTCGACCTGGTGGGCCTTGGCAGCTATGCCCAGGTGGGATCCAGTGTGGGTTTTATCTCCAATCTACCCACCATTGGCGATCTCAACCTGCAGTTGGGCAACAAAGGCTATGCGGTGGTGCAAAACACCTTTGTAAATGTGGGTCTGGCGCTCAAATATTCACTCTTTGATTTCAGTCGGGGGCCGCTGCGGCAGAGCGCCCAGGCGGAGCTGCAGGCCTCCGAGGCGGAGCAGTTGGAACAGCGGCGCCGCAGTCGCTTCGAGATTGTGAGCGCCTATCTCAACGCCCAGCTGGCCGAGGCCCTGATTCCCGTATGGCAGCGCTCGTTGAAGGTATCTAACCAGCTGCGGCACGATGCCTGGGCGATTCGCAAACAGGGTTTGGCCGCCCGCATTGACACCCTCCAGGCTGACGCCCTGGTGCAGAGCGATCGCCAGGGCCTGGTGGAGGCAGAGGCGCAACGGCAAATCGCCCTCAGCGGCCTGGCCAGGGCCCTGAATTTGCCCCTGGAGCAGGGAATCGAAGTTGAGAGATCCCCTGGTGCCAGGGGGGGCCTGGCCCCTGGATTTACAGGCCAGCTTGCGCCAGTCGCTGCAGCAGCGACCAGCCCTGGAGGCCCTGCAGCAGCAACGCAAGGCCCAATTGGCTCGGGTGCAGTTGGCTCGGGCCAGCCGATTGCCCACGGTGGGCTTGCTCTTGGGGGGCGGAATCAACGGCAATTGGCTCAACTTACCGGTACTGAATGCCAGCCAGCAGCTGGATATCAACGGCAAATCGCTATCCCTACCAAACCAGAGCAGCAGCGCCAGTTCCTCGGGCAGTTTCTACGACTGGGGAGCCCTGGTCAGCCTGCGCCAACCGCTATTTGATGGCGGCTTGAGCCGTGAATCCACAGCCCTGGCCCAAAGCCGCGCCGAACAGAGCAGCCTGGCGATCGAAAACGCCCAGCAGCAAATCGCCCAAAACGTGCAGACCTGGTATGCCACCCACCGGGCCTCCCTAGAGCAGATGCGAGCGGCCGAGGCGGCGGCCCGGGCCGGGGATGAGTCCGTAAGAGATGCTCTGCTGCGCTATCGAGCTGGTATCGCCCCGATCACAGAGCTGTTGATCGCCCAGCGCAACCTGCAGCTGGCCCGATCGGCCCAGGCCACGGCAATCCAGCGCTGGAACCTCAGCCGTGCCGGCCTGGAACTGGAAACGGGCATCCATTGACTTCCTCCCCGCCGTGAACGGCGGAGATTCCTTCTACGCTGCGCATGAGGGTGCCTCAGCGATCGGGTGGGTTGACGCTTCACAGCCTGCTGCAACCAAAGCGGTGGACTTATGCGCGGCTCCACGCCCGTTTTGACTCTCCGCCAGTCCGGCGGCGAGGATGTTCAAAGCAGCGTTGATGTCGCGGTCGTGAACCGCTCCGCAACTCGGGCACTGCCATTGCCGAATCGACAGCCCTTTTTTACCGTCGTGGTGTCCGCAGGTTGAGCACACCTGACTGGTGGGCAGCCATCGGTTGATGACCACCAGCTGCCTGCCGTATTGCTCGGCCTTGGATTCCAGCAGGGTGCGGAACTGCCGCCAGCCGGCATCGGCAATCGAGCGGGCCAGCTTCTTGTTCTTCAGCATCCCCGACACATTCAGGTCTTCCAGCACCACCGTTTGGTTCTCACGGATGATGCGGGTCGAGAGCTGATGCAAAAAGTCGAGGCGCTTGTCTGCGATGGTGGCGTGGAGTTTTGCCACCTGCCGCCTGGCAGCCGCCAAGCGATTGGAACCCTTTTGCTTGTGCTTGAGGTGCCGCTGCAGCCGCCGCAGACGCTTCAGCGCAGAGCGCAGAAACTTTGGCGGGGCGATCTTTTCACCGG
>JBILLQ010000023.1:0-43205 GCA_044375975.1 Prochlorococcaceae cyanobacterium
ACCCTTGAGAATCTCACTCTCACTGGTGCTGCCGCCATCAATGGAACTGGTAACGACGCAAACAATCTGCTTTCTGGCAATAGTGGCAGAAATATTCTCAATGGCGGGGCTGGAAACGATACATTAGATGGTGGGGCTGGCATCGACAGCTTGATTGGCGGATCCGGCGACGATACTTATGTGGTGGATTCTGTTGCAGATGTAGTATCAGAATTGTCAGAAGAGGGTAATGATCTAGTGCGATCATCAGTGACCTACACAATACAGGATAACGTTGAGAATCTAACTCTCACTGGCATTGGCGCCATTAATGGTACTGGTAATAGTGCAAATAATCTGCTTTCTGGCAACAATGGACATAATAGTCTCGATGGCGGGGCTGGCGACGATACCATATTTGCTGGGGCCGGACACGATACCCTAGATGGTGGAACTGGCGCAGACATCCTGGCTGGCGGACTTGGAAATGATATATACGTTGTGGACTCTATTGCAGATATAATCACAGAATTGTCGGGAGAGGGAGCTGATCTAGTACAGTCGTCTGTGACTTATGCGATACAGGCTAATATTGAGAATCTAACCCTCACTGGGACTGGTGGCATAAATGGTACGGGTAACACTCTAAAGAACATCATCACGGGAAACGCGGGCAACAACATTCTTGATGCAGGCGCCGGCATTGACACCCTGATCGGCGGCGCCGGTGACGACACTTATATCGTGGATAGCATCACTGATGTGATCACAGAAGCTGTCAACGCTGGCAGCGATACCGTGGTCTCCAGTGTCGCCTTCTCCCTGGCCGCCATCGCCAATGTGGAAAACCTCAGCCTCACTGGCACCGCCTCCATCAGAGGCACAGGTAACAGCCTAAATAATATGATCATAGGCAATTCAGGGAGCAATCAACTCAATGGTGGTGCCGGTATCGATACCCTCATTGGTGGCTTTGGTGATGATACTTATGTGGTGGATTCCAGCACCGATACGATCAACGAATTGGCGGGCCAAGGCACGGATCAAATCCAGTCTTCTGTTAGTTTCTCGCTGGCAACTATTGCCAATGTGGAGAATCTCTCGCTCTCTGGTGCGCTTAATATCAATGCCAGTGGCAATTCCCTCAACAACCTGCTTATCGGCAATGGTGGGGATAATGTTCTCGACGGGGGGCTCGGCAACGACAGCCTCATCGGCGGATCAGGTGATGATGTATTTCAATTCAGTACGACTCTAGATCAAATTAACAACGTCGATAGGATTATTGATTTTTCAGCCGCCGATGATTTGATTCAACTTTCCCAGGCTGTGTTCTCGAACCTGAGTCTTGGCTCACTCTCTGATAGTGCTTTCGGCTTGGGTACTGCGGTTATCACCGCTGATAGTCGCATCATTTACAATAACGCGTCTGGTATACTCAGTTACGATGCAGATGGCAGCGGTTCCGCCACATCGATTGCCTTTGCCCAGTTCAGCCCTGGCCTAGGAATTGATAGCTCCAACTTCCAGATTGTGGCTTAGCTTGCAGGCTCCCGCTAATTGACAATCCCTGAATGGGATTGTCAATTATCCCTGCCCTTGTTTACCTATTCTTTATGAAAATCGCTATCTGTTGTCTGTAATTGGAGTAATCCACGTTTGCGGCGGCTGCAATCCGCCGGTATTCTCCGCCCCAGGTCCATTCGTGGCCCTGGGGTTTTTCTCATGGGCACCTCGAAAAATTGCCCACTCCGCTCGCTAGATCGAAGGGCAAGCAGGTCGCTGCGATACTGCTCGCGGTGCGGCATAGATTTGGCTAAATATTGGCTAAATATTGAATAAACAGAGGAGGGCGGCCCCATCTCAAGCTCCAGCTGTAAAGCGTCTTACGCTAGCTTCATTAACGATGTTGCATGATTGCCAGTCTGGACAGGGCTGGCAGCTTCGGTTTGGCTGTCGGCTTAGGCCTGGCCGGAAGCTTGGATAGGGCTGGAAGCTTGGGGTTGGCTGGAAGCTTGGCCTTGGGCCTTGGTCTGGGTACTAGCATCCATGAAGCGTTGGCTCACTGGCGGCCCTCTTCATGATCGCAGGCATTTTATCTTGGGTTTGGCTGGCAAGCGGGGTGTTGCTGATTATCAGCGTGCTATTGCACAGCCCCAAGGGCGACGGCATGGGTGGCCTTGCCGCCAGTGGTGGTTCGATGTTCAGCAGCGCCCGCAGCGCCGAGGAAACCCTCAACCGCATCAGCTGGACATTGCTGGCCATCTTTCTTGGCCTGGCGGTGGTGCTCAGCGCTGGTTGGCTCAGCAAGTAATCAGTTTAATCTAGGACAATTCAGAGTTAATTGAAAGTAAACTACCGGAGTTGCCTGTGATGAGCCGTCGTGGTTTGATGGCAAGATTATTGGCCGCCATTCCAGGGGTGGGTTTTGGTTCGCTGTATAGCGAAGCCGCCGAAGCTGCCAGCCCTGGCGTCGACCCGGCATGGCAACTTAGCGACGCCGCTTGGAAGGCCAGGCTTAGTCCAGCGGCCTATGCGGTACTTCGCCAAGAGGGTACCGAGCGCCCCTTCTCCAGCCCCTTAAATAGTGAGAAGAGACCGGGTACTTTCCTCTGCGCCGGCTGTCGACTGCCGCTATTCAGCTCCAAGGCCAAATATGAAAGCGGCACCGGTTGGCCTAGCTTCTGGCAGCCCCTGCCGGGTGCCATCACCACCAAGCTCGACTTCAAATTGATAGTGCCGCGCACGGAATACCATTGCCGTCGCTGCGGCGGCCATCAGGGCCATTTATTCAATGATGGCCCCAAGCCCAGCGGCAAGCGCTACTGCAACAACGGCGTAGCCCTGATCTTTGAACCCCAGAATTCCTGAGCAAGCCATGGTTGCCGACCCAGGAGCCACCAGGAGTCACCGCTTTCATGGCGTTGGCACCATTGACCTGATGTGACCAATGTTCTGGAGGCACTGGCTGGGCAATTGCGATTTTTCCTTTGCTCCATCAGTTCAATGTTGCCCCCTGGCTGAGTCGCTGGCGCTGCTGGGCCAGCGACTCAGCCAGGGGCCTGTGGCGCTCCAGATCTGGATCGGTGCTGGTGATCTGCTGGGCCACCTGGCGGGCCAGCTCAAGCAGGTCACCGTCCTCGGTGAGGCTGGCCAGGGCCAGGTCTGGCAGGCCACTTTGACGGGTGCCGAGCACCTGGCCAGGTCCCCGCAGGCGCAGATCCATCTCGGCGATTTCAAAGCCGTCATGGCAGTGCACCAGCACCTCCAACCGCTGACGGGCCAGGGCCTGGCGGCTGTCGTTGATCAACAGGCAGTGGGATGCCGCCGCCCCGCGCCCCACCCGGCCCCGCAGCTGGTGCAGCTGGGCCAGGCCAAAGCGATCGGCGTGCTCGATCAGCATCACGCTGGCCTCGGGCACATCCACCCCCACCTCCACCACCGTGGTGCTCACCAGCACCTGGGTGTCGCCGCGGGCAAAGGCCCCAATCGCCGCCTGCTTCTCTGCGCTGGCCAGACGACCATGCAGCAGGCCGACGCTCAGCTCCGGAAACACCTCATCACTCAGCTGCCGATAGACCACCGCCACGGAGCGCAGATCCAGCTTCTCCGATTCCTCCACCAGCGGTAGCACCACATAGGCGCGCTGGCCCAGGGCCACCTGCTCGCGAATCAATTCATAGGCCTGTTGGCGTTCGCCAGCCCCCAGTAGTTGCGTGCGAATGGGGGTGCGTCCGGGCGGCAGTTCGTCTATTTGACTCACATCCAGATCGCCATGCAGCGATAGGGCCAGGGTGCGGGGGATCGGTGTCGCCGTCATCGTGAGCAGGTGGGGCTGCATGCCCTTATCGAGTAGTCGATTGCGCTGAGCTACGCCAAAACGGTGCTGCTCGTCTACCACTACCAGCCCCAGATGGGCAAACTGCACTGGATCTTCCAACAGGGCATGGGTGCCCACCAACATCTGCAGATTGCCATTTGCCAAGTCGGTTAGGAGTTGACGGCGGCGAGCGGCGGGGGTGGCACCGGTGAGCAGGCCGCAGCTGACCGCCAGCTGGGGCATCCACTGGCATAGGGAGCGGTAGTGCTGCTCTGCCAGCACCTCGGTGGGGGCCATCAGGGCACCTTGGCAGCCGGCGGCGATGGCGGTGAGCAAAGCGGCGATCGCCACCACGGTCTTGCCACTGCCCACATCACCCTGCACCAGGCGGGCCATGGGCTGCTCACGCAGCAAATCCGAGCAGATTTCGGCCAATACTCGCTGCTGAGCTGCTGTGAGGGCAAAGGGCAGTAGCTCAAGAAAGCGCTGCACCAGATCGCTGGACCCGCTCAGCTGCCCTTGATCTGCCGCCGCCAGGGCCGCCAAAGGCCGTGCTGGCATCCGGGTGAGCTGCCGCCGGCGCTGCATCAACCCCAACTGCAACAGCAAAAACTCGTCAAACACCAACCGCCGCCGGGCGGCTTGCAGTTGTTCGGCGGTATCGGGTGCATGGATTTGCCGCAGGGCATCAGCCCGCAAGCACATGAGTAGCTGCTGGCGCAGGGGCTCAGGCAAGGGTTCGGGCTCCTGGCCCACCAAGGGCAACACCGCCGCCACCGCCTGGCGCACCCGATCGGCCCCCAGCCCCTCGGTGAGCCCATATACCGGCAGCAACCGACCGATGGCGGCCGATTTCAGCGGCGCCCCGGGACTCTCCAGCACCTCGATCAGCGGATCTTGAAAGGCGGGTCCGTAGGGGGTTTCCTTGACCAAACCACTGACAGCCACGCTGGCGCCCGGCGGATAATGGCGCTTCTGGCTGTTCAGCCAGGCGGGACTGGCAAACCGCTTGCCGACCATGAACTGGCTCACCCGGATGCGCCCGGTGGCATCGGCCAGCTGCAGCTCCAGAATCGCCAGGTTGGGATTGCGCGGGCTGATGAAGCCGTTAAAGCGGCGCACTTTGGCCACGATGGTGGCAGTGCGGCCCGGCTGCAGACCTGTGATCCGCACCAAGTTGGCGTAATCGAGATAATCCCGCGGGTAGTAGTGGATCAAATCGCGCACTACAAACAGGCCCAGGGCCGCCAGGCGGCTGGCCGTGCGGGGTCCCACCCCCTGGATTCCAGCCAAGGGGGTGTTCAGCTCAATACTGTTGGCGGCTGGGGCTGAGCCCCTGCTGGCCGGCTGCAGCCGCAGCCGCGGAGCCGCCATCGGGGCTGCCGGTTCGAGACTCTGGCGCAACTGCTGCAGCGTCTGGCGGCACTGGCGCACCAGGCTCTGGCGGCGCTGCAGGGGCAGGTCGTCGTAGTGGCTGAAATTCAGGCTCAAAGGCTGCAACCGCTGCCGCTGATCAGGCCCCAGGGCTGCGGGAGGCTCGCCGAGGCTGGCGGCCAGGAAGACACTGAAGCGCTGTCGCCGCCCCTGCAGATTGCCAAAGCCGCGATCAACTTCCAGTTGCAGGGCCTGCTGCAGGCTTCGCAACCAAGCCTGGAGCTCTTCTGTCAGGGGCTGGTCGCAGGACTGTGGGGATCCGGCGGCAACCGCTTCCAGGCGTGGATGTCCTGCAGCCACAGCTGTTCAGCCTCGAGAGTTGCCAGCCGCGCCTGCAGCCGCGTGGATTCCTGAGCCATTCTGCGCAACTCCTGCTGAGCCTGCTGGAGGCGCCGGCGGCAGGTGCGCAGGGCCGGCAGCTCCTGCTCTAAATCGCTGGGCCTTAGCAGCACCACCACAGCTTCTCCAGTGAGGCTGTCTGCGCCTGCATCGGTAGGGAAGGGCAGCGGCACCCGCAGCAGGTTGGCAGGGGCGGGCAGGGCCTCGAACTGGCCGCGCAACACCGCCTCCAAAAGGGAGTTAGGCAACAGTGCCGGGCTTACCCCCTGGCGCAGCAACTCGGTGTTGAGCGCGTGGGAGAGGTTGCGCAGCCGCCGGCCCAGGGCCAGCTCAAAGCCCTCCAACCAGTGCAACAGCAGTAGGGGGTCAGTGGGCAACCGACCAACCTGCCAGGGAAAAGCCTGATCCAGATCAGTATTGGAGCTCCCCATCGCGCCAGTCAATGCGCTGACAATATCCGCCAGGGAAGGATGCTTTTGTTGCTCATCTGGCTGGATGCTCTCTAGATTGGCGGCCATGAAATCTTCCAGCCCTTCATCACTATTGCCGCCTGTTTCCATGAGCATGGAGGTGAGTCCATCCCCATCGATCAGGCCCCGGCCGATCGGCAGGTCCAGGCCCAGATGCACCGAACCGGCAGGCGCTTTTGTTTTGGCCTGGGCATTGGCTTTGGCCGGGCCATTGCTGGGTTGGCTCTTGCCCACGGCCCGGATCAGACGTTGCTGGCGATCCTGTTGCCGCTCCAGCTTCTCCTGCTGCAGTTCGGTGGCCAGATGGGCCAGTTGTTCCACGGTGAGCAGACAACTAGCCCGCGCTACAAGATTGCCCAGGCGACGCTGCAACGAGCGTCTGCGTAGCTCGGGAAGGGAGCTATAGCGCCGCGGATGTACCTGGGTCGCCAGATGGAAACAGGCCTGGCGGCAGACATCGAGCAGGCCATCTCGCAGTACCTGGAGATAGAGGGCGAGCTGGCGATATAGCTGGGGATTGGCCTCGGCCACCTCGGCCTGCAACCGTTCGCCACTGCGCCGCAACTCCTGCAGGGGGGAATCCATGTCCCCCCCTGCTGCCGCCCCTGCCGTCGCCATGGGGTCGATCAGGATCCGCCCATGGCGGCTACTTCGGCGGCGAAATCGAGCTTGTTCACCTCGATGCCCTCGCCCAGGTTGAAACGCACGAAGCGGCGCACGCGAATATTTTCGCCAAGCTTGCCGGCCACCTGCTTGACCAACTCGTTAACTGTGATCGTATTTTCCTTGATGAATGGTTGATCCATCAAGGCCAGTTCCTTGAGGCGCTTGCTAATCCTACCGGCGACGATCTTCTCCTTCATCTCCTCTTTCTTGCCGGCGAGGTCATCGCGACCCATTTCAATTTGCTTCTCGCGTATTGCCACGGCTTCCGGGATCTCCTCAACGGAGACGTATTCCACCGAGGGGCAAGCGGCGATCTGCATGGCCACATTGCGCAGCAGTTCCTGGAAGACATCACCACGAGCCACGAAATCGGTCTCGCAGTTCACCTCCACCAGCACACCAATGCGGGCACCGGTGTGGATGTAGGAGCCAATTGAGCCTTCGGCAGCCGTGCGACCGGACTTCTTCTCGGCGCTGGCCATGCCTTTTTGGCGCAGCAATTCAATGGCCTTGTCGATATCGCCGTTGGTCTCTTTCAGCGCATTTTTACAATCCATCATGCCCGCTGCGGTCTTTTCGCGCAGGGTCTTGACGAGGGTGGCGGGAATCTCAGCCATGGGACTGGTAGGCAGGGGGAGCGGAACAGGGAAAGGTTGGAGCAGAGGGGCGAAGCTCCGCCGTCGCCTGGATGGCAGAGCTCCGGATCACGGCCGACCAGAGGCCGGCCCAGGGGCGTCTCAGCCCTCGTCGTCGGAGGCCTGGTCACTGGCCCCATGGCGACCTTCGTTGATCGCATCGGCCAGGCGGCCCAGCACCAGCTGCACGGAACGCACGGCGTCGTCGTTGCAGGGGATCGGCACGTCGCAGAGGTCGGGATCGCAGTTGGTGTCAAGCATGGACACCAGGGGGATATCGAGCTTGCGGGCTTCCAGCACGGCGTTGGTCTCGCGGCGCTGGTCCACAAGAATCACCACATCGGGCAGGCGGCGCATGTTCTTAAGACCGCCGAGGTATTTCTGCAGCCGCTCCAATTCCCGGCGCAGCACAGCGGCCTCCTTCTTGGGGCGCATGGCGATGGCACCGGAAGACTCCATCCGTTCCAGGTCCTTGAGCCGGTCGATGCGGGCGCGCATCGTGGTCCAGTTGGTGAGCATGCCTCCCAGCCAGCGCTGGTTCACATAGGAGGCGCCACAGCGGCTGGCCTCCTGGGCGATCACCTCGGAGGCCTGCTTCTTGGTGCCCACGAACAGAAAGCGCTTGCCGCTGCGGGCGGCACTGCGCACCCACTTATAGGCGTTGTTCATGCAGACGGCGGTCTGCACCAGGTCGATGATGTGGACCCCGTTGCGCGCGCAATAGATGTAGCGCGACATCTTGGGGTTCCAGCGCCTTGTCTGGTGCCCAAAGTGGGCACCAGCCTCCATCATTTCGGCGAGTGTGACGACAGCCATGGGAATTTGGGGGGTTTCGGGTTCGCCTCCACCTGCCAGGGACCGTGATGGGCTGATCAACAGATCGCCTCAGTCACCCGAAACGTGCAGGTGTGCGGAGTAATGGGACCTAGCCAACGTATCAAACGATGCCCTCGCACCCCCCAGCGCCTGATTCAGGTCAGGCCTTCAGCCCTGGCCTCGGCGAACAGGGTGCGCACCCCCAGGCGATTCAGGGGTAGGCGCAACAGCTCCATCGCCAGGCCTGGCTTGCCCTTGCGGATCAGCCAGGCCAGCAGTGGCCGCAGACTGCGCTCATTGAGGATTCCCCCCAAGGTGAGCAGCTCCCAGAGCAACTGGTGCAGCCAGGTGAATTGAATGATCATGCGCACCCGGCGGGTGGGGTGCTTGCGGTAGAAAACCAGGCCCATGCGGGCCCGCTCGCGCTCCACACGGATCAGGTCTGGGATCTGCTCCAGGCTCAAGGGGGGGTGCCAGTGGTATCCCACCGCCTCAGGGCAGCGCAGCAGCACCACCCCCATGCGCCTCAGCCGCTCGCCCAGTTCCAAATCCTCCCAGCCGTAGAGGCGAAAGGCGGGATCAAACAGGCCGCTGCGCTCCAACACCTGCCGATCGATGGCCACGTTACCGGTGGCGAAATAGGCCCAGGAGAGATCCCTCAGCTTGTGGGGCTCACTGGTGGGATTATCGAAGTTGGCGGTGTTGATCACCGCGCCATAGGTGAAGCAAAGTCGATTGCCGCTGCGCTGCCAGTGGCGCTGGAGCTGCCGGGCATGGGCCTGCAAAAAGCCTGGCGTCACCACCAGATCGCTGTCGATGAACAGGATCACATCACCGCGAGCCTGCTGCACGCCGCGGTTGCGGCCCGCGGCCGGCCCGCCGTGCTCCTGGCGCACCAGGCGCACGTGGGGCAGGGATGCGGCATTGGCCTGCAACCAATTGATTGTGGCATCGGTGGAGCCGTCATCCACCAGCACCACCTCAAAATCCAACTCCAGTTCCGGGGTTACCGCCGGGGCTGAATCTGGAGCAGCAGCTGGGGCGAACTGCGTATCGGATTGCCGTGGCGCCCTGGCAGGCAAATGCTGGGCCTCCAGCGCCAGCAGGCACTTCTGGAGGATCGGCAGCCGGTTGTAGGTCGGGATGACGACGCTGATGAACATGCTGGTGAACCGGCGGCAGAGCCTGCCGGGATGCATAGCAGGCCGGAATAGATGAACTGAAAAAAGGGGACCCCTACGGATCCCCCGGCTTGCCCATCAATAAGGCATCAGTCTGCGGCGCCGCCATTGTTGGCGGTGCCGGTGACGCCATTGCCAGCGCCTTCGCCACGACCCTCATTGCGCAGCTTGCGCTTCTTGAACTTGCGGGCGTAGGCGCGATTGCGCTCCTGCTTTTCCTTCTTAAGATTCCTGCGCTTGGCCATGCGGGCAGCGATTGGGGAGAACGATTAAATCTCACCCTACTCAACGGCTGGGCTTGGGTGGGCAGGCTCCAACAGCCGGCCGTCCTCCATCTGCACCAGGCGGTCTGCCACGTCGAGGATGCGCGGATCGTGGGTCACCATCAGCACGCCGCAACCCTGATCGCGGGCCAGGCCTTGGAGCAGATCCACCACCTCCCGGCCGGTGCGGCTGTCCAGGGCGGCGGTGGGCTCGTCGGCCAGCAACAACTCGGGCCGCCCGGCCAGGGCCCGGGCAATGGCCACCCGCTGTTTTTGGCCCCCGGAGAGGTCATGGGGAAGTTTGGCCAGGTGATCGCCCAACCCCACCGCCCGCAGCCATTCGCGAGCCAGATCGCGGCGCGCCCGATAGCTCAGATCCGGCAGCAGATCGGCGCCCATCTGCACGTTCTGCTCGGCCGTGAGGCAGCGCAGCAGGTTATGGCCCTGGAAAATCATGCCGATGCGGCGGCGCAGGCGCTGGCGCTGGTCGCGGCTGGCGGCGTTTAGCTCCTGGTCAAACAGGCGCACCGAGCCCTGCTGCACCGCCCGCAGGGCCCCCACCAGGGTGAGCAGGGTGGTTTTGCCGCAGCCGGAAGGGCCCGTGAGCAGCACCATCTCGCCGGCGCCGATGCGTAGATCCACCCCCTGCAGCACCGCTCGGCGCATGGCGCCAGTGCCGAACCAGTGGCTCAGGCCCACCACTTCCACAATGTTTGGGCGGTTCAGAATGTTAACCGGGTTTAGTTGGCTGGCTGTATTCAGTTTGCTGGCTGTATTCAGCTGGTTGGCTGTATTCAGCTGACTGGCTGTATTGACGCCGTTGCCGGGAATCGCAGTATTAACTGGGATCGGGTTGCCGGCGGCACTGCCGATGGCGTCGGGAGGTAATGATTGAGCCACTAGTTAAAAGCGATTATTTTAGGAAATAAATCCAGGTAAATTAGCCTGGATAAATTAGAAAATCTCGGCTGGATCGGCATCGCCCAGGCGCCGCATCGCTACGGCCGCCGAGCCCAGGCACATCACCAGGATCAAGCTGAACACCAGCAGGGCCCGCTGCGGATCCATCGCCACGGGCAGGTTGGTGCCCGAGCGCACCAAGCCATAGAGAAGTTGGGCGGAAATATAGGCGGGCAGGTAGCCAAGTGCCGCCAGAATCAAGGCCTCCCGGGCCACCACCCCCAGCAACCCAGCCAGCCGGTAACCCATGGCCATTAATGTGGCATATTCCGGCAGGTGATCACTGACATCGGAATAAAGAATTTGATAAACAATTACGCAGCCCACCACAAAGCCCATGGCTGATCCCAGGGTAAATATAAAGCCGATTGCCGTGCTGCTGCGCCAATAATTCTTTTCAAACTCCTCGAAGCCTTGCTTGGTGAGTATCTTGACATCATCTGGCAGCAGGGCTTTGAGCCGGCTACTGGCCGCTTGTAGATCACTACCGGGCGCCAGGCGAATCAGGCCCAGTTCAATACTGCCGGGTGGCGTACTGGGCATTAGCTTTAAAAAGGTTTCGCGGCTGGTGAGCATGTTGCCGTCGGCCCCGAAGGAGGCCCCCAGGCTCACCAAATCCGCAACCCTCACCCGCTTGCCCGCCACCTCGGTTTCCACAACCTTGCCCTGGTTGAACCAGCTGGCAATCGGGCCAAATTCAGGGCGAGAGAGCTGATCAAATAGCACCCGACCCTTCTGGCTGAGGCCCTTGGCCTTAACGGCAATGCTGGGATCGGTGAACAGGGGGTCTGCGGGCTCAAAGCCCAGCACCAGAATCGAGCGGGTGGAACGGGTTTGGGGATTGCGCCAGAGCAGCAGGTTCCAGTTCACCGGCGTGATCCCCCGCACGGCCGGGTCGGCCATCACCTGCACCAGGCGGCGCCGCGGGAAGCTGGCCATGCCGATCGAACTCATCGTCCTGGGGCTTATAAGCACCAAATCAGCGTCAAACAGCTTGTGCACCGTGACGCTGGCATCAAATAGTCCGTCGCGAAAGCCCAGCTGCATGAACATCAAGATGCCCGCGAAGGCAATCCCCGCCAGAGCCACCGCCAACCGCGCCGGCTGACGGCTGAGCAATAGCCAGGCCAGGGGGATGCGGCGAGAGCTCCAGAAATTGGTCACGGTTCCAGCCTGGCGATCACCTTCAAGCCAGTGAGATTGCGCACCCGGCGGCTATCGGCGGCATCGAGAGATACGCGCACCTCCACGATGCGAGCATCGGCGTCGCCGGTGGGATCGGTGGCCAGCAACTGGCGCTGGCGCACCTGGGGGTTGATGCGGATCACTCGGCCGGCGAGGCTGCCCTGGAAACCGCCGTTCTCACTCACCAAGCTCACCGCCTGGCCGAGACGCACCCGACCGATATCGCTCTCGTAAACCTCCACCAGGGCCTCCATCTGGGCACTGGCCCCCAGCTCCAACACGCCATCTGTATCGGTGGGTCGCTCGCCCTGCCTGGCATTGAGCCGCAGCACGGTGCCAGCGATTGGCGCCCGCAATTCGGTGAGTGCCAATTCGGCCTCCACCCGCTGCAACTCGGCCTGGGCATCGGCGCGCAGGGCCTGTAATTCGAGCAGCCTGGTTTCCCGGGCCTCCAAGTCGCCGCTGGGGTAGGCGCCAGTGCGGCTGAGCTGGCGGTAGCGGGCGATGTCGCGGTTCTGGAGCACCAGGCGCCGATCGAGATTGGTGATGCGGCTGATCAACTTGCTCCGATCAGCCATCAAGCCGGGCCGGCTATCAAAGCGGGCCAATAGCTGGCCGGCGAGCACCGTATCGCCCTCTTTGACCAGCAGGAGGGCGATGCGCGGGCCACCACCATTGCCGCCGCTCGGGGCAGCCAGCTTGCGCACATCCCCCTGGGGGTCCAGGCGGCCCAGGGCGGCAACCCCCTCCGGGCGGGCCGGGGCCAGGGCCGCAGCTGGGGCCGGCTCAGGCTTATTCGACTTGCTGCGCTGTTGCAGCACGATGGCTAAAGCCGCCAGGGCAGCCAAGCCCGCCAGCAGCAACCACCAGCGACGGCTAGCTAGGGCAGTCATCAGGGTGCCGGGGGGTCGTCGAACAGCAATTCCTCGATGTAGCGCTCCGCCCAGGCCGGGTTGAACGCCTTCTCCAGCACGCGGCGGGTCTTGTCGTTCTGTTTCTGTTGCTTGCAATAGCGGCCCTGCCCGTGCCAGCGCTCCACGGTAGAGGGGTGATCCGGTGGTTGAGCCTCAGCCAGCTGCACCGCCGCGCTCAGCACCTGTAGAAATTCGCCCACCTCGTCGATGAATGCCGCCTCCTCCTCGCTGGAGCTGGGCCGCACGAAGAGCACGTGGGGCGAGAAGATCGAACCCCAGTCGGGCAGCTGTCGCTGTTGGCCAAAACTGCGCTTTGGCCGCTCGGCCAGGGCGGCGGCGATGCCAGCCGGCAGCTCGCTGAGCACCGGGGAGAGATCGACAATCGCCGCCGATACCCCGGCCGGACCGGCGACGATGTCGGCGCCGAACACCGGCAGGTCGTAGCGGGGATCGGGAAAAAACACGCAGTGCAGGATTTGCAGGCCGGCACCGAGGCGGGCGATTTCCAGGTGCAGCTTGCGCAGGCCGCGGCAACGGCGCAGTTCATTGCGGATGAACAGGGCCTCCCCGTCGAGGCTGCCGCTGATCGCCTCCAGCTCCGGATCCACGGCCAAGGGGGCCAACTCAGGCAGGTGGCGCCAGTGATCGCGAATGCGCTCGGCGAGGGCATCGACCAGGGGGTGCAGCCCACCGGTGGTGGCCGCAGCCGAAGATGGAGCAGGACTCAATGGTGGCCTGGCCAGCAGAATGCAGATCCTGCCACGGTTTAACCCCTTGCCCCAGGCCTCGCCCCAGGCTGACTGCGCCCCCCTGCTGCCCGGCCTGGCGCCTCCCCAAAGCCGGCGGCTGGCCAACGGGGCCCGGGTGGTGAGCCTGGCGATGCCGGAGGCCCCCCTGGTCTGCCTGGATTTCTGGTGTCGTGGCGGCAGCCTGTTTGAGCGCTCCGAGGAGAGCGGCATCGCCCACTTCCTCGAACACATGGTGTTCAAGGGTTCCCAGCGGCTGGCCGCCGGCGAGTTCGATCTGCGCATCGAGGCCCTGGGCGGCAGCAGCAATGCCGCCACCGGCTTCGATGACGTGCACTACCACGTACTCATCCCTCCGGAGGCGGCGCCGGAGGCCCTGGAACTGCTGCTCGATTTGGTGCTGGCGCCTGCCCTCGAGCCCGAGGCCTTTGCCATGGAGCGGCAGGTGGTGCTCGAAGAACTGGCCCAGAGCGAAGACCAACCCGACGATCGGGCCCTGCAGGTGCTGCTGGGCCACGCCTGCGGCAGCCACAATTACGGCCTGCCGATCCTGGGGCTGCGGCCCCGATTACTGGCCCACACCCCTGAGGCGATGGCCAGCTTCCAGAGCCGCCGCTATCGCGCCGATCACTGCGTGCTGGCAATCACCGGAGCGATCGAGGCGGCTGGGCTGGAGCTGGAGACGGCGCTAAACACCAGTGCCCTGGCCAGCCTGGAGCCCGCTGCTGGCGGCGAACAGCTGCCCAGCTTGCGGCTGCGGCCCGGGGAGCACCGGATCAGTTTGCCGCGGTTGGAATCGGCGCGGCTGCTGATGGCCTGGCAATTGCCCGCCGCCAGCGATCAGGAGGGGGTGATGGGAGCGGATCTGCTCACCACGGTGCTGGCGGAGGGGCGCCGCAGCCGCCTGGTGGAGCGGCTGCGGGAACAGCTGCGCATCGTTGAGAGCATCGACCTTGATCTGCACGTGATGGAGTGCGCCAGCCTGGCCCTGTTGGAGGTGGTCTGCGAAGCCGACGAGTTGCCGGCCGTACGCGAGGCGATCCAAACGGTTTGGCAAGAGGCGATGGCGGCCCCGATCGGCGCCGCCGAATGGCAGCGGGCCCAACGCCTGGTGACCAACGGCTATCGCTTTGGCCTGGAGGCACCGGGGGGGGTGGCCGGCCTGATCGGCAACAACCACCTCTGGGGGCGTGACCAGGACCTGGCCCGGCCCCTGGAGCTGCTGGCGGCTTGGAGTCCGGAGCGGCTGCAGCTCCACGCCCTGCCCCTGCTGGATCCGCGGCGGGCCTGCCTGTTGGAGGCTCTGCCCGCATGAATACCTCTCAGATCACCCCTCAGTTCGGCGATTGGGAACACCAGGAGTTGCCTGGTGGCCTGCCCTGGAGGCTGCAGCGTCGCAGCGGACCGCGGGTATTGGCGGCGCGGCTATGGATCTGCGGCGGCAGCGGCGGCGACGCCCCTGGCGAGCGCGGTGCGGCCCAGTTGTTGGCCGGCCTGCTCACCCGCGGCTGCGCCGAGCTCGATGCCGAGGACTTGGCCGACCTGGTGGAGGGCTGCGGCGCCGCCCTGCGGGCTGAAGCCAGCGAAGACCACCTGGGGCTGAGCCTCAAATGCGCCGCCGATGATGCACAGCAGCTGCTGCCGCTGCTGCTGGCCATGGTGCGGGAGCCCCGGCTGGAGCCAGATCAAATTGAGTTGGAACGGCAGCTCAACCTGCAGAGCTTGCAGCGCCAGCGGGAGGACCCCTTCCAGCTCGCCCACGACCAGCTGCGCCACCAGTTGTACGGCCACGGCCCCTATGGCCACGACCCCCTGGGGGTGGAGTCTGAGCTGAAACAACTCGACGCCGCTGCCCTGGGGCGGCGCGCCGCCCAGCTGGGTCAGCGGGGGGCCGTGCTGGTGCTCTGCGGCCAGCCAAGCGACGGGCTGCTGCAGCGTCTGGAGCAGGATCTGCGGCAGAAGCCCTGGTCCACCCAGCTGCCAGGCAGCCAGGCTGGGCCTGGAGGCAGCGGCGGCGAGCGCCTCGGCAGCATTGAACAAGACACCGAGCAACTGGTGCTGATGCTGGGGGCCGCCACCGTGCCGATCAGCCATGCCGATGCCCTGCCGCTGAGATTGCTGCAGTCCCACCTGGGGATGGGGATGTCGAGCCGGCTGTTCGTGACCATGCGGGAGGAGCGGGGCCTGGCCTACGACGTGGGCGTGCACATGCCGGCCCGCCGGGGGGCGACGCCCTTTGTTTGGCACCTCTCCACCTCCGCCGATCGGGCGGGGGAGGCCACCGCTGCCCTGCTGGATGAGTGGCAGCGGTTACTGCAGCAGCCGCTATCGGCAGCGGAACTGGCCCTGGCCAAGGCCAAATTTCGAGGCCAAGACGCCATGGGCCGCCAAACCTGCGGCCAGATTGCCGATCGCATGGCCATGGTGCTTGGCCATGGCCTGGCGGAAACCCACGTGGCCGACACCCTGGACCGGGCCGAGCAACTCACAGCCAAAGAGCTACAACAGGCTGCCCAAAGACAATTGCAATTTCCTTACCTGAGCCTCTGTGGCCCAGGCTCTGCGTTAACCGCCGCCACGGCGGTCTGGCAGCGCCTTCAGTAGCAGTAACGGCAGCAGTAGTAACGGTGGTAGTGGTAGTGGTAGTAGTAGTAGTAGCAATGGCAGTGGTAGTGGTAGTGGTAGTGGTAAGGGCGCCTCGATAAATTGCCAATTCAGCCCCTATTGGTTAGGGCAAGGTCAGTTACCGCAAAGCTTGCCAAATCATCGGATCGGTGGGATTTGGTATTTTTTCGAGGTGTCTGCAATGACAGTTGCGCCAGTACCGGTATTGGCGCCGACAATGGTGACAGTAGGCATCAATTGCCGAAGCTGGCTGTATATGATGATTGGGAATTTGCGTCGATTGACTATTTGCGCAGTTTGACTATTGCAATGGCATGGGCAATTGCCCTGGCATTGGCCATTGCGCCGCTCAAGCATTGGCGCCAGCTGGGGAAAGGGTGAGGGGGCAGGATTCAGGCGTCGCTCCCGGTGCATTCGATGCAGCTGCATCCCCTTAGCTCCCTGCCGCCGCTGCCACCATTGCGGCTGGCGGTGGTGGGCCACATCGAATGGGTGAGCTTCATTGGCGTGGAGCGACTGCCGGCTGCCGGCAGCATCTCCCATGCCAACACCTTCTTGGAGGAACCGGCTGGCGGCGGCGCCGTGGTGGCGGTGCAACTGGCGCGGCTCACGGGCCAGCGGGTGAGTTTTTTCACGGCCCTGGGGCGCGATGCCATCGGCCGCCAGAGCGCGGATCGGCTTACCGCCCTGGGTTTGGATTTGCAGGTGGCCTGGCGGGATGGCCCCAGCCGCCGCGGCGTCAGTTTTGTCGATGCCAGCGGCGAGCGCACGATCACCGTGATTGGCGATCGCCTCACCCCCGGCGCCGCCGACCCCCTGGACTGGCGGCAACTGGCCGCTTGCGATGGCGCCTTCATCACCGCAGCCGACGTGGCGGCCCTGAAAATCTGCCGCCAGGCCCGTTGGCTTGGGGCCACGCCCCGGGTGCGGCTAGCGGTGCTGCAGGCAGCTGGCATCGGACTGGATGCCTTGATTGGCAGCGGCCTCGACCCGGGCGAGGCGGTGCCGGCCGGAGCCCTGGACCCCGCACCCCTGTTGCGCCTGGCCACCGAGGGAGCCCGGGGCGGTTTGGCCACGCCTGGCGGGCGCTTTGCCGCCCCAGAGCTGCCCAGCCCCCTGGTGGACAGCTACGGCTGTGGAGACAGCTTCGCGGCTGGGATAACCGCTGGCATGGCCGCCGGTTGGAGTGTGGAGCAGGCCGTCAGCCTTGGTTGTCACTGCGGTGCGGCCTGCGCTGGGGGGCTGGGTCCCTACGCCAGCCAACTGCGGTTGGCCGGCGTAGGGGGTATGGGCCAGGTAGAAGCGGCTGGTCTATAGCCGCCAGGCATAACGGCTGGTCAATAGCGGCCAGGCATAGCGGCCGGGCAGTGGAGGTCTAGGGCTGGGGCGCCGTGAGCCATAGGGCCCGGCGCTGCTCCAGTTGCACCAGCCGGTAGCGATTGAATTCGGTGGGCTCCAGGCGATACACCCGCTCCAAATCGAGCAGCTGGCGAGCCATGGCCACCATCACAGGGTGATCTTCGTACAAAGTGGGGAAATCCCAAATCTCAAGAAAATGTTAAGCCCCTTTACGGGGCCTGATCGCCTCGGCAGCTCCTTGCTTGGTAACCAAGACGAAACTGGTTCTCCAAGTTGAAGCCGGCTCCCAAAACTGGGTGGCAAGCCCAAACTGGGTCCCCAAGACGAAACTGGTTTCCTCAGCGCAAGCCTGGGCACCCGCGGGGGGCAAGTCAGTCGCCGCTGGCTGCCGCAGCGCCCGGGGCCAGGCGTCTGCGCACCGATTCGGCATGGCTGTGCAGCCCTTCGCTCTCGGCCAGGGTGACCACTGCCGGGCCGGTGGCGGCCAGGGCCGCCGGGTTGAAGCGGATTAAAGAGGTGTGGCGCAGGAAGGTTTCCACGCTCAGGGCACCGGCAAAGCGGGCCGTGCCGGAGGTGGGCAGGGTGTGATTTGGACCGGCCAGGTAATCGCCCACGGCTTCTGGGCTGTCGGGCCCCAGGAAGATGGCGCCGGCATGGCGAATCCGCTCGGCCAGGGGTTCGGGATCCTCCACCAGCAGCTCCAGGTGTTCCGGGGCGAAGCGATCGCTCAGCTCGGCGGCCGTGGCCAGGCTGTCGCAGACCACCACCAGGCCCCAATCTTGAATCGCCTGGCGGGTGATCTCGGCCCGGGGGTGATCCGCCAGCTGGGCCTCCAGGGCGGCGGGCAGGGCCGCCGCCAACTCCTCGCTGGTGGTGAGCAGAATCGCTGCCGCCAGGGGGTCGTGTTCGGCTTGGGCCAGCAGATCGGCGGCCACCAGCTCCGCCGGGGCCGTGTGATCGGCGATCACCAGCACTTCGCTGGGGCCAGCCAGCGAATCGATCGCCACGCGCCCATAGACGGCCTTCTTGGCCAAGGTGACGTAGAGGTTGCCGGGGCCGGTGATCACATCCACCCGCGGGATGCTCTCGGTGCCGTAGGCCAGGGCCGCGATCGCCTGGGCGCCCCCCACCCGGTAGAGCTCGCGCACCCCGGCCAGGTGGGCCGCCGCCAGCACCGTGGGGTTGGGTTCGCCGCCCGGCCCCGGTGGCGTCACCATCACCAGCCGCTCCACGCCGGCGACGATCGCCGGCACGGCATTCATCAACACGGTGCTGGGGTATGAAGCCCGCCCCCCGGGCACGTAGATGCCGGCGCGATCCACGGGCCGCCAGCGGCGACCCAGCTGTTCGCCGTAGGGACCCACCACTTTCAGATCGCTGGGCAGCTGCCGCTGGTGAAAGCTCAATATCCGCTGGTGGGCCAGCTCCAGGGCGCTGCGCAGCCGCGGCTCGCATTGCTGCCAGGCCTCCGCCAGCCTTTGCTCGGGAATGCGCAACGGTTCTGGCCTGATGCCGTCGAACCGCTCGCTGAACTCCAGCAGGGCGCTATCGCCACGCTCGCGCACCTGGGCCAAAATTGAATCAACCTTGGCCGCTTCCGCCGCCATACGACCGCCGCCGGTGCGATTGGCGATCTCCTCCAGCCGCACCGCCGCCGCCCGCAGGTCTCTGAGGCAGGCGATGGTGGAGGCGGCGGCAGGGGCGACCACGGCGTCAGGGCGCGGGAAAACTGAAGCTACGTCCAGGCTGGCTAGGGGGAGGAGAACCGGCAGGTAGGATTTTCGTTTGCCGATCCAGCGTCAGAACCGCCTGTGGCCAATAACAAGTCTTCGATCAAGCGCATTGAAATCGCCGAGCGCAATCGCCTGCGCAACCGCAGCTATAAGTCGGCCGTGCGCACGCTGATGAAGCGCTGCTTCACCGCCTGCTCGGCCTACAGCCAGAAGCCTGGCGATGAGGCCAAAAGCGCTGTGCAGCTGTCCATGAACGCCGCCTTCAGCAAGATTGACAAGGCGGTGAAGGTAGGGGTGATGCACAGCAACACCGGTGCCCACCAAAAGGCCCGTTTGAGTGTGGCCGTCAAGCAGGCGATCGAGCCCGCCCCCGCCGCCGCCTGATCCCTGTTGCCACCATGGCGGCCTCCAAAGTGCCGGAATCCGCCATGGCCAACCCCTGCAGCGAGCCCCCAGCCACCGAGTCCTCAGCCACCGAGCCCTCAGCCCAAGGCGATTCAGCTACAGCTGATCGGTTGCCAACCCTAGTGGACAGCCACTGCCACATCGTCTTTCGCAACTTCGACGAGGATCTTGATGCCGTGGCCCAGCGCTGGCGGGATGCCGGCGTCAAGGCCCTGGTGCACGCCTGCGTGGAACCCGCCGAGATCCCGGCGATCCGCGCCCTGGCCGATCGCTTCGCGGAATTGCGCTACTCGGTGGGGGTGCATCCGCTGGATACCCAGCACTGGTGCCACGACACCCAGCAGCTGCTGCGCCAGGCGGCCAGCGACGACGAAAGGGTGGTGGCCATCGGCGAGCTGGGGCTTGATCTATTCCGCGACACCAACCTCGACGAGCAGCTGGCGATGCTGGGGCCCCAGCTCGACCTAGCCGTGGAGCTGGATCTGCCGGTGATCATCCATTGCCGCGATGCCGCCGAGCCGATGCTGGCGGAGCTGCGCCGCCGCGCTGATGCCGGCCGTTGTCCGCGCGGGGTGATGCACTGCTGGGGCGGCACGCCGGCGGAAATGGCCGCTTTTCTGGAACTGGGAATGATGATTAGTTTCAGTGGCGTGGTCACCTTTCCCAAGGCCGAGGCCACCCATGACTGCGTCAGATCAGTACCGGCGGACCGCTATCTAGTCGAAACCGATTGCCCGTTTCTGGCGCCAGTGCCTCGGCGGGGCAAGCGCAACGAGCCGGCCTACGTTGCCGCCGTGGCCGCCAAGGTGGCGGAACTGCGGGGCGAAAGCCTCGAACATGTTGCGAAATGCAGCACCGCCACTGCCCGCAGGCTGTTCAACCTGCCCATTGACACTGTAGGATAATTCATTGGCCCGGAAGCTGTACCGCTCCCCCTGTTGTCTAAGTCTGAAGCCTTGAAGCGAGTCCGTTGAGGCGCGCCACCCGGCAGCCGCTCCCCCAGGGGGCGGCTGTTCGTGTCGGCAGGTGCCCAGTCGGCGGGTACCCATTGGTCCCGGCTTCAGGTTTAGACCGGCCTTATCCCCTCTCTCCCCCGTTCCTGCAGGTTCACCGCATGAGCAGCGCGATCCAGATCGCCAAGACCGTCACCTACCTGCCAGATCTGGTGGAGGTGCAACGGGCCAGCTTCAAGTGGTTTCTGGAAAAGGGCCTGATTGAAGAGCTAGAGAGCTTCTCACCGATCACCGATTACACCGGCAAGCTGGAGCTGCATTTCATTGGCAGCGAGTACCGCCTGAAGCGCCCGCGCCACGACGTGGAAGAAGCGAAGCGTCGCGATGCCACCTTTGCCTCGCAGATGTATGTCACCTGCCGGCTGGTGAACAAGGAAACCGGCGAGATCAAGGAGCAGGAGGTATTCATCGGCGAACTGCCGCTGATGACCGAGCGGGGCACCTTCATCATCAATGGTGCCGAGCGGGTGATCGTGAACCAGATCGTGCGCTCCCCCGGGGTTTACTTCAAGGATGAACAGGATAAGAACGGTCGTAAGACCTTCAACGCCAGCCTGATCCCCAACCGCGGCGCCTGGCTGAAATTTGAAACCGATAAGAACGATCTGCTGCACGTACGGGTGGACAAAACCCGCAAGATCAATGCCCATGTGCTGATGCGCGCCATCGGCCTATCCGATAACGACGTACTCGACAAGCTGCGGCATCCCGAGTACTACCAAAAGTCGATTGAGGCCGCCAACGACGAGGGCATCTCCTCGGAAGACCAGGCGCTGCTGGAGCTGTATAAAAAACTGCGGCCCGGCGAACCGCCCTCGGTGAGTGGCGGCCAGAGCCTGCTGCACAGCCGCTTCTTCGATCCCAAGCGCTACGACCTCGGTCGGGTTGGTCGCTACAAGATCAACAAAAAGCTGCGCCTCACCATTCCCGATGCGGTGCGCACCCTCACCCCTGAGGACGTGCTCTCCACAATTGATTATCTGATCAATCTGGAACTCGATGTGGGCGGCGCCAGCCTTGATGACATCGATCACCTGGGCAATCGCCGCGTGCGCTCCGTGGGTGAATTGCTCCAGAACCAGGTGCGGGTTGGCCTGAATCGGCTCGAGCGGATCATCAAAGAGCGGATGACCGTGGGTGAAACCGATTCGCTCACCCCGGCCCAACTGGTGAACCCCAAACCGCTGGTGGCGGCGATCAAGGAGTTCTTTGGCTCCAGCCAGCTGAGCCAGTTCATGGACCAGACCAATCCCCTGGCTGAGCTCACCCACAAGCGCCGCATCAGCGCCCTCGGCCCCGGAGGCCTCACCCGCGAGCGGGCCGGTTTTGCTGTGCGCGACATCCACCCATCCCACTACGGTCGGATTTGCCCGATCGAAACTCCGGAAGGCCCCAACGCCGGCCTGATCGGCTCGCTGGCCACCCACGCCCGGGTGAACGAATACGGCTTTATCGAAACCCCCTTCTGGCGGGTGGAAAACGGCATCGTGCTCAAGCAGGGCAATCCGATCTATCTTTCCGCCGACCTGGAGGACGAGTGTCGGATCGCCCCGGGAGATGTGGCCACGGACAGCGATAGCCGCATCACCGCCGAACTGGTGCCGGTTCGCTACCGCCAAGACTTCGAAAAAGTGCCGCCCGAGCAGGTGGACTACGTGCAGTTGTCTCCGGTGCAGGTGATCTCGGTGGCCACCTCCTTGATCCCCTTCCTGGAGCACGACGATGCCAACCGAGCCCTGATGGGCTCGAACATGCAACGTCAAGCGGTTCCCCTGCTGCGGCCCGAGCGGCCCCTGGTGGGCACCGGCCTGGAAACCCAGGTGGCTCGCGACTCCGGCATGGTGCCGATCACCAGGGTGAACGGCACGGTCACCTTCGTGGACGCCACCGCCATTGTGATCCGCGATGAATTCAACAACGATCACACCCACTATCTGCAGAAATATCAGCGCTCCAACCAGGACACATGCCTGAACCAGCGTCCGATTGTCAGCCAGGGGGATCCGGTGATCGCCGGCCAGGTGCTGGCCAATGGCTCCGCCTGCGAAGGGGGCGAGATAGCCCTGGGTCAAAACGTGCTGATCGCCTACATGCCCTGGGAGGGCTACAACTACGAAGACGCCATCCTGGTAAGCGAGCGGCTGGTTACCGACGACCTCTACACCTCGGTACACATCGAGAAATACGAGATTGAAGCGCGGCAAACCAAGCTCGGACCCGAGGAAATCACCCGCGAAATTCCTAACGTCGCTGAAGAGACCCTGGGGCATCTCGACGAGATGGGCATCATTCGCATCGGCGCCTATGTGGAAAGCGGCGACATTTTGGTGGGCAAGGTAACTCCTAAAGGCGAATCAGATCAGCCGCCGGAAGAGAAGTTGCTGCGGGCGATTTTCGGCGAGAAAGCTCGTGACGTGCGCGACAACTCCCTACGGGTGCCCAACACCGAGCGGGGCCGCGTCGTCGACGTGCGCATCTACACCCGCGAGCAGGGCGATGAGCTGCCACCGGGCGCCAACATGGTGGTGCGGGTTTACGTGGCCCAGCGCCGCAAGATCCAGGTGGGCGACAAGATGGCCGGCCGCCACGGCAACAAGGGGATCATCAGCCGCATCCTGCCCTCCCAGGACATGCCCTACCTGCCGGATGGCACGCCGATCGACATCGTGCTCAACCCGCTCGGGGTACCCAGCCGCATGAATGTGGGCCAGGTATTCGAGTGCTTGATGGGCTGGGCCGCCGCCAATCTCGACTGCCGCGTCAAGGTGGTGCCCTTCGATGAAATGCATGGCGCTGAGAAATCGAAGCAAACCGTGCAGGCCTATCTGGAGGAAGCCGCCAAGCAACCGGGTAAGGAATGGGTGTACAACCCCGATAACCCCGGCAAGATCCAGCTGATCGATGGCCGCAGTGGCGAACCCTTTGACCAGCCGGTAACGGTGGGCTATGCCCACATCCTCAAGCTGGTGCACCTGGTGGACGACAAGATCCATGCCCGCTCCACCGGCCCCTACTCGCTCGTCACCCAGCAGCCGCTGGGGGGCAAGGCCCAGCAGGGCGGCCAGCGCTTGGGAGAGATGGAGGTGTGGGCCCTGGAGGCCTACGGCGCCGCCTACACCCTGCAGGAGCTGCTCACGGTCAAGTCGGACGACATGCAGGGCCGCAACGAAGCGCTCAACGCCATTGTCAAGGGCAAACCGATCCCCCGCCCCGGCACCCCCGAATCGTTCAAGGTGCTGATGCGCGAGCTGCAGTCCCTCGGTCTGGACATCGCCGTATATACCGATGCGGGCGAAGAAGTGGATCTGATGCAGGACGTCAATCCCCGCCGCAGCACCCCCAGCCGTCCCACCTACGAATCCCTCGGCGTCGCGGATTACGACGACGACTGATCGCTGATGGATCGCGAGCCGCCGCTTAAGCCGGCGTCGCGATTTTCCCTTCTGTTCTTCTCTCGATCTCCGCCAGCCTCCAGCAGATGTCCAACAGCAACCTGCGCACCGAAAACCACTTCGACTACGTGAAGATCACGCTCGCTTCCCCCGAGCGGATCATGCAGTGGGGGCAGCGCACCCTGCCCAACGGTCAGGTGGTGGGCGAGGTGACCAAGCCCGAAACCATCAACTACCGCACGCTCAAGCCCGAAATGGACGGGCTGTTCTGCGAGAAGATCTTTGGCCCCTCCAAAGATTGGGAGTGCCATTGCGGCAAGTACAAGCGCGTTCGGCACCGCGGCATCGTCTGCGAGCGCTGCGGCGTGGAGGTTACCGAGAGTCGGGTGCGGCGCCACCGCATGGGCTTCATCAAGCTGGCCGCCCCGGTATCCCACGTGTGGTACCTGAAGGGGATTCCCAGTTATGTGGCGATTCTGCTGGACATGCCCCTGCGGGATGTGGAGCAGATTGTCTACTTCAACTGCTACGTGGTGCTCGACGCAGGCGACCACAAGGATCTCACCTATAAACAGCTGCTCACCGAAGATGAGTGGCTGGAGATCGAAGATCAGATCTATGCCGAGGATTCGGAGATTGAGAATGAACCCATGGTTGGCATCGGCGCCGAAGCGCTGAAGCAACTACTGGAAGACCTGGATCTAAACGAAACCGCTGAACAGCTGCGGGAGGAGATCGCCGCCAGTAAGGGCCAAAAGCGGGCCAAGCTGATCAAGCGGTTGCGGGTGATCGACAATTTCGTTGCCACCAATGCCCGTCCCGAGTGGATGGTGCTGGATGTGATCCCGGTGATCCCGCCCGACCTGCGGCCGATGGTGCAGCTGGACGGCGGTCGCTTCGCCACCAGCGATCTCAACGACCTCTATCGCCGGGTGATCAACCGCAACAACCGGTTGGCACGGCTCCAGGAAATCCTGGCTCCCGAGATCATTGTCCGCAACGAAAAGCGGATGCTGCAGGAGGCGGTCGATGCCCTGATCGACAACGGTCGCCGCGGTCGCACCGTGGTCGGTGCCAACAACCGGGCCCTTAAATCCCTCAGCGACATCATCGAGGGCAAGCAGGGTCGCTTCCGTCAAAACCTGCTCGGTAAGCGGGTGGACTACTCCGGTCGTTCGGTGATCGTGGTGGGTCCGAAGCTGAAGATGCACCAGTGCGGCCTGCCGAAGGAGATGGCCATTGAGCTATTTCAGCCCTTCGTTATTCACCGGCTGATCCGCCAGAACATCGTCAATAACATTAAGGCGGCCAAGAAGCTGATTCAGCGGGCCGATGATGAGGTGATGCAGGTGCTGCAAGAGGTGATCGAAGGTCATCCAATCCTGCTAAACCGGGCCCCCACCCTGCACCGCCTGGGCATTCAGGCCTTTGAGCCAAAACTGGTGGATGGCCGGGCGATCCAGCTGCACCCGCTGGTCTGTCCCGCCTTCAACGCCGACTTCGACGGTGACCAGATGGCCGTGCACGTGCCCCTGGCGATCGAGGCCCAGACAGAAGCTCGCCTGTTGATGCTGGCCAGCAACAACATCCTGTCGCCGGCCACAGGCGAGCCGATCATCACCCCCTCCCAGGACATGGTGCTGGGCGCCTATTACCTCACCGCCGAACAGCCGGGATCGAGTCGGCCCAGCTTTGGCGATCGGGATTTCACCTTCGCCAACCTCGATGACGTGATGGCCGCCTTCGAGTGCAAGCACCTACGCCTGCACGATTGGATATGGGTGCGCTTCAACGGCGAGGTGGATTGCGGCGAAGAAGACAAGCAACCCCAGAAAGAAGAGACCCTCAGCGATGGCACCCGCATTGAACAGTGGCTGTACCGCCGCGACCGCTTCGATGAAGACGGAGCTCTAATTAGTCGCTATCTGCTTACCACCGTGGGCCGGGTAGTTATCAACCGCACCATCATCGACGCCGTGGCCGCCGCTTAATTCCAATGGCCCCTATTCAGGGCCTCAAACTAAATTATCGGCCTGATAACTGAAATACCGGCTGGCCGCAAGTTTTGCCCCACGAGCCGGCAGATCGCCTGAAACCCTCTTCGCCACCTAATCCGCCCGCCGCCATGACCGCCACCCCCGCCAAGAAATCCAGCAAAAAGTCCAAGGCCGCCAAGGCTGCCGCCAGCGTGGCAGCCCCCGCGCCGATCACCCCGGTGAACGTGGCCCTGAGCAAGCAGGCGCCACCATTTCGCAATCGGGTGGTGGACAAAAAAGCGCTCAGAAACCTGGTGGCCTGGGCATATAAACACCACGGCACCGCCGCCACGGCCGCCATGGCCGACGATCTCAAGGATCTCGGTTTCCGCTATGCCACCCAGGCCGCCGTATCGATTTCGGTAGACGACCTGCGCATTCCCGGCGACAAGGCGGCCCTGCTGGCGGAGGCGGAGCAGCAAATCACCGAAACAGAAGAGCGCTACCGGCTGGGGGAAATCACCGAGGTGGAACGTCACACCAAGGTGATCGACACCTGGACCGAAACCAACGAGCGCCTGGTGGCGGCGGTACGGCGCAATTTCAATGAGAACGATCCACTCAATTCCGTGTGGATGATGGCCAACTCCGGCGCTAGGGGCAACATGTCCCAGGTGCGTCAGCTGGTGGGCATGCGCGGTCTGATGGCCAACCCCCAAGGGGAGATCATCGACCTGCCAATTCGTACCAACTTCCGCGAAGGACTAACGGTTACCGAATACGTAATCTCCTCCTATGGTGCCCGCAAGGGCCTGGTGGATACGGCCCTGCGCACCGCTGACTCGGGCTACCTCACCCGCCGACTGGTGGACGTGGCTCAAGATGTGATTGTGCGAGAAGACGACTGCGGCACCACCCGCGGTATTCCGATCGATGCCGATGAGCGGGGCGGTTTTGCCAGCAAGCTGATGGGTCGCCTGGCGGCAGAGCCGGTGATCGGCAGTGACGGCGAACTGATCGTCGATCGCAATGGCGAAATCGACCCGATCATGTCGCGGCGGATTGAGGCGGCGGGTGTCAAGACCGTGGTGGTGCGCTCACCGCTCACCTGTGAGGCAAACCGGTCGGTGTGCCGCCGCTGCTACGGCTGGGCCCTGGCCCACAACCAGCTGGTGGACCTGGGCGAGGCGGTGGGCATCGTGGCCGCCCAGTCGATCGGCGAGCCCGGCACCCAGCTGACCATGCGCACCTTCCACACCGGCGGTGTGTCCACGGCCGAAACCGGCGTGGTGCGCTCGGTGGTAACGGGCGTGATCGAATTCGGCGACAAGGCCAGGGTGCGTCCCTACCGCACCCCCCACGGGGTGGAGGCCCAGATCGCCGAGACCGATTTCGATATCACGGTGAAGCCGAGCGGCAAGGGCAAGCCCCAATCGCTGGCAATCACCACCGGCTCGATCATGTTTGTCTACAACGGCCAACATGCCGAGTCTGACACCATCTTGGCCCAGATTTCCGCTGGCGCCACGGTGAAAAAGAGCGTGGAAAAAGCCACCAAGGATGTGATCTGCGACCTGGCTGGTCAGGTTCGCTACGAGGATGCGATTCAGCCCCGGGAGGTGGTTGACCGCCAGGGCAACATCACCCTCAAGGCCCAGCGCCTCGGCCGCATGTGGGTATTCAGTGGCGACGTTTATAACCTGCCGCCCAATGCCCAGCCCGTGTTGACTGGCAATAGCGCCGTTAAGACCGGCGATGTGCTGGTGGAGAGCCGGCTGGTGAGTGAGTACGGCGGTGCCGTGAGGTTGCGGGAATCGGCGGGCGACTCCCGCGAGGTGCAGATTGTTACCGCCAGCCTCACCTTGAAAGACTGCAAGTTGGTGGGTGAATCCAGCCATTCTGGTGAAACCTGGCACCTGGATGGCAAGGACAATCTGCGCTATCTGCTTAAGACTCGCCCCGGCACCAAGATTGCCAGCGGCGAGGTGATTGCAGAACTGGCCGATGACCGCTTCCGCACCCAAACCGGCGGCATCGTTAAATTCGCGCCAGGCCTAGCGATCAAAAAGGCCCGTAGTGCCAAAAATGGCTATGAGGTGAGCAAGGGCGGCACGCTGCTCTGGATTCCCCAGGAAACCCACGAGATCAACAAGGACATCTCCCTGTTGATGATTGAGGATGGCCAGTGGATTGAGGCCGGCACCGAGGTGGTGAAGGATATCTTCAGCCAGACCGCCGGCATCGTGACGGTGACGCAAAAGAACGATATTTTGCGCGAAATCATCGTTCGCTCCGGTAACCTGCACCTGGTGGCCGATAGCAAAATTCTCTCCAATTTTTCAGAGGGGCGTCTGTGCAATCCCGGGGAGGAAATTGCCAAGGATCTAACACCAGAGGCGATGGTGTACGTGGAGACAGTTGACACACCGGAAGGCGGCGCCCTGCTGCTGCGGCCCGTTGAGGAATACAGCATTCCCGATGAGGCTCACCTGCCAGAACTGAGCACGGTGAAGCAGAGTGGTGGTCCATTGCTGGGCCTGAAGGCTACCCAGCGGCTCGCTTTTAAAGACGGCGAGGTGATCAAGAGCGTGGAGGGTGTTGAGTTGCTGCGCACCCAGCTGATCTTGGAAACCTTTGACACCACACCACAAATGACTGTGGATGTGGAGGCGGTACCCGATAAGCGCGCCAAGACGATTGAGCGACTGCAGCTCACCATCTTGGAAACGCTGCTGGTGCGCCGCGACACCATTTCTGATGCCAGCCACGGCTCCACCCACACCGAGCTGCAGGTGGAGGACCAATCCACCGTGAAGAGCGGCGACGTGGTGGCCACAACCCAGATTCTCTGCAAGGAGGATGGCGTGGTGCAACTGCCCGACCAGCAGGAGGGCGAGCCGATTCGCCGTTTGATTGTGGAGCGCGCCGATGACATCAGCCGCCTGGATTTGGGTGACAGCCCGGCCCTGGTGACGGTGGGCCAGCGGATTGTCGATGGCGACATCCTCGCCGAGGGCATCGCGGCCCCCTGCTGCGGCCAGGTGGAGGCGATTGATGGCTCAATCGTTACCATCCGCCTCGGCCGGCCCTACATGGTGTCGCCGGATTCGGTGTTGCACGTGCGCGACGGCGAACTGGTGCAGCGCGGTGATGGCCTGGCCCTGCTGGTGTTCGAGCGGCAAAAAACCGGTGACATCGTGCAGGGTCTACCGCGTATTGAGGAACTGCTGGAGGCCCGGCGGCCGCGGGATTCCTCGGTGCTATGCCGCAAATCGGGCACCGTGCAGATCAAGCAGGGAGAGGATGACGATTCGATCACCGTTACCGTGATTGAACAGGATGATGCGATCAGCGAATACCCGATTCTGCTGGGCCGCACCGTGATGGTGAGCGATGGCCAGCAGGTACATGCGGGCGATCAGCTCACCGACGGTCCGATCAATCCCCACGAGCTGCTGGAGAGCTACTTCGAGGATCTGCGCACCCGTAAACCCACCATGGAGGCGGCCCAACAGTCGATCTCCAAGCTGCAATTCCGCATGGTGCAGGAAGTTCAGAACGTCTACAAATCCCAAGGGGTTTCGATTGACGACAAGCACATCGAAGTGATCGTGCGACAGATGACCAGCAAGGTGCGTATTGAAGACGCCGGCGATACCACTCTGTTGCCCGGCGAGCTAATCGAACTGCGCCAGGTGGAGCAGGTGAATGGCGCCATGGCGATCACCGGCGGTGCACCCGCCGAGTTCACGCCGGTGCTGCTGGGCATCACCAAGGCCTCGTTGAACACCGACAGCTTCATCTCCGCCGCCTCCTTCCAGGAGACCACCCGGGTGCTCACGGAAGCGGCGATCGAGGGCAAGAGCGACTGGCTGCGCGGTCTCAAGGAGAACGTGATCATCGGTCGCCTGATCCCCGCCGGCACGGGCTTCAGTGGCTTTGAGGAGGAGCTGCGGGCCGAGGCCGGCCCCCATCCAGACATCCTGGAGGAGGAGAGCATGGGCTACCGGCGCGTGCAAAACCTGCGGCCCGACTACACGGTGGAGTTACCGGCGCCACCGGTGTCCTCCGCCGCCCTGTTGGACGACCCCTCCGATGCCGACCTGGAGGCCACCCGCAGCCGCCACGGCATCGACACCAGTTCACCGGCTGCCTTCACCCGGCCGATCCTCGACGAGGGCCTTGAGGAGGAGCTGATCGCCGATCCCGCCGCCCTGGAGGGTCTCCAGGAGGAGGGCCTGCTCACCGATGACTGAGCCGCTCCGCCCAGCTGATCGGCTAACCGCGCTTCGCCTGGGCCACCCGGCCCTAGGCGATCCGCTGCTGCTCCAACCTGCCCTGGGCCAACCGGTGCTTCCCTACTGCCGCCGCCAACGATGACCAACGCCAAGCTCACCGCTCTGGGCACGCCCATCCCCCAGCGGCGTTTACCCCGCTTCGGGTTCCACAGCCACACTGAAAAGCTGAATGGCCGGGCGGCCATGCTCGGCTTCATAGCCCTGCTGGTGGCGGAGCAGCTGCTGGGCCACGGCCTGCTGGTGTGGCCCTGACACCGGCACAGGCACCGGGAACTGCCGCCAAGCCGCTGCTGGGTATGAATCTGGCGGAGCTGGAGCAGTGGGCGGTGGGCCAGGGCCAGGCCGCTTTTCGGGGCCAGCAGCTGCACGATTGGCTCTATGCCAAGGGGGCCCGCAGCCTCGATGAGATCTCGGTGTTGCCCAAGGGCTTTCGCCAGCTGCTGCTGGCCCAGCCGCCGGCTGGCTCGGGCGACTGGATTGGCCGCTCCAGGGAGCTGCACCGCAGCGTCGCCCGCGATGCCACCACCAAATTGCTGCTCAGCACCCACGACGGGCTCAGCATCGAAACCGTGGGCATCCCGGCTGAGGGGCGCCTCACCGTCTGCGTCAGCAGCCAGGTGGGTTGTCCGATGGCCTGTAGCTTCTGCGCCACCGGTAAGGGGGGCCTGCAGCGCTCGCTGGCGGTGCACGAAATTGTCGACCAGGTGCTCAGTGTGCGCGAGGTGATGGGCGAGCGCCCCAGCCATGTGGTGTTCATGGGTATGGGGGAGCCACTACTAAATATCGAGGCGGTGCTAGCGGCCATTGACTGCCTCTGCGGCGATTTGGGCATGGCCCAACGCCAGATCACCCTCAGCACCGTAGGCGTGGCCCACACCCTGCCCCAGTTGGCGGAGCGAGCCTTGCAAAGGTTGGGGCGGGCCCAATTCACCCTGGCGGTGAGTTTGCATGCCCCCAACCAACAGCTCCGCCAGGAACTGATCCCCACCGCCCATGCCTATCCCCTGCAATCTTTACTGGAAGACTGCCGCCGCTATGTGGCGATCACCGGCAGAAGATTGAGCTTTGAATACATCCTGCTGGGGGGTCTAAACGACCAGCCGCGTCACGCAGAAGAGCTGGCCCAGCTACTGCGCGGCTTCCAGAGCCATGTAAACCTGATCCCCTACAACCCGATCGCCGAGGAGAGCTTCCAGCGACCCACCCCCAGGGCGGTGGAGGATTTTCGCCAGCTGCTGCAGCGGCGCCACATCGCCGTAAGCGTGCGCGCCAGCCGCGGCCTCGATGCCGACGCCGCCTGCGGTCAACTGCGCCGCCGCCATGCCACGGGGCTGGCGGCTGGCTAGGGAGTTGGTGGGGGTTAGTCCATAACAACTCTCAAACTAGCCAGGCAATCTTGGCCTTGGGGAATTGGGGCTATCTTTATTAATGGTATAAATCGCTACAGGATCCAGCGAGGCGAGCTTTTTAGTCAACTCGGGGAATTTCCCCCTCACTTGGCCCAAAAATCAGTCGTTGGGCTAACTCCCTAGCTTATAGGGGAGTGCGTTTGGGCTGCTTGTGTATCGTGGTGAACCAGGTCTTGTCAAAAATTGTCAGGTGAGGTTATGATCCAGTCAGTCCTTCCTTAGACACCTAGGTATGAACGCCTGCGTTTGAGCAGCCACTATTAGCGTTGGCTGGTTCATATTGATATTGATGGTGGCTATTAAGCTAGCGTCAGTAATTTTTGTCTTTACCTAACAATGGAGGACCATTTGCCTGAAATTTTAGCATCCGTAAAGGATTTATTTTTTGCCATTTCCGGTGTAAGCGGCATATCAGCGCTTGTTGCTGTTGTTCAGCCAAAATTTGCCAATTTAATTATTGGACGACATTTTGAAAGATATAAATCATCCCTGCAGAGAGAAACAGAGAGGTTGAAATTGATCTTATCCATGGAAAGTGAAGAGCACAAACACTTACTTCAGAAGGAGCGAGATAAAGTCCTTGAACAATTTAAATTTCAACTTATGCAAGCCGCTCAGGCTAGAGTCCAAGAGCACAAGGATCTGATGTGCAATATAGCCATTGTTGATGAAATCCTACTTTCGCTGTCCAAATGTAGCGATCCTTACTGCATCTATCAGGTAGCTAATCAGTTTCTTAATCAATTCAGTTTGACACCAATTTTTGTATCGTGTGTTTCGCAAATCGAAGAGGCCATTGAGGCTAAAACTATATATGATGACCCTAATTTTAAAGACAAAGTGGTACACATGTTCAGGGAAAAGAGACAAGAAATGTATAATAAACTAAGCACTTTACCTAGCAATGATTAATTATCATTAATATGAATATTAACATATCCAATCTCAACGAAATACTTAATTCATGGAGCTGGAAAGATCAAAAAATAAGTAATGTCATATTTCCATATGAATATGAAAGTATTGCTAGTCGCATGCGTGCTGATGAGTATGAAAATCCTCAAGAATTTTTTGCTAGAGAAGATCAAGATTTCTTCCATGCAATAGAAAGATATAAAAATACTTCGGATTCTGCTGCATATAGTAATTATAAACCCTTGGAGGACAGCCCATACTTCGTCGCTACTCCTAGCTGCAGCAGGCTGGATCTTTATCTTTTGCCAAGAGAAAGTGGGAAATGGTTGGAAAGCCATGTCATCTATATTGGTCCTAAGGGTAGCGGAAAGACATCAGTGCTAAATCATTGGCTAAGTAAAAATCAAAAAAAACTTGAAGAAAAAGATGTGCTTTATCTAAGATGTGATGCCCAAAGGTTGTATAATGCATTTGAAAAAGTTTTAACAGTAAAATCCGTGAGAGGGCACAAAGATATGGCGGATTCTGTTGAAAGAATTATAGAGCATCCTACAATCGAAGATTATATGGACTTTCAGTTGCTGGCTGTTTTGGCAAGGCAAAAAAATTCCGGTGGCTTGCCCGAAAGAATTATGAAAGAGTTTAAAAGGAGCCAAAATACATTTACATATAAGGAAGCACGTGCAGTAGAGACTAGAGAGCGAGTATTAAAGCCAATATATTGGTACATAGATACCCACGTCTCTGAGACACTTGAGATTGAATCAGAATACATTTACAAGAATTTGTTTAATGACAAAGCTTCTAAGCGAAGAGAGTTTACAAGATGGAAAGAATGTGCGCTGTATGCGAAGAACAGCCTTAGAGATTATGGCATTAAACTTTTACTAATTCTTGATGGTGTAGATGGACTACATTTGAATACAGATGCGGGTGTTAATATATACAATCTGCTGGTTCCAGAGCTAATTAACTTTACGCTAAGGAAGGGCGAATTTAACGAACTAAGACTTACCGTAATGAGAGAGAGAACTTGGATAGATATTCAAAGTAAAGATGGCAGCATATTGGGATGGGATAAATCAGTAAATCCTAAAAAAATTACACACATATCTCCGGACATAAATGAGTTAATGAAGAAAAGAATCGAGTGGCTGCGTGTGGTTTTGACAGATATTAGCAGTAGAGACACAAGTAATTCTATTATAAACACAATATCTGCAGCGATGACGTGCCTTCCAGGTGCTGATATTTTGCATGAAAACTTCAGAAACGTAATTGTAAATTCGGCAACCCTGGCTGAACAGATAAGATTTAGATGGCATCAGCTAGGCAAAAAACCAGATCTTGACCTTAAAAAACAGGCTTCCCAGCTGATGAAAAGAAATCTTTTCTTGAATGGTGAATTTTATTTGCAGACACAAAAAACATTTGTGGAAAAAAATAGAGAGAAAGGATATCCCTACATAAATCCATTCTGGATTGATCAAAATATATATCCCCAGCTTAAAACAAGCCCCTCCAATTTATTTTTGCGAATACGCATGCTAGAATTGCTTTTTAACACAAGACTTAAACAAAGTCATTTAGATAAACTTCTTACTGAAGGCTTCGGCTATGATGTAGAAAATGTTGGCCAGGTTGTCAAAGACGCCAGAGCTTTTGGATGGATTGATTCTAAACTAGATGATACAGAGCGAAAGGATGTAACTCTTGAGCTTAGCAAGACCGGCAAGTATCTTCTTGAAGTTTTATTAAATGATTTTGATGTTTTGTACATGCTGGCTCTTGATTCACCCACGCCGAAATATTTTATTGAGAATGGATTTTTCCCTGTGCATACAAATTATATAGAAAGAAGTGGTTATATAGGATTTGCAGCTGTAACTATAGTCTCTTTTTTGCATTGGCTATCTATAAATTTTAGGCATGATAAGTACTTGATAAATTATGATAAAATTGATGGAATATATGAGCAGATTTTTTTAGAGCAAAATCATATTGAGCGTATTGCCAAAGATCTTGGTGAAAAGCTTAGCTGTGCTCACGAAGATGATTTGAGAATTTTTAGATCTGCCTATGGTATTTTATGCGAGCCTTAGCTCGCAAGATCCAAAGATTTAAAGTATATTGTGAATTAATTTATCTGTCATTCGGTGAGCCACCAGCGAATCGGTGATGTGCTGGCGAAACAGGGTGATAGCGCCGGATTGCTGGCGGCCTACGAGGAGGGGCTAAAGATCGTCGTAGGCCTGGCGAAGCGTGATCCGGCGAACTTGCAGCGGCAGCGCGATCTGTCGGTGAGCAACAACAAGATCGGTGATGTGCTACTAGCGCAGGGTGATAGCGCCGGAGCGCTGGCTGCCTACGAGGCGGGGCTAACGATCAGAGAAGGCCTGGCGAAGCGTGATCCGGCGAACACAGAGTGGCAGGTGGATGTGGCGGCATCTTGCGCCAAGCTAGGATCACTTAATTCTTTGCTGCCAATTTCCACCAGGAAAGAGTATCTCTGTCGTGGGCGTGAGATTCTTCTTGCGCTTAAGCGATCTGAACGATTGCACGCCAGCCAGGATTTCATCGGTTGGTTTGATCAGGCAATTCAGAAACTTTGAGGAAGCCTGTGAAGCGGCTCAAGGTTGCTGGCTGGGCCCTACCTGCAGGCGGTCAGCTAGATGCCTGCCTAGCGCTGAGCAACACCGGCATCAACCACGCACGCAGCTGCGCCACCACTTCTGGGAGCGGCAGAGCATCGAGCTCGTTGCGCTTCAGAAAGGCCCGCCACTGGGTTTGTTTATTCGCATCGTCGGCAAACTCAATACTCAAACCCAGCGGCACCCTCTGCGGCAGGGGTGTCGATCGCACGGCAAAGGTCCGCCCCACGGCCTCTACCAATACCAGCTGGTCCAGTTGCTCGCGATCCAGCAGCACCTGCAGATCGAAATAGTCCTTCAGACGGCTGTTCACCATGCCGAGGCTGACGATCGCCTGGAGCTTCTCGGCAACCACCGTGTACACGGGATAGGCACCCAGACAAGGAGGGTTCAATTCCTCCAAAAGCACCGGGTAATCGATCTGTTCAGCGGCAGGCGTCACCAGATCGCCGAAGCCGATGTCGACCTGCAGCGGGATGCGTGCCTGTTCCAGGGAGGCCATCAGCAGCACCCTGGCGCCGCCGTAATTGGCCTCCTTGCGTATCTCCTTGGCCTGCACTGCCGGCTCGAATCGCAGGCCGTCATCCACCGGCTGCTGCACGATCTCGTTGAACACTCTCTCAAGGACATGGAGCTCCCCCGGGCCGAACCCCAGCAGATCCATGTCCCGCGTGGGACGGTGAGGCATGTCGCCAGAGGACCAAAAGCGGATGTCGCTTGACAGGGCGAACAACATCGCGCCCTTGAGCAGGAACTGCTCGCGGTACTCAGAGATCCCGATCCGATACAGCAACCGCTCCCTGCCGAAGCGGTTCAGCACCGCATCGAACGGCAGCTGCTCCTGCCGGGCCCGGTTGAGCAGACGCTGCCGAATCGAAGCGGCCCGGTTCTGGCTCACAGCAGGGCCTCCAGGTACGGCGCCATCACCCGCTGCATGCGCTGGGCCTTCGCCTGACGCCATAGCTCATCAACATTCATCCGCCGCTGGCTAATGGCATCCCGCAGGGCTTCCAGCACCACCTCCATCCCCAGACGGCTGCGATGACGGAAGCAGTCGACCAGGGTTTTCTCCACCCCGTAAACCCGCAGACGGATGGGCCCCGAGCTGATCGTGTCCCGCTGCAGCCGCTGCAGTGCAGGCTCGGCATGGATCACCTCCAGCGGCGGGAACTGCAGCTTGGGCGTGTGGACACTGCGGGGCAGGCAGATCCAGACCAGGCGCGGCTGCTGGGTGCCCAGCTCGTGCAGCCGCAGGGCGGTGAGCAGGCAAAAAACCGCCTGGGGCACCCGCTTGGCCACGATCTCCAGATCGACGTGCTCCCGCACCGCCGCCTCAGGCAGGCCGTAGAGCCCCCGCTCCAGACGCTCCAGCAGGCCGCTCTCGCACAGGCGCGCCAGGGTCGAACGATCGACGCCAGCCGCCGCAGCCTCCTTGACGCGCAGGAGGCCGCGGCTACGGGCCAGCTTCAGGGCCGTTTCTTTCCTGTCCAGCTGCGGGGTCATGGGGGCATCATGCGACAAAACCTGCGCATTGGAGCTCAACCATGCCTGTTTCGTCGCAGGAGCAGGCCTGTTCCGCCCACGGCAACACCAGGAACCCACTCTCAGTGGGGATGCCTTGATCAGGTGAACAGCTTGCCGCTGCTCACCTGATCAAGGCGGACACAGCAGGCTTCAGCGAGGGGAGGCCTCTAATGGTTTCGCGGAGCGGAGAGCTGCTGGGCGATGCCCAGTCGATCGACGCCACAATTCACACCATCGATAGCGGTTGTCAATCTGAACAAGCGCACCCTCAAGTTGGCAGAATCTGGTTGATGGTGAATCAATATCTCCCGTGATCAGAGATTTTCCACCCCCATCTCAGGCAGGGCCGCTTCCTCCACCCACACCGAGACGGAGCCGCCTGGGCAGCGCCATTCGGCCCAGCCATCACCGTTGGTGGTGATCGTTTCGCGGATGTGGCCGGTGAGATCGCGGAAGGCGGTGTTGCGCTTGCCCACCTCCATCCACTTGTTGCCGGCTGGGCCATCGCTCATCAGTACCGCCATCGCTCGAGGGTGCCCCGGGGTTCCCAGCCGCGTCCAGCCGATCGTGTTGAAGTGATCGATGTAGTCGTACTGGGGGCCGTAGCTGCAGTGGGTGCGGGCCAGCAGGAAACGATCGATCAGGAAGCGATGGCTGGTGAGCCAGATTTCATATTCCGGGCCGTCGTTGTCTTTTTTACCCTTGTAGTGGGCGCCGTAGTAATCGGCATAGAAGACGCAGGGGTAGCCCTGGTCGCGCAGCAGGATGAAGGCATAGGCCAGTGGCTTGAACCACGACTCCACAACCGATTCCAGGGATTGCAGCGGTTGGGTGTCGTGGTTTTCCACCAGCGTCACCGCCAGCGACGGCATCGTTTGCATCAGGCTGCCATCCAGTAGGCGGCGCATGTCGTAATGGCCACCGCTGCGGCTGGCCTCATGAAAGTTGCGGTGCAGCGGCGCATCGAACAGATGCATGCGCCCGCCGGAATTGGCGGCATACCAAGAGAGGGCCGGCAGGTCGTAGGTCCAGTATTCACCTACCACGAAGTGAGCATGCTGGGCATGTTGATCGAGATCGTCGATCCAGTCGAGGAAGAAATCGCTGCTAATATGCTTGATCGCATCCAGCCGGTAGCCATCCACCTTGAGGGTGTCGTGCATCCAGCGGCCCCAGTATTTGAGCTCGCCGCGCACTTCGGGGTGGTTGATGTTTAGGTCACAGCCCATCAAGTAGTCGTAATTGCCCTTCTCCAGATCGACTTTGATCTCGAAGCTGGCCCCCTGTGTCTTCCAAATGGCGTTGTAGCCCGGCCGCAGTTGGTTGTGGTCCACGGCGTCAAAGTGGTACCAATGCCATTGCATGCTCGAGTGCTGGCCCGCCCGCTTGTCGAAGCGGTAGTGCGTCCAGGCTTGGATCGGCTGCTCCCCCTCCAGGGCGCTGGTGCGGTTGGCCGGGTCGTAGGGGGTGGCCGCATAGTTCTCGGCGGCGTCGGCCCACATCTTGTGGTTGAACACCGTATCGGCATAAATCTGCATGCCGGCGGCATGGCAGGTCACGATCGCGGCCTCCAACTCCGCCCGGGTGCCGTACTTCGTGGCCACCGTGCCCTTCTGGTCGAACTCCCCCAAATCGAACAGGTCATAGATGCCGTAGCCAACGTCCCATTGACTTCCTCCCTTGGTGGCAGGCGGCAGCCACAACCCTGTGATGCCAGCCTTCGCCAGCTCCGGTGCCGCTTGCTTCAGCCGCCGCCAGTGTTGGCCGTCGGCTTCGCCATACCAGTGAAACCACTGCATCATTGTGCCGTTAAATTCCGTCGGCACCGGCACGGCCTTGGCGCCGATTTCTTGCTCATGGGTGGTCAGCCACTCCTGCACCAGCTGGACGGCCGCTTCGCCGGTGTTAACCGCTGGATCTCGGTCGGCCTCAATCACCTGCTGCTTCAGCTTGTCGTGTAGTGCTGCCATGGCCCAATCTTGTTTGGTTTCTTACCTTAGCTAGCACCGCTCGATTCGCCAACCGTCACGGCGACTTAGGTGTGCCTGTCTGGTCAATCCGGTGCGGGTTGCTCAGAAGTGTTGATTCATACTTCAATCCCAGCCACAGCCATCAATCCCAGCCACTGCCATCAAGCCGAGCCAACCCTGGTGTTCTGCGATGCCGCCGGGGTGAGCGGTGATCGCCAATGCTGGGCTGGTGGAGTTCTTAGCGCCTCTCTTTGGCCCGCTGGCGGCAGTGCTGGCGGCTATTCCCTTTTGGGGCTTGCCCCTAGGGGGCTTGCCTGTGGCGGCCCAGCCCATGGCGGCCCAGGAGCTGGCGCTGCCCTGCCCCAACAGCGCTGGTTGGCAGGTGTTGCGGCAGATTGAATTGCCGCGCGTTAATCGCGTCGGCAGGGCGCTGGGGGGATTTTCAGCGGCCATCTATCAGTCCAAGCCAGATCAGCTCTGGCTGCTTAGCGATCTGCCCCAAGGCAGCTTGAGTATCTGGGATTTGGCTCTGGCGGGCCTGGCCAAGGGGAAAGAGTTGGCCCGGCCACTACCGCCGCCGCGGGAACTGCCCCTGCGCGGGGGCGCCAGCGCCGCCTTGTCGGCAGCGATCGATGCCGAGGCGATGGTGTTGCTGGGGGATCAGCTCTGGGTGGCCAGCGAGGGCAGGCGCAGCGCCGAGAGGCCGCCCCAATTGCTCAAATTTCACGTAGGCAGTGGTGAATTGCTTCAGGCGGTCGCCCTGCCGGCCGCCTGGCAGGCGGCTAAGGACAGCGGCCTGGCCAGCAATGGCGGCCCCGAATCGCTCACCTTGCTGCCGGGGCGGCATGGGCGGCCACAAATGTTGATGGCGGCAGAACATCCGCTGCTCCAGGATCCAGCGCGCCAGCTGCGGCTGCTGTTGTGGAGTTGGCCCCAGGGTCTGGAGCCGCGCCGCGATCCGCCCCAGGCGCGGGAGTGGGGCTCCCTGCTGTTGCCACCGGGGCCGGATTGGGGCCTCACCGACCTACTGGCGCTGCCGTCTAATCAATTGCTGGCCCTGCTGCGCCGCTTTGAAGCACCCGATCGCTGGCAGATCCGCCTAGCCCTCTATCCGCTGTCCACTGCTGCCCCGGCCGCCCGGCCGGCTCGGCCCCTAGCCCAGTGGGACCTGATTGCCAGAGGTCTCAGCCCTGACAACTGGGAGGGCTTGAGTTTCGGGCCCCGGCTGGCGGATGGGCGCCCCAGCCTGCTGCTGGTGAGCGACGACAACCTCAGTCCATTCCAGGCAAACCGGGTGGCGTTACTTAGCCCCCGCCAAACCGATTCCTGTAGCCGTTCACGATGAGCCGTCCCCGATGAATCGCCGCACCTTGCTGCTGCAACTGCTGGGTATTGCCGCAGCCAGCAGTATCAAACCCGTCCTGGCCCAACGCCGCGGCCCGGGCGCCTTGGGCGCTGGCCTGGCACAGCCCCAGCCGCCTGCGCCGCCACTGCCTTTTCAACCCCTGCAGGGGCCCATCCCCCTGGCTGCCGATGGCCTAAGTGGCGCGCAGCAATTGCAGCGCTATGGCCGTATCGAATTGCAGGATCGCCTGGTGGTGCCCAGGGGCTACCGCAGTGAGCTGCTGTTGAGCTGGGGGGATCGCCTCGGCGATGGCCGCTTTGGCTTCAACAACGACTACCTGGCATTTCAGTTGTTAGGGGAAGACAGGACGGCAGACGCAGCGGGGGCGCAAGACAAAAGGGCGCCACTAAATCAACGGGCGCTACTAACGATTAATTTCGAATACATCAGTGCCATCCCCTGGTGCGCTGGCTATCGGGAGGTGATCGGCGAATCGCTGCCCTTTGACGAGCTAAAGACGGCCCTGGCCAGCCGCGGTGGCAGCGTCGACCTGGCCGCCCTGCCGGCGGCGGATCCCCTGCGTGGGCCCCTGCTAGCGGTGGCCCAGGCCGCCATGGCCGACCTGGGCATCGGCGTCGCTGAGATTTTTCGCGATGGCGATGGCGATGGCCGCTGGCGCCACCAGCCCGGCCGCTTTGATCGCCGCATCACCGGCATTACTGGCTGGGGCCGCCCCGACCAGCAACTGCGCACCAGCGGCCCCGCCGCCGCGGTGTTCCGCCGCCGCCAGCGCCTCGGCTACGACGACGGCCTCGGGGATCGGGTGATCGGCAGCTTCGCTAACTGCGCCGGTGGCCAGACCCCCTGGGGCACGGTGCTATCGGCGGAGGAAAACATCCACACCCACGTGGTGGAGCAGGTGTATGCCGACGGCTCGTCGCCGCTGCCGGCGGAGCGTCCCTTCCGCTTCGATGGCCAGCGGCTGGAGGGCCTCGGCAATCCATTTGGCCTGGCGGGCAATAAATATGGCTGGATGGTGGAATTGGATCCGCGCCAGCCGGCCCAACCGGCCGTAAAACACAGCTGGCTGGGGCGCTTCCGCCATGAGGCCGTGGCGGTGCGGGCCCGGCCCGGCGAGCCCCTGGTGGTGTATTCCGGCTGCGACCGCCACGGCGGTCATTTATATCGCTACGTGAGTGAATCGCTTATTCGCAATCCCGCCGATCCCAGCAATTCGCGGCTGCTGGAGGCCGGCCGGCTGGAGGCGGCCCAGTTCAACGCCGATGGCAGCGGCCGCTGGATCCCCCTCAGCCCCGACACCCCCCTGGCGCCGCTGCCGCCCAGTCATTACGAGCGCCATGGCATCGCCCAAGCCTGCAGATTGCCCCACGGCGACCGCTCTCGCGCTGGCGCGGAAGCCCTAGCCGATGATCGACAGCTGGCGGCTTATCTGCAGCGCTACCGCAATTTGGCGGATCTCTATCCAGGCCAGGGCGCCGAACAGATGGGAGCCATTTTGATCGATGCCCACCTGGCCGCCAATGCCGTTGGCGCCACCCCCACCGCCCGGCCAGAGGACACCGAGCTGGATCCGTTGAGCGGCGATCTGTTGATCAGCTTCACCGCAGCCGGCGCCGATGGGGAAGACCGTCCCGATCCGGCCATCTTCCGGGGGCCGGCGGGCCAAACCAGCTGGCCCTACGGCTGGCTGATGCGTCTCCAGGACAGTCCCGCCCGCCAGCGTGTTGGCTCCGGGGAGCAGTCGGGCGGTGATTTCCGCTGGCGCCTGGTGGCCAGTGGTGGCGCCCCCTGGCAGGGGGGCATGGGCTTTGCCAATCCCGACAATCTCGCTATCGATCGCGGTGGCAATATCTGGATGGTTACCGACCGCATCGGCAACCTGGATTTGTTTGGTAACAACAGTTGTTGGTTGTTGCCGGCTAGCGGCCCCGCTGCCGGTTCAGCGCTGCTATTTGCTACCGCACCGATGGAATCAGAAATGTGTGGCCCCTGTTTCGATGGCGACGAACGCACTCTGTTTCTGGCGATCCAACACCCCGGAGAAGAATATGGCGTTCACCAACAGGGCAAGCAGGAATATCAGGCCCATGAGCTGCGCAACCGCGCTGGCCAGCCCTTCCAGCAGCTGCGCCGCGTGCCCCTGGGCTCCAACTGGCCTTCCACCATTCCTGGCCGCGCACCCCGGCCCGGCGTGGTAGCTATCTACCGCAACAACGGGGAACCACTCCTGGGAAAAGGCTAGAGCCGGGAAAAAGATAGAGATAGAGATAGAGATAGAGAAATTGAGACGGGGATTGAGACGGGGATTGAGACGGGGATTGAGGCTGAGGCTGAGGCTGAGGTTGAGATTGAGATTGAGGTTGAGGTTGAGGTTGAGATGGTTATTGCGACAGGTATATAGATGGGCAATGGCGCCCGAGCGCTGGCGGCGGCAGCCCGCCAAGGGATCAAGCTGTTCCCTGGCCCTGGCGCCAGGCTTGCGCCAGTGTGGGCAAGCCCTCTTTACCGCCCAGCTGCCCATCTGCCCAGCTGCCCATCCATGGAGGTTCAAGCGCGCACAAGCGCCGCTGGGGCGGCGATGGTGACGATTCCCGCCGATGAATACCGCATCGGTTCAGACCGCTACTACCCAGAAGAGGCCCCCTCCCGCCTGGTAACCTTGGCCGCTTTTCAGATTGCCCCAACTCCGGTAATCAATGCTCAATTCGCCGCATTTGTGGCCGCCAGCGGCTACCGCACCGTGTTGGAGTTGCCACCAGATTCAGCCATCTATCCAGGCCTGAGCCGCGAGCAGCGCCAACCCGCCTCAGTGGTGTTTCGGCCCCTGCCGAGCAGCCTGGATCGAGCTAATCCCATCGACTGGTGGGCCCTGGTGCCCGGTGCCACTGGCGCCATCCCCAGGGACCCGCCAGTGGCATCGATTGGCTTGAACAGCACCCGGTGGTGCATATCGCCTGGGCCGATGCCCTGGCCTACTGCGCCTGGAGTGGCCTGCGCCTGCCTATGGCCCGGGAATGGGAGCTGGCGGCTCTGGCCGCATTGCATCTTAAAAACTGTTGACTGCGTAGGCTGTTGCCTCAGTTGAACTGTTGCCGCTATGGGCCGTGCTGCAGGGCGGTCTGTTGAGAAGCGAAAGGGGAGAGCGGCCGGCCCTGATCCGC
>JBILLQ010000082.1:0-14221 GCA_044375975.1 Prochlorococcaceae cyanobacterium
TGATGATCCCTTGCCTCCTGGCTGCCACCATCTGTTTCATCGTGGCTTTCATCGCCGCGCCCCCCGTTGACATCGACGGCATCCGTGAGCCCGTAGCCGGCTCCCTGATGTATGGCAACAACATCATCTCTGGTGCTGTTGTGCCCTCCAGCAACGCCATCGGCCTGCACTTCTACCCCATCTGGGAAGCCGCCAGCCTCGACGAGTGGCTGTACAACGGTGGTCCTTTCCAACTGGTGGTGTTCCACTTCCTGATCGGCATCTATGCCTACATGGGTCGTGAGTGGGAATTGAGCTATCGCCTGGGCATGCGTCCCTGGATCTGCGTGGCCTACAGCGCTCCTGTGGCCGCCGCCAGCGCCGTGTTCCTGGTCTACCCCTTCGGTCAGGGTTCCTTCTCTGACGCCATGCCCCTGGGCATCTCTGGCACATTCAACTATATGTTGGTGTTCCAGGCTGAGCACAACATCCTGATGCACCCCTTCCACATGTTGGGTGTAGCCGGTGTGTTCGGTGGTAGCCTGTTCTCCGCCATGCACGGCTCCCTGGTGACCTCCAGCCTCGTTCGGGAAACCACCGAAGCTGAGTCCCAGAACTACGGTTACAAGTTTGGCCAAGAAGAAGAGACCTACAACATCGTGGCTGCCCACGGTTACTTCGGTCGCCTGATCTTCCAATACGCCTCCTTCAACAACAGCCGCTCGCTCCACTTCTTCCTGGCCGCCTGGCCTGTGGTGGGTATCTGGTTCACCGCCCTGGGCGTCAGCACCATGGCCTTCAACCTGAACGGCTTCAACTTCAACCAGTCGATCCTCGACGGCCAAGGCCGCGTGATCAACACCTGGGCAGACGTGCTCAACCGCGCTGGCCTGGGTATGGAAGTGATGCACGAGCGCAACGCTCACAACTTCCCCCTCGACCTGGCAGCAGCTCAGTCCACCCCCGTGGCTCTGACCGCTCCTGCTATTGGCTGAGGCTGAACAGCCCGGCTGAAGTCAAGACTTAATAGTCTTGCCAAAGCTAAGCTAAAGCTAAATAAATCAACTGAGCCTTCGCCTAGTTGATCTTTAAATCCTCCGCTTTAGTGGGGGATTTTTTGTGTTCAGGCTTTGTGCTCAGGCTTTTGTGTTCAGGCCTTGCGCCATTGCACCGGCTTGCGGCGGGCGGGATATAGCTCTTGGCAGAGGCCGCACAGGGTGCCATTGCAGCCGCGGGCGGTGCAATGCTCACGGCCATAAAAAATGATCTGCAGATGCAGCTTGTTCCAGGCTTCCTGCGGGAACAGCCCCTTGAGATCGCGCTCGGTCTGCTCCACGCTCAGGCCATTGCTCAACCCCCAGCGCTGGGCCAGCCGATGGATGTGGGTGTCCACTGGGAAGGCGGGCACGCCGAAGGCCTGGGCCATCACCACAGAAGCGGTCTTATGTCCCACCCCAGGTAGGGCTTCCAGTTCGGCGAAGCTGCGGGGCACGGCTCCGCCGTGGCGCTCGAGCAGCAGTTCCGCCAAGCGCTTAACGTTGCGCGCCTTGGTTTTGGCTAGGCCCAACACTCGGATGTGGCCGAGGATCGTCTGCTCCGCCAGCGCCGCCATCGCCGCTGGGTTCGGCCCGGCCGCAAACAGGGCTGGCGTTACCTCATTCACCTTTTTGTCGGTGCACTGAGCACTGAGCAGCACTGCAATCAGCAGCGTGAAGGGGTCGCTGTGGTCGAGCGGGATTGGCGTTTCGGGGTAGTGCTGCTCCAGCCGTGCCATTACCAATTCAGCACGTTCCCGCTTTCTCACTGGTCATCCGCCACCAGCTGAGCAAGCTAGAAGCCGCAGCAGCCAGGTGACCACCATGGGCAAACCCTGGTGATCGCCCCCGGTGATCGGCTGATCGAGGTGCCCCCGCCAGGGCTGCCCCTATCAAGCCAGGCCCTGCCAGGCCTGGTTTGTAGGCTCCTGCTAGCGCGTATCCACCATGGGCAGCAGCTTTGGCCAGCTATTTCGGATTAGCACCTTTGGCGAATCCCATGGCGGTGGAGTAGGCGTGATCGTGGATGGCTGTCCGCCCCGGCTGGAGCTGGATATTGCAGCCATTCAGGCCGAACTGGATCGCCGCAAACCGGGTCAAAGCAAGATCACCACCCCCCGCAAGGAGGACGATCGCGTCGAGATCCTCAGCGGTCTGCTGGACGGGGTGACTCTGGGTACGCCGATCGCCATGCTGGTGCGCAACCAGGATCAACGCCCCGGCGACTACCAGCAGATGCAGGTGGCCTTCCGGCCCTCCCATGCCGACGCCACCTACCAGGCCAAGTACGGCATCCAGGCCCGCAGCGGCGGCGGTCGCGCTTCGGCCCGGGAGACGATCGGCCGGGTGGCGGCCGGCGCCATCGCCAAACAGCTGCTGGCCAAGGCCCACGGCTGCGAGGTGCTGGCCTGGGTGAAGCGGATTCACACCATTGAAGCGGTGATCGATCCCAGCGACGTGAGCCTGGCAGCCGTGGAGGCCAATATCGTGCGCTGCCCCGATCCCTTGGCGGCCAGCCAGATGATCGAGCGCATCGAGGCCATCGGCCGGGAGGGCGATTCCTGCGGTGGCGTGATCGAATGCCTGGTGCGGCGGCCCCCCGTTGGCCTGGGGATGCCTGTCTTCGACAAGCTGGAGGCCGACCTGGCCAAGGCGGTGATGTCGCTGCCCGCCACCAAGGGTTTTGAGATCGGCTCAGGCTTTGGCGGCACCCTGCTCAAGGGCAGTGAGCACAACGATGCCTTCCTGCCCACCGACGACGGCAGCCTGCATACCGCCACCAACAACTCGGGCGGCATCCAGGGGGGGATCAGCAATGGAGAAGAGATCGTGATTCGGGTGGCCTTCAAGCCCACGGCGACGATCCGCAAGGCCCAGCAGACGATCGATGCCTCCGGCCAGGCCACCACCCTGGCCGCCAAGGGTCGCCATGATCCCTGCGTGCTGCCAAGGGCGGTGCCGATGGTGGAGGCGATGGTGGCCTTGGTGCTGGCCGATCACCTGTTGCTGCAGCAGGGCCAGTGCAGCCTCTGGTGAACGCGGCCAGGGGCCGGGGCTAAGCCTGCAGTAGGCCGATCTCCTTGCGCAGGGCATCGATGGTGGCGCTGCCCAGGTAGCTCTGGGCGCAGTGCACCACCGGCAGTCGCATCAGTTGGCTGCGGTTTTGCCGCAGGGTCTGCTCCACCAGGGCCAGGCTCGGCCGGTCACAGAGCACGTGGCTGGCGGCCCGCAGCAGGCCCAACAGCCGACTGCTGACATCCGGGTTGGCGGTCATCACCAACAGCTCATTGCCGCGCATGCTGTGCAGGATCACCTCTGCGGCCCGCAGGATGCCGGGGCTGATGCTCACAAGGCCCACGCAGCTGCCTTCTCGCAGCTCCTTGAGCATGTCCAGCTCGTGGCGGAAGTCGTTGAGATCCACCGCCACCGCCCGCACCCCGTGCTGTTGGGCAATCGCCTCCACCGGCTGCAGGAAGTAGCGGCTGGTAACCACCGTGCCGTTGTTGGAGCTTTCCAATACCGCATCCAGCTCCTCCATCGGCACCACCTCCACCGGCACCTCCAACTTGGGGCTGAGTTCTTCTGCGATCAGCATCGAGGCGCCGATGTCCTCCCGCGGCGTGCTTACCAGCACCCGGGCGCCGCAGCGCAGGCGCCAATCGATCTCGCGGGTGAGCAAATCCCGCGCTTGCTGCAGCGTGCAGCCTGCATTCAGCAGACCATCGACGCTCTGGCGCACTTCTCGATCGATATCCGGCAGGCTGCGGCCACGGGGGCCCGGCGGCAGCTTGATATCGCGGGGTTTCTGCTGATCGCGCACGTAGATGCCCGAACCGGCCATGGCCTCCACCACGCCATCGATCTCCAGCTGGCGGTACACCTTGCTGATCGTGTTGCGGTGCAGTCCGGTCTGCATCGCCAGCTGGCGCGTACTCGGCAGTCGGTGGCCCGGCGGGTAGTGACGGGCCGCAATGGCAAAGCAGATCTGGTTGTACAGCTGGCTCGAGGCCGGAATGTCGCTGTCCTGCTGAATGTGGAAGCGCACGCCGGTGTGGGCCAATCGGGCTGGTGGCCACCTTACGGAGCCCTGGGCCCGGGGACAATCCCCCCGCTGGCCCAAGCGGCTGTGCCGGGCTGTGCCAATTCCGCATGGCCAGCACTGGCTGGCTAACACTGGGCATTGCCCTGTCGACGGTTGCGCCCGTGCCGGATTCGCGCCCAGATGCCCACCAGGCAGCCTCCGATCCAGAGTCAACGGTGGCGCTCCCCAATCCAGAATCCAATCAAGGACCCAATTCAGGGCCAAATTCAGGGCCCGATCCAGCCCCCGATCCAGCAGCCAATCCAGGGGCGGTCCCCAATCAGGCCCGGGCCGAACTGCCCTCCGCCAGTGGCTCGTCAACCCCAGCGGCGGTGCTGGCCAACTGGCAACTGATTGGGGCCCCCTCCGCCACCGTTGGCGCCGATGCGGTGCAATTGCGCTGCTGGTGGGCCCGGCCCGCCGCCACCCCAGCGAAGGCGGCCGTACTGGTGCTGCCCGAGGTGTTCGGGGTGAATGGCTGGGTGCGCGGCGTGGCGGAGCGGCTGGCCGCGGCGGGCTACGCCGCCCTGGCGATGCCGATCTTTGCCCGCACGGCACCGGCTTTTGAGGCCAGCTACGACGCTGCGGGCCTGGAGGCGGGGCGGCAACACCGCGATCTGGTTTCCGCCGCTGGCCTGCTGGCCGATGCCAGCCTTGCTATTGATTGGCTGCAGGCCCAGCCTGGCCTGGCCGGCAGGCCGGTGGGCTGTGTGGGCTTTTGTTTTGGCGGGCACCTGGCCCTGATCGCCGCCACCTTGGAGCAGGTGGGGGCCACCTGTGATTTCTATGGCGCCAGGGTTTCCTGCTTTCGCCCCGGCGGCGGTGCGCCCACCCTGGCCCTGCTACCCCAGATCGGCGGCGATCTGCTCTGTTTTTGCGGCGACGAAGATCCGCTGATGCCGCCGGAGGAGCTGGCGGCGATCGAGCAAGCCCTGCAGGCCAGCGGCCCAGCGGAGCGGCAGCGGCGCTTGATCATCGCGGCCGGCGCCGGCCACGGCTACATGTGCGAGGCCCGCAGCGACTACCAAGCCCAGGCGGCCGAGGCTGGCTGGCAGCAGATGCTGGAACTGTTTGAGAGCCTCAGCTGAGGCTTAATTAACGGCCAAGGCTGAATTAACGGCCAAGGCCGTATTAGAAGCTAAAGCCCTACTAGAAGCCGAGCTGTATTGCTGGCTGAATCTTATTAGCGGCTGAGTCTAAATTACCAGCTGAGGCTTAATAAGCAGCCTCAGCTGAATTAATAGCTGCGCTTAATTAACGGCTGTGCTTAATTAACAGCCGGCACCGCCGGTCAGCCGGCGCTGACCGCTTCTGCTGCAACTGGGCTGGCGGAGGCTGACGAGACCGAATCGGACAGCGACCTGGTGGGCTTGCTACTGGTTTTGGTGATCGCCGCCTTGCGGGGGCTGAGGAACATGATCATGTTGCGGCCTTCCCGCTTGGGGGGCTGCTGGATTTCAGCGTTTTCGCCGAGATCTTGGGCCATGCGCAGCAGCAATTGCTCGGCTAGGGCCGTGTGCTGAATTTCCCGGCCGCGGAAGATAACCGTGCACTTCACCTTGTCGCCAGACTTAAGAAAACGCACCGCCTGGCCGATACGCACCTGGTAGTCGTGATCATCAATTTTGTAACGCATCTTCACCTCTTTAACTTCGGTTTGATGCGACTTTTTCTTGGCTTCCTTGGCTTTCTTTTCCTGCTCAAACTTGTATTTGCCATAATCCATGATCCGGCACACCGGCGGATCGGCCTTCTCGCTCACCAGCACCAGGTCGAGCTCCCGATCGCGGGCCACCTCCAGGGCTGCCTCCCTCGTGATCACTCCCAGCTGACTGCCGTCTGCATCCACCACCCTCAAGTTGGGGTAGCCAATGCGTTCATTGATGTTGGGGAGCTCCCGCACGGGAGCGCGTCGGTCAAAACGGGGACGAGGTGGCATTCAGGAGGGTAGAGAAGCCGGCTCAAGGCCGCTGCGTTGCACTTTTCACCCTAAGACCTGCCGTACCGCTGGCAACACCTGAGCGAGGGCTTCCGACAATTGTGCATCAATGTCGCTGCTCTGTAGCCAGCTGGGCTGGTGCTGGCCGCGAAACCAGGTGCGCTGGCGCTTGGCGAACTGGCGGGTGCGCTGGGCCGTGATCCGGATCGCCTGGGCCTCCGCCAGCCCGCCGGCCAGCAGGGAGCGGGCCTCGCCGTATCCGATCGTGGCCAGCAGCGGCAGCTCGGGGCCATAGCGCTCGATCAGGCCGCGGGTCTCCTCCACCAGCCCATCGGCGTAGAGCTGGCTGGTGCGGCTGGCGATCCGCTGGGGCAGATCGACTGGATCGAGGCCCAATTCGATCACCCGCCAATCGGGCGGTTGCTGGCTCTGCTGGCTGCTGAGGGGTTTACCGGTGGCATAGATCACCTCCAGGGCCCGCTGGGTGCGCAGGGCGTCCGCGGCGGCGATGCGGCCGGCGGCGAGCGGGTCGGCGGCCCGCAACAATTGGAAACAAGTGGGCTGCCCCAGGGCCTCCAACTGGGCCCGGAGGGCCGGCTGGGGCGGCACCGAGGGCGGCTGCAGGCCCTGGGTGAGCGCTTTTAGATACAGGCCGCTGCCACCGGCCAACAGGGCGATGCCCCGGCGGGCGTGCTCGGCGGCGATGGCCGCCTCCGCCAGCAGCCGAAACTCCTGCAAGTTGATCGGCTGATCGGGCCGGCGCAGGTCGAGCAGTTCGTGGCGCACCAGGGAGCGCTGCTGGCAGCTGGGCTTGGCGGTGCCCAGGTCCATCTCCAGGTAGAGCTGCCTGGAATCCACATTCAGCACCGCCAGGTCGAGGCTGCGGGCCAGCTCGATCGCCAGGGCGGTTTTGCCGCTGGCGGTGGGGCCCAGCAGCACAATCACCAGCGGCCGCGCCTGGTTGAGTGGGCAGGCTTCCATGACGCCACTCTGCATCGGAGCGAGGGGCCTCTAGGCAGTGATAGATTGCGAAGTTTGAAGGTGCCGCAAGGCCTTTCCCAATAGACCTCTCTCGAGCGAGGGGAATCCGAAAGGACAGGAATCCCAGACGACAGGAATCCCAAAGGACAGGAATCCCAGAGACTCCCGCATGAGTGAAGCCACCAAAGTTGAGGCCGCGTACGGCGCCGAACAGATCCAGGTGCTGGAAGGCCTGGAGCCGGTACGCAAGCGGCCGGGAATGTACATCGGCACCACCGGCCCCAGGGGCCTGCACCACCTGGTGTATGAGGTGGTGGACAACTCCGTTGATGAGGCGCTAGCCGGTCACTGCGACCGGATCCTGGTGGCGCTCAACGACGACGGTTCCTGCTTGGTAACCGACAACGGCCGGGGCATTCCCACCGACATTCATCCCCGCACCGGCAGGAGCGCCCTGGAAACGGTGCTCACCGTGCTACACGCCGGCGGCAAATTCGGATCCGGGGGCTACAAGGTGTCGGGCGGCCTGCATGGCGTGGGCATCTCCGTGGTTAACGCCCTCTCCGAATGGGTGGAGGTAACCGTGCACCGCCACGACCAGGTGCATCGCCAGCGCTTTGAACGGGGCCTGCCGATCGGCACGCTGCGCTCGGAGCCGGGGGAGCCGGGTGAACAGGGGCGTACCGGTACCACGGTGTGTTTCAAGCCGGATATTGAGATTTTTTCCGGCGGCATCGAATTTGATTACGCCACTCTTTCGGCCAGGCTGAGGGAGCTGGCTTATCTAAATGGCGGCGTTAGAATTGTATTTCGCGACCAGCGAACTGCAGCCCTAGGTGAAAACGGCGAGCCCCATGAAGAGGTGTATTTTTACGAGGGGGGAATCAAGGAGTATGTTGCCTACATAAATGCCCAAAAGGATCCCCTGCACCCCAATATTATTTATGTAAATGCCGAAAAAGATGGTGTGCAGGTGGAGGCCGCTCTGCAGTGGTGTGTTGATGCCTATTCAGATAGTATTTTAGGTTTTGCTAATAATATCCGCACCGTTGATGGCGGCACCCATATTGAGGGGCTCAAAACGGTGCTTACCCGCACCCTTAATGCCTTCGCCAAGAAAAGGGGCAAGCGCAAGGATGCCGATACCAACCTGGCCGGCGAGAACATCCGCGAGGGTCTCACCGCCGTGCTGTCGGTGAAGGTACCCGAACCGGAATTTGAGGGGCAAACCAAGACCAAGCTGGGCAATACCGAGGTGCGCGGCATTGTTGACAGCCTGGTGGGGGAAGCCCTGGGTGAATTCCTGGAATTCAACCCCTCCGTAATTGATTTGATCCTGGAGAAGGCAATCCAGGCCTTCAATGCGGCTGAAGCGGCCCGGCGAGCCCGGGAACTGGTGCGCCGCAAGAGCGTATTGGAGAGCTCTACGCTGCCGGGCAAGCTGGCGGATTGCTCATCGCGGGACCCATCCGAGTCTGAGATTTACATAGTGGAGGGCGATTCCGCCGGTGGCTCCGCTAAGCAGGGGAGAGATCGTCGCTTCCAGGCTATTTTGCCGCTGCGGGGCAAAATTCTCAATATCGAGAAAACCGACGACGCCAAGATCTATAAAAATTCAGAGATCCAGGCCCTGATCACCGGCCTCGGCCTCGGCATCAAAGGGGAGGAATTTGATACCAAAAGCCTCCGCTACCACCGGATCGTGATCATGACCGATGCCGACGTGGATGGCGCCCACATCCGCACCCTGTTGCTCACCTTCTTCTACCGCTACCAAAAATCCCTGATCGAAGGTGGTTACATCTATATCGCCTGCCCGCCCCTATACAAAGTAGAACGGGGCAAAAACCACACCTACTGCTACAACGAAAGCGACCTCAGGAAAACCCTAGACGGCTTTGGCGAAAAAGCAAACTATACGATTCAGCGCTTCAAGGGTCTCGGCGAAATGATGCCCAAGCAACTGTGGGAAACCACCATGGATCCCACCACCCGAACAATGAAGCGAGTGGAGGTGGAAGATGCCCTAGAAGCAGACCGCATCTTCACAATCCTGATGGGAGACAAGGTGGCTCCAAGAAGGGAATTCATCGAAACCCACAGCGCCGAATTGGATATGGCACAGCTGGATATTTGACGTATTTGAAACCACCGCTTCCCCTCTGGCGATGGCTAGCCCTGCTGGGCTTTGCCCTGATCGCCCCCGCCGGCCTACCCGCCGGTGGGGCGGATCGCCGCCTGCCCGAAGTGCGGCGGCGTCAAAGCAACCTGGAGCCCCTGCTCAGTTCCAACAGTCTCAGCCTCCGCTGTGCCCCCGAACGGCGGGCGCCGGTGCTGACCCAGCTGGATACCGGCGTGCCCCTGCGGGTGGTGCGCCAGTGGCTATCGCCCCAGGGATACCGCTGGCTAAGCGTAGAAGCCCCCGGCCGCTTTGGCCGCCCTACCCGTGGTTGGCTGCAGGGGTGAGTTTTTGGGGGGTAGGGGCTTGGGGAGTGTGGGATGGATTGAGGGGGTTATGGAGTCGGTGGGTTGATTTGCGTGAGCTAGCGCTTTTGTTTGTGACACTAAACTGCTATGTGGTGCACTGATTTTTGGAGCGCATCGTTTGCGATTGATGGTTGACGTTTGAGTTCAGGCCGCGGGGCCCGTCAGGGCCGACGCGCCTGCAACGAATGGTTATGCGAAAACACTCACTAAAATGTAAATTCAGAACACATTACACAAAGAGAAAACTCGTAGTCGAAATGCCCCTTATCAGTGATAATTCGCAACCAAAATTGACCCCCGACTTTATACGAATTTTTTAGCTCCTCGCCCTTTGTTGCAAAGGCCAATATTCTCTTCGTCGTAAACTGGAGCTGCGCCCAGGAGTTCTTTTGCAATCTGCGCACTGGAGACTTTAGGAAATGGCGATGCTTTGCTGGGGGTAGGTCAGAATCTGTGGTCGGGCACACGGCGCCATCTTGGCTTACCTCCCAATCCTTACTCACATAAAAATAGATCGCTTCTATTTCTGGTGAGTTCTCATTGGTTTCATTGAACAGATCCAACTTAAAATCAACACTTCCTTTCACGTAGTATTTATTTACATCAAGGTTCCCATTTGCGGACTTCACGCGGACCTTAATTTTGCTCTCCCGCTGCGTTCCTATTTGTGACTTTGCCCATTTAAGATCTTCGCTTAACGATGAGCGCAGCTTTAGCGCAGACCCTTCATATACGATATGCCGATGATGCTTGAGATCGAAGGGGATGTCGGCGACGTCCTGGGTTAACAATATGCACAGTTTTCCTTTTCCATGCGCATAGCCAACTTCATAAAAGACATTTGGGTTTTGACCGGACATGTCCGCGATTATTATGTCAGCGGCATCAATTTGAAGATAAATTCTATCCAGAATGCCTTCGCTGAAAATTTGCTCATCCACCCGTTCGGCAACGATATCAAGGTTCGCTGCCGGCTCCTTGATACCTAATTTGTACACATCATCAAAGTCCTTCGAAAACGGCATTAGTACGAACGCAAAAATGTCGTTGCTAGCCACGATGGTCTCCTTTTCCTATAACGCTTGAGCGAAATATTAGGCAGCTGGAAGCTCGAAAATGCCCTCAAACGACGGGTCACACCATGCATGAATGTCCTTGTCGAACCAGGGGATATTTGCGACCCAATCCAAGCCAAGCGGACATCCACTCGCGCGCGTGATGTGCCCTGCGCTCTCAAGAGCGCGAAAGGCGGCGACGCTAAAGCGTATGCCCTTGGGGCGGGTTGATCGCTGCGCGATTGCCGCGATGATTTCTGCATTCAGATCCATGGTGTCTCCAGGAGGAACAGGACTGCTGCCCAACGGCTTGCGCTTCACCGGACGGCATTGGACTTTGCTACACATAATAGCGGATGCCGCCGTTCCGCGTGCAAGCGCTTGTTAGACATGTGCAATACATACCTGTAAAAGTTGATGAAAAAAGTTAGATTTATTTTGAGCTTAGCTCATCACGAGCACAACGATAAGCATCTTCATATGCTGATTGAATTAATTGAGCAAATGATAATGTTTCTGTGCAAGATTCATGCGACTGATTCTGTATATCTAAAGGGTTGTTCATGAATTCCTTGATCCTTTCGCTTAACTTATTTAGGCTATTTTTGAGGACTTTTTGATGTTTTTTGGAACAATATATCTGTAAATTAGATAACCAGATTTGAGCTTCACACAAGTCATTCAACCACTCAGATACACCCTGTTTTTCTAATATCGCTTGTCCTCCTGAGGCGATAGCGGTTCTGCGGTTGAGTACTCTTGTTAAGTATCTTAGAGAGTTTGAGTAAACTTCTGCCTTTTTATCAAGTTGCCATTTTGCTTTGTCTCTTTTGGTTGTCAAATAATTTGATAAAATAGCTCCAATAGTTGAAGAAGCTGCGCCTATGCAAGCTCCAAGTAAAGCTGCAACTGGTGTGGAAATTTGCATTTATACCTCAAGAAATGCTCGATTCTTCATTGACCGTCTTTGAAGTGAAGATGTAAGGTCTAACTCTTTATTGGGAGGTTCCGAGAACCACGCCCCGAGTGTCCCCCCTTTCCGTGATCCACGCTGCGGCATCAGGCTGAATAACCGCAAAACCATTGCGGTACAGTGCTCGTTGGCGGAGGCCACCCAAGCATGAGAGTGGTTTGCGGGTCCGATAACCACATGTTCGGCACGATACACAAGCCAGATCGGATGACCAGATCAGCCACGTGCACGATTGTAGACCAAGGTGCGCAGTCTGACTAACCCGATCCTTCGAACTTCTTCTTCGCTGGTTCCGTAAACCACTCACTTCCCAGCCCTTTCTTTCCGAGAACCATGGGCAAGGGGCTGGCTGGATAGCAGAAAAACCGTTCTGGGGCAAAGCTTCTCAGGCTCGAAGGTTCAATCTGAACAGATGGTTTACGGACCCGTTATCCACCTGTTCAAGTGAGTACACAAATTGGCATCACTGGCGACGCCGCTTGGCTTTGATCAGAAACTCGTAATTTATACAGTGGCTTATGAGCCCGAGAGTCACCTGTTCACATATCTGCACAACCGCAACATATATCTCTGCCCAGGAAGTGATCGGCAGCAAAGTTGTTGGCCCCGGCCGCATCAGTCAAGACCTTGAGAGAGTCTGACAGCGAGAGTTGGCCAACCATCCGCTTCGGCCGGTCAGAGATGCAGAGGCTCTGTGGATGACAATTGCGAGGGCTTGGTGCTGCTCATTCCGTCTGTATCCCCATTGTGCAGTAGCTCCAGAACTCCTAAACCATGCGCCTGACTGCGCTGCTCAAGGTGTGGTGCATCAGCCACGCTATCCGTCTCAGTAATGATAGCGGAGCTGGGCAATCAGCAGGCTATCGCCGTTAACTTTGTAAACCATTCGATGTTCGTCATTGATGCGCCGTGACCAGTAGCCGGATAGGGCGTGCTTGAGGGCTTCGGGCTTGCCGGAGCCTGCAAATGGGGTGCAGCTGGCTTCCTTGATCAAGGTATGAATCCGCTTGAGAAGTTTGCGATCGGTGGCTTGCCAGTGGAGATAATCCTCCCAGGCTTGTTCCGCAAAAACCAACTTCATTCCGCCAGAGCATGCTCCTGGCCGCCACCTGCATTCAGGCTGTCGATGGCATCCATCAAGCGACGGGCATTGTTGGGGGAGCGCAGCAGATAGGCGGTTTCCTCCAGGGCCTTGAAGTCGTCGAGCGACACCATCACCACGGATGGTTCGCCGTTGCGGGTGATAATCAATGGCTCGTGGTCCGCACAGACACGCTTCATCGTCTGCGCCAGGTTGGCCCGGGCAGTTGTATAGGAAATGGCGTCCACGGCAAATCAACCAGGCCTGTACAGGATACCGTACGTACCCCAGGGGCGGCTGGCGGCCTGTCGCGCCCTTTCAGGTCAGGAAGCCCAGGATCTGCCCCACGATCTCCAGCACCGGCTCCAGCTGCTCCGCTGAGAGTGGTGGTCTTTAATCTCACAGCCGGCCTGGGGGTTGTGGTTGATCTAGTTGACTTCGCCCCGATCAGGCCGCCAGGCGACCTGCCGCCGTGGCGGTGTCATTCGATTAACTCGGCGCCGATGGGATCCCAGGCCATCGCTTCTGCGGGCTCACCGGCCATGGCCCCATAGGCCGCCAGGCGCTCGGCCAGGCTGAGGCGGGGTTGCACGGGCCGGATCAGCACACCTTCAGGTATCACCTTTAGTTGCATGATCTGGTTGTCGTGGAGGTGTGCCTGCCGAGCGATGGCGACGGGAAGGCGCACCCCGAGGGAGTTGCCCCAGCGGCGCAGGTCCTGGCAAGGGGAGGCTGCCACGGAGAGCTGGGAGTTTATAAGTCAGTTTAGACGCCTTGCAGCAGTGAAGGGCTTTCGCGAGCAGCAGAGCCGACACGGCCCTTAGTGTCGGTTAGTTGGTTTGTATGCCCCAAGCATTTTTTGTTTGTGACAACAAACTGCCACGGTATGGGCAGTTGGTTGGGGAATGCGTCATATGTGATTGATGCTTAATGCTGCCACTGAGTTGCAGGCATGGATCCTGGGTCGAAGCGTTTAACCAGTAGTGAACTTTCCACTCGAGTGGATTGCGCGAAGATCCGCATCTCAACAGATAACCTCCAGGGGCCTTTGTTTTTGCAAGTAGCTGTCTTGCAGCCTCCACCCCCCCCCGCCTCTCACTCCCCCAAAACATGAGAATTAAAATATAGATCACCTTTAGAATAATGCAAAACAACGATCTATTCTCTCCCAATAGCGCATAACCTGGCTGACCGACACAAGTCCGAGACCGCTTGCAACAGAACGGGTCTCAGTCCATTGGGTGGGCAGGGAGCCGTGAGAGCTTGGGGTTCCTACACCAAACCAATCCCTCGTGGACTCCCACGCCCGGCTGCATGCTGAACTGATCGCCTTTATCCGTCAACACTGCCGGGCCCGTGACCAGCGTCATCTGGTGCTCCTGGGTTGGATGGTGGCCGGGTTGCTCCTGAGCCAGACGGTCTGTTTCGATCTCACCGCAACGGATCAGGAGGTCAGCCACGGGCGTGACATCACTTGGACGCTACGGGCGAAAGAAGTGTCAGGCGACAGGGAAAACTGGTCCCGCATTGCATCTTAAAAACTGTTGACTGCGTAGGCTGTTGCCTCAGTTGAACTGTTGCCGCTATGGGCCGTGCTGCAGGGCGGTCTG
>JBILLQ010000083.1:0-14116 GCA_044375975.1 Prochlorococcaceae cyanobacterium
GAACAAGCACTCATGGATTTAGCGATCTAGATAGGGGTAGATATTGCTTTATTTCGACCCGCCGCTTCTTGGGCGGTTTTTTTGTACCCGTAGGATTTCTGGGAATTAGTTATTTTTCGAGGTGCCCGGAAATAAATCCTATGATACATCAAAATTGTCGACGGCCCAACCTCGAAAAATTTTTGCCAACCTACTTAGCTGCGCCGTGGCTGCTTAGCTGAACGAGGGCGCGATGGCATTGCACTGCTGCTCCAGCAGAGCGATCCGCTCCAGCAGCTCAGCGAAGCTTGGGATCTCACCGCGCAGCATCCCCGAGTCGGCAATGGCTCTCACTATCAGCGTTTCCTTCTGGTCATCCTTAGAAAGAGCGAACCAGTACTCAGCCACGAACCTGCAGTGGCTCCTGCTCCTGTTCGCTCAGCAGCTCCGCCAGCCACAGGGGTAGCCGGCGCTCACGGAGCCAAGGGCCTGCCACTCCTGGAGCGGCAGCACAATGCGGAGCTTCAGCAGAGCTGCTGAGGCCTGATCGGGGCCAAGCCAGTTAAGCGCCCGGATCGCCTGGCCGGCAGGGCGGTCGGCCAGCAGAAAATTCCACCGCGCTGCGGGCCGGATGGTGACCTGCTGTTTGCCGAAGCTATAGCGCCTCTGGCTCCTGGTGCGGGCCAGAAAAGTCTGCTGCACCGGCAGCTGGGTGGTGAGGCCGAGCACATTGGCCGCAGCGGCGCCCTATCTACGGTGCCTCATTCCCCAGTCTGTCTCTCCGTGTGGATCTAATTTCATCCACACCAACCTTCAGTATGCTTTCATTCCTACGCGAAAGCCTGCTATTTATTTTGCCAATTTTTCCCCAGGATGCTTTCAGTTTTTTGCAATAGCACCACCTAGGCCTACACTTTTCCATTCGTTGAACCCTTTCTGGCTGGCCCCCTGTGAGCGTCCATTTGATATATTCCAAGGGGAAGGAGTCATCACTTCCGGAAACTTCGCTTGCAAAGGAAAAGAATTGCATCACTCCTTCTTTTGCTATATCCGTTCTTAAGCCAGAGTCAGGGAGATTATTAATATGTCAAATCAGGTGAAACCGAAGATTGCCTGCGTCTTCAGCTAAGCTAGTTCCGCCAATGCTAGCATTGGCAATCATGGCTTCCCAGTCTGGCGAAATTTGCTTGAGCTCCGCATGGGTTTACTCTTGCATGTTTGATTTTTGAATAAATAAATTTAACTGTATCGGGGGGTGCGTCTGTCAAGTCGGTTTATAGTTTTTGGCAATCCCCCCCGTTCCGTCCACCCCCTCAGCTGGCCTGCGGCGGCTATGGGAGCAATTTTCCCCATGAGCACCCGCAGGGAGCTGCTGGCCTTGAGATGTTTGCTGCAGAGAAATCTGCAGCAAACATAGCCCGATCCCCTTGATCAAGGAGGAGAGCAGAGCGATTCGATTTCGGCCGAGGCACTGCCGCCTGCGGGATCAGGCCCCAGGCAGGGCTTACTGGGGCATCGACCAACAAATTGCCCTATAGCCCTGAGAGGGGCCCAGATCTGGCACCACATTATAAACCAAAAGCACAACTAATTGCGTAGATTTTATGGATAATGTGCGCAGGGGGCGCCGACCCGATGAACGGCCGGCGCCTGGCCACCCATGGGCACTAGGGCGACATCCTGGCCATCACGCCCGGGAGGGAGCTGGCCGAGGCATCATGGGACTTGGAGGTTCCCAATGACCGCCACTCAAGCCAACACCCCCAGCTCAGTAATCAGCGAGGCCCAGCTGCAGCAGATGGCTGCCGAGATCCGTGAGGAGATCCCGGAGGCTGAGGTGCGCCTGTTCGGTTCCCACGCCCGCGGCGAAGCACGCTCCAGCTCTGATGTGGACCTCATGATCACTGTTAGTGATGAGTGGTACGCCAAACACAACCGGTTTGAGCTGCTCGGACAGCTTTGGAACAAGCTCGCCAGCCATCGCGTTCCCGTGGACCTGCTGCTTTATCCCCGCAGCAAGGTGGAGGAGCGACGCCACTGGCTCAGCCACGTGATTGCCCAGGCCTATCGAGAAGGGAGGGTTCTTGATGGCCCACTCTGAAGCTCAGGCCATGCTTCGGGTCGCCAGGCGTGATCTCAAAGCCGCACGGCTGCTGGCGGTGGAGGAGGCCGATGAAGCCAGTTGGGGCTTCCAAATTCAGCAAGCAATTGAGAAAGCCTTCAAGGCCTGGATTCTCAGCTGCAATCTCAGAGCCCCATTCACCCATGACATAGCTGATCTGCTGCAGATCCTGAGCGAGCAGGGTGTCGATATATCGCCCTACCTGCATTTCTCACGATTCACGCTCTTTGCCGTTCAATTCCGCTACGACGACGAACCTGAGCCGTTGGATCTCGATCGCCATAACTGGCTGGCAGTTGTGCAGGCCCTGCTGGATGGCGTGGGTTTGCTGATTGAAGAATGAGCGCCATGTCGGCCTGCGCGATTACGAGTTCTTTCTCCAGCAATTCGCTGCTCCAGGTGCTCGATGGCATTTAGCAGCTGGTGTCGGCCACCGAGCTGCTCGCCTGGTTGGTGCAGCAAAGGCACCTGGAGATTTGCTTCGTGAGGCTAGGAGATGGGCTATGGGGATCAGCAGTTCATCGTTATGATGATTCCCCACCGCGACGGGGCGATGTTCATAGCCGATTTCTCAGTCATCATCCCCCGGCGAAAGCCTGCTCTTTAATTTTCCAATCCCCCAGCTAGATGCAGAAATTTTGCCTTTGCTTATATGGCAGGCAACAGTCGCATAGGCGTAAGGATAAAGCATCTGTTTTTTTAATCGACCATTGCCCCAGTGATGGTAGACAATGCATCAACGCAAATGCAAGCGAAGCTCTCCACGCTATCTAATGGCTTCACATTTACTCCGGAAATGACATGGGAGAATTCTGCAATAATTATAAATTGGTCGATCCTCATTATTGGTCGCTGGCCCAGCCTTGGGGGATTCCATTCACGAAGGCCTTAGAGATGGCAACCAGCTGGGCCAGACCGGTCTACAGATCCAGCAGGGTGGCCGGTTGGACGTAGATGTTTTCTGCATCCTCGGGCTCCAGGACCATGAAATCCCTCCAGATCCGGATGGCGGCATCCGTGTGTTTCCTGCTCCGATAGCTGGGAGGTCTGCGGCCTGTTGCTGCTCCTGGGGCGGTTGCTGCTGGCGTATGTCACTCGGTGACAGCGGCGGCAGGCCCAGGGCCGAGCACTCGGGCGGATCCTTTCGCTCCAGCCGGGGGCAAACAGCTTCCGGCAGGGTTTGGCGCAGACCGGGCAGACCAGATCCAGATGCCAGCCTCCGGTGGCTCCACGGTCCAGCTTGGGCTCTGTTGTTGGCCTGTTCTCCCTGGCTTCTCTCTGTCTAGCGTTCATGGCCGCAGCCGCTTCAGGCACCCAGACAGCCACCGCTCCGCCACCTCCAAAGGAGGGAAAGGGAATCCCCCCTCTGGGGGAGGCGGACGGTCTGCTGGTTCACCTCCACCAGGGACCGGACATCCCGACCCCGAATGGAGAGCATCTGCTCCGCCACCGGCCTCCGGGGTTTCCGGAGAGAGGCCTGGGCCAAGCAGGCTGGAGAGATCCAGAGACATCTTCAGACGTCCTCAGGGGCCAGGAGTTCCTCCAGGGCCACTTCCGGCTCAAACTGGGGAGGGATGTGTTCGCGGCCATCGGTCGATGGACCACCCGTACTCGCGTGCTTCGTCTTTTTCTTCATCGGTAAGGACGTATACGTCGTCAAATGCAGACCAAGTCGCGAACTCTTTTTCTGTTATAATAAATATTATATAAGCTATAATGCCGAAGCCAAAGAGTAGCGATAGAAGCAAAAATTTTGTCCTAGTGCGCAATAAGTACTTTTCAGGGTCTTGCCTAACTTCTATCGTCCGAGTTAGTTTGTTGTGTGCAGCTCGCGCTACCAAGCCTGAGCATACTCCAAAGAGAACAGACCCTTCTCGGCACCTCGCAGCTGCCCTGGAAGATCTGATCTGCTCGTATCGCTTTTCCCAGGGGATATCTTCAACGACCACTTCTGCCAGGGGGGTCGGTAGATCTCTGTTGTGATCGCTAAGATTTGGCGCTAATACGGGCTCCGAAGAGATCTCATATGTAGCTCTAGACCTATGGCTCTTCGACCTCGGCTTATAGGAGCGCCTTCTACCACCGCTACCCCAGAAGGCGACGGTCCTACGACCGAACCTTCTATTTCTCCTGAAGACAGGGTTTTCTGCCACGCTCGGGATTACATGAGCAGTCCGCAAAGAACTTACTAAGCCAGGAGAGTTGGCGCCTGCTTATCAAACGGGCCCCGGAACCCCGAGCTGAGGCGGGCATGGTCAGCAGTCAGTTAGGGGCTCAGTCTGGGAGACCTCAGTGCGTCTCGGCCCAGGTTCTCCCCACGCTGACCTCAGCCACCAGGGGGAGGACATCCCAGAGGTCGCGGGCCTAAGGGCCCCTCATTCTCAACAAGTAGCGCCAGGACCCGGCCTGCAGGTAACAGATTGGGTGGCTTGACCAAACCCAGACCCCAAGCACGCGAAGATTTTGCAGCTTGGCGCATGATTTGGCGCAAATCAAAGTTTAATATAACTACAGGCCCATTGCTACGCAATGAATCCAAGCCCTGCAGCACACTGCATGGCATGCAGGGGGTCAGCGGTTCGAGTCCGCTTGGCTCCATTATAAAAATCCAGGCTATGCTTGGATTTTTTTGTGTCTGGCGCATGCTGTGCGGACGGTCAGGGGCACCCAGATACACGCAGACATCCCTGTTTGGCGCACGTTTGGCCCATGGCACCCCGACTGCAGTGGTTTGACACCCTCCGCCTGAGCATCAGCCAGAAGCACGGGAAGGGCTGGAGCGTGCGTGAGCGCAACCCAGTCGGCCGCGCCCAGCTCACCTCGATCTAGGAAGCCCGCACCCGCAGCAGCTGGGCGATGAGTTCGCGGGATGGGCGGAGCGGACACTGGAGGCGCTGCGGAGCAGGCTGGGCGCCGTGCACATCGCCCCAGGCGTTTACGGCGACACGTTTACGGTGACTGCTGCCATTCCGACCCGGGCGGTGCAGATCACAGCGCAGGGCAGCTGCACACGGTGCCTGGCCCTGCCTGTGTTGGCGCTGCGGGCGGCATTGAAGCGCGACCGTGCCGCCGAGCATGTTGCGGTTGTGGAAGGTGGCGGGGGGCTGGTGTCTGTGAGGACATTCCAGCCGCCGAGGATGAATGAAGCCCCGAGAACGGTTCCGGGGCAAGCACTAACAGGGGTTACCGAACCGAAAGCCCAACAGCTCTGGATCGATGACCTTTTGCGCCCAGTTCGGCAAGCCTTTCAGCTCACCACCACATGTCAGCTCAATTTTGACGACATCGAGCTGCTACGACACATCACAGACGAACCATCCATGAACATGTGGCAATCCTTAAGACTGCGTTCGTGGTTTCTGTGTTTACAGGGCAGCATCTGTGCGGAAATCAGCAATGCTTTGGCTTGCAATGCCCCCAAACCACAGAGATCTTAGGTAAGCAAATTTCAGGGATAGTCACAACCGGCAGACAGGGGAGGCTGGGCGGCTGGGGATCGCATGGCCTTGGAGTGCACTGATTCCAACCACTTCCACCCAAAAGGGATTCAGCGGACTCTTCAGTCAGTTGCTGAAGGATGAAATTTGCCATGACTAAATGAAAACCCAGTGGGACTCCATCAGCCTGTAAGCCAAGGCTCCAGTGCTCCGCTCGATCCGCTGATTCGAGGCAGAGTCGAAGCCGGCATCAGCAAAGCCAAGGCAGATTGGTTGGTGGCGAGGCCAAGGCCCCCTCCTGCTTCGGCTGGCACTCCCGAGACCCAGTGGTCCCTCATACATAGACCACCCGCTGTAGATCTACTCCGGCCAAGGCCCAAATGCTTGCCATATCAGCTGCGCCGCCAGGCTGGGAGCTTTGCCGCTTTCAAGCCCTACCTTGACTGCAGGCACTGAGATAGGGGCTATTCAATGATTTGCGGGCCAAAACGGCCCCACTGTGGCCTAAGCTAAAAAAATCCCTTACAAGCGAGTACCGCGCCGATGTTCACGCTAGACAAGGCCAGCAAAATTTTTCCTGGCACCCTCTCGGCTGACGTCGTGCCTGCCGTTACAGCCCGCTTCAGGCTGTTAAGTGCTGAGGATCAGCTGGCTCTGATCTGGTACGCCTATCTGGAGATGGGAACCACCATCACCATCGCGGCTCCCGGGGCGGCCCGCATGCAGTTTGCCGAGCCGGTGCTCAACCAGATCAAGGCAATGAACTTTGCCCAGCAGAGCCAGGTGATGTGTGACCTGGCCAACAGCAGTGACACTGAAATCTGCCGCACCTACTCCACCTGGTCGGTGAATATCAAGCTGGGCTTCTGGTACCAGCTCGGCCAGTGGATGGCTGCGGGCCTGGTGGCGCCTATCCCCGAGGGCTACCAGCTCTCCGCCAATGCCGCCTCCGTGCTCACTGCCGTGAAAGGGGTGGAGCAGGGCCAGCAGATCACCCTGCTGCGCAACTTCGTGGTGGACATGGGCTACGACCCCGCCAAGGGAGAAGGCCAGCGGGTGATGGAGCCCGTCGCGGCTCCCACGCCGGAGGAGCTACGCAAAAAAGTGTTCATCGAGGGTGTGATCAACACCACCGTGAATAACTACATGAATCTGCTAAATGCCAATGATTTCGACAACCTGATCCAGCTGTTTCTGCCGGATGGTGCTCTCCAGCCTCCTTTCCAGAAGCCGATTGTCGGCACCGAAGCCATTTTGCGCTTCTTCCGCGAAGACTGTCAGAACCTGCAGTTGCTGCCGGAGCGCGGCTACGCCGAACCCACGGAAGACGGATTCAACCAGATCAAGGTTACTGGCAAAGTGCAGACCCCCTGGTTCGGCGCCGGCATCGGCATGAACGTGGCCTGGCGCTTCCTGCTCAACCCCGAGGGCAAGATTTACTTCGTGGCGATCGACCTGCTGGCCTCTCCGGCGGAGCTACTCAAGTTCGCCCGTTGATCGGCTTGAGCGGCAAGGGGCTGATGCTGGCCGCCGCTATCCTTTTGGGCTGGCTGGTCAGCTTGTTCGCCCTGCTGGCGGTGGATTTGCACGGCATCCCCCCAGGGATGGTCGTGCTGGCTGTGCTCCTGCGCAGCTTCCTGCAGACGGGGTTGTTCATCGTCGGCCACGACGCCATGCATCGGCTGCTCCTGCCCAGCCATCGCCGTTGCAATGATCTCCTGGGTTCTGTGGTCCTGGGCCTCTATGGGGGCCTCTCCTACGGCAGGTGCTTCGCCAAGCACCATCGCCATCACCGCAACCCAGGGGGCCAGCGGGATCCTGATTTCCATGCCAAGGGTGTGGAATCTCCCCTGCGCTGGTATTTTCGCTTCATGGCGGGTTACCTTTCCCTTCCCCAGATGACGAGGCTGGTGGCCTGCTGGGGCCTCCTAATGCTGTTGGCCCTCGCGGAAACTCCCACGGCAGTGCAGAATCTGCTGCTGTTCTGCACTCTGCCCCTGCTGCTTAGTTCCCTGCAGTTGTTTTTGGTGGGCACTTACCTGCCTCACCGCCACTCGGACCCCAGCGGCAGCGGCCATTACGCCATCAGCCTGGCCCTGCCAGAATTGCTCTCGCTACTGGCCTGCTATCACTTCGGCTACCACTGGGAACACCACGAATATCCGGGGCTGGCCTGGTTCCAGTTGCCAAAGCATTACCGCAGCCATCGCCAGCTGCCTTAAACACCCATTTTGATCTGAAAGTAGCGTTGATTTCATGGAAACTAATCTCACGGGCTGGACGGAACAGGAACAAGCGGTGGGCATAACCGCTCTGAACCGCGCCCAGACCCGCACGATTGAAAGATTGATTGCCGATGTCAACCGCCAAGTCATAGAGATGACGTCGGCTGATCAAATCTGGCAACTCCATGATTTCCTGAGTATCCAGCGTCATGGGATCGAGGGACGTTTCGAATTTCGCCAGGAAAGCATTCTTTTTGTCTTCGCCAGTCTGGTTAAGGAGGGCTTTCTGAATCTGGATGAATTGCAGGGTTTGGATGCTGAAAAGCTCGCCAAGATCATGGCGATGTCCCGCTTTTGAGCGCTATTTTCTAGTCGCCTAGATTGGCCGCGATTGGGGCCCTCCTCGCCCTATCCAGGATCAAGCCCAGCGCCAAGCCCAGGGCCACATCACCGTTTACGGATTTATCCAACGGTATGCCGGTGGGGATACGTTAATTTGTTGTAGCCTGGTGGCATTGTTGCTGCCTGCGTCCGTCCATGGGCATCCGCGTCGCTGGTGTGAGCAAGCAGTTTGGCGCCTTTCGGGCGGTCGATGCGGTGAGCCTGGATGTGGAGACCGGCTCCCTGGTGGCTCTGCTGGGACCCTCGGGTTCGGGTAAAAGCACCTTGCTGCGACTGATTGCCGGCCTGGAGGATGCCGACGATGGCCGCATTTGGATCACGGGAGAGGAGGCCACCAGCCGTTCGGTTCAGGATCGGCATGTGGGCTTTGTGTTCCAGCACTTCGCCCTGTTCAAGCACCGTACGCTGCGGCAGAACATCGGATTTGGTCTGGAATTGCGGGGCTGGAAGCACGGGGCGATCCGGCGTCGGGTAGACGAACTACTGGAGTTGGTGCAGCTGCAGGGTTTTGGCGGTCGCTATCCCTCACAGCTTTCCGGCGGCCAGCGCCAGCGGGTGGCTTTGGCCAGGGCTTTGGCCGTGCAGCCTCGGGTATTGCTATTGGATGAGCCCTTCAGCGCCCTCGATGCCAAGGTGCGCAAGGAACTGCGTGCCTGGTTACGCAATCTCCATGACGAGATGCACGTCACCACGGTGATCGTCACCCACGATCAGGAGGAGGCCATGGAGGTGGCAGACAAAATTGTGGTGATGAATCACGGTAAAATTGAGCAGATCGGCACCCCGGCAGAGATCTACGATCAGCCCGCCAGCCCCTTCGTGATGAGCTTTGTGGGCGCGGTAAATGTGTTGCCTAACCATCTGCCTCTGGCAGCCCGGCAGAGCCAGCAGGGCGAGCAGATTTTCATCCGGCCCCATGACCTGGAATTGCACTTCCTGCCCCAGGAAAAGAGCGTGCCGGCAGTGCTACGCCGTTTAACGCACATGGGCCGCGATATCCAAGCGGAGCTTACCTTGAGTAGTGGTGAAGTGCTGGTGGCACAGCTGCCCCGTGAACGCATCGACTACCACCAGTTCAAGGCCGGCGACCAGTTGCACATTACCAGCCGTGAGTCCCGTACATTTGTTCCAGATTTTGCGATCTGAGCCAGGATGATCTCACTTTGCACAGTCATCTGTCGTCAAGATGTTTGATTGACCCGGCTAGATCTTCAACTTCCGTTTAACTATTTCCCATTAACAATTTCCGTTTAAATCTTTTTATTTAATCGTTTCTGGTTGGAAAGCTCTGGAAAGTCTGAGCCACTGGCATTGGCATTTGAGCACTGCTGCCGCAGGGGGCTTCTCAAGGGCGGGGTTGCCGCAATTGCTTTTCCTTGAGCCTCCTTGGTCATTTTCGATTGGCTATATTTGATTGGCTACTATGCTCTACCATGGCTGTATTGTGCTAATCGGGAAGGAGCCAAGGCCAGTTCCAGTCTTGACTCTGGACTGGGCCGAGATCTCAGGTTTCGCCCCTTTGCCAATCACGCAAGTCATTGATGCTAAATTCTGCCGCTCAGGCCTTGTTCGTTATATTTCGCCGAGACAAAAAATGACAAATAAGTACTGCTGACTGGACCCTTGTGAAGGTGCTTTTCTCAATTAACTTCTCTGAACCTATGCTGCTGCGCTAATACTGCTGAGCTAGTGTTGTCGAACAGATATTCCTTGGTTGGCATTCTTGAGAGCACCTTGAAAAGCACCAGCCCTCGCAGATCTCATGACACAAGAAAAGTTGCAGCGACTTGATTGCCGCAGACTCGCAAGATTCGAATAAAACTTTTTCGAAGTGCCCTTAGTTGTCTGTGGCTTGGTTTAATGGTCTTTAGCTTGGTTTGCTGGCTCCTGGCTTGATTTGCTTGCATTTAGCTTGGCTTGTTGTCCCAGCCCCTGACTTTATTTTCGAGGCTTATTTCTTGCTACTTCTTTGCCTTTTTTGATGATTTGGCATGGTGCGTTCATGGTTTTGTCCAGGCTTTGACGCATATTTGCTCTGGGAAGGTTTTTGCATGTAGCCAAGTCGCTGATAGTGTCTGTCTGCCCAAGATCAGGATCAATGTCAATTAAGCCCATTGGCAGATCCAGGTAATCTTCTGGTGCGAGTTCGCCGTCACTACTCCAGTGGAGGCAGGAGATAGGATTTGGCGTGGTCATGGCAATGACGGTATAAGCAGATCGGATTCGCCCGCCGCCAGCAACTGCCCTCCCAGGCGAAATCGGCTGAGGATCTTGATTGCCGTCACTCGGGTTAGCCCGCAGAGCTCGGCAAGTTGTCTGTGGGTGAGGTTTAGTTCACTTAGGGACAGCCTGTATCCATGGCTATTTACCTGGCTAAATGATCTGGCGATCCATTGTAGTAATTTAATCAGACGAGCATTTACTGATCGGATCCTCTGAATAGCTAACAGATTTGCCAGTATTTTTCGTTCGTGGCCTAGCAATTGCTGCCGCCCAATTGTACTGAGATTAATCTTTTCCACCATCGCTATGCTTGGGTAACGCAGCTCAAGATGGGCAATAGCTGGCTGTTCGGAGCTGATCAAATCTCCGGGACTCCAGATGCCCAGACTGATTGCTTCTCCAGCCCCAGACCAGGTTGTGGCAATTAAATGGCCCTCTAAAATTTTCCAGCTCATCCAATCGGGCAGCGCGTCGCTGTCATGGAGGCTGAGTCGCAGGGGGCGCTGGAGCAGGTTGGCTGTTATGGCGAGGCGGGGCTGTCGGGTAATTCAGGCAGGCTGAAGGCAGGCGAGCAGGGCATTTGCCAGAAACAGGCCATAGAGTTGGTCGCGGTTACCGGGATAATATCTTAAATCCGATGTGGTTACCGGTATTTTGGGACACATCTGTCTGAGAGCCGGCTCACGGGCTGGTCGTGGAGTATTGCCGGCCTCAGGAGCCGCAGACCAGTAAGGAATTTCCAGGCAGTTAAAAGGTTGCTAAGGGTAGAGCGCATCGTGGGATTGCGTTTTCGGATCGCCTGCTCAGATCGCATCCAGCCCATGCGGCTCCCTCTAGGTGCTGAGGCGATCTGCCGCTAGCTGACGGCTTCAGTTCGCCACTAAAGAACGGCGAGCTGGTGGGCAATTAGCTGCATCATGGGGCTCCTAACAGCTCAAGCCAGCCACGTATGCCCTATATTTAATAGGTTCTCGATGGGTAAACCGTAGTTAATCTCTTTTCCTCCTTTGTCCCTGGTCGCTCCGCCTTGGCGGTAGGGCTGGTGGCGCTGCCCGCGCTGACTGCTGGGGTGGTATCGCTGCTTGCGCCAGCGGCCATGGCGCAGCCAGCTGCCAAATCTCAGACCCACACCATCGTTTCCTATGCAGTTACCAAGAGCGCCTATGACCAGATTTTCAAGTTGTTTGCTGCTGATTGGCAAAAAATACCGGTCAGTCTGTCACTCTTAAGGGCGGCTATGGTGGCTCCGGCTCCTAAATCAGGACCGTGATTGATGGCCTATAAACCGATGTGGTCAGTCTGGCAATGGCAGCCGATATGAACAAGATTCAACAGGCATGATTAATCAATTCAGGCTGGTAGATTGAGAATTCTTGTAACTCAAGAACAATTTATCCCACGGTAGCCGTGTTTGCAAGGCCCGGTTGTCCCAGGAAAATTACTGGCTGGAAAGATCTAGATAACAAGTATGCGAAGGTGGTAGCTGTCAATCTCAAGACATCAGGCGGGGCCCGTTGGGATTTTCTCGCCATCTGGGGGCAATCACCCGGGCTGGCAGTTCTGATACTCAGGCTCGTAGCTTTATCACCGGAGTCTACAAGAATGTAGATGTGTTGCCTAGGGATGCTCGCGAGGCAACTGATCTATTTGTGAAGCGCCGCCATGGAGAGGTGCTGTTGAACTAGGATACAGAGGCCATCATTGCCAAGCGCAAGGGTGAGTGGACTACTCCCTATAAGTTGTTTAGTCCCAACGTGCTCACGGAGTGGCCAGTCACCCTGGTCGATAAGGTGGTTAATCGCCGCGGCAGCCGCAAGATACCGGAGGCATTCGTGAAGTTTCTCTTTACACCGATGGCTCAGAAGGTATTTGTGGACAATGATTTTCGCCCGGTCACTCCCGAAGGTAAGGCCTACGCCAGAAATAAGTTCCAGGAGTTCAAGTTCTTCAAGGTAGGCGACTTTGGCGGCTAAAATGAGGCTGAAAAGCCCTTCTTTGGCAAAGGTGCCCTTTTGGATAAGATCTTTCGTCAGAGCCGCTGAGCTCGGATCTAACTGCTGCCGGTGTGCCCAGCTTGCTCGATCTTCGCAGCCCAGTGGCCTGGCCTGTGGGCTGCGAAGATCGAGCAACTGCATTTGCAAGAATTCATCTCATCTCATCTCATCTCATCTCATCTCATCTCATCTCATCTCATCTCATCTCATCTCATTGCTTGACGACGGCAATGAATTTGGGGCCCTACTGTTCCCCCGGGGTGGTAATGAGATGTGTGAAATGTGACCGATTTGCCTGATTTGTGGGCTTTGTCGGATCTCCGAAATTGCTGGATCTGTGGATCTCCGGGATTGGCCAGATCTGCTGGATTCTTCGGATCTGCCTGATTCGCAATGAATTTAGGGCCCCACTAAAATTCCCATCCACTCCACTCCACTCCACTCCACTCCACTCCACTCCACTCCACTCCACTCCACTCCACTCCACTCCACTCGAATCGACTCGACTCTATTCCATTCTTTTCATGTCAAGGAGCAGCTCGAGCCATGTAATGCCTCTCAGGTAATTAGAGCAATTAGGCTCAGTTTGTTGAGATGTTTATTCGTTGTTTTCTGTCTGCTAAGGATTAAGTACTGGTGTTAGTGATGAGCGCAGCTTAGCCAATGCTCGGCGCTCTATCGCCTGAATTTGATGTTTGCTCTTTCCCATATTTTGGGCTAGCTGCATCAGCGAGCTGCGCCTCTCTGTGGCATAGCGTAAATTCAGCACCTCAAACTCTACGGGTGAAAGAGTGCCTAGCTGGTTGTAGAACCAGTGGTAATCGTCGTTTAGCTCTGGGGCATGTCCGTCGGTTATGGTGTCAAGCAGGGTCATCTCTCCTCCCTCGCTGTTGCTTAGCACTTGATCTAGAGATACTGTTGAGTTGAATTGACGCAGGCTCATCGCTTGCTCAACTCTATGCGGCGGTTCATCTAGTATTGTGGCCGCTTCTGCGGCGCTCATTTGGCGCCGATTCTTCTGTGCAAGTACGTCTACTTTCATCGCAAGACTTGCCAAGGGATAGGGTACGCGAATCATCGAGCTATGCTCCTGAATGTGGCGACTCACTGCCTGCCTAATCCACCAGTATGCATATGTTGAAAATCTATATCCGCGAGAGGGGTCGAATTTTTCGGCGGCTCGAATTAAGCCAATGTTTCCTGCTTGAATCAGATCTATGGGCTCGATTGGTAGGTGTCTCACCCTTCGGCGATATTTTGTCACCACACTAACAACAAGACGCAGATTTGCGGTTACAAAGCGCTGGAGAGCTCGTTTGCCTTTGCGTTGGATTGCAACGTTGGCCTCTGGATCGTCAAGCCAGGTGCGAACGAGACGACCAAGGTGCAACTCTTCTTCGTCCGTGAGCAGCGGTACCCGGCTAATCGTCCTGAGATAGTCGCCCAGAATGTCAGTCATTGGCTTGCTGGCAGCTGCGTCGCTATGCTCTTACAAATTAAGCTCTGAATGTTGATGGAGAAGCGATATTGAGGCAATTGTGCCGCACAGTGATGTGACTATATCAGTAAATGCTTGCTTTCCTGCTGACAGGCAAGTCCTTTGTTTCTTTTGGGCACCTCGAAAAATCAAAATGACAGTTGATTACGGCATGATTTCGGCTATAATCAGCTGAGCAGTTTTCAGGTCAGCGGTGGGTCAGAGAGGCTTCTGGGACGACCAGAAAAGAGTGGCAA
>JBILLQ010000084.1:0-13825 GCA_044375975.1 Prochlorococcaceae cyanobacterium
TAGAGCTGCCAAGAATGGCTATTTTGCCCGGCCCCTATCAGTTTAACTAACTTTACAAACCGTAACCTAGGTCGTTTTATTTATGGCGACCTACTTAAGCAGCCATAGCGTAGTAAGCAGCCATGGCGTAGTAAGCAGCCATGGCGGCAGTGATTCGGATCTTAGGGTGTCTTTTTTGCGCTAGTTAGAGAGAAACGGGTAGAGCCCCTAGTGTGGCCTGTCCCGTAGCCCATTGCCTGCCTCAGTTTTGCGCTTGTGTTAAACTTTTCGGTATAAATGGGTCGCTAGAAACCAACCTAAGAAACAAAAAACTCCTTGCGATACAAGGAGTCTAAAAAAATGGAGCCAAGCGGACTCGAACCGCTGACCCCCTGCATGCCATGCAGGTGCTCTACCAGCTGAGCTATGGCCCCATTATTAGGCTTGGCAGCGGGAACATCTGGTGGAGTTCCGCTTAACCCTAGAGAAGCAGGTATTGAGCCCGGTGGGGCAGAAACCTGGATGTCTGAGATGGTTTTGCCTCAGAGGTGAACAGGCAAAAGCCGGTTCGTCTGAAGAGCTTGCCTTGCTTGAAAACAGTTTACACCTTGGCCGACCCGCCTAACCCCGAGCCGCCCCAGCCCAACCCCAAGCCCCAGGGGATCCGATCACAGCTGGCGCCAAACGGCCACCAACCGGCCCTGCACCGTCACTTGCTCCGCCGGCAGCTCGATCGCCTGATAGGCCGGATTGGCTGGCTCCAGGCGCACCTGGGCACCCTGGCGGTGGAAATACTTGAGCGTCGTGCCGCTGCCGGGCACCAGAGCGCTAACGATGGTGCCGTTGCGCAGCCGGCTCGGGTCGCTCACCGGTTCCATCAACACCATGTCGCCATCGGCAATGCTGGCGTCGCGCATCGAGTCGCCATTGACGCTGAGCGCAAACAGACCCGGGGCCTCCAGCACCGAGGCCAGGTCGAGTTGCACCTGCGCCTCGCCAAAGGGTTCCACCAGACCGCCGGCCGCCACAGTGCCGAGCACCGGAATGCCCTGGCCGCCGCCCACCAGCACCTGCAAAGTGCGGGCTTGACCCTCCTGCCAGGTGATCCAACCCTTCTGCTGCAGATGGCGCAGCCGGCTCTGGATCGGCGCCGGCGAGCGCAGACCCATGGCCTCCATCATCTGACGGATCGAGGGGCTATGGCGATGATTGCTGATGTAGTCAGCGAGCCAGTCGTAAAGCTCCTGCTGGGCTTTGGTAAGCGGCTGGGCCTGCTCTGACGACTGGCCCAGGGATTGGCCTACCGACTTGCCTGAAGACTGGCCGGCGGACTGGCCCAGGGACTGGGCAAAAGAATTGCCTAGGGACCGGACGAGGGACTGGGGCACCAAATCAAGCCATCTAATACAGATGTATCTCTGAATGGTGCATTTGTCCAGGGTTGGGGCTTATTTGGGGCTCAAAGCCCCCCCAGCAAGACCGCCAGCAGGGCCTGCTGGACATGCAGCCGGTTCTCCGCTTGATCAAATACGCGGCTTTGGCTGCCCTCGATCACAACCTCGCTGATCTCCTTGCCGCGATAGGCCGGCAGACAGTGCAGCACGATCGCCTCTTCATCGGCCTCAGCCAGTAGGGCCTCATCCAGGCACCAACCGGCAAAGGCCCGTTCCCGCTCGCCCGTTTCGGCCTCCTGGCCCATCGATGCCCACACATCGGTATAGAGGGCATGGGCGCCGCTCACGGCCGCCTGGGGCTCATGTAATAACTCCACCTTCGCCCCCCTCTGGCCAGCCAGCTGTTGTGCCTGGCTGAGCACGGCCGCATCGGGTTCAAAACCCACCGGACAGCCGATGCGCACGTTCACCCCGAGCAGGGCGCCGCAGAGCATCAGGGAGTGGGCCACGTTATTGCCATCACCCACATAACTGAGGGTGAGGCCGGCGATCTGCCTGGGCCCCAGCCCAAAGGCCTCCTGCATAGTGAGGAAATCCGCCAGGGCCTGGCAGGGATGTTCCAGGTCGGTGAGGGCATTCACCACCGGAATCGAAGCCCAATGGGCATACTCCTCCAGCTCCTGCTGGGCGAAGGTGCGAATCGCCAGCACGTCTACATAGCGACTGAGCACTCGAGCGGTATCAGCGATGGGCTCGCCCCGGCCCACCTGGCTCACCTGGGGATTTAGATCGATGGTCTGGCCACCGAGCCGGGCCATCGCCACCGAAAAACTGACCCGGGTGCGGGTGGAGGCCTTGCTGAAAATCAAGCCCAGGGTCTTGCCTGACACATCCACTTGGCGGCGACCACTCTTGAGATCGGCGGCCAGGGCCAGCAGCGCCTGGGTCTGGTCGGCCGACAGATCAGCAGCAGAGAGCAGATCGGTGCCTGCCAAGGGGGAGAGCAGGGCGTCCAGGGATCCCCCCGTTGGGACATCAGAGCCGGTTGGTTCCGCGGCAGCCTGGGGGGCTGGCGGGGCCAGGCTGGAATCGCCGCAGAAACTGGACTCCATCGAGCCACTTCAAAGAACCCTTATCCGAGATCGGAGGCCCCGCCGTCAAGGGGGCGCATCGGTTGATGCAGCCAGCTGAGCCAGGATCAATTCAGGGGAAAAGACGCTCACCCCTGGGATTCCACCCACCCAAGCACATAAACATTGCAAAAATTCACATTAAAAATTCACAATTAAACTCGGTGGCCCAGTCGCTAAAGCCGACACCAGTAATGCCAGCGGCCCCTGGGCTGGGCTGTGGATCAAGCCCAGCCCAGGCCTCCCAGAGAACCGCTCGCCAAAGCCTGATGGCCGCGATCAGTACTTGACCGACCGCCACGCCAACCAAGCTTTTTCCAGCTGGGTTGATTTAGTTAGATTGAACGCTGGTGGTTTCCGGGGTTAGCACTACGGGCATCGCCTTGGGGCGGTTGAGGGGAGCGGTCGGCCGCTCCGGCTCATCGGGTTGCGCATCGCCGTTATCGCTGACTGTCTCAGCGGTGACATCAGGACCACAGGCAGCCAATGCTTCCTGCAGCAATGAATCAAAGGTGGCGCCTGGCAGCCGATGGCGGGCTAGTTGCAGGAATGCCCTGGCCAGGGATTCACCGGCCGCAGCCCTCAAGGCTGGGTTGTTACTGCGCAGCTCTTGCTCTTCCTCAATGGCTTTGATAAAGCGCTCGGTCACGTCGCGCTTGGTGGCGGCCCTGATGCGGGTGTCGCGATCGGTTTGAGTTAAGAAGCCATGGCCATCTAGTTCCTCCAGGCGCCGGCTCAGGCTTTCCAGTACCTCCCGGGCCTCTTTGGCTACGTGGGCCAGCTGTCCATCGGATAGCCGGGGTAAGTCGGCCACAAACACCTTGCCATGGTCCCGCAGGGTCAGGAATGTCGGGCGTAGGCCGCCAGTGTTACGCGGTCCCTGGTTGAGCATGACTGGGGGACGCTGGGGGCGGATTGGTGGCACCGGTCCGGCGGAGCTGCGACGGCGCGTGATACGGCCACCAGCGGACGGAACGAACTGGGAACTATTTGAATTGCCTTCGTTTTGCGAGCTTAATGTGATCACTTTTGGTCCGAGCGGGATGAGCTTAGTAGTAGTTAGCCTAATTTGAATCGAGGGGCCTGCCGAGCCCAGGACTGGCTCGAGCCGGCTTCTTATAGTTCATTTCAAAATCTATGGGGGTTATTTACTGGGAGTGTTGCCAACGGGACTTGGATTCGCTTTCAGTCTGCAGGCTTGGATTTTAGTCATGAGCTGGCTTCGGCTAGCTGAGTTTAGATGATCGCCGGAATCGGAGCTCGGATCGACGCTGGCGGGATAAATTACTTGTCGCCAAACGGGCATGGGCTGATCCACCTTTAGATATAAAAGTTGCCTAGGGCTACTAGTAGCGGGCACTTACGAGAACAATCGGCAAAAATGATTTCTTAGCAATGATTTCCTGAGTATGATTTCTTGGCAATGTTGGGATATTTTTTACTGGGTCATTTTATGGTAAAAATCCAAGCAGAATTGGTTTCCGGCGAGATTCCAGCTAAAAGCTGTGTCCAGGGGGAAAGCTTTTGACAAGAAGTGTTAAGGGGGAAAGGTCTCAAGGAATGATCGGGATCCATAAGCTGGAGATATGGTTTCCCCCTAGGGGATCGGCCGGCGACGCGGCCTTAGCCCTAGGGGGAGGAGATGTGTTGATAAACACTAGATGCGGGCCACCCCAAGGGGGGCAGCTTGCTCAAACCTGATGCAAACTGCCTTTTTAAAATGGCAGTCCAGCTAAGGGAGCCCCACCATTAGCTGGGCCAGCGGCCACCTCGCCCAGCTCCCAGGCATGGTGGCCCAGGGCCTGGCATACCGTCAGAGCCGCGTCTACCGCTGTTGCCGGCAGTACGAGGCAGTAGCCAACCCCCAGGTTGAAGGTGTGCCAGATGTCCGACTCTGGAATCTGGCCTGCCTGCTGCAGCCACTGGAACAGGGCAGGCCGCTGCCAACTCAGCGGATCGATCACGGCATGCATCCCAGCGGGGAGGCAGCGGGGCAGATTCTCCGGCAGGCCGCCTCCAGTGATGTGGGCCATGCCGTGAATGGGGATGGCGCTGGCCTTGAGAGCTTTAACCAGGTCCCAATAGATCCTGGTGGGCGTGAGCAGGGCATCGATGACGCTGCCATTACCACTGCCACTGCCATTACCACTGCCATTACCACTGCCACTGCCAGGCCAAGTGACACTCCCATCAAGGGCCTGGGCCTCGAGGATGCGCCGCACCAGACTGAAGCCGTTGCTGTGCACGCCTGAACTAGCCACCGCCAGGATCCTGTGCCCAGGTTGCACAGCGCTGCCATCCACCAGCTCAGCGGCCTCCACAACGGCCACGCAGAAGCCCGCCAGGTCATAGCGTCCAGGGCTATAGAAGCCAGGCATCTCCGCTGTTTCGCCCCCCAGCAGGGCACAGCCGCTCTGGCGGCAGCCGTTGGCGATCCCCTCCACCACAGAGGCCATCGCGGCGGGGCTGAGCTTGCCCGTAGCTATGTAGTCGAGAAAGAACAGCGGCTGGGCACCACTGGTGATCACGTCATTGACGCACATCGCCACCAGGTCGATGCCCACCCCGTGATGACTGCCCTGGGCCTGGGCCAGTTCCAACTTGGTGCCCACCCCGTCGGTACCTGAGACCAACAGCGGCTCCTTCAGGCCTGCGGGCAGGCGACAGAGGCCGCCGAAGCCGCCAAGGCCGCCGACCACCTCCGGTCTTCTGGTGGATTCCACGCTGGAGCGGATCCTCTCCACGAAGGCTCGGCCCGCTTCTACGTCCACTCCCGCGCTGCGGTAGTCCATCCCAGTTGTACGTATCTACTCAGATCCTCTGATGCCGAGGATTCTGATCCGGGAGAAGCTGACGCCGAGGCGGCTGATGCTGAGGAGCCCCATGCCGGGGAGCCTGATGGCGGGGATTCTGATGCCGAGGAGCCCGGCGCCGAGGGGCCTGATGTCGAGCAGCTTGCTGGAAGCTGCTGCTGTCTGCCCGATGACAACGGGATGCAAATGCCGCGATCGGACAGCATTGAGGCCAATAAGTGGTTTCACTGAGGCAGCACTGCCGCTTGAGCCACCCCAAAAGCGCCCCCAGGGGCCGCCGAACCAGCGGACACATGGGCAATTGGCACATTAAACGATTGGCAGGGCTTATGTCGCTGATTAATTGTGCTGATCAATTTAGTGCTTGCCTGGGCCGTCTCAGGCCTGTGGGGGCCTGGGATGGTTCAGGGGATTACAAATCCTGATCAATATTGAGGCGGGACCAGGCCTGCGATTCATTTGCGGATTTGCCCTTACCTTTCAGGGGTCGTTTACCCCCGTAAGGAACTCTGGAGGCGAATTCTCCGCACTTGATCGGCCCTTCCGCTTCTACAAGCGGCATTTGGCCCAGCGGAAATCCAACGTCTTCGGGCCACTGATTCCCTTGTGGTTGCTGCCTTGAGCAGCGGGTTTCGTTTGTTATGCGTCGATCCTTCCCGATTGCAGCCCTGGCTCTGTTCTGCTCCGGAACCGCCTTGGTGCCCGCCATGGCCGATCCAACCTGGGCCTCTTCCCGTGGCGGCTCCGATGGCGATGAGCTCCCCCGGGCAACGGTTGTTGGCACCGAGGTGGCGATCAGAGCTGATTCCACCGATCCCGAGCCAGGCTTCCTAGCGCCTGGCTCAGACCTGGCACCAGCCCCGCTACTGCCTGAGTTCAAGGTTCCCGGTTCCGGCCTCCAGGTACTCCAGGCCAGCACTGGCCAGGCCAGCTGGTATGGGCCGGGCTTCTACGGCTCACGCACTGCCAACGGAGAAAAGCTTCGCCGGGGAACGCTTACAGCCGCCCATCGCACTTTGCCTTTTGGCACCAGGGTGCGGGTCACCAATCTCTGGAACGGTCGCTCGGCCGTAGTGCGCATCAACGACCGGGGGCCCTTCCATGGCAACCGGGTGATTGATCTGGCCCACGGAGCCGCCCAGGAGCTTGGTGTCGCCTCAAGCGGTGTCGCCCAGGTGAAACTGGAAGTGTTGCGCTGATCCAGCTGAAATGGGGGCGCCTAGGGCCCTCAGGGGCTAAAGGGTCTAGAGAGCCTCACAAATGCCACTAAGGACACCTCAGATAACCGCGTAAATGCCGAAGGGTACCCAAGCAAATCCGCCAGCCTGTCGATACGAGCTATATAGACCGCTGCAATTACCACGTTTATCCAGTAACTGAAGTTGTGAAAATTTTAATTCTCGAGCCATGCTGAATTTAAATCATTAGCTGGATAGGATCAGCTGATTCTCTACCAAATCGGTCAATTCCTTATCGCCCTTCTGGATCAAAGGGAAGTCTTTTTCACTCCGGAATGATTGCCCGGGCGCAGCCATGCCTGTTGTTTTAGTATTGCTGCATGCAACTTATAACCAGCTGTCGTGAGCTGGTGCATTGGCGGCGCTCTTGCAGGGCTCCGGTGCACTTTGTGCCCACCATGGGGGCGCTGCATCACGGCCATCGCCGTCTGATTGAGCGGGCTGGGCTGGGTCCCACCGCTGCATCAGCTCCACAGGTGGTGGTGAGCGTGTTTGTAAATCCCTTGCAATTCGCTCCAGGCGAGGATTTTGAACGCTACCCGGCCAGCCTCAGCCTCGATGCCGCCCTGGCCGCTGCCGCCGGTGCCGCCCTGTTGTTCGCACCCAGCGTGGCGGAGCTCTATCCGTCGGGAGTGGAGGAGCTGTTCCAGCTGCAGGTGCCAAAGGCCCTGCAGGCAGTGCTCTGCGGCCGCAGTCGACCTGGTCATTTCAATGGCGTGGCCACGGTGGTGGCGCGCTTGCTTGGCCTGGTGCGGCCAGATCGCCTGCTGCTCGGGGAAAAGGATTGGCAGCAGTTGGTGATTCTGCGCCACCTGGTGAGCGAGCTGGGGCTGCCGGTGGCGGTGCAGGGCTGTGCCACGGTGCGAGACAGCGATGGCTTGGCTACCAGTTCTCGCAATAGCTATCTCCAGGCGGAGCAGCGTGCCCTGGCCCTGGCCCTGCCCCGGACCCTGGCGGCCATGCGACAGCAATTTCAGGCTGGTGATGCTGCCCTGGCCACCAACAAGCTGGTCGGGGAGACCCGCCAGCGTCTGGAGTCCGCCGGGTTAATGGTGGATTATGTGGAGCTGGTGCAAGCTGCCACGCTGCTGCCCTTGGCTGCTCCCCGTGGGGTAAGCCTGCTGGCCGCGGCCGTGTTTTGCGGGCCCGCCCGTCTCATCGATCACACCGTGCTGATGGCTCGCGCTCCAATTGTTGCCATTGATGGTCCCGCCGGGGCGGGCAAGAGCACCGTTACTCGAGCTTTTGCGCGGCGGCTGGGGCTGATTTACCTCGATACCGGTGCCATGTATCGCGCCGTCACCTGGTGGGTGCTGAGCCAAGCGGCCGATCCGGCGGCGGCCGAAACGGTGGCCCCACTGCTGGAAAACCTCGACCTGCGCCTCTCCCATGGCCCAGAAGGCGAGCAACTGGTGAGCATCAACGGCCATGAAGTGAGCAGTGCTATCCGCAGCCCTGAGGTCACCGCCCAGGTGTCTGTGGTGGCAGCCCATGGCTGTGTGCGCCAGGCCCTCACCCGCCAGCAACAGGCGATGGGTGATCGGGGCGGGCTGGTGGCCGAGGGTCGCGACATCGGTACAGCTGTTTTCCCCGCAGCCGATCTGAAGGTGTTTCTCACTGCCACCGTGGCCGAGCGGGCCAGGCGGCGGGCGCTGGACCTGGAGCGGCAGGGCTTCGCGGTGCCGCCTCTTTATGAGCTGGAAGCCCAGATCGCCGAGCGCGACCATCGCGATGCCAGCCGCGAGGTGTCACCGCTGCTGATGGCTGACGACGCGGTGGAACTGGTCAGCGATGGTCTCGGCATTGATGCGGTGATCCAAGCTCTGGTGGATCTATTTCGGGAGCGGGTTCCTGAGGAGGCCTGGCCCGATCCGGCCACCTGAACCGGGGCAGGAATCCTGGTCGCCTAGCGCCAGCTCAGCCCCGGCGCAGCTCCTGCAGCAAGCCAAAGCAGGCATCCTCCAGCAGATCCAACACCTGCTCGAAGCCTTCCTCGCCGCCGTAGTAGGGGTCCGGCACATCGCTCACCTGAAAACGAGCGCAGTAGCGGGTGATCGGCTCAATGCGTGCGATGGGGCCCTTGGGCTGGTGGGGCTGGCGATCCAGACCGCGGGCCAGGGTCTGCACCGCCCGCAGGTTGTCGTCATCCATGGTGAGAATCCGATCAAAGCGGTGCAGATCAGCCGTTTCAATTTGACGGGCCCGGCTGGGCAGATGGATGCCGCGGCGCTCGGCCGCCGCCCGCATGCGCCGGTCCGCCCGGTTGCCCACATGCCAGCCGCCGGTGCCGGCGCTGTCCACCACAAATTGCTTCTCCAGGCCCTCCCGGGCCAGCAGGTGCAGAAACACCCCCTCGGCGGCCGGGGAGCGGCAGATATTGCCGAGGCAAACGAATAACAGCCGCCGCTCAGCCATCGCTTCCCTGCCGTTGCTGCGCCGCCAGGAGCCTCTGCAGGGCCAGGCAAGCCCGCAACCGCACTACGGGCGCCTCCTCCGCCGGGTTGTCGCTGAGCCCGTGCAGGGCCTCCAGCAACCGCGAACCGGGTTCAGAACTGGGGCAGTACTCGCTACTCGGGGCCCTGGGTGCCAAGGCCAGAGCCAGGGCTTCCAGCCCCACCGCCACGGCATAGCGCACCACCCATTCGCCGTCGCTGCAGCCAGCCACCAGGGCCTGCAGGCAGCGCTCGGCGATGGACCGCCGCTCGCTGGCGGCCAGCGGCTCCAGGTTCAGCTGGCCCAGGCCCCTGGCGGCGGCCCGGCGCACACTGGGACCGATGTCCCGGCCCAGGGCATCTTCGAGCACATCGAGGCCGCGCACGTCGCCGATGCCGGCCAGGGCCCTTACGGTCCAGGCCCGGGCGCCGTAGTTGAAACCATCGAGATTGGCCAGGATCGTGTCCACGGCCGGCACACCGATGGCGATCAGACCATCCACCGCGGCCACCGCCGCCCCGGGGTTGTTGAAGCCCAGCACCTCCACCAGGCAAGCGGCCCCATCGGCATGGCCGGCGGCGGCCAGGGCCTGGGTGGCCTGGAGCAGCCCCAGGGCGCTATCGGCCCGCCGCACGGCTTCCACCAGCGATGCCACCAATGGATCGCCAGCGCTCTTGGGGTCAGCCATCACAGTGGTCATCGGCGGAAATGAGCGTTGGCGGAATTGAGCAGTGGCGTAATTGAACGCCGTCGGAATTGAGCAGTGGCGGCGGTGGTGATGGCATCAGCCGGGAGCTGGGTATCACTGCAGGAGGGCTCACGGGGCGGCAGCCAAGGGCAGGGCGTCCATCTCTCAGAGCAGAGCATCCATGGCCTCGAGCACAGCCACTGTTTCGGCAATGGCCACAGTTTCGGCAATGGCCACAGTTTCAGCAATGGCAACAGTTTCGGCAGCCATCGATGTGTTCCAGCTGGGCGGCGACGCTCCGCCTCCGGGGCCCACGGTGGCTGGGGCGCTGGCGTTTTCCACCAGCCCCCGCAGGGCGATCAGTTTGAGGCTGTTCTCAGCCAGGGTGGCCGCGATCGGTCCCAGGGCGGGCCGCCAGCCGGCGGCCCCCAGATCCATCAAGGCGGCCCGGCGCACCTGCAGCTGCTGGTGTTGCAGCAGGTCCACCAGCTGCTCACCCCAGCGGGGTTCACCGGTTAGTTGCAGCAGGGCACGGCAAGCGGCGCTGCGGATCAGCGGTCGCTCGTGGTCCACGAACGGCTGGATCACGGCCAGCACAGCCCTATCGGCCAGGCCGATGTCACCGAGCGCCTCCAGGAGCGCTTCACAGGGCTCCTGGAGGCGCGGCGTACCCGATTGCTGGGCACCGGCCACAGCAGGGCCGCTGGCCAGGCGGCGCCGCAGGGGCTCCACGGCTTCCAGGGCCCGCAACTCGCCGAGGGCGCGGGCCGCCGCCTCGCGCAGGCCGTGATCTTCGTCTTCGAGGGTGGCCAGCAGCTCTGGGATGGCGGGCTCAGCAGTGGGGCCGAGCTTGCCGAGGGCCCGGGCGGCATTGCGGGCCACGGCATTTTCCTCCACGCCGGCGCCTGGATCGCGGGGCCGGCGTTGCCCCAGGGCCACCCTTAGCAAAGGCACGGCATCGGGGTGGACGCTGCGGTTGCGGCCCAGCCACCAGGCGGCGTAGTACTGCGCCGAGGGGTCGTTGGTGAGGCGCAGCCGCCGCAACGCCTCCGCCTCGGTGATCGGCTCGCCAGCCCCGGCAGTGGGGTCAGCCGAACTGAAAGGTATGTCGCCGCTGCCGCTCATGGCCCCCAGGCTAATGAAATGATCTGCCAAGAATCCGATGCTGCCACCGCCAGGGGCCCGGCGGCGCCGGGCGGCTAACAAGGACCGCAAAAGAACAAAAAAGGCCCCCATGCGGGGGCCGAGCTACCAATTCCCTTGGAAGATCAGACGAGTAACCAATTCGTCTGATCTTTCAAACAAGTAACCAAATCGTCTGATAAATCAAACAGATCACCAATTCGTCTGATAAATCAGACAAGTCTGCAAATCGTCTGAAAAATCAGACGAGAGCGGCGATTGCGTAGTCGATGTAGTTATTGGCAATCACGCCGGGGTCGCCGGAGATGCCGTGGTTAGCCTTGATGTAGTTCAGGGCTTCGACGTACCAGGAGGGGGAGAGTTCGAAAGCGCGGTTGATTTCGTCGAGACCGGCGATCAGATACTCGTCGATGGGGCCGGTGCCACCAGCCACCAGGCAGTAGGTCACCTGACGCAGGTAGTAGCCGATGTCACGGGCACACTTGCCTTTGCCGCGGGCATCGGAAGCATAGTTGGAGCCCTGCATCTGGGTGGTGTAGGGGAACTTGCTGTAGACGGCCTGGGCGGCGCCGTTCACCAGATCATCAGCCTTGGCGGTGAGGATCTTGGCGGCTTCAAGGGCGTTCTTAGCGCGCTCGAAACGACCGAAAGCAGCGTTCAGCTCGGTGTTCGAGAGAAAGCGGCCCTGGGAATCGGCAGCGGCGACGGCCTCGGTGAGGGGAGTCTTCATTGGAGTGGGATGAAGTGAGTTAAACCGTTATTTCAGGAAAAATCCTGAGTTGAGGCCGATCAGCCGACAGCGGCGGCAGCGCGGTCGAAGTAGGTGCCGATTTCGCTCATCAGAGCGGAGCAGTCGCCGGGGGTGATGCCGTTGCGATCGTTGGCGATCGAGATGGCGGCGTCCTTCATCTTGCGCACGCCTTCAGCCACGGAAGCGCCGGGCACGCCCAGGGCCAGGTAGGTCTCACGCAGGCCGTTCAGGCAGCGATCTTCCAGCACGGAAGCATCGCCGGTGAATACGGCGTAGGTGACGTAGCGCAGGATGATCTCCATGTCGCGCAGACAAGCTGCCATGCGGCGATGGGTGTAGGCGTTGCCGCCGGGGGCGATCAGGGCGGGCTGCTGATCGAACAGATCGCGAGCGGCGTTGGTGACGATCTTGGAAGCGTTGGAGGTGATCCGGTTCACAGCATCCATACGCTTGTTGCTGCCGGCAACCATCGCCGCGAGGGCGTCAATCTGACCAGCGTTAAGGAATTCGCCGCGGGCATCAGCCTGCGCAACGACCTTGGTGAAGGCGTCGAACATTGAGGGCTCCTGTTCTCGACGTCGGGGTCGGGAGTGGGTGGGAAGTGCGCTTCGACTGAAGCACCTACCCATTCTTCAGAAACCCATGCCGGTTACGTGATCAACTTTACAAAGGGTCACCGGATAATGGTGCTAATGGGGGGGTAGTCGGTTTTTCTTAGGTTTTTCTTCCGTTTCTGCCGGCGATGCTTCACCGCTGCACTCCTGGTTGGCCGAATGCGTGGCTGGCTGGCTGGGCTAGCCCCCTGGGCCCAGCCAAGCAAAAGCCCGACCTGAATCAGGCCGGGCTCGGGAAAACTGCACGCCTGGTTAGCCAAGATGCTCAGTTGATGGCTAAAGCCGAAATGATGGCAAATGTAAAAATAATGGCAAATGCCTAAATGATGGCAAATGCCTAAATGATGGCAAATGCCGAAAACGTTCAGTTCACCGGACTTACGCTGGTGACGCGGCCGACTTGGCGATGAATCATCTGCTGGATCTACAGCATCTTGTCAAAGGTAACGAAGCGCACGGTGTTGGAGTGCTTATGCAGGCGGTAATTGCACAGGCCGCTCACTTCCACGCGATATACACGTGCTTTCTGGCCAATTCCCTGGGCCTTGGAAGTGATCGAAGAGGCGGCAATGGCGGCTGGCTGGCTGGCAGCTCCGCCGGCGTTTGGACTCACCCCATCGGACCTCGGTGGTGAGCTGCAGCAGGGCCCGGGCGGCCGCACTGCGAACCAGCGGACGGTCATGGCCGCTGAACGGCTCGATCACCCCCACCACCGCAGGATCGGCCACGCCGACCGCGCCCAGGGCCTCGATCAGGGCCTCGCAGGGTTCCTGAAGCTTGGGGCTGTTGGTCTGGGGCGCTCCGGCGCCGGCCAGACCACTGGCCAGGCGGGCGCAGATCGGTTCCACCGCTTCAAGGGCCCCCAGTTCGCCCAGGGCCCGGGCCGCGGCTTCGCGCAGACCGTCGTCGTCGTCGTCTTCAAGGGCGGCCAGGAGGTCGGGCACCGCACCGCCATCCTCCAACTTGCCCAGGGCCCGGGCCGCGTTACGGGCCACGGCGTTGTGCTCCACACCAGCGCCGGGATCCCGCGGCTGGCGTTGGCGCAGGGCGGAGCGCAGCAGGGGGACGGTGTCGGGGTGCCGGCTGCGCATCCGCCCCAGCCACCAGGCGGCGTAGTACTGCAGCGACTGATCGTCGGTCTGTCGAAGGCGCTGCAGTGCTTCGTCCTCCTTGATCGGTTCGCCTGCTGCGGTGATCCCCGAATCTGGATCGGTGGTTCCAGCCATGGCCCGCACGGTGCCGGAGAGGGAATCTGATGTTGGCATTGCGTCAAGTCCTCCCCGGCTGGCGCCGCCTGCCTTGCCTCGGAGAAACCGGAGCTGGAACACGCTTGTGCCGGCCCCTCGTGTTCCGTCGCAACTCCGATCGCGTGAGGGTGTGGATCGATACTCCGTCCGAAGTCGTGGCGCAATTCCATGGCCATTGCTTCTGCTGCCACGTCACGATGATCGAGGCCTGACGTCTGGCCAGTCTGAGAGAATCAGTCCTTAACGATTTAGATCCTGGTTTAATCTCCATGGCAAGGACGACCAACCAGAGCGACACAGGAGCAGATCGTCAGTGGGATCTGATGCGTGCCAGCTTCGATGGCGACTGGCAGGGGGTGACCACCTGGTATGGGCGAGATAGTACTGGAATGAAT
>JBILLQ010000004.1:0-89666 GCA_044375975.1 Prochlorococcaceae cyanobacterium
ATATCATGTGGTTCAGGGTATTGAGAATAGAGCTGCCAAGAATGGCTATTTTGCCCGGCCCCTATCAGTTTAACTAACTTTACAAACCGTAACCTAGGTCGTTTTATTTATGGCGACCTACTTAATAGATGCCTATCGAGAACTGGAGCCCAATGTTCAGCTGGAACTACAGGTAATTCCCGAGGCTGGCATCTTCGAGGAACTCCAGCGCCGCAACAGCCACGGTTTCGGCCCCGACCTGGTGATCGTTAATGCCAACCTGGCGATGGAGCTGCGGCAAAGGGGCCTGATCCGGCCGATCCTCCTGAGCCGATCGCTGGCGGAGTCAATCGAGCCCACGGCCTTAGCGCGGCTGAAAACAGCGGAGGGGTTGGCGGCCCTGCCGCTCGTCTGGTCGCCGCAACTGAGCTGCTACAACCGCAGCCGCATCGCCAAGCCGCCCTCCATGGTTAGCGATCTGCTCAGCCTGGCGGCAGGCGGCCACCGCATCGGCATCAGCTTTGATCCAGCGGGCCTTTGGTGGTCTGCCGGTGCCCTCGGTGCCGAAAAGAGTTTGGCGACACTACTCAGCCCAAGCAAGCAGAGCTTGCACCCGGCAGAACGCCAGGCCCTGCTGGGTTGGATGCAATGGCTACAGAAAATAGCTATGCATTCCCAGGTAAATATCTATGCAAACGATCTAATGCTCACCGAGGCATTTCAGCGGGGGCAGCTTGACTGGATCCCCTGCTCCAGCCTCAGCCTCCGCAGCCTCACCGATGGTCTGGGAGCGAAGCTAGGGGTGGCCGTGCTGCCCAGTGGTCCTGGCGGTGGGCCGAGCCCCAACTCCCGGATGCGAGTGCTGGGCTTCGGGCCCAACTCCTCAGCCCGCCAATTTCAAGCAGCTAAGACCCTGGCGGAATTGATTCTCAATCCGCTGATGCAGCGCTACATGTCCCTGTCCGATACCGAAGCCCTGCCGGTGAATCGCCACGCCGTGCCGCCAGTGGCCAACTCCGCATTACTAAAAACCCTGGTGGCCGCCCAGCAGCAGTTCAAACAGGATGCCCCGCTGCAAAAGCTATCGCTGTCGCTAAGCAAACAGCAACAAATCCGCCAGGTGTTTAGCCGCGAACTAACGCCGATGATGGTGGGGGAGATAAGCGCCGCTGCCGCCACTGACAATCTGATTGAGAAGTTGAGACAGCGATGATCGACAACCTGCTGGAACAGGGCCTCGGCTGGCTGGGCTACCTGGAACGGCCGGCGGTGCTGCTGCAACTGTTGCCGGCCCTACTGGTGCTACTGGCATTGAAAAAGCTGCCGCTGGGCCGCTGGCGACTGTCGTTACCAGGCAAAGAGTCGTTCCCAGGCATAGTGCCAATTGCTATGGGCGCCCTGGCGCTGATATTCGAACTGGCGAGATTGCCCCATGGACTAATAAATCTACTGGTGGAGATAAGCGCCGCCCGCCTGGGGCTGAATCTACTGGAAAAGCTGCTGCTGGAGCCCAGGCTAGAGCCGCAGGTATTCGAACGTTTTCGCAGTCGATTACTGCGGCCATGTTTTCTACTGCTGGTGCTGCTAACACTGATAAACGAGGTGGATTACCTCGGTGATCTGGCGGCCTTGCCGGTGGTCACCTGGTTTAACAGCTCCCTCACCCTCGGCAGCCTGTTTCAGGTGGCTGTGGTGCTTTATCTATTACTGGTGGGTTCCAATCTACCCTCTGTGGCCCTTGGTTGGCTGGCCCAAAAAACCATTGGCATCTCCACTGGCAGCCGCCGCGCCCTGGAGTTGGTGGTGCGCTATGCCCTGCTGGTGGCGGGCATTCACTGGGCATTCAGCTACCTGGGCTTCAATCAAACCGGGCTGCTGGCGGTGGCCGGTGGCCTATCGGTGGGCCTCGGTTTTGGTGTGAAGGAGATATTCTCCAACTTCATCAGTGGCCTGTGGCTGCTGCTAGAGGGCTCCGTGCGCCCCGGGGAGGTGCTAATCATCGACGGCCAGCCATGCGAAGTGCGCAAGCTGGGTTTGCGGGCCGCCACCCTCTGGCGCAGCGGCGACAACTCGGAACTAGTAATTCCCAACCAAACCTTCTTCACCACCACCACCACCACCTTCACCCGCAGCGACCGCAACCGCCGCTGCAGCCTGGCGGTACAGATAGCCGACCGCCATCCGCCCCGGCAAATCCTGCAACTTTTAGAAGAAATTGCCCAGGCCGATGCAAGTATTTTAACAACTCCGCCCCCCTTGGCCACCCTCAGGGAATTCGGACCCTCCACCTTTACCTATCAGCTGTCCTTTTCGATCGCCGATCCCCTGAGCAGCGGTTCGATTACCAGCGCCCTGCGGCTGGCGGTGTGGGAGGCGTTTCAAAGCCGCGGCATCGCCCTGCAGCCGGCCTGAACCACCAGCTCAGCAGCCCCCTGGGGGCCACCACGGGGGCCGCCACCCCCCGGGAGGGATGATCAAGGCAGTTGACCCCGCGCCTGCGGGCCCACCGGCCAGCACCCTGGAAGCCAGTTCGCGCAGAGCCAGCTTCCTGAGAGCGAGCCGTGGGGAGCCAGCCGCCTTGATCGCTCGCCTACATGCTTTCGATACTCCACGAGCTCAACGACCGCCTAAAGGGGGCCCTAGAGCAGGCCTTCCCCGCTGCAGCCGCTGCGGCTGCAGCCGAGGGCAGAGCCCTGGATGCCCAGCTGGGCCCAGCCAGCAAGCCGGAATTCGGTGATTTCCAGGCCAATGGCGCCCTGGCCCTTGCCAAGCGGCTGGGGATGCAGCCGCGTGTAATTGCCACGGCCCTGGTGGAGAAGCTGGAGGCCGGCGCCGGTTTCAGCGAGCTCTGCGAGCGGCCCCAAATCGCCGGGCCGGGCTTTATCAATCTCACGATCAAGCCCGAGCGGCTGGCGGCGGAGGTGGCCAGCCGGCTGCGGGATCCGCGCCTGGGGGTAAGCAGCGCCGCCGAGGAGCCAGGGGCCCGGGGCAGCGGGCTGGCGCCGGTGATTGTGGATTTCTCCAGCCCCAACATCGCCAAGGAAATGCATGTGGGGCACCTGCGCTCCACGATCATTGGCGACTCGCTGGCGCGGGTGCTGGAGTTTCGCGGCTATCAGGTGCTGCGGCTCAACCATGTGGGCGACTGGGGCACCCAGTTCGGCATGCTGATTACCCACCTGAAGCAGGTGGCCCCCGAGGCGCTGAGCACCGCCGACGCGGTAGATCTAGGCGATCTGGTGGCCTTTTACCGGCAGGCCAAGCAGCGCTTCGATAGCGACGAGGCCTTCCAGAGCACCGCCCGAGAGGAGGTGGTGCGGCTGCAGGGCGGCGATCAGGTGAGCCTCAAGGCCTGGCATTTGCTATGCGCCCAATCGCGGCGGGAATTCCAACAGCTCTACGACCGACTCGATATTTCCCTAAATGAGCGGGGCGAATCCTTTTACAATCCGCTGCTGGCGGCGGTGGTGGCCGATCTGGAGGCCAGCGGGCTATTGGTGAGCGATGGCGGCGCCCAGTGCGTCTTTCTGGAGGAGAGCAGCGCCCACAAGCTGCCGCCGGTGATTGTGCAAAAGAGCGATGGGGGCTTTAACTACGCCACCACCGATCTGGCGGCCATTCGTTATCGCTTCGCGGCGCCGCCCGCCGGCGATGGCGCCCGCCGGGTGATCTACGTGACCGATGCAGGCCAGGCCAGCCACTTCGCCGGCGTGTTTCAGGTGGCCCGCCGGGCCGGCTGGATTCCAGCGGATGGCCGTCTGGAGCACGTGCCCTTTGGCCTGGTGCAGGGGGAGGACGGCAAGAAGCTGAAAACCCGCTCCGGCGACACCGTGCGGCTCAAGGATTTGCTCGACGAGGCGGTGGAGCGCTCGGAGGCCGACCTGCGCCGGCGCCTGCAGGAGGAGCAGCGCAGCGAGAGCGAAGAATTTATTCAACAGGTGGCCACCACCGTGGGTCTGGCGGCGGTGAAGTATGCCGACCTCAGCCAAAACCGCATCACCAACTACCAGTTCAGCTTCGCTCGGATGCTGGCCCTGCAGGGCAATACGGCCCCCTATCTGCTCTATGCGCTGGTGAGAATCGCCGGCATTGCCCGCAAGGGGGGCGATGCCGGCGTTATTGGCGATGCGGGCAATACTGGCAATGCTGGCAATACTGGCGACAGCAATCAAATCACCGGCCTATTTGGCACGCTGCAATTCCATGAACCACAGGAATGGGCCCTGGTGCGCCACCTGCTGGGCTTCGATGCGGTGATCGCCGAAGTGGAGGAAGAACTGCTGCCAAACCGGCTCTGCAGCTATCTGTTTGAGTTGAGTCAGGTATTCAACCGCTTCTACGATCATGTGCCGGTGCTAAAGGCGCCGCCAGAGGCCCGCAATTCCCGCCTGGCCCTCTGCCGCCTCACCGCCGATACCCTGAAACTGGGACTCGGTTTGCTGGGAATTCCCACCCTGGAGCGGATGTGATACCAGGGGCAGCGACTACAAACAGCGCGGCGGTTGGCTCCGGTTCGTGGGTTGGCTTGCTTCAGTTAAAGGGGTAGAGAGCCCGTGAATCCTGAGACCATCCTCAAGCTGGTGCTGCTGCTGGGCGTGGTGCTGCTCGTGGTTGCCATCGGCGTGCGAGCGCGCCTGCAGGAGCCGCTGTTGTTGCTACGGCGACCAGCCCTGGCCCTGCGCACCATGCTGGCGATGTACGTGGCGCTGCCCGCCTTCGTGCTGGCGCTGGTGTGGCTCCTACCGCTGCGGGAGGGCGTTGGCGCGGTGCTGTTGGCCTTTTCGGTATCGCCCGTGCTGCCTCCCTGGGCCAAGAAAGGAGCCGCGGTGGGTGGCCATGCGGATTACGTAATCGGCCTGCAATTGCTATCCACCGGCTTATCCCTCCTGGTGGTGCCGCTGATGATCGCGATCGCCTATCGGCTGTTCGGGGTGGCAACCGTATTGCAACCCCTGGCCATGGAGCTGGTGCTTCTGGTCACCGTGGCGATCCCCCTGGCTCTCGGCATCGGCCTCGCCCGCTTCTACCCGGGCGTCGCCCCACGGCTTGGGGCCCTTGCCGAGCGGCTGGGCAGCTTTCTTGTCTTGATCGGTGCGATAGCGCTGCTGATCGCCCATGGCCAGAAGATCGTTGGGGTAATCGGCCAGGGCACGGTGATAGTTACCATTGTTGTGATCGCTTTTGGCCTGCTGGTTGGGGGGCTACTCGGTGGGCCCGATCCCGGCAACCGCCGGGCGCTGGCCTCAGCCACGGTGTGCCGGCACCCAGCCATCGCGCTTCTGCTCGCCTCGGGCGCCTTCCCGGAGCAGGAAGCAACCGTGATCGGCACGGTGCTGCTCTACCTGCTCGCCTCCTTGGTGCTGCCCATCCCCTATGAGCGCTGGCGCAGGTAGGCAAGCTCCGCCTTTACCCGACTCCGTGAAGCCGGGTAAAGCAGACAGGCGGATTGCGCCCCAGGCACTGTGCCACAGCTCAGGCGACTAAGAGCAACGAAAACAAGGTTATGCGACTAGAATTGCAATACTTGATGCACAAAAGAGAGCAAAAAAATTCAAGCCAATCAGCCATCATCCCTAATCGTTGACGGCCTCAAAAACGCTACCAGCACTGACTATTAATCCGTTGCAAACGATATCGACGGAAACAGACCAGATCGGAGGATAACGCGTCTTGTACTGGCCTATAAAGACGTAACTAGGCATCTCGCCCGGCTGCGGCATGGGTAGCGCGAAGGCCACGCTCTTTGACTGCCCTGCCATCAGCAGACGATCGAGATAGATCGTCTGAACCGACTTAAAGAGCCAGCCGTCACTTGACAGGCGGAGCTCGTTCCGTGGGTCGGTGTCCCAACAGGCGAGGGTCAGACATACGGATTTCAGCGTGCAGGTGCGCAGCGCATTTACTGTCAAGCGGCCTTCCACAATCTCGCCCGCTCTGTATTGGGGTCGCTCCAGCACAACTGATCCCCGCGCCAATCGATAGGCACGCACGTTGACAGATACTGCGTAAACAGCCGCAGCGCCGACGAGCCCGAGGGCGATAGCCGCAGGTAGGTCCATTTGTGGTTGATCCGGTTAAAGGAAATCGATGCTGAATAGAACATCTTGATAATCCCTATCGCCACCGCCGAACAGGTCTTCAAAGCCGAAAATCAGCCTGTTGCCACTGGCGGACAGGCCGGAGATCGCATGTTGCAACCCATCCGGATTCAGGGCTGCGGCGTGGCTATGAAACACGTTCAGGCTCTGCGTAGTGCCGTTGACGGCAAGGAAGAGCCCCACTCCACCATCGGCATTGGCTGCGGCATTGTTCCGATCTAGGAAGGTAAGCGTGTCCGTGTTCCTGAGCTTGTTGGCGAAGCTTTTCCCATCGGCAATGATGAAGAACCCAAGTGTGTGGCCTGCTTCAACCCCTGTAATCAAATCACTTCCGCTGGTCTCACCAACGTCGTTCAGCAGAATTCGGACGTCTCGGATCAAACCCATGGCGTCAATTTCATAAACCCCGAGGGTGTTGGAGAACGCCGCAGCTGCGCGCTGATCCATATTAATTTTGAATGTCGCGCTTCCGTCTCCGGTCAAAATGTCCGTGTTCAAAATCCAGTTGATATCTCCGGCGGCCAATGACTTCCCCTCCTCCACATTGACCAGATAGTCCAAGAAGGTAAGGCGTGTATCAGTGCCGCGCTGCCAGACATAAACACCTTCGCCCGGCAGCCTGCCCAGCATAATCGTCGTATCGGTATTTCCATCGGCATCGGTGTCGATCTGCAGCGCCGGCGGCGGACCGGCGATAACGGTCACGTCGCCGTTATCGAAGGAGACATTGGTAAAGACCAGTGTGTCGGATTGCTCCAGATCCGTGACCGTGTCGCCATCAAGATCCCCAGGGCTGCCGATGATCTGATCGGCGCCAGTGCCGATCGTGACAGTGTCAGTCCCGCCGCCAGGGCGCACGATGTCGTTCCCGCCTAGCGCGTCGATACTGTCGTCGGTCCCAGCCGCATAAAGGATGTCATCGCCTAGCGTGCCCGTGATCATGCCGGACAAGCTGGTGTAGAGGCCAGAAAGGAAGGCAAAGTCATCGCCTTCCCTATCATTCGGGGTGGAGTCAGTATCCAGCTCGTTAACGCCAACTACCTCCGCAGTAATCTTGCCTCCGCTGAGGCCGATAACTGACAACGTGAGCGTGCGGGTCAGCTTGTCTCGAATATTGCCGACGGACCAAACCCCAGTTACATCGTCGTAAGATCCTTGGTCGGCGTTGCTGCTGATCACGAGCGCACCGGCCGGCAGCCTGAATTGAATCTCCACATCCGAAGCAATACCTGGACCATCATTTCGGACCGCGAGCGTGATCGTATTGCTTAAATCATGGGCAAATGTCAAGGACAGATCCACCATGTCCGGTCTTACGCCAAGAATCTCCGCAATATTGACCTGTTCATTGTCAATAATTGCGCTATCCACCCCGTCGGCCACAACCGCCGATGTGGTGAAGGCCAAGCCCGCAACTGGAGCAAGCGCAGTAATTGCCACATCCACGCTATGGCCAGCGGCCAAATTCCCGATCACCACAACCAGTTCTTTACCATTGAAATTGCTGGGAAGATTGGCCGACATGGATCTCAATCCCTGCACGGTTTCAGTCAGCACAACGCTCGTAGCATTCCTGGTGCCCGTGTTGCTGACCGTCACCATGTAGGTGAAGGCCAAGTTCACCGTCGGCGCGATGGCCTGATGGATCTTGCTGTCAACGGTCAAATTGACTGTAGTCGGCGCAGGCTCGGCGGGCACAATTAATTGCACCACATCTCCATCATTCTCAGTCTCGGAATCGTAAGTATCGGCGAGCACATAAACGTCTGATGTGAACTGATCACCCGGTTTTGCCCCAGCATCCACGACCACATTGATTGTGGCAGTCTGCGTCGCACCCGCCGCGATATCGCCGAGGGTGATCTCAAACTGCGCGAATTCGGACAACTTAAGCGGTGATGTCGCCGACAAAACGGTCACATCAGCTGGCAGGTTCACATAGGCCTTAGCGCCTTTGGCTTTGGTATTCGCTGACAGGTTTGCAACGGAAATGGTTAATTCAACCTTGTCGCCCGCATTAGCCTCTTCCATGTCGGCCTCTAAAGTCACCGACAAATCTGCCTCGGAGCCAACCGTGACGGCGTTGGAGTTCTCAACAATCACGATAGGCCCAGATACGTTATCGACCATTGCGTAGAGGAAATAGCTGCCCGGCACAACCTGTGCGGCATCCCAAATAAAGGTTCCGGAGCTGTCGGTCGGCATCAGCGCCACAGAACCGGCCAGTAGTCCGTTGAGTTCGCTCAGATCATCGTCGTAGTAGAAGTTGAGGTAGGTGATCGAGGTCGTGGTAGTGGCGTCGAAGTTGTAGGTGACGCTTCCGTCAGCATTGACGATCGGCTTGCCGGTGAAGGTAAATTTTGGAAGCTCGACAGCTCCGGTCGCCTCGTAATAAACCGTGCCAAGGCCGGTCGTGTCGGTGATCTCGAGGTCCCATGTGCCTTCTTCCGGCGCATCGATAATCACGGTACGCGATGTGCCCGAGCTGAAGTCGTCAACAATCGCGATCCGATTGGTTGCGAAATCTCCTTCTTCGATCACGGTCCCGTCGGGCTTGATCACCCTTACTTTGATACCTTGCGTATCGGTTTCCCACCCGGCGGTGAGCATCACGTACTCCTTCCCACCGGACACGAACCAAGAGGAAGTGGTTGGGATGTTACCGGAGCCGATGCGGGCGATGGAGCCATCGAAATTGATCCGCAGACCAAGCGTGATGTTGTATTGATCCCACGGGGTGACGACGTTTTTCTGTCCCCAGCCTGCGGCGTAGTCGTCGGCGTAGGTGCTGTTATTAGTGTAGTTAATCGCGAAGTTAGCATTGGTCAGCTTGGTACCGCCATAGACCGGCACGAAATTCGGCAAGGAGATCTGTGCGGACCTGGCGAAGGAGAAGTCAAACTTCGAATTTGCCTTGAAGCTGCCTGTGGTCACGACGAAGCCGTCGAGAATGTTGGAGGTGCCGGTGAAGGACAACTCACCCTTGCTCCAGTCAAGCTTGGCCGTGGAAACATCCTTGACCAGCGTAAATTTACCCAATTTAGTGGTGAAGAACTGCGTCACCAGCGAGAAATCCGCCGTGAGCAGGTCCGTGGTCATCTGACCGTCGAAAGACTTACTCGTTACAGTCGCGTCAAACTGCGCTAGCGCAAGGCTGTTGCCGGCGATTTTAGGCCCGAGCGTGGCGCCGATGGTGAGCTTACCTTCGACATCATTGTTGTTTGACGGAGCAAAATTGTTGACTGATCCACCAATGCTCTGGATGAAAAATGCTGGGTAGGCCGAGATCGGTTTGTTGAGATTATCGAGTGTCAGCCCTATCTTGTCTAGCTGGAACGGGTCGTAGAGGAACTCCAGCTCGGCGCGGGCGGTCGCGCCCTCGCCGAACTGCACGCCGAAGGGGGTGCCGAGGGTGCCTGCGCCGCCGACTTCGCGTGTGGTGGTGTTGATGTTGAACTCAAGTCCCTTGATCGACCAGCCTCCGTCTAGCTTGATCGCGCTAGTCGCCTTGAGTACACCGATGATGTCTACTTTGCCATCCGAATCAACCTGAATATAATTAGGACCGCTTAGATCGGCTTCGACGCTACCTATCCCTTTCTTGGTCTTGGCGAAGTTGGTGTTTTCGAACTCGACCTTGGCTTGGAGGCGCAGTGCGTCTTCGCCAGCACGGTATTCAATCGCCATGTTCGACGCCTTGACGTCGATTAAGCCACCTAGCTTGAATTCTTTTTTAGCCGGCGGGTCGATCCGGAAGCCGCGAACGGGGTACGCACCACCAGACTTGATTCGCAGCACCTGACTATAAAAATCAGCTGTTTCAATGAGAAGACCGCTGGCCGCATCCGGCATCTTGAAGCGCACGTCAAAGGCCAGCGTGTCGCTGAGCAAGGACATGGATTTGAACTCGACCGGAAGTCCAGCAAGCTTGAAATCGCCCTGGGTGATTTCCGACAGTGAGGCGATGCCATTGTTCAGGTTAAGGCTGAAATCGGCCGTAAAAAGGCGCTCGGAGATGCCACCAATTCCGGAATAAATCTGCCCAGCTTTGACCTCTAGCAATCCCTTGCGATATGCCGCCGCAGTCGTGCCACTCGCGCGAATTAGCCGCGCTGCCCCTGCAGTGCGACCAACATAGATCGTGCCAGTGGTTTCGCATTTATCGGTCTTATCGTTGTGCTTGAATTTGCTGTCTGCCGTAATCGTCCACGGCCGGACATCCTCACATTCCAGCGGCTCGGCGGACACTGTATATAACCATGCCGTGCCCGCATTGTCCGTCGCGACGATGACCTCCGCCTTGTCAGCCTTGCCCGCCGGAAGATTCACCGTGCCGGATGCACTGCCCCCCTTGAACCCGGTATCGATGAGATTCAGCCCCTCGTAGCGGATGATAAACCGATCAGGGATAGAGTAATGCTCGTAGTAGTAGGTGATTTTGCTGCCCGCCTTAGATTCGAGGAGCAATATCTTGGAGCTACCTTCGAACCCACCGCTGTCACTTACTGTCGTTGAGTATTCGAGGCCGGTCTCTTTGGACGAGTCTTCCTCGGTAACCGGGACCGGTTCGCCCCGCAGCACCGCGACGAGAGCTTGACCCTCGTCGCCAGCTGTGTCGCCCCCGAGGGCCGCGTCAAGCCGGTGGCCAAGTTCTTCAACTATCGCATCGACCAGCCGCTCATGGCCTGCGGAACTAACAAAGGCATCGGACAACTCAATCGTGTCGGTGCTGATGTCATAGGCCGCATCGGCCCCAGGGATCTGGTAATGCGACACGACAACGATATTGTGTAGCGGAATGCCCTGCTCCCGCCACAACTGCAACATCGCATCTAAGGCGTCTGATGACCCGTAAACCAAAGCGAAAAGTCCCGGCGCCCCCCAGAGCGCGGCCTCCAGAAGACGCGCCGCATCCTGGTTAGCTACGTTAACGATTTCCAGCTCCATTTCCTCAAACGTTCTCAATTCTCTCTCGACAAACCTGGGGGAGAAGACGATCATGCCCATCTCTATGCAATGATTTGCAGCACATATTGACGATACCCAGAGAGACTCGAGCTAAAATTGACAAAACTTAACTATTTTATGCATTCTTTGCATCTTCAGGTGGCGGACCCGCCGGCATTTTGGCCTGCCAGTCCAGGTTTTGCGGCCCTATGTAGTTATTACATAACATAACTGGAAGATGCTTCTGGCTCCACAAGCAGCAGCGCTAAGGCCTGGAGTGAAATGTAAATACTACTCTAAATCATCGGACTCAACGCCATTCAGTTCCGGAAGGTGCTTTCTTTCCCTGAATTCAAGCACCGCTATGGAGCGAAGGCCCAGGGTGAGGAAGGCCTGGGGCGGTTCCGCGAGAAGACGCCCACCGCCATGCCCGTTCGATCGTTGATGCAATCGCTGCTGCGCTGGCCTGAGCCGGAGCAGGTGCTGAACCAGGTGCGAACCTGGGCGGCCCAGGTGGCTGCGGGGAATCCTGGCCTGGAGCGAGTGGGACTGTTTGGCAGCTACGGCCGGGGTGACGCCGGGGTCGGCAGCGATTTCGATCTGCTGCTGATCGATTCAGGCAGCAGCGGTCCCCAGCATCAGCGACTGCTGGCCTGGCCCCTGGCGGAGCTGCCGCTCAGCTGCGATGCCCTGGTGCTCACGCCCACTGAACACGCCGAGCTTCTGGCCAGCGGCTCAGCCATGGCCACCGCCCTGCAACGGGACAGCCGCTGGTTGTGGCATAGGTAGCGTTTAGTTGGTGGGCGCGCATCTGTCGGCCCTCGATTGCATCCGGCTAGCTGGCAAAGCAGCCGTAGCTGGGCCGTGGATGTATATGGTTAGCGACGATTTAGTTTGATAGCTAATTCAGATTGATGGCAAATTCAACTCGTCATTTGTTAATGCTGTGCCATCATCTAGCATCTCCTGGCAGTCGTCGGCCTTTCGATTGGGTCGCGCAACCGTGCCAAGCTGCGTCCTTGTGCGTTAGTTTGTGGCCGCTTCCTGATATTGATAAGCCTTGGGGGTTTGGCCCAGTGTTCGATCCAGCGCCCTGGGTAGTCGCGGAGACAAGTGTGAATGTCAATAATGAGCATTGGGCTTTAGATGTTGGCTCGGTGAATCATCGTATTCGACTGGTCTGATGCCGTTCCGATGTGATGAAATATGGGCACCTCGAAAAAATGCCCATGCAGCTACCGCGAGTCACGATCAAGCAAGTCGCCGCAACTCTTCTTGCATCATGAGTTCGGCGAAATTTAGGGTTTTTTAGGTGTCCATATTATTGTTCTGAACATTATTGTTCTGAGCTGCCTGGCCTCAGTCTTTGGCCTTTTGGGCCAGGGGGCCTGTTCAGTGGATCGATCAACCGCGGCGGTTAGCTGCTGGTCGCCTCCCTCAAGGGCTTGCATGCATCTGCAAAGATTTGCGCCTGGTTGAGAACCTGCTCTGCGGTGCCTGGCTTGCGAGTGATCTGCTGGGGGCGGGGCGCTTGCTGCCCATCGGCAGTTCAGCGCAGGCGTTTGCGGGGTAGTTAAAGAGTGTGACGAGAGCTACGCCGGGCCGCAGGCGGAGTCTTTAAGCTAATCCCGCTATATCAGCCGGGAAACCGTTTTAATCCGCATGTTTGCCTTCACCCGCCGCCGCCTGCTTGCTGGAGTAGCGGGGCTTGCCGTGGCAGGCCTGCTGCCGATCACTGCGACCAATGCCGCCGCCGCCGCCACAAGCATTCAGTTGGTGAGTCCAGCCGATGCGGCTGCTGGGGCCAAATCCGGTAAGTGGAAGGTGCTTGATGTGAGACCAGTGCCGCCTCTGGATTACATCGGCGGCCACCTCCCCAATGCAGTGCACATTTCGGAGCAGGCCTTCCGCGGACCCAATGGCAAACTGCCTTTCCAGATCTGGCCAGCGGGGGACCTGGCCAATCTGCTCAGCAAAGCCGGCATTTCCAACCGAGATCAGGTGTTGGTCTACTCCGATGGCAACAATGTGCTGGGAGCCTCGCTGGTGGCCTACATCCTCGAGAAGAGTGGCGTTCCCAAGGTTGGCATCCTCGACGGCGGCTTTAGTGCTTACAAGGCTTCTGGCGCTGAAGTAACCAAGGTGTTCCCCAGCTACAAGCCTGGCAATTTCAAGCCCACCAGTATCCCCGGTCTGGCTATCTCCCTCAAGGAGCTGCTGCCCCTGGTGGGCAAGCCGAATGTGGTGATTGTCGATCCACGGCCGAAAGCGCTGTTCGAGGGAACGGATCAGTTGTTCATCCGCCCTGGTCACATCCCGGGGGCTATCAACATCACCTGGCAATCGGTAACCGAGGCCAATAACGCCGATGAAGCCCTCAAAAACCCCCACAAGATCAAGTCGGTAGCAGATTTGCGCAAGCTGTTTGAAAGCCGTGGTGTCACCCCTGACAAAACGGTGATCATCTCCTGCAGTACTGGCCGGGAAGCCAGCCTCCAGTATGTCTTGCTCAAGCACGTGCTGGGCTATCCAAACGTGCGGATATATGAAGGCTCCTGGACCGAGTACAGCGCCACCAGCAATCAAGCCCAGACTGGACCTGATTCCTCCCCCATCAAGAACTGAGCAACCATGCGAACCGGCGGATTGGCAGCCCTGCTGCTGCTCACCTGGCTGGTGGGGGCTAACGCGGCCCTGACCAGCCAGGTGCTGGCCTGTGACGGCGGCGAGTCGGCTCCCCAGGCCAAACCCAAGGCCAAGGAGAAGGCAAAAACGTGAGTTCCCAGAAACTCGCCTGGATCGTTGGTGCTCTGGCCGCAGGCCTGGCCTGGGGCTATGGCAATACCAGCTCTGGCCTGGTTTGGCTGCTGGGCTGCAGCATCGGCTGGTTGCTGGTGCACTTTCGCTTTGGGTTTAGCGGCTCCTTTCAGCGGCTGATCACCCAGCGGGATGCCGAGGCTTTCTATCCAATTGCGGCTCTGCTGGTTGCCTTGATCCTGGGAACGGCGATATTGCTGAGCCTGCAGGCTCCCCTAGGCCTCACCCTGCAATTGTCGCGGGCTCCACTGCGGTGGTCGCTGCTGCTTGGAGCCTTCCTGTTTGGTATCGGCATGCAGTTGGCCGGTCGTTGCGGCAGCGGCACCCTGGCTTCCGCCGGGCAACCGGGCAGCGGCTTTCCGCTCACCTTGGCTGGTTTGGTGTTGGGGGTGTTCGCCGGCAGCCTGCATCGACCAGGGCTGGAACAACTCACCCCTCCTGGATTGCCGGCAGTTGTGCTGCTCGACAGCCTGCCGCTCTGGGCTGCGGTGGTGTTGCAGTTGGCCCTGCTGCTGCTGTTGTTGCTAGCCCTCAATTGCTTCTGCGGCTGGAGCCTCGCCGGCCAGGGGGCCTGGCAAAAACAGCTGCCTGCGGTGCTCTGGCTTGCTGCGGCCATGCTGCTTTTGCTGCTGGCCAGCGGCGAACCCTGGAAGGTGCTCTGGGGTTTGGGATTGACAGGCGCCCATGCCGCCCGTGGCTTGGGCTGGGATCCTGCCAGCAGTGTTTTTTGGGGTGCACCTGCACGCTCCGCCCTGCTCACCAGCCCGCTCAGCTGGCTACGGAATGGAGCCGTGATTGTGGATTTGGCGGTGATTTATGGAGCGCTGGCCGCCGGAGCCTGGCGCTCTGGTGACGTTGCTCTCTCTCCCTTGCGGCGTTTCCAGCAGCTGCATTTTCTGGGCGGCGGCCTATTGATGGGCTACGGAGGATTTTTCTCCTATGGCTGCAACATCAGTAGTTTTGTTGGCGGCGTGATGAGCTTCAGCCTGCACGGCTGGCTCTGGCTTTTGGGGGCCCTGGCTGGATCCTGGTTCTGGCTGACGCTGCGCCGAAAGCTCAGCCTTGACCCCTAAACCAACTGGGCCCCGGCTGCTATTCAGCCCCGCAGGTGGCGCGCCAGGCTGGCTGGGGAGAATAGGAAGCCTTCCGCCTGGGCGATGGCAGCCACGGCGGTGGCATCGCTGGCTTCATCCACCTGGAGCCTGAGGGCTGGATTGGCCTCCACCTTGGCCAGAAAGGCGGTGAGCTGTGCTTTTGACAAAGTGTTTTTTTATAATTTACTGTTTAAGTCTAGGGCCGATTTTCTCGATCTGTTGGGCGGCGGGTTTTGTTGGCGGTTTGATTTTTTGGCCGCTGGTGGGCCTGGTTTTGCGGAGGTGTCGGCGGTGGGATGGGCGATAAGTTGGTCCTTGAGCCCAGGGATTTTGGGCGTAATTGGCTGGCTGGCGGTTTTGCAATGCTCAATCTGGCTTCCCCCGTAAGCCCCCGCCCCAGCCTCACCCCAACAGCCCCTTGATCCCAGGCGCCAGCAGCGCGAAGGCTCGGTCCCCCTGGCCCGGGGGGGCTCCAGGATGCTGCCCTCGCACACCCCCTCCAGCTCCAGGCGGCTGGCATCGCTGGGATCGGCCACCGCCCTGGCTGCGGCCTGGCTCGCTGAACAGCAAAATGCCCAGGCGCAGCAGGCTGCAGGGAGCAACAGTGGCCACCGACAAACTCTTCTATTGGATCTTCCAAGATCGACCCGATCGCATCCTGCAATTGCTGGACGATTTGCCGGCCACAGCGGGGGGCTATAGCTTTTCCGCCCCCGTGCTCAAAGAGCGGGAATATCGCCTGGATGGTCTGTTTCTGCCCCCACCTGATCGCCCTGAGCTGCCAGCGCTGATCCTGGAAGCCCAAATGGCCTCCGATCCGCTTTTTTACCTGCGCCTCTATGCAGAGACTGCCCGACTGCTCCAGCAACAGGCCACCATCCGCCACTGGCAAGTGCTGGTGATCTGCCCCTCCCGCCAGCTCAACTTCGGTGATCCTGAGCCCGTGGCCGAATTTCTGGAGCGGCGGGTGCGGTGGGTTGAACTCCTGGCCACCGATCAAACTGTGCAGGCCCCCTGGCCCTGGCTGCAGCGGTTGTTGGCGCTCCTGGTGGTGCCGGAGCGGCAGTTGCGCCCAGCGATCGCCGATCTGCGCCAGGGGGCCTTGGGCCGAGCGGAAGAAATGGAAATCCTCCAGCTGATCCCGGCTATCGTGTTACCACGCCTCAGTGGGTTGTCGTTAGCGGAGATCGTTGCCATGACAGGGATCACCCTGGAGGATTTCAGCCAGAGCCGCGCCTACCGGGAGCTGATTGGCTGGGCGGAAGAGCGGGGCATTGCTCTCGGTGAAGCTCGTGGCGAAGCCCGCGGCGAAGCCCGCGGTGAAGCCCGTGGCGAAACCAAGGTGACCCTCCTGCTGCTCACGCGCCGCTGCGGCAGCCTCAGCGCCGCCACCACCGCCCGCATCCAAGCCTTACCAGTGGATGAGTTGGAAGCCCTGGCCGAAGCGCTGCTCGATTTCACCGGCCCCCAAGACCTCCAGGATTGGCTGGCGGCCAAACGCTGAAACGATCTCGTACTGGCAGGTGTTGGGGGGTTGGCCCAATGTTCGATCCGGCGCCCTGGGCAATCGCAGATTGGAATTCAGCATATTTTATTTCTCTTTTCTTTATCCCCTGTTTTAGGCGCAGAAAGGCTTTCATTGATGTTGATGCTCATGAACGGTCTTTGCTAATGCTAGGGCATTCATCCGAATGGAAGTTGCTACTGTGCTGGTACGGCAAGGTGCGCCCGGCGTTCAGGATTAGAAGCGGGTAGGGCTTAAAAACTCGGTAAGCAATATTCGCTTCTGTCTTCTCAAGCCCGATGCGAGGCGATCAACTATTGGCCAGGATGGCAGTTATCGTAGAAGCTGAAAAATAAATATAATCAAAGAGCAGTCAAAACGTCGTCAACAGATCTTGCCACCATGTAGGTGGCGGGGCTGGCGCCGACTGCAAGAGCTTGGAAATGTGCTTTGCCGCAATTGATCCTGGCGCTTTCTTTGTCGCGCAAGTCATCGGTGAACAAGCCGCTCTTTGTTTCCACTACGAGATACAGCCTCTCCCCTTCAGGCTTATCAACCAAAACCGCCCAATCTGGATTGTATGTGCCTAGGGGGGTGGGAATCTTGAACCAGCCGGGGAGTTTTGCATATACCTTGATCGCTTCGTTCTTTTCTAGGTCTTCGGCAAACGTTCGCTCGGTATCCGATTGGTAAATCACCTGCTCATGCACCGACTTATTGGCATCGATCATTGACTTGAGATAACCTGATAACTCCTGGCTCTCGAAAAGTTGTTGGGCATAGTATGCATCATCGCCGATCCGCTGGTATTTGATGCCATCCACCAGTGCCAGGCGCTTGGTGCGATTGATGATCTCTGCGGCTAGCTCGATGAACTGCTGGGGATTGCGCTTGAAATCATCAAGCCGCTTGCTGTTTACAAGGATGCGGTGAATACTGCGGCGCGTGAGATTGGTCTTGGCCTCAAGATCGGTCAGGATGTCGGGCAGTTCTATGTCGTTCTCATCGAGGATTACGGGGCCAGCGACAGATTTTTCTGTTGCATCTACGCCTGAGCGGCCGATGGCGATGTCTGCCTTGCGCCATTGCAGGCGAGTCTTGGCGATGGGTGGTGCTTCAGCCAGCGCCTTGATGCAGTTGGCGAGCAAAGCCTCGTTGTCGAACTGCACGCGGTAGGTGGTTTTGTGCTTGATGCGATCCCAGAGTGCCTTGAAATCTGCGCCTTGCAGCACGGCTTGGCGACTCTTCACCTGCCTGCGTTCATCGGCATTCTTGATCTCCAGTCTGCCGGCGAGCTTGCGCAGGATCTCCTTCACCTGGGGCAGATAGGCAGAAAACGGCTCCGGCAGGGTAAGGGTGTCGTTTTTGAGCGCCGTGCGTAGTGCGTCCTGCACCTTGCCTTGGGCATTCACAAACCCCGCTGTCTTGAGACTCCCCCAGAGCAGCTTCGACTGCTCAATCCCCAGCGGTGCGGGTTGGCCATCGGCTCCGGTGGTGCCAATGCCTGCGAACTGGTGCGCTTCCACGATGCCAAAGCGAATGCCGGTATCGGTTTCGATCTCCTTCTGGAGATTTTCAGCGAATTGCTCGTAGCTCTCGGTGGCGATCACTGTTAGCGTGTTTATTTCAAAGCCGCGCCGGCGCTCGCCTTGTTGGTTCACGCAGAGGCGCAGGCCACGGCCGATGGTCTGGCGGCGCTGCTGCTCAGATGCCATGTCCCGCAGTGTGCAGATCTGGAACACGTTCGGATTGTCCCAGCCTTCTCTCAGGGCAGAGTGGGAAAAGATGAATTTCAATGGCGTATCCAGGCTGAGGAGTTTTTCCTTGTCACGCATGATCAAGTTGTAGGTGTCGTCGTCAGCTTTTGTGGTTCCTTCACCCCTTGAATCCTTGAATATCTCCACCGTTTTGCCAGCCACCTTCTTCTTGTCGATAGCGAAGTAGCCGTCGTGCACCTCCTCGGCAGCAGTAGTGAGGTCCACTTCCTGGAAGAGGGTTTGGTAGTAAGGGTGGTTGGCGAGCTGGCGGTATTCTTCTTCGAAGATGCGGGCATAGTCGCCATTCACCCGGTTGCCGTCGGCGTCGTATTGCCGGTACTTATCCACGGCATCGATGAAGAACAGGCTGAGTACCTTGATGCCTTGGGGGCGTAGCCGCTTCTCCTTATCCAGATGTTCCTTGATGGTGCGCTTGATCATCTGGCGCTGGATTGCCAGCGGCTCGATGTCTCCGTAGGCTTCTCCGATATGCAGAAAAGATTCGCCCCCGGGATAGCGCAGCTCAATAAATTCTGTACCCTTGGCCACGCGAATCTCGCCTACTCTGAAATCTTGATACACGGCGCGTTGGGTTGTCATTTCCAGAAGATCTCCGTCTTTTACGGTGACTTCCCGGCGTGCGACATCGGAGCCTGCCTGCATATCTAGTTCCACCTTGGCGGTAATCACACCCCTCTTGTTGCTAACGGAGAGCAATCGCACATAGGGTTTGTTGAAGCCACCTTCCACCGACGCTGCAGCCACTTCGATCTGCTTCACCAGCTTGCGCTCGTAGGCATCCACCGCATCAAGCTTGTAGACCATGTGATGGGCCTGCTTCGGAGTGGCGGAGTAGCGCAGGTTGCACAGTGGCTTCATTCGCTCCATGGCCTTCTTGCCCTTGCCATCCAGGCCGCCTTCCACGCTCTGGGGCTCGTCAACAATCAGAATCGGGCGCGTAGAGCGGATCAGGTCGATGGGTTTCTCGCCGCCGGTTTTTTCACTGGGGCGATACATCACATTCTTGGATTTTTCACGCCGGGCTGTCTCGTCTGCTTCCTCTGTCTGCGCTTGCTGCTCATCGCCAAATTTATTGATGGCGCCCACCGTCATCACCATGATCTGAATCTGGGGGCTGGTGGCGAAGTTGCGCACCTGGCCCAGTTTGGCGGAGTCGTAGATGAAGAAGTCGAATGGGGTGCCCGCGTACAGCCCCTTGAGGTGTTCGGCTGCGGTCTCGATGGTGTGATAGACACCTTCTTTGATGGCTACCGAGGGCACTACTATCACAAACTTGGTGAAGCCGTAGCGTTTGTTCAGCTCGAAGATGGTGCGCAGATACACATAGGTTTTACCAGTGCCGGTCTCCATCTCCACAGTGAAGTCGCCTGAGGTGAGCGATGGCGATGGAGCTACACCATGGCGGAGCTGTATGGCGTGCAGATTGGCCAGTAATTGGTCATCAAGTAGGGTGAGTCGGTTGCCAATGCCGAGGTCATTCTCCAACAACGAAAGTTGACCACTGGCGGTTTCCCTCGTGACGGTGAACTCCGTTCGGCAGGTTTCCTGCCCTTGGAAAAGGTCGCAGACTGCTTCGATCGCCTGCAGCTGGTAATCGAGATTGGGTTCGAAGTGGAGTTTCATGTCTTAGCCCAAGCGCCGCTGCCGATCACAAACATTTTCGTGACGCCACGAAAATGGTGTTTCGGGTCAAAGTCGGTTGTTCGGCAAGATTCGATTGCTCGCTTGATGGCAGTCATAAAATTTTCCCACCGGGCATAGCCCAAGGGAGCTTGCAGATCTCTGGCAAACCAGAACTCCACCGCATCGGCGCCTGGCTCCTTGCGTGCAAGCGCATCAAATTGGCTCTGCATCTTCTGAATAAGTTCTTTATTCACAGGCTTCTCACGGTTTCCAAGCCATGTTGCTGGAGGATGGCGGTGATGTTGGTCTTGGCCACGTCATCAGCGAAGGCGCTGTCGCGGAAGACAACAGTGGTATCTCCGGCAGGTTTCAATTGTTGGTGCCATGCCACGAGGGCGAGAGCCAGGGGCTCCATGTCGACCTGCGGGATGGATTGGGATAGGCAGACCAGCAGCGAGCCGCCACCGATGGAATGGAGATCGTGGAATTGCTTTGCACTTCCTTCCACCTTTCTGGTTTCAATCGGCACGCAGAGATCAAGGCCAAGCTTGAGCAGCAGCTCAAAGAGGATGTCCTGCTCGGTGCGGTCAGCCTTGAGGTGCTCGATGGAGGCTTCGAGGGTCTCTGCGATCTTGTCGCGGTCTGGGTCCCATTCCACGATGTTTGTGGTGTCCAGCTTGAAGACGCGGAAGCCGAGGTCACCATTGAATAGTGGATTGTCCTCTTTGATCTTGCTTGTGGCGCGGCGAATACGTTCTGCAGTTAGTTCGGCGATAGTCGAAGCCTGAGTATCTCCATTCTCAATTGGTTCTGGCAGCTGAACAAGTATGAAGCGACGGTTTCCCCCATCTTCAACATTGGCTGTAACTACTGAATGCGCTGTAGTTCCAGAGCCAGCAAAGAAATCAAGTACAAGCTCTTCGCTGTTCATGTTGGTGGCAAGCTGCAGCATCCTGCGAACTAAGCCAATAGGCTTAGGTGTGTCGAACGATTCACTTTCGGGAAACAACGACCTCAGCTCGTTCTTAGAGGTTCGGTTACTGCCGACATCCTCTTTTCTCCAAAGCGTGCGAGGCGTTAGGTCAGCAACCTCTGCGAGATATCGCTTGATACTTGGGCGTGCATCGTTTCTTGGGCCCCACCAAATACGGCCATCTGCGTCGAGTTCCCGGAGCTTCTCTTCTGAAACTCGCCAATACCTGCCCGGCGGAGGCTCAAACTGACGACCAGTCGGCCCGACAACTGTATATCGGCCTTTTGAGTAAGGTTTGTTTGCAAACGGATCTCCAGGTATCCAGTTACCTAGTGGATCATTATCTGGATTCGTATAGATTGAGTTTGCCTCTTCAGTTCTAGGCAGCTTGGCCGGCGCCCATTCAGGGCGTGCCGAGTACACAAGTATAAAATCATGATCCTCAGAGAATTGCCGTGCTGTGTTCCGTGGAGAATCAGCTTTCTCCCAAATCACTGTTGCGACAAAGTTTTCCTCTCCAAATAATTCGTCCAACATGCTTCGCAGGTGATGAACTTCATTGTCACCGATGGATACAAAAATTGCGCCGTCAGGCCGGAGAAGGCTCTTCGCTAATCTAAGGCGTGGGTACATCATGGTGAGCCAATCAGTATGGAAGCGTCCGCTTGCCTCTGTATTCGTGCTGATCGCTGTCCCGCCCTCAGCTTGTCCAGTTAGCTTGAGGTAGTTCGTGATGTTATCCCTGAAGTTGTCGGGATAGACAAAATCCTTGCCAGTGTTGTAGGGCGGGTCGATGTAGATGAGCTTCACCTTGCCCGCATAGCTCTTTTGCAGGAGTTTGAGCACTTCCAGGTTGTCGCCCTCGATCATCAGATTCTGGGTGTTGTCCCAGTCCACGCTGTCTTCCGGGCAGGGGCGCAGGGTGCCGGTGGAGGGGGTGAGGGCAAGTTGGCGGGCGCGGCGTTTGCCATGCCAGTTGAGGCCGTATTTCTCATCGGCATCGCTCACGGTCTTATCGCCCACGAGCGCCTTGAGCACGTCGATATTCACGGCCACACCATCCGCCCCTTCGGTGATCAGTTCGGGAAACAGCGCCTGCAACGCAGCCAGGTTTTCCGCCACCAGGTTGGGGGAGTGGGTCTCGGGGTCGGCGGCTGTCAGTTTCTGCATGGTGGCGTCGTCGTGCGTCACAGGTTGGCCTCGGCAGTAGCCAGAGCTGCTTCCAAGCGCTTGAGTTCCAGGTTCAGGTCTACGCGCCGGGCGATCTGCTTTTCCTTGGCGGCAGTGGTCCGCAGGCGGGCGATCTCTCTGCCCAGGCGCGTGCATTCTTGCAGGGCCTTGTGGCGGTGCTCAGCCTGCTCAGCGGTGGTGGCCACTGCAAAGGCGCCTGTGACGCAAGCCGCCTGCAGCGCCAGTAGCATATCGATCCAGCCCTGATACAAGGCCTGCAGGTTGCTGCGTGGCTGTTTACCCAAGGCAAGCGCATCACGGAAGCTTGGCCAGCGTTCAGCCTCCTGCTCTGGGTGCCATTCAACGGATACCACGTTACCCTCCAGCACCGTTTTGCCCGCCTCGGCTTGAGACCAGCGTTTGTGGGCGGCAGATAGGCCAACGGTGCTGTCCAGCTCGGCCACCAGCAACACGGGATAGGGCACAGCGCGGTGCACCAGCTCGATCAGGCGGCCCACCTTGGCGGCTGGCCGCAGCGTGAGCTGCAGCACCGCAATTTCCAGCACCTCCCGCTGTTCGTCGCGATATTCCGTTACTCCCACCGTGGTGGGCTTGAGGGCGGCCACCCACACAAGTTGCTCGATTCCCTCATTGATTTGCCGCTTGTCGGCGGCCGTTGGTGCCCCGTGCTCATGCAGCAAGGTCTTGGGCACTCGCCTATCAACCCTGGCGGAGGTGGGCAGATCGAGGGCATCCAGGAGCAGCGATGCCTTCATGCGGGTTCCTCAGCCAGCACCACCAGGAAGGCCACCACTTCGAAATCGTTGATGCCAGCGAATTCACCGGCCAGGGCATGGGTGCCGCCAGGGCTGAACAGGCTCGCCACAGCGCGCTCTTCACTTTTGCCCACCACAGAGGCCACAGCGGCGGCCAACAGTCGCTGGGCTTGACGCATGTCTTCTCCGCCTTTTGTGGCGCGATCAAAGTGAGCACAAGCGCCAGCATCGGGCAGATCACGCCCCAGGCAGACCCGCTTCAGGCGATCCAGGATCTGCTTGGCCTGGGTGTAGGGAAGCAACACGGCTCCGTCTTCTCCCACATGGATCAGGTAGTGCGGGCTCAGGGGATAGCCACTATCGCTGATCTGTTCGGCCGCCGCTGCCTCCGCCATTAAACAAAAAATCATGCCAGGTGGAATGTCGAGTTCGCTGCTGGTGGTAACGGCAAAGGTGCCCAGGGGCAGTTTCTCCAGCAGGCCGGGATTGGCCTTGGTGAATTGGGCCAGATCGATGCGGAAATCGGTGAGGGTGAGGTCTGCAATCGATACACCCGTGGATAGATCTTCCAGGTCGATCACGGCATCCTGTAACTTGAACAGCTGCTTGCGTCGATACTCCAGGTCATTCATCGGATTGCCTGATTGCTGTTCAATCAGGTTTTCCTCGCCCGTAGCCGAGATATCCAGCAGCACCATCCTCCCGCTGACCCGCTGCTCCAGGTTGATATACTCCTCCAGTTCCATGTTGGGCCAAAAGTTGGCGAGCTGGATGCAGGTATTCGGGGATCCAAGCCTATCGATGCGGCCAAAGCGTTGAATGATGCGCACTGGATTCCAGTGAATGTCATAGTTGATCAACCAATCACAATCCTGCAGGTTCTGGCCCTCGGAGATGCAGTCCGTTGCGATCAGTAGATCGAGCACCCCCTCCTCCGCCATGTCTTCTGGTCGTTCCTTGGCGCGGGGTGCAAAGGAGGTGAGGATGGCGGTTAGATCACGCCGTTGTTTTGGCAAGGTGGTGAGATTGTTACCTGAACCAGTTACGAGTGCTGATTCAAGCTGTAATTCAGCTTTCGCCCAGCCGGCAATTTGGTCGTAAAGGTAGCGAGCTGTATCGGCAAAGGCCGTGAAGATGATCAGCTTGCGATTTTCTGGATTGATCGGTGATCGGATCTTCTGGCGGATCATTGCCTTCAGTTCTTTCAGCTTCGCATCGCGAGATGGCTCCACGGCCCGTGCGGCGGCTAGAAGGTTTGCCAAGCGGTTGCGGTCTTCCACCAGGTCTTGCTTCCAGCGAATCAGATCAACGTCCTGGAGTAGCACCTTAATCTTTCGGCCCACCAGTAAGCTCTCGAAGGCAGGATCGTCAAAATCCACATCGGCAATGTCGATTTCCTCTACTTCAAGGGTTTGCTGTTCAATCCGCTCTAAAGTGGCTTTCACATCCCTGAGTTGCCTCTCCACCGTGAGTGCGAAGGAGGCCACTGAGCTTTCCATCCGCTTGATCACATTCACACGGATAAGATGGATCAGGCTCTCCTCCCGATCCACCTGGCGGAATAAGCCCAGGCCACCCTTTACCTCAACACTGTATTTCTTATCGTAGGCCGCTTGTTTGTGGGGTAGCAAGTAACGCAGTGGTGCATAAGATGCCAGGTTTAGCCGGCGGATTTCTAGATTGATATCGCCGATGGCAGGGAAGGTGCCGCTCAGGTCTACATCGGCCTTGATGTTGATGGGCTTAAGCCGCTCAGGAAATTTCCCTGTTTCGGCGATTCCGTAATGCTTTTCGACGTGCTTGCGTGAGCGAGCAATGGTGAGTGTGTCCAGTAATGTAAAATAGTCAAAGCCCAGCATCTCCATCAAGAGTTGCGGCGTGCGATTCATATCATCTAGATCCAGCCATCGGTTGAACTGCTTCTGGGCCAGGCGGGTGGTTGTGTCGATGCTGCTAATCCCCTGCCCCAGCAGTGCCGCGTCGTTTGCTTCGGTGGCAAAGGCAATCTGATTGCGCAGGTCTGCCATCCTGTTGTTGACCGGGGTTGCCGAAAGCATCAACACCCGCGTTCTCACACCCTCTTGGATGATCTTGCGCATCAAGCGGTCGTAGCGCGTCTCACCGCCCATTTTCGGTGTTCGCTTATTGCGAAAATTGTGCGATTCATCAATCACGACAAGGTCGTAGTTGCCCCAGTTGATATAGCCAAGGTCAATGTCTCCTGATAAGCCACTATCGCGGGAGAGGTCGGTATGGTTGAGAACGTCGTAATTGAATCGATCGGTTGCCAGTATGTTGCGGCGATCGTTGGCTTTATAGATCGTCCAGTTGTCACGTAGGCGCTTGGGGCACAAAACAAGCACCCGGTCATTGCGTAGCTCGTGGTATTTGATGATGGCCAGGGCTTCGAATGTCTTTCCAAGCCCCACGCTGTCGGCGATGATGCAACCGCCAAATCGATTCAGCTTGTCGATCGCGCCAACAACACCATCCCGCTGAAACCTGTACAGTTTTTTCCATACAACTGTATCGCGAATTCCCGTTGCAGCATTGACGATCTGATCCTCGTCGAGTTGGTCTTCTCGGCTGCTGAAAAGGCTGTGAAGAATGAGGATATAGACGAGATAGGGGTTGCGGTGACTCGCTATCTGGTGAAGTGAATCGAGCAGGGAGGTCTTGGCCTGCGGATTTTCAGCAAGGACGTTCCATTGGCTCTCGAACCATTCATCGATCAGCTTGGCTTCCTCAGGGCTCTCCGATGCCTGGATCAGGCTGAGGGGATTACCGGGTGTTACGCCAAGCCCATCACTGCTGAAGGCGAGTGAGCCCAGCAACGCCTGCAAAGGCTGACCACCTCCTTCCCGGATCACAAAGGCACCTTGGGGTACTGCCGTAGTGGCACGCCGCAGTTCCACTTTTTTCGTTAGCCATTGAGCCAGCTGACCCGCCAGCCAGCGGGCTTGCAGACGGTTGCGGGCGGGCCTGTCTGCTGCGGAACCCAGCAGCTGAAGATCCGATCCTTCCAGTGGCAGCACCAGCTGGCAGCGCTTAACCGCCTGTAGCCCCAGGCGCACTTCGGCAAAGGCAAACGTGGACAGGGCAGCACTCACCACTCCCACTTCCTGGCCCGAGCTGAGCAGGGGCCGCACGAGGTCGATGACCCGGTCGTTGCCGGTGTTGCGGACAAGCCTCATGACGTAACCGCTACGGAAGCTTCGAGAGCGAAGAGGGCTGCGCCAGCTTAGTTGCTAAGCCCCTACAAATGAGAGTCAAGCAGTAATGTCATTTCAAATATATGAGCAATCTTCTCTAGGCGTGGCGCGGATTAATCAGGTTTCAGGCGCTGAGCTATTCACCCCAACAGCCCCTTAAGCCCCGGCGCCAGCAGCGCAAAGGCCCGGCCCCGGTGGCCGAGGCGAGCCTTTAGCGCTGGTTCCATCTCGGCGTAGGTCTGGTCCGCTTCGGCCACGTAGAACACCGGGTCGTACCCGAAGCCCCCCTGGCCCCGGGGGGCCTCCAGGATGCTGCCCTCGCACACCCCCTCCACCTCCAGGCGGATGACACCGCTGGGATCGGCCACCGCCAGGGCGGCGCGGAACTGGGCCCGGCGATCCGCTGCCCCGGCTGGCAGGGCCGCCAGCTCCCGCAGCAGCCGGGCGATGCGATCGCTATCGCTGCTGCCGTAGCGGGCCGACAGCACTCCGGGGGCTCCGCCGAGGGCGTCCACGCTCAGGCCCGAGTCGTCGGCCAGGGCCCAGCAGCCGGTGGCCTGGGCCACAGCTACGGCTTTTAGCCGGGCGTTTTCGGCAAAAGTGTCGCCCGTTTCCTCCACCTCCAGGCCTGGGGGTTGCGGTTTGATCTCCAGGCCCAGATCCGCCAGCAGGGCCGCGAATTCCCGCAATTTGCCGGCATTGCCGCTGGCGATCACCAGGGGAGTTGGGGCTTTTTGCATTAGATCGATTCGGCCAGTTGGCGCGCCCAGCTCAGCACCTCGTCCACCCGCTCCGGGCTTGGGGCCTCGCAGTAGAGCCTCAGCAGCGGCTCGGTGCCCGAGAAGCGCAGCATCAGCCAGTGGCTGGGACCCATACGCAGCTTGACGCCGTCGGTGCGGATCACCTGTTGCACCGCTAAGCCGGCCACCTCGCTGGGGGGGGTGGCGGCCAGCAATTGCTCCAGGCGCGAGCGGGCCGCCATGTCGGGCAGCCGCAGGTCGAGCCGGTCGTAGGCGGCGGCGCCGCCACAGCGCTGCTGCAGTTCGTCGATGCGTTCCCCCAGGGGCACGCCCCCCTCCACCAAGGCCTGGATAAGCAACAGGGCGGCAAAGGGGGCATCGCGCTCTGGCAGGTGCATGCCAAAGCCCACCCCGCCTGATTCCTCGCCTCCCACCAACACCTCGCCGGCCAGCATCTCGGCGGCGATGTATTTGAAGCCCACCGGCATCTCCAACACCTGGCGGCCGAGGCCCTCGGCCACCAGCTGCATCAGGTCGGAGCCGCTCACGGTTTTGATCACGCTGCCCGGCAGTTGACGGGCCCGGGCCAGGTGGTCGATGAACAGGGGCATCAGCAGTTGGGTGCTGCAAAAGCGGCCCCGCTCATCCACCGCGGCGATGCGGTCGCCATCGCCGTCGAAAACGATGCCCATCGCCGGCTTGCCGGCGGCGGTGCTGGCCCGCACCGCCTCGATCAGTTGTTGCAGGTAGGGGGCCAGCGGTTCCGGCGGGTATCCCCCAAACAATGGATCGCGGTTCGCCCGAATCTCCTGAATGGCGCCGCTGGCCACCGCCGCCTCCCCCAGCAGGGCCGGCAGCACCCCGGCGGCCGAGCCGTGCATCGGATCCACGATCACCCGCAGCCCCAGCCGCTCCAGCCCCCGGGCCAGGGCGTCGGTGTCCACCTTGGCCCGCAGGCCGGCCACATAGGCCCCCATCGCATCGAAGCGCGGCGTTTCGCCGGGGATCGGCACGGTGATGCCACCGGCCGCCAGCCTGGTTTCCACCCGCTTGGTGAAGTCTCCCTCCACCGACCCCCCGAAGGGTCCCTTGATCTTCAGACCCAACCATTCCGGCGGGTTGTGGCTGGCGGTGATCACCAGGGCTCCGAGGGCGCCGCGCTCCACCACCGCCCAGCTGGAGGCGGGGGTGGGGGTGGCACTGTCCGCCAGCAGCGGCTCCAGATCGGCGCCGCGCACGGCCGCCGCGATCGCCGCCGCCAGTTCGGGGGCCAGGAAGCGGCGGTCGTAGCCGATCACCACCTCGCGGCTATCTAGACCGGCGGGGGCGGAGGCGGCCAGTTCCCTGGCGGCGGCGGCGGCCACCGGCAGCAGCCGCTCCACGGTGATGTCCACGCCGAGGATGCCCCGCCAGCCATCGGTGCCAAAGACGATCGGCGCGGCCTCCAGGGGCAGGGGGGCAGAGGCCATCGGCTGGGGGTGGGCGAATGGCCTGTTCGTAGCAGCTGGCGCGGGGTGTGGGGAAGGGGGGAGTGCCGGCCTGGTGGCAGACCACCGACTCCCTAGCCTGATCGCCATGGCTGATGAGCGGGCTACGCGGGCTGACGAGCGGGCCACCGGGGCTCACGAGCTGATCACGGACCGGCTGTTGCGCAGTTGGCTGCGCTGCAAGCGCCGCGCCTGGCTCGACCGCCACTCCGATCCCAGCGCCCGCACCTGGAGCGCCCACCGGGCTCTCACCCTCCAGGACCAACTGCGCTGTTTTCAGCAGCTGCTGCCCGATAAGCCAGGCCACGGCGAAGCCGCCGCCCAAGCTGCCGCCCCTTCCCTGGTGGGCCTGCGCCTGCGGGGCCAGGGGCCGGCTGGCCTGGCCCTGGAGGCCCATCCAGCCCTGCTGGAGCGGGTGGAGGGACCCAGCCGCTGGGGTGCCCACGCCTACAGGCCCGTTTTGGGGCGCCAGGGTCGCAACCTCACCCGCGAGCATCGATTGCTGTTGGCCTTCTGGGGCCGCCTGTTGGCGGAGCATCAGCAGGCCCCGGTGCCCCATGCATTGGTGGTGGCCCTCGACGCCGGAGTGTTGCAGCGCGAACGCCTGGCCCTTGGCGATTCCCTGCAGCACCAGCTGGGGGAGGCGTTGCCACGGCTGGCGGATGATCTGCAGCGCTCCAGCCCGCCGCCGCTGCTGGCCGACCGCAAAAAATGTGTGCTCTGTAGCTGGCGGGCCCTTTGCGATGGCGAGGCCGCGGCGGTTGGCCACCTCGGCGAGGTGAGCGGCATCGGCGGCAAGCGCCGGGAGATGTTGCTGGAGGTGGGTATCGAGACCCTGCCCCAGCTGGCCGCCACCGACCCGGCCTGGTTGGCGGAGGCCCTGGCGGTGCATGGCGAGCAGCACCGCGAGATCGCCGGCCAATTGGTGGCCCAGGCGCTGGTGCAGGCCGCCGGCGAACCCGAACAGCTGCAGCCCTTGGATCGGCCCCTGCCGGAGTTGCTGGGGGCCCCGGGGGTGTTGCTCTACGACATCGAGTCGGATCCCGATGCCCGGGACGACTTTTTGCATGGCTTCGTGGTGCTGCCTAGAAACCCCGATGGCGGTTGGCCCCCTCAGCCATCGCTGGAGCTCTCGGCCCGCTGGCGCTACCTGCCGCTGCTGGCCCTCCAGGAGCACGGCGAGCGGCGGCTGTGGCGGCGCCTGCGGGCCCTGCTGGCCCGCTACCCCGATTGGCCGCTGCTCCACTACGGCGAAACAGAAGCGATCGCCCTGCTGCGCCTGGCCAGGCGCATGGGGGCGAGCGAGGCGGAAACGGAGGCCCTGCGGGCCCGGTTGCTGGATGTCCATGCCCGCCTGCGCCGGGCCTGGCGCCTGCCGGTGAACAGCTACGGCCTCAAGGCGGTGGCTAGCTGGGTGGGATTTCGCTGGAGTCAGCCCGGCGTCGATGGGGCCCGCTGCCTGCTCTGGTGGCGCCAGTGGCGCCACTGGCGTCGCGATGGCGGCCAGGCAACGCTGCGGCGGATTTTTACTTACAACCGCGACGACAACTTGGCCACCTGGGCCGTGACCCGTTGGCTGCTCGATCGGCAAACCTGATCGGCCTGAGTGGGGCTCGCCTGGCTTTGCTTTGCTCCGCCAGCCTCGTGGATGCCCGGCTTGGTCCCGCCTGGTTTTGCGATGCCAGCAGCTGGCTCAGATGCGGCCGCCGGCCCCCTGGGGTGGCGGCACAAAGGCTGGGGGCGTAGAGATCGTCAACTGGGCGGCACCAGCCCAAAGCTCTGGCTGGTCAAGGGCGACACGACGCACCAGGGCCAAGCCCTCGGCGCCAGCGGCGGTGGCCAGGCAGGAGCAGATCGCGCCGGCCCGCTGGCCATCGGCCGTGGTGATGCTGGCGCCACGCTCTGGCATGGGGGCTGGCGCGGCTGGGTTTGGCTGCCAGCACCAATGGCGCAGCTGCTGCTTGACGCCGTCATAGGTGGCCAGCTTGGCCAGGGTTTCCTGGCCCACGTAACAGCCCTTGTTGAGGCTCACCCAGCCGGCCAGACCCAGCTCAAATGGATTGGTGTCGTCGTTGATCTCCTCGGGCTGGCTGGGAAATCCGCTACGGATGCGCTGCAGTTCGATTGCCTCCCCAGATAGCTGCGGCAGCTGCGCCAGCCAGTCGGGCAGCTGCTCCTGGCCCCGCAGCAGCAGGGCCGGCTGGTCTGCTCCGGCCCCTAGATCCACGCCGGGCCGCAGTAATTCACCCCCCTGGCCCCCCTGGGAAGTGGCCGCCTCACCACTCCCTGCGGCCGCTTCGCCATCCGGGGGGCTCGCCCCCAGCCAGCGCACCAGCAGCGCCGGCTCGGGTGGACCCAGCGTCACCTGATCGGCGGGGAACAGCACCCGATCCAGCCCTTGCCGGATGGCTTGGCCATCGCCAGCTAGCACCAGCAGGTCGGCGGCCCGCTGCCGCACCAGCACCAGCGCCAGGCCGCGCATGCGGGCGGTGGGGCTGGTCAGCGCTGTGGCCAGCGTTTGGCCAGGGCTGGCCAGGGCTAACGCCTGACTGCTCTGACCATGCAAAAAGCGCAGCACGTCGGCTCCCTCCAGCCGGATCAGGCTCACCGGGGTGCTCCAGCGGCAGGGGCTGAGGGGTTGGCTCATCGGTGGCGGTTGGGGGAGGAAGGTGTAGGCGGCGGGGCAGGGGCCAGCGGGGGGCAGCTGCCCAACGCGGGCTGTTGCCCAACCAAAAAGTGCCAGCGTGGCTGGCTGGGCCCCAGCCTCAGTCCTTATCGGTAGGTGCCGGTGGGCGCCAGCTCGCTGAATAGCTCGGGGCCAGTGGGCTTCTGGGGATCGAGCCGCTCAGTCTCTAGGCCGCTGGCCAGCCGCCATGGCGGCCACCTCTTCCAGCAGGTAGAGGCTGCGCAGTTCGAGTTGGGCGGCTTGCAGCGCCTCCAGGCCGCCCTCCTGGCGATCCACGATCGTCACCACCCGCTCCACCAGATAGCCCGCCTGGCGCAACTGCTCCACCGCCTGCAGCGAGGAGCCACCGCTGGTCACCACGTCCTCCAGCACGGTGATGCGGCTGCCGGCCGCCGGCAGTGGACCCTCCAACCAGGCCCCAGTGCCATGGCCCTTGGCCTGTTTACGCACGATCAGGGCATCGAGCTGGCGGCCATCGAGAGCGGCCCGCATCGCCACGGCACTCACCAGCGGATCGGCCCCCAGGGTGAGGCCGGCCACCGCCACCGCCTCCGCCTCCACCTGGTCCAGCATCAGCCTCCCCAGCAGCGCCAGCCCCACGCCGCTAAGACTCACGGGTTTGCAGTTCACGTAGTGATGGCTGCTGCGGCCGGAGGCCAGGGTGAACTGCCCGTGTCGATAGGCATGGGCGGCCAGCAGCTGCAGCAGGCTTTCGCCCATGGCGCCAGCGGCGCCGGGCAGGCTGATCGCGGAGAGAGACACGCTGAATTGGCACTAAATAGCCAGTTTGGGCTGGTGCGGTGCGGCTGAACTGCCTACGGTTCAGCCAACATCCTTTTGTAGCCGCTCTCGGGTAGCAGTCATGGCCAGAGACTCCCATAGCCGCCGGCCCATCCGGGGCCTGTTTGCCGCCGGTCAGCCGATCGCCTGGGCCCTGGCGCTGCTGCTGCCCGCCCCGCTGATCGGCTGGTCCACGGCGGTCCAAGCCCAGTCGGTGGTGGCGGGTACACCGGTGGTCTGCACCACCAGCTGGGAGGCCCCGCCAGCTCTGCCCAGGAGCGGCTTTAGCCGGGGCTCTCAGCTGCCGCCACCGGTGTTGATCAGCCGCTGTCAGCGCGGCCAGAACATCCCTGAGCTGATGGAGCGGCGGATGATGACCCACACAGCCCCCTACGCCCCTGGCGTCTCCCTGGGCCACCAGGTCACCGATCTCTTCGGTATTGCCATGGGCGGCTTGGATGGCGCCAATTTCATGGGCCTGGGCTTCCCAGACCAAACCATCGTCTGGGATGGCACGGCCGTGGAAAACACCTACCGGGCCTTGCTGGAGGAGCAGAGCCAGCCCTTGGCCTGGCGCACGGCCGATGTGTCCAGCGGTTTTTCCAGCAACCTCTCCGCTGGCCCTGGTGGGGAGCTCAGCTCCTCGGAGCAAATGGTGCCCTGGCAAAATCCTCCTGTGCGCCGCGGGGCCACCGTCAGGGGGCTCTGGTAGGCCAGGCTGGCTGCCAATCCAGGGGCTCTCGCCGCCTGGATCGGCCAACCCGGGGGCTTAGCTATCTGGTGAAAGCACCCGACTCATAATCGGAGTCAGGCGGGTTCGATCCCCGCAGCCCCCATTCCCGCCAGAGCTTTGCGGACAAATCCCCGCTGGCCTTCCCCGCTGGATCAGCCCGCTGGCCTTCTCCACCGGTCTAGGCATGTTCGCGGCTTGATCACTGATAATCGACGCACCTGAATCCCCGAGCCATGAACCCGGTGCGTGTGGGTGTCATTGGCATCGGCAACATGGGCTGGCATCACGCCAGGGTGTTGAGCCTGCTGCGGGACGCGGAGCTGGTGGGGGTGGCCGATCCCGACCAGTCCCGCGGCCAGTTGGCCAATGCCCAGTTCGGCTGCCGCTGGTTCGCCGACTACGCCGACATGCTGCCTGAGGTGGAGGCTGTCTGCATCGCCGTACCCACCCTGTTGCACCACCGCGTGGGCATTGAATGCCTCCAGGCCGGCTTGCATGTGTTGATCGAGAAGCCGATTGCCGCCAGCCAGGAGGAGGCCGCCGATTTGATCCGGGCCGCCGATCAGGCTCGCCGGCTGCTGCAGGTGGGCCATATCGAGCGGTTCAATCCAGCCTTTCGCGAGTTGGTGAAGGTGCTGGCTGGCGAGCAGGTGGTGGTGTTGGAAGCCCGCCGCCACAGCCCCAATGCCGATCGCGCCAATGACGTGTCGGTGGTCTTCGACTTGATGATCCACGACATTGACCTGGTGCTGGAGCTGGCGGCTGCGCCCGTGGTGCGCCTGGCGGCGGCCGGAGGCTGCAGTGCCGACGGGCCGATCGACTATGTAAATGCCACCTTGGCCTTTGAGAACGGCGTGGTGGCTAGCCTCACCGCCAGCAAGATGGCGCACCGCAAGATTCGCAACCTCAGTGCCCACTGCCGCGGCAGTCTTGTGGAGACCGATTTCCTCAATCGCAATCTGCTGATACACCGGCGTGCCCGCGAATCGGTGAGTGCCGATCACGGCGAATTGGTATATCGCACCGATGGTTTCACCGAGGAGGTGAGTACCACTTCGATTGAGCCCCTCTATGCCGAGCTGGAACACTTCCTGCGCTGTGTGCGCGGCGATGAAAAGCCAGCCGTGGATGGCTTGCAGGCCTCCAGGGCCCTGCAACTGGCCGATTTGATTGAACAGTGCGTTAAACAGCCCAGCCTTTGCATGACCCTGGACCAGCCGATCTGAGGCCAGTGCGGTTTGGCCTGGCGATTATTTAGCTGGCATGAATACTCAGCTGGATAGCCTATTTAGTTGGTGGGGTGGTCAATTGCCGCAGGGCTTCTAGCTGCCAGCGGCGACAGTCTGCCGGCGATGCCCGGTAGAAGCAATCCCAGGCTTCTGCCTTGTGTTGGCCATAGTCAGTTGCCGCTATCTGCGGGTGCGACTGTTGCCAGCCCACCCGCACTGCGTGGCCAATCACCACGTCTAGGGCCAGGTCGTCGGTGAAATAGAGCTGCGGGTTGTTGCCGATGAAGGCCATCAAGGTGATCAGGGTTTCGGTGCAGAGGTGCCGGTATTCCGGTGCCTCGATCTTGCCGAGCAGGTGATCCACCAGGGCGGCGAAATTGCGTTCGCCAGGGGTCTTCTCGCTGATCAAGGGGGCGCTTTCCAGCCGGTTGCGCTTCTCGAGCTTGTCGCCAATCACCAGGCCATGGCAGTGATGCAATACATCCCAGATGCCGGCGTAGAAATCCCGCGGCACCCGGCCCAGGGCCCCGAGGCGCTGGCGATGTTGCATCCAATCGCCGCCCTTGGGCAACTCCTCCCGTGGCGTCGGCACCTCCCAGCGCACCCGGCCACTCACATGCAGCTGTTCCTTGCGCTGCAGGGCAGCCCAGGCGTGCTCCACGTCGGCAAGCACCGCCCGCAGCCGGCGGCGAATGGCGTGGGGGGGCTGGCTGCAGAGGGCCTCGTAGGCATCGATCGGCGTTAGATCGGCCTCGGCGGCCAGCTCACTGGTGAGCAGTAGCAGTAGCTGGCCCAGTTGCAGGGTGAGGCTGCCGCTGAGCAGGGCTGGTTCATGGCGGGCCAGGCCATCTAGGGCTAAAAGCAATTCCTGCTGCAGCATCCAGTCGCGGCTGTCTTCGCTGCTGAAGCGGCGAATCATCGCGGCGATGGCGGGGCTGCCCTGGGGTTCGCTGATCAGGGAGTCGCTGGTGTAGTTGCGGCCCACCACCACTTGTTTTTGGCGCACCAGCAGGTCGATCAGGGCGTCCTCCAGCTGGGGATGCACCAGGCCAAGGCTGCCGGCCACCCGGCGCACCACATTCCAGTCGCGCTCGGCCAGGGAGCGGCGATAAACCTCGGCCAGCAGATCGGCCAGCCGCACCGCATCGCCCCCGCCGGGGCCCTGCAGCCTGGCCTCGAGGCCGAGGCGTCGCTCCAGTTGCTCCAGCAGTTCGCCCTGCTCGGCCAGGGAGGTGCTGTGCCAGAGCCGCTCGATCAGTCCAGCCACCGCCACGCTGGCATCCCGCTCCAGGGCCAGTTCCTCCGCCGCCGAGAGGGGGGTGCGGTTGGTGATCGCCCGCAGCGGTACCGGCGCTGCCGGCGGATTGGCGGCCAGCGAGGCCAGCTCCTCGGGTAGCTCCACCCAGCTGGCTTGATCGATCAGTTCGGCCAGGGGCGCCAGCCGCACCGCCACCCCGTCCAGCAGACCGCTGCGCAGCTGCTGACCCAGTTGCAGGATGGCTTCCGGGGCGGAGCGGAACGGTGCTTCGTCCACCGGGATCAGCAGCAGGGGCAGGCCGCTGCCGCGCCAATGGCGCTTGAGCAGCCGCAGTTCAGCGGCCACCGCATCCACCAGCTGCTCGGGATCTTCCGCCAGGTAGAAGGTGCCCCCCTCCAGCACCGCCGGCAGGAAGGCCAGGCTGGCGCTGCCCTCGCCGCCCTGGTGGCGATACAGCCGGGCCGTGGCCATGGTCTCGATGCGCACGGGAGGATGGCCAGTGAGGCCCAGCCTGCCGTTGGCGCCCACCTGGGCCAGGCGCAGCGCCAGTTCCCTGGAGCTGGCGATGCGCAGCTCAGCCGGGGCGCCATCGTGGGCCAGCGGCAGGCCGGCCTGGCTCAGGGCCGCGGCGATCGACTCATTGGCCGGCACCAGGGCCACCATCACCTCTGCAGCCCCCAGGGGCGATGGCAGCCGCCTGGCGCTGGGATCGATGTCGGCCGGGGTGATCAGGCCGTTGAGCAGTAGATCCGCCAGCCAGGTGAGGCTCTGGGTCCAGAGCAGCGGCACGTTGGCATTGGGCAGGCGCGGCTGGCTGCCGGGCTGGCGGCGCTCCACCTCCACCGCCCGCTTGGGCACCAGGTAGAGCTCCGGCAGCAGCGGCTGGCCGTCCACCAGCACGCTGACGCTGGCCAGCCGTTGGCGCCATTGCCGGGCCTCGTCCCAGCGCTCCTCACAGCAGGCGGTGATCAGCTCGAAGGCCCAGAACAGGGGCCATTCGCATTCCAGGTGCTCGAACTGGGCCAGCTCCTCCCTTTCGTAATGGAGGCGGTTGTGGTCTTCCACCACCGTCTGGTGACCATCGCGGCGGAAGCGCTTGTAGCCGTAGGCGCCGCCCAGCTCCTCTCGAATCTTGCGGCGGGTGCGCTCCGCCAGCTGGCGGTCATCGACGGCCCAGGCGGGATAGCCGATCACCGAAAGACAGGCCGCATCCACCTCCTTGCTGGCCGATTCGCGCGGCAGCAGGGCCTTCAAGGCGCGCCGCAGCCGCACGATGGCGTCGTGGGGGATCACCAGGCAGCAGCTGCCGTCGCCGTGGGGGCCGTAGAGATCGAGCCCCTCCAGGGCCTCCAGCGCCGCCTTGACCAGGCCGATGGAGCTGGCATTGCGCTCCGGCAGGCCGTGGTTGCCCTTGTCGCCACGCTCCCAGATGCCGTAGTCGGCCACGCGATAGGCGCGGGCCACGTAGTACACCAAATTTTGGATGAAGTCGCGCTCGTGGCTGCTGCGCACCACCACCAGGCCGGAGCGGGTCAGCTGGGCGAGCTGCAGCAGGAACAGGGCCGTGGCGTCCAGTTGCAGGTGGCCCCAGCCGTCGTCCGGCACCACCGTCTGGCCGCTGCCGGTGTCGAATTTGGCGTGGATCGCATCCAGCCGATGCAGGCTGTGCTTGAAGCGCTCCACCTTGGCCGACTGGCGCAGCATCGATTGGATCAGCCCCCGCATCAGCAACAGCACCCGCTGCTCCAGCTCAAAGGAGCGGCGGCAGGGACCCCGCAGGCGCCGGTGGGCCAGGGCCAAACCCCAAACGCATTGAATCGAATAGACGCAGTCGCGCACCCAGGCATCGCCGTAATTGCCGTGCACGGTGTTGGCTGTGCTCGCCGGCAATAGACCAGTGACCGGGTGCTGGCGGGCCAGCACCCCCGCCTCGATGCGTCGGTCGAGATCTTGAAGCACTTCCCAGGCGGCTCTCCGGCTGGTGTCCAGGGCCGCCGATGCGGCAATTCCGGATTGCGGCATGGGACTTAACCAAACGCAAGGCGAGCTTTAGATTCTCTCCTGAAGTGCGCGTTTCCATGGCCACAACAGCAACCGAAGCGCTGGCTGAACCGCAGCGCCGCCGGGTGCTTGGCATTCCCGTGGACGTCACGGCCGATGTGCTGGCGGCCGCCTGCCGGCTCCAGGCCGCTGGCGGTGGCCAGATCGTCACCCTCAATGCCGAGATGACCATGGCCGCCCGCCTCGACCCGCCCCTGGCCAAGGCGATCGAGACGGCCCAGCTGGTGATCCCCGACGGGGCCGGGGTGGTGTGGGCCCTGGCTCGCCAGGGGGTGCGGGTGCGCCGCAGCCCGGGGATCGAACTGGCCCAGGATTTATTGGGCCACGCCGCCGCCCAGGGCTGGCGGGTGGCCCTGGTGGGAGGCACGCCGGTGGTGATGGAGCAGCTGGTGGTTCGCTTGCCCCAGCAGTGCCCGGGCCTGCGGCTGGTGTTCAGCGCCCATGGCTACCAAGACCCTGGCCAATGGCCCGAGCTGGAGGCCCAGCTGCTGGCCGCCCAGCCCGATCTGGTGTTGGTTGCCCTCGGTATCCCGCGCCAGGAAACCTGGAGCAGCCGGCTCAGCCAGGGCCGCAGCGGCCTGTGGATGGGGGTGGGCGGCAGCTTTGACGTTTGGACTGGCCAGAAAAAAAGAGCGCCCCGCTGGATGGGGGCGCTGCAGGTGGAATGGCTCTATCGGCTGATCCAGGAGCCCCATCGCTGGCGGCGGATGCTGGCGCTGCCCCAATTCGCCCTGGCGGTGCTCTTTAACAGCTGAATTAGAACAACTGAATTAGCATAGCTGAGTTAGAACGGCTGAATTGGCAGGGCTGAATATTTACTCAGCAGAAACTTGCCTGGGATTCAAATTTGCCTGGGATTCATTAGCCCAGGCTCAAGTTCAGCGAAAGCCCACCGATGCCTGCCACACGAAGGCCAACAGCAGGAAGAACAGGGGAATGATGGGCAGGATGTCCACCAAGGGGCCAAACGCCTGGTAGGCCTCGGGCAGTTGGGCCAGGGTGTGCAGCGAAGTGGTGGCCAGCAGCGCGGATACAGCCATCCCTGGTTGCAACTCAAATCAATGTTTGGACGCTACCACGTGTGGGCGGCTGGGGAAGCCGGATCCCAGGGGGCGAAATCCTCTGTAAAACAACCCTGCTGGATCGCCACCCCCATGGCGTTCACAAAGCGAATCAATTGGGTGATGTTGTGCAGGCTGAGCAGGGTTTTGGCCAGCATCTCCTCCGCCTTGATCAGGTGGTGCAGGTAGGCCCGGCTGTGGCCGCTGCAGCCGGGGCAGGGGCAGCTGGCATCGAGGGGGCTGTGGTCTTCCCGGAAGCGGGAGTTTTTGAGGTTCCAGCGCTCGCCGCCCACCAGCGCCGTGCCGTGGCGCCCCAGCCGGGTGGGCAGCACGCAATCAAACAGGTCGAAGCCATGGGCCACCGCCAGGGCCATCTCCGGCAGGCTGCCGACCCCCATCAAATAGTGGGGCTTGGCCTCGGGCAGCAGCGGTGCCACGCTGCGCACGATGCGGTGCATCTCCTCCACCGGCTCGCCCACGCTCACGCCTCCCACGGCGATGCCGGGCAGGTCGAGGGCGGCCACCGCCCGTGCCGATTGCTGGCGCAGATGGGGGAAGCAGCCCCCCTGCACGATGCCAAACAGGGCCTGATCCTTTTTGGTGTGGGCGGCCAGGCAGCGCTCCAGCCAATCCTGGGTGCGGCGACAGGCGTCGGCCACGTCCGCCTCGCTGGCGGGGTAGGGGGGGCACTGGTCGAAGGCCATCGCCACGTCGGCCCCGAGGGCCATCTGGATCTCCATCGAGCGCTCTGGGGTGAGGTTGATCCGGGCCCCGTCCCGGGGTGAGCGGAACACCACCCCCTGGTCGTCAATGCGGTTGATCCCGCCCAGGCTGAACACCTGAAAGCCGCCGGAATCGGTGAGCAGCGGCCCCTGCCAGCCCATGAACCGATGCAGGCCGCCGGCCTGCTGCACGATCGCCTCCCCGGGTTGCAGATGCAGGTGAAAGGTGTTGGCCAGCACCATCTGGGCGCCGGTGGCGGCCAGCTGGGCCGCAGTGACCCCCTTCACCGTGGCCATGGTGCCCACCGGCATGAACCGCGGCGTCTGCACCGGGCCGTGGGGCGTCTGGAAGCAGCCACAGCGCGCCTGGGTTTGCGGGCAGCGGGCCGTGATCGTGAAGGAGAAGTCGGATAGGACGGTGATTGCGCCACCCCGGTGCAGTCCCGAAATTAGGTGTCGTTTGCCCAGCCCTCGCCGCCCCGCCAGTGATCCCCAGACCGGCAAGCGCCCGGCGGTGCAGCCAGCAGCCCCGGGGATTCTGGCCCGCTTGCGGCTGGCCGCCGCCGATCTGGCCGGCGCCTGGATCTTTTATTCGGTTTTGCCGGCCTGGCCGCTGCTGCAGCCGCGCTTTGAGCGCATCGCCCGCTTTGCCCCTTTGATCGGCCTGCTGCTGGGAGGCCTGCAGGGGTTGCTCTGGTGGCTGGGCGCCGGCTGGCTGCCCGAGACGGCCCGACTGGCGCTGGTGTTGGCCTTGGGTTTGGCCCTCAGCGGCGGCCTGCACAGCGATGGCGCCATGGACACCGCCGATGGCTTGGCGGCCGGCGATCGGGCCCTGGAGGCCATGGAGGACAGCCGGGTGGGGGCTGCTGCGGTGCAGGTTTTCGCGCAGCTGCTGTTGTTGCGGCTGGCGGGCCTGGCGGCCCTGGCGGTGCTGCCGGCGGCGGCGGTGGCGATGGCCTTGGTTTGGACGGGCGGCGTGGCGCGGCTGGCGCCGCTGCTGGCCATGGAGGGATACCCCTATCTGCGAGACCAGGGCACGGCGGGCTTTCACCGCAGGCACTGGCGCGGCCTGGGCCGCGAGTTGTTGCCTGCCGCCCTGGCGGCCCCGGCGGCCCTGGCGGCCCTGCTGGCCAGTTGGCCCGGTGGGCCGGGCCTGGCGGCCGCGGCCCTGGCCCTGGTGCCGGCGATTGCTGTGCCCCACTGGCTGGGGCGCAGGCTGGGCGGCCATAGCGGCGATAGCTACGGGGCCTGTGTGGAGTGGAGCGAGGCCCTGGGCCTGCTGCTCATGGGCCTGGTGGCCCGGGCGGCAGCCTGAGGCGAAAGGCGTTGCCCGCGGCGGGCAGCTCCGGGGCCGCGGCCGCCGGCGGGATCAGCAGTTCCAACTCACCTCCCAGGGAGCGGGCCAGGTCCCTGGCCAGGGCCAAGCCCAGGCCTGTGCCGGGCAGGTCCGCCCCCTGGCTGCCCCGGATGCCCCGCTCGAAGATCAGCTGGCGTTCGGCCTCTGGGATCGGGCTGCCGCCATCCCAAACCGTCAATTGCCAGCCGCCCAGGTGATCGCCGCAGCAGTGCAGACCCACCGCAACGCCCTGGCGGCTGTAGCGGAAGGCGTTCTCCAGCAGGTTGGCCAGGATCTCGGCCACGGCGCCGCTGTCGCCCCGCCAGTCGGGCAGCAGGGTTGGTTGTTGCCAGGGCCGTCCCTGCAGGGCGGCGGTGGCGGCGGCGCGGCTGGTCAATGGCTCCAGGGCCCCTGGCAGGGCCGAGCTAGTGCCTGGGGCCAGGGGGGGCAGCAGCAGGGGGATCGGCGAGTTGGCCGCATCTGGCAGCGATTCCGGTTCGCCGAGGCGATCGAGCGCATCTAAGTAGCGATTGATCTGCTCTTGTTCGCTCAACAAGCCCTCCACCAGGGAGCGGTTGGGGTTGCCGGCTTCCAGCCGGCGCAACAACAGCTGAGCGAAGGTGCGCAGCGCCGCCAGGGGGTTGCGCAGTTGGTGCAGGAGCAGCTGCAGTTGCTCGCGCTGCTGCTGCAGCTCCGCCTGCAGTTGTTGCCGTTCCAGATCCAGGCAGAGGGCCTGGGTGAGGCAGAGGGCGACCGCCTGCAGTCGCTGGCGCAGGGGTAGCGGCCAGGGGACGGCGGTTTCCACCTGCAGGGCGCCCAGGAGCACGTCCTCGTGGCGCAGGGGCAGCCAGCGGCGCGCCTCGGCGGGCTGGCGCAAGGGACTGTCGGGTCCCACCGTGGGCAGGGCCAGACCATCGCTGGGCCACTGGCCGATCGGTACTAAGTCGGGGGTGGGGCCGGCTCCCGGTTGGGCCACGTAGACGATCAGTGAGCGCAGATCATCCCTGTCGGCGAACTGGGCCAACTGAAAGCTCAGCAGGGTCAGGAACCGCTTGGAGACTGGCATCTTGGCCGCTCAGGCCCAACAGGTAAAAAAAGTTTTCCCGGGGACGTGGGAAATCTGAGAAAAAGTCTTAAGATGTCGGTATCGGCCAATACTTCGCAGCTCGCGAGCGGCCGGCCAGGCATGCAGCCCTGTGCGAAGCCAACATTGCGTTTTCACGCTTTTGAGGCTACAGCAGAGGCAGTTGCGTCCTGCTGAAGCCTATCGATCCGCCTTGGCGGATCGAGTTGAACGATCCACCTCGGTGGATCCAGCTAAACGATCCGCCTTGGTGGATCGAGCTTAAGGCTCTTGGCATTCTCTCCCCCCGCTCTCGGGCGTCAGCAAGGTCGGGCTTTACTCGCCCTTTCTGGTTGTTCGGAAGGCTTCGCCGCCGGTCTGGCTTTTGCCGCACCCTGGCTTTCCTCGTCCCCCCTCTTCCTCCCTGACGGGAGTATTTCCATGTCTAAGAAGCGCAAGCGGATCAGCCGTCGTCGTCTGGCTGGCCAGCGGGTGCTCGCCCATGTAGCCACCCACAATCTGGAGACCGGCTCCCACAAGCCCGTCACCGCCGCCCGCCGCTATATCGCCGAAAACGGTCTGATCGCACCGGCGATCCTTAACGTGCGCCGCAACGAGCACACCACCGATCGCTTTTTCTGGGGTGAGAAGGGCCTGTTCAGTGCCCAGTACGCAGAAGAGAACCACTTCCTGTTCCCCTCCCTGCGCGAGATCGTCGACCGCATTGGTGAGGAGGTGCTGTTCGAGGGCCTGGAAGCGCTGGCTGCCGATGATTGGGAAGAGATGGAGGAGTACGAGTACGCCTTTGTGTGAGCGGCTTGGTTGTGTGAGCGGATCGGCCAACTGACTACGCCTGGTGACGCGGCCAACTGAGCAGGGCAACTGATTCGGGCAACTGATTCGGGCAATCGGTTCGTTTGAGCGCCCTGGCTTCGGGAACCGCTGGAAAACCCCAGCCAGGTCCCATGGAGCCCCGATGCCCCACAACCGATACCCCAGCCCAGATACCCGCAGCGGTGATCAGCTGGCGGGGGCGTCAAAATCGCCAATCCCAGAGTTTCTCTGTGGGGCCCTACTTACCAGCCCATGGAATTCGCCGATATCAGCGAACTCCCTGGGCTTTCCTCATGGTTAGCCCAGGCAGGCGCCCACGAAGTTGGCGATGCTGGGCAGTACGGCCGGGTCGATCGTGTGGCCGCCCTCAAAGGGCAATAACTGGGCGCTGCCGCCACCGCTTATCAGTCGCTTGCGGGCTTCTTCGCTGGCCGCGAAAGGCACCACCGGGTCCTGTTGGCCATGGCTGAGCAGCACTGGCGGCAGCGGCTGTGCCGCGGTGGCCCGGGGTTGCCAGCCCTCGTGGGGATAGCCACTGCAGGCCACGATGCCGGCCACGGGTAAATCGCTGGCCACATCCAGGGCCATGGCGCCACCTTGGGAGAAGCCAAGCACCACCGTGCGTCCAAGGGGCACGCTGCTGGCCAGCAGCTCCAGTCGCTGGCGCAGGGCCGCCCGCGCGGCCGGCAGCTGGCTCCAGTCGATCGGTTGCAGGCCATACCACTGGCGGCCGACCCCCAGCGGGTGGGCTTCTGGAGCCTGCAGAGCCACCACGCTCAGCTCAGGGCCCACCAGCAGTTCCCCTAAATCGAGCAGGTCATGGGCATCGGCGCCCCAGCCGTGCAACAGCACCAGCCGGGCAGCGGCGCCGGCGGGCCCCAATTGGAGTAGATCGGCTTGGCCAGCCTGATCGGGGCCAGTTTGGTCGAGGTTGGGGAGGTTCATGGCCGCTAGGAGGTCCCTGCGTAGGTTGGCGCTCTGCCTTCCGATGCAGCATCCATGGCCCCCACCGCCCTACTGAGCGTGTCGCAAAAAGAGGGACTGGTGCCGCTGGCCCAGGGGCTGCTGGAGGCTGGCTATCGGCTGATCTCCAGTGGTGGCACAGCGGCGGCGCTGCAAGCTGCTGGTTTGCCTGTAACAAAGGTAGCCGAGTACACCGGTGCGCCCGAGATCTTGGGTGGCCGGGTGAAGACGCTCCACCCCCGCATTCACGGCGGCATCCTGGCCCGGCGGCAGGAGCCTGGTCATCAGGCGGATCTGGCGGCCCAGCAGATCGATCCGATCGATGTGGTGGTGGTGAATCTGTATCCCTTCCGCGAGACGGTGGCCGATCCGGCGGTGGACTTTGAGTTAGCCATTGAGAACATCGATATCGGCGGGCCGGCGATGCTGCGGGCCGCCGCTAAAAACCACGACGACGTGGCGGTGCTCACCGCCCCCAGCCAGTACGGCCCCTTCCTGGAGGCCCTCCAGGCCGGCCAGGTGGATCGGCGGTTGCGCCGCTCCCTGGCCCTGGCGGCGTTTCAGCACACCGCTGCCTACGACGCGGCGATCAGCGGCTGGTTGGCCAGCCGGCTGGAGGCCCCTGCTGGCGGCGAGCCGCCGGCGGCGCCCCTGCGGCTGGAGCTGCCCGCCCGCCAGGTCCTGCGCTATGGCGAAAATCCCCACCAGGGCGCCAGTTGGCACAGCGCCGAGGCCGCCGGCTGGGGCGGCGCGATCCAGCTGCAGGGCAAGGAACTCAGTTACAACAACCTGATCGATCTCGACGCCGCCCTGGCCACGGTGCGCGAGTTTGGCTATGGACCCGGCGCCCAGCCCGCCGCCGTGGTGGTCAAGCACACCAATCCCTGCGGCTTGGCCACCGGTGACGATGGCGCCCATGCCCTGGGCCGCGCCCTCGATGCCGATCGGGTGTCGGCCTTTGGCGGCATCGTGGCGCTCAACGGGGCGGTGGATCTGGCCAGCGCCGAGCAGCTCTGCGGCCTGTTTCTGGAATGTGTGGTGGCGCCGCAGTTCACGGCTGAGGCCCGCCTCAAGCTGGCAGCCAAGCCCAACCTGCGCCTGCTGGAGCTGGCCTCTGAGGCCATCGCCCGCGCCTCCCGCCAGCAGCTGCGCAGTCTGCTGGGGGGGGTGCTGGTGCAGGAGCTGGACGATCAGCCCGTGCAGGAGCAGACCTGGCAGGTGGTGAGCGAGCGCCAGCCCACGGCCCAGGAGCTGGAGGATCTGCGCTTTGCCTGGAAACTGGTGCGCCACGTGCGCTCCAACGCCATTGCCGTGGCCCGAGCTGGCCAGAGCCTGGGGGTGGGGGCGGGTCAGATGAACCGGGTGGGATCCGCCAAATTGGCTCTTGAGGCTGCGGCGGAACGGGCCCGGGGGGCGGTGTTGGCCAGTGATGGCTTCTTCCCCTTCGATGACAGCGTGCGCCTGGCCGCCAGCCATGGCATCACGGCCTTGATCCAGCCAGGCGGCAGCATGCGGGATGGCGACTCGATCGCCGCCTGCAACGAGCTGGGGTTGGCGATGGTCTGCACCGGTCGTCGCCACTTCTTGCACTGAAGCCCCGCGGCCCCTGCCCCCTGGGGCAATGGCAGATCTCCAGCTGCAGTTGTTCAATTGTCAATTGGCTCCAGGCTGAACGGCACTGGGGGCGGGATGAGCTGTAGCTTCGCCAAGCTGCCCGTTCCCCGCCCAGCACCGCGCCATGCCCGAGTCGCTCGCTTACAACCTCAACTTTCTGCATCCCCTGTTGATGTGGGGATTGCTGGCCCTTTCCGGATACGGCATGTTCCTGGGGATCAAGGCCAAGAAGACCCGCACGGCTGATGCCGAAGCTCGCAAGCCCCTGATCAAGGGGCAGTTCGCCAAGCGCCACTTTCAAATCGGCAGCCTGATCCTGGTGGTGATGGTGCTCGGCAACTTTGGCGGCATGGCCGTCACCTATTTGAACAATGGCAAGTTGTTCGTGGGGCCGCACCTGCTGGTGGGCATCACCATGACCAGCATGGTCGTGGTGGCGGCCTCGCTGACGCCGCTGATGCAGCAAGGCAACCTGATTGCCCGCAAAGTTCACGTGGGTTTGAACATGGCCCTGATGACCCTGTTCCTCTGGCAGGCCCTGACTGGTGTGCAAATCCTGAACAACATTTGGGAGAAGCGCCCCGCTTAGATCGGGCAGAAAACTTTTCCGGCAGTGGGGCTGGCCTTTACAAGGGCGGCCCCAATTTTACTGGTCAGAAGCGACGAAGTGCCGACTGTTCAGAGACTCAACTAAGCGGGCCAATCACCTAGCAGGCCAAGTTTATATATTAAATTGATTTAGTTTTAAAATTGGGCTCGTCGGCGTGGCGGGCAGTTCAGGCCATGGCTGGCGTGAAAGTCTTCTTGTACCTTCCAGGTGAGACGTCTAGAGATCTGGCGAACGATCTGGCGTAGCAGGTGATCGCCGCTGGTCTGCACAAGAGCCTCGGGCAGCAGGGTGATCACTCCAGGTAGTTGTATCCATACGTTTAGGTCCAGGTCCCATATCACCGCTGTGCGCAGGGCGCTCCCATCATTTTCTTTCGTGCTTTCTTCCGCACTTTTTTCTGTATTTTCTTCGGTTGAATTCAATTGCTCTTGAAGCTTTAAGGAGGCGTTGAACTCCACGTCATAGAGCCGTTCCAGCAGCGTTTCAGGTTGATCTGAAGCCGCCGTGACGATCCGATATACCCCCCTGTCCTGGGGTAACAGTTCAAGGCTAATCGTGGGTTCCACCTCAAAGCCGAAATTGCCAAACCGGCCCAGGGTTAGTGAATAGCCGTTGTTGCCCAGGGGCCGCACTGTCATCGGAGCGGCGCAGCGCCTGAACCAGCCTTCATGGTGGTCCAGGTAGCTGGCCACCAGCTCGGCAGGGGCCCACATCTCCATCAGGTCGGAAAAGCTGCTGGAGTAGCAGCGCAGGCGGGGGTCGCCGCTGTGGCGCAGGGGCGGCGAGGGGCAGCTCAACTCAGACTCCGCCCGGTCGGGGATGGTGCTCGGCTCGGTCGAAGAAAGCGTGGACAACGACTGGTAACTCCCGAATCCCGAATCCGACATGGTCCGTTCATAACTGAATGTAAAGCCAGCCGTCTGGCCCGCTGTGCTGAAAACTTCTTTCCTGGACGAGGGGGCACGAGGGTTGGGGGCGACCGTTGGCCTCAGCCGGCTTCGCTGAGGCCGATCAGCCGCTCGATCACGTCCTCCACCACCCGGTCTGGGGTGGAGGCTCCGGAGGTGATGCCCACCCGGATGTTGCCGGCGGGCAGGAAGGGAGCTTCGATGATCGATTCCTCATTCAGGGGCTTGTGGAGGATGCGGTTGCCAGGGCCGATGCGCTCGGGTGTGTCGATGTGGAAGGAGCGAATGCCGCGGGATACGGCGATCTCCTGAAGATGGGTGGTGTTGGAGGAGTTGTAGCCCCCGATCACTACCATCAGATCCAGGGGTTTATCGACTAGGGCGAAGATGGCGTCTTGTCTTTCTTGGGTGGCGTCACAGATGGTGTTGAAGGCCACGAAGTGATCGTTGAGTTCGATCGGCCCGAACCGTTGCAGCATCGTGCGCTCGAACATGCGGCCGATCTCCTCGGTCTCGCTTTTGAGCATGGTGGTTTGATTGGCTACCCCGACGCGAATCAGATCGCGATCTGGATCGAAGTCTGGGGAGCAGGCTTTGGCAAAGCGGGCCAGAAAGGCCTCCCGGTCGCCCTTGCCCAGGATGTAGTCGCAGACAAGCTGGGCTTCTTTGAGATCCAGTACCACCAGGTAGGTGCCGGCAAAGGAGCTGGTGGCCAGGGTCTCCTCATGCTTCACCTTGCCGTGAATGATTGAGGTGATCTGGTGCTTTTTGTGTTTTTCCACGGCGTTCCACACCTTGGAAACCCAGGGGCAGGTGGTATCCACGATGTGACAGCCGCGCTCGTTTAGCAGCTGCATTTCCTGCACGGTGGCTCCAAAGGCCGGCAGGATCACCACATCGCCACTGGCCACGTCGGAGAAGTCTTTGACCCCCTGATCCACGGAGATGAATTGCACGCCCATCTGGCGCAAATTGTCATTTACCGATGGGTTATGGATGATTTCGTTTGTGATCCAGATCCGCTCCTTCGGGTAATGCCGGCGGGTTTCGTAGGCCATGGCCACGGCCCGCTCCACCCCCCAGCAAAAGCCGAAGGCCTCGGCTAGCAGCACCGTCAGCCGGCCCCGCTGCAGTTCGTGGCCGTTCTCGCGCAGGCTGGCAACTAAATTGCTCTGGTAAGCCTGCTCAAGGCTGCCAGCGACCTCCTCGGCCCGGCCGAAGCCCCGGCGGTTGTAGCGCTCGGAATGGTGAAGCGAGCGCTTGAAAGCACGGGTATCCACGTGGTCAAGGCATGGCTCCGACGACTCTATGGGGGCCGCCGGCTGCGCGGACGAAAAAACCCGCGGCCGGAGCCGCGGGTCAGCAGGGAAACACGGGGGACCGACCTGACTCAGCTGGAGGATGAGACGAAGTCGGGGTAAGCCTCCATGCCGTGTTCACCGATGTCGAGACCCTCGACCTCTTCCTGCTCGGTCACACGGATGCCGCCGGACAGGGCTCCGAGCACCGACCAGACGATCCAGGCGGTGATGGCGGCAAACAGGCTGTAGGAGATAACGCCGATGAACTGAAGGCCCAGCTGGCCGAAGCCATGGCCGGTCAGCAGGCCCTTGTCGGTGTTGAACAGACCCACAGCCAGGGTGCCCCAGATGCCGCAGCTGCCATGCACGGACCAGGCGCCCACCGGATCATCGATGTTGAGGCCATCGATGAAGCTGACCGAAAAGACCACGATGGTGCCCGCGATGAAGCCCACCACCCAGGCGGCCGGCATCGAAAAGCCGTCGCAGCCTGCGGTGATGCCCACCAGGCCAGCCAGGATGCCGTTGATGGTCATCGTGAGGTCGGGCTTGCCAGATTTCAGCTGGGAGACCAGGGTGCCGGCGATGCCACCTCCAGCGGCCCCAAGGGTTGTGGTGACAGCGATGTAGGGAACGGTTTCGTTCATCGAGAGCACGGAACCCGGGTTGAACCCATACCAGCCGATCCAGAGGATCAGGCAGCCGAGCGTGCCGAGGGCCATGCTGTGGCCAGGGATGGCTTTGGTCTCGCCATCGACGAACTTGCCAACCCTCGGGCCGAGGATGATCGCTCCTACCACGCCCGCCCAGGCGCCCACCGTATGTACAAGGGCGGAGCCGGCGAAGTCGATGAAGCCCAGCTGGTTGAGCCAGCCGTCAGCGTTCCATTTCCAGCTGCCTGCGATCGGGTAGATGAAGGCCACCAGAATCAACGAGAAGACTACGAACTCCCCGAACTTGATCCGCTCGGCCACCAGTCCAGAGACGATCGTGGCGGCGGTGCCGGCGAAGGCCACCTGGAAGAGAAAGTCGACACTGGGCACCAGTGAACCGTCCGTGACCATCTGGGGGGTGACGGCGGGATCGAAGAACAGTCCGAACGGACCACCCTTACCGAAGAAGAGCCAGCCCGGGATGACGGCCGAGCCGTACATCAGGGAGTAACCGATCAACCAGTAGGCGCTGGCGGCCAGGGCGAACACGATCAGGTTCTTGGCCAGGATGTTCACGGCGTTCTTCTGCCGGCACATCCCTGCCTCCACCATGGCGAAACCGGCGTTCATGAAGATCACCAGAATGGCGGCGATCAGCAGCCAGAGATTGTTGATCAGAAACGCCGGTGTCAGTGCGGGCAGTTCAGCAGCGTGGGCCGCCAGGTTGAACACCCCCAGACCGAACAGGGCAACGGGCACACAGGCCAGCCAGATCAGCCCCTGCCGGGAGGAAAGCCCGCGGATGCTGCGCATCAGCTGGAGGGGAGCCTCCAGCAGGCTGGCTTCCATGAGTCGTTTCGGTTTACGGCGTTTTGGCCCTTGGGAGGCGAGCGTCATGGTGAAAACATCAATAAAAAGAGAAAGAGATGGCTTTTGCCATCACTGGGTTGTGACTATCGATCCACTGGGTTGTTCATCCTGTACGAATTGCTACCAACAATCCGGGTTGGCCCTTCCCCCGATCACAGGCCTGGCCAGGAGCTTTGGACGCCCAGCTGAATGATCACATTGTGAAGAAGTGCGAAGGGATCCTTGAATTGTTCGCAGTGAACAGTCGGACGGCGCTACAAATGGTTCGAAGGATTAACCCGTTGACCAGGCTCCCCCCCCCAGGGGGGCAAGGCCTGCTGGAAGTAGCCACCGCTAGGCGAAGCAACGCTCCTTCAAGCGAAGCGGCACCTGCCCAGGGCGGGTGACAGTCCCCTCTTCCGAGCCCGACACCATGGCCAGCACCAAGCTTTCCTATCGCGGCGTCGCCCACGACCGCTCCGTTCATCCCCAGCCTTCGGTCAAGCCGGTGGAGCATGTCTACCGAGGTCAGCACTTTGAGGCGCCTCTGCAGCATGAGCCTGCGGCGGTCGATCACGAAGCTGAACTGCAATACCGCGGCATCACCTACCACCATCACGTCTGAACATCCAGGTTCGCCAGGCCGAGCCAGTGCACGGCTTCGGCACTGAACCGGTAGCGGCAGGGCAACACCTCCACTCCGGCTGTCAGAGCCTGCCGGAACAGATCGCCATAGCGCGGGTCTGCGTCATCGCCCGGGGCGAACCGATCAACGTCGGCGCGGCTCAGGCAGGGCACCAGCACGGCGCGGGCCTCGGGCAGCAGATCGGTAAGTTCTATAAGGTGTTTTTGTCCCCGCTCGGTGACGGTGTCGGGGAAGAGGGCCAGGGTGCCCTCGCTCCAGGTGGTGTTCTTCACCTCCAGGTAGATCGGCCGTGGGTCGGGCGCCCCTTCGCTGGGCGTCAGCAGCAGATCGATGCGGCTGCGCTTTCCGGCGCCGTAGGCCACTTCGGGCCGGATCGCGCCGATCGGCCCCAGCCAGGGCTCCATTAAGCCCGCCTCGATCGTGGCCCGCACCAGCCGGTTCGGCAGGGCTGTGTTGACCCCTACCCACACCGGTGTGCCGTCGGCCCCTGGCACCTCCGCCTGTTCCCAGGTCCAGGCCAGTTTGCGCTCGGGCCTGGGGTCGTGGCGCAGCCTCACCCGGCCGCCAGGGATCAGCACCCCGGTCATCGGGCCGGTGTTGGGGCAGTGGGCGGTAACTACCTGGCCGGCCTGGTCGCCCTCCAGCAGCTCCACGTCTGCCAAAAAGCGCTTGTAGCGCCTCAACAGGATTCCCTCCAGCATCGGCTCCAGCCGCAGCACGGGCGTGGCTATAGCGGGCGTGGCCATAGCGCAGTAGGTGCAAGCGGTAGTGGCGGCCATACTGCCGCTTGATGACGCGGGCCCTGGGCCCGGCCCCGATGGCGCGCTCGCTCAAACGGATCGCCCTGATCGTGGCGGTGGCCACGGCCCTGAGCAAGGTGGCCGGCCTGCTGCGCCAGCAGGTGATCGCCGCCGCATTTGGGGTGGGCGCCGCCTACGACGCCTACAACTACGCCTACGTGCTGCCCGGCTTTCTACTGGTGCTGTTGGGGGGGATCAACGGGCCGTTTCACAGCGCCATCGTCAGCGTGCTGGCGCGCCAGTCCCGGCCGGAGGGGGCCCGGGTGCTGGCCGCGATCAACACCCTGGTGGGGGCCGCCCTGCTCGGGGTGACCCTGCTACTGCTGCTGGCGGCCGATCCGCTGATCACCCTGGTGGGTCCCGGGCTGGATGCCAGCCGCCATGACATCGCCGTGCTGCAGTTGCGCTGGATGGCGCCGATGGCCCTGTTCGCCGGCCTGATCGGCCTTGGCTTTGGCGCCCTCAATGCCGCCGATGTGTTCTGGCTGCCCTCGGTGAGCCCGCTGCTCTCCAGCGCGGCGGTGATCGCTGGCATCGGGCTGCTCTGGTGGCAGCTGGGCCCGGAGATCAGCACCCCCAGCCAGGTGATTGTTGGTGGAATCGTGCTGGCGGGCAGCACCACCCTGGGGGCGGTGCTGCAGTGGCTGGTGCAGTTGCCGGCCCTGGCCCGCCAGGGTTTGCAGGGCGTCAGGCTGGTCTGGGACTGGCGCCATCCAGGCGTGCAGCAGGTGCTGAAGGTGATGGCTCCGGCCACCTTCTCCTCCGGCATGTTGCAGATAAATGTGTTTGTAGACCTGTTTTTCGCCTCGGGGATAGTGGGGGCGGCGGCCGGCCTGGGCTACGCCACCCTGCTGGTGCAGACCCCCCTGGGCCTGATCTCCAATGCGCTGCTGGTGCCTTTGTTACCGGTGTACGCCCGGCTGACGGCCCCGGAGGACAGGGGGGAGCTGATCGGGCGCATCCGCCAGGGGTTGATGCTCTCCAATGTCTCGATGCTGCCGTTGGGGGCGCTGATGGTGGCCCTGGCCGGGCCGATCGTGCGCCTGGTTTACGAGCGCGGCGCCTTCAATGCCGCCGCCGGCGAGTTGGTCACCAGCCTGCTGATCGCCTATGGCCTCGGCATGGGGGTGTATCTGGCTCGTGATGTGTTGGTGCGCGTCTTTTATGCCCTCGGCGACGGCTACACCCCCTTTCGGCTTTCGCTGGCGGGCATCGGTCTCAACGCCCTGCTCGATTGGTTGCTGGTGGGGGGTCCCACCCCTTGGGGGCAGCAGCTGCCAGCCCTCGATTTCGGCGCCCCCGGACTGGTGCTGGCCACGGTGGGGGTGAACGCGGTCACCTGTTTGGCCTTGCTGCTGGTGCTGCAGCGGCGGCTGGGGGGATTGCCGCTGCGGGTATGGGCACGGGACAGCTTGCTATTGCTGCTGGCCGCTGTGGTGGCCGCCGCCGGGGCCTGGGCCTTGGCCTGCTGGCCAGTGTGGCCAGCAGGCCCGTTGGGATTGGTGCTGCAGCTGGCGGTAAGCGGCCTTGCCGGCACGGCGATTTACGGGCTGCTCGCCGCCGCCGCTGGGGTGCCGGAGGCCCGCCAGCTGGTGCTGCAGCTCAGTCGCCCTCGCCGTTGAGTTGCACGCGCCGCTCCTCGCGCACCTGCATGGGCAGTTCCAGATGGGAGCGACCGATCAGCTGGGGGCCTTCCACTGAGATGATCCGCGCCTCAATGCCGAACTCGCGGAAGGCGTTGGCCAGTTCCTGGATCAGGGCCTTTTCCACCTGGGCCTCGGCATCCACCACCCGGCCAATCAGCCTGGCCCCCAACTTGCCCATGCGCTTTCGCACCACTTCGCGGGCGTTCGTGACCTCGATCAGCAACACAACCCGCCCGCGACCTGGGCAACCCTATCGACAAAAGTCATCGAGCACATCCTCCAGATCCCGCAATTGTCCAGCAGGAATCAGGCGGGCCAGGGGCAGGCGGGTGCTGCCGCCGCCGATCGGCACCTGCACCGCCTCCAGGGACTGGCGCGCCGCCACGGCGGCGCCTTGATCCAGGCGGGCGGCGCATTCGATCGCCAGGGTTTCGGCCAGGCCCGCATCCCCCAGGTAGAGGTGCCAGCTCGCCAGCTGCAGGTAGATCCGGTCGGCTAGGGCCAGCTCCAGTTGTTTGAGCTCTGGGCCGCTGAGACTCATGGATGGGGGCGGCTCATGACTGGGGGGCGGCTCATGGCTGGGGGGCGGGGCGCAGGGCGATCACGATCCCACCATGCACCAGCAGCAAAGCCAGCCAGCCCAGGCTGAGCCAGCTCAGGTGGCCCCAGGGGTGGCGCAGTTGCTGCACCACCCACAAACCGCTGTTGATGGCGGCGTAGAGGGCCCCGTGCAGGGTGAAGTTCACGATGCGCTCGAAATGACAGTAAAGGGGGTCTTGGGGGTTGGCGGGGCCGTACCAGCGGATCGGCATCGGAACAGAAGCGAAGGGTGGGTTGGTCGGTGCGTTTGACGAAGGGGCCCTCCGTGAGGTCAAAATGGGCCCATGCGCTTGTAGCTCAGCGGATTAGAGCATCTGACTACGGATCAGAGGGTCGGGAGTTCGAATCTCTCCAGGCGCGCTTTCAATCAAAACCGCCCTCTGGGCGGTTTTTTTGTGGCAGCGGGCCGATGCCTTCGGGGTTGCGGACCAAAGGGTCCCAGACCGTCGGCTGCCAGAGCATTTGCTGCCGGAGCATTTGATGCCAGAGCATCGGCTGCCAGTCCGTACCATTCCCATCTGCCCCCCCTGCTGCCAGCCATGGCCCCCACCGGCGCCGCTGCCCTGAATCCCGCCCTGGCGGTGAGCGATCCGGCGATCGCCGCCCTGATCGGCAAGGAACTGCTGCGACAGCAGAGTCATCTGGAGTTGATCGCCAGCGAGAACTTCACCTCCCGCGCCGTGATGGAGGCCCAGGGGTCGGTGCTCACCAACAAGTACGCCGAGGGTCTGCCCACCAAGCGCTACTACGGCGGCTGTGAGCATGTTGATGCGATCGAGCAGCTGGCGATCGACCGGGCCAAGCAGCTGTTCGGGGCCGCCTGGGCCAACGTGCAGCCCCATAGCGGCGCCCAGGCCAACTTCGCCGTGTTCCTGGCGCTGCTGCAGCCCGGCGACACGATCCTGGGCCTGGATCTCAGCCACGGCGGCCACCTCACCCACGGCTCGCCGGTGAACGTGTCGGGCAAATGGTTCAAGGCTGTGCACTACGGCGTCGACCCCGACAGCCAGCAATTGGACATGGCCAGCATTCGCCAGCTGGCCCTGGAGCACAGGCCCAAGCTGATCGTCTGTGGCTATTCGGCCTATCCCCGCACGATCGACTTCGCCGCCTTCCGGGCGATCGCCGACGAGGTGGGCGCTTATCTGCTGGCCGACATGGCCCATATCGCCGGCCTGGTGGCGGCCGGCTTGCACCCCAGTCCGCTGCCCCACTGCCATGTGGTCACCACCACCACCCACAAGACCCTGCGGGGGCCCCGGGGCGGCCTGATCCTCTGCAATGACGCCGAGTTCGGCAAGCAGTTCGACAAGGCCGTCTTTCCCGGCAGTCAGGGCGGCCCCCTGGAGCATGTGATCGCCGCCAAGGCGGTTGCCTTTGGCGAGGCCCTGCGGCCGGAGTTCACCAGCTACTGCCGGCAGGTGGTGGCCAACGCCCAGGCCCTGGCCAGCCGCCTCCAGCAGCGCGGCATCGACGTGGTCAGCGGCGGCACCGACAACCACCTGGTGCTGCTCGACCTGCGCGGCATCGGTCTCACCGGCAAGCTGGCCGACCAGCTGGTGAGCGCTGTGCACATCACCGCCAACAAAAACACAATTCCTTTTGATCCCCAGTCGCCCTTCGTGACCAGTGGCCTGCGGCTCGGTACCGCCGCCTGCACCAGCCGTGGCTTCGATGAGGCGGCCTTCATCGAGGTGGCCGATGTGATCGCCGATCGCCTGCTCAACCCGGAGGACAGCGGCCTGGAGCTGCGCTGCCGCGAGCGGGTGGCGCTGCTCTGCGATCGATTCCCCCTCTATGTCTCCGAGCCCCAGCTGCAGCCGGTGTGAAGCTGGTCAAGGCCCGTAACGTGGGCGCCAAAGGTCGCCTGCCGTGACGCTCGCCTACAGCCCAAATGCGGCCGCGCTGCTCACCCTTGTGGCTGCCACGCTGATCACGGCTGCGGTGGTGCCCCTGGTGCGACGCCTGGGGCTGCGCTATGGCCTCACCGATCCCCCCGATGCGCGCAAGCAGCACACCTCGCCGATGGTGCGCCTCGGTGGGGTGGGGATCATGCTCGGTTTCAGCATCGCCCTGGCGATCGTTTGGGGGCTGGGGGGCTTCGCTGAGCTGGCGGCGGCCAAGGACCAGCTGATCTGGACCACCCTGGCCGGTTCGCTCTGTTTTTTTCTGATCGGTTTGGCCGACGATCTGTTCGCCCTGCCGCCCCTGCCGCGCCTGGCGATCCAGCTGGGGGTGGCGATCGCCGTCTGGAGTCAGGGGGTGCGCATCGGCGCCATCGACCTGCCCATGGGCCGCGAGGGGGCCGCCTTGATCCTGCCGGACTGGCTCAGCTTGGTGGCCACGGTGATCTGGCTGGTGGGCATCACCAATGCGATCAATTGGCTCGATGGCCTCGATGGGCTGGCCGCCGGCGTCAGTGGCATCGCCGCGATCGCCCTGCTGTCGGTGAGTTTCAGCCTCGATCAACCCGCCGCTGGCCTATTGGCCGCGGCCCTGGCCGGGGCTTGCCTCGGCTTTTTGCGCCATAATTTCAACCCCGCCCGCATCTTCATGGGCGATGGCGGCTCCTATTTCCTGGGGTTTGCCTTGGCGGCGATCAGCATCGTCGGGCCCGCCAAGGGGGTCACGGGGGTGAGCCTGCTGTTGCCACTATTGATCCTGTCGCTGCCTTTGGCGGATATGTCGGCGGTGATCATGGGCCGGCTCAGCTCGGGCCGTTCGCCCTTCTATCCCGACCGCCGCCATCTGCATCACCGGCTGTTGCGGGCTGGCTTCAGCCATCGGCGCACGGTGCTGCTGATCTATGCCTTCACCCAGTGGCTGGCGGCATTGGCCCTGGTGGTGGCCAATGCCGAGATGCGCTTCCTGTGGCTTGCCCTGGCCACCGCAATTTTGATCGGCGTGGTGGTGGTGGCTCGCCGCCAAATTCAAAGCGAAACCGCCCAGCGTTCCCTGCCATGACCTCCAGCCCCGAATCATTCCCCATCCCGGCGGCGGGCGGGCTGGCTGGACCGCCGCTGGCTGGGCCGCTGCCTGGCGCCGAGATCCTCTGCATTGGCACCGAGCTGCTGCTGGGCAACATCGTCAATGGCAATGCCCGCTGGATCGCCGAGCAGCTGGCCTCCCTCGGCGTTCCCCATTACCGCCAGGAGGTGGTGGGCGACAACCGCGAGCGGCTGATCGCCGCCGTGCGCGCCGCGGCCGGCCGCTGTCGCCTGCTGATCACCACCGGTGGGTTGGGTCCCACCCCCGATGACCTCACCACCGAGGCGATCGCCGCGGCCTTCGCCACGCCGCTGCGGGAGTGGCCGGAGGTGTGGGCCGACATCCAGGCCAAGGCCAGCGCCCGCGGCCGGCTGTTGGCGGCCAGCAACCGCCGCCAGGCCCTGCTGCCGGTGGGGGCGGAGCTGTTGCCCAACCCCACCGGCACCGCCCCGGGGATGATCTGGAGTCCAGATCCCGCCGGTTGGGATGGGGAGCTGCAGCCCGGTTTCACCGTGCTCACCTTCCCGGGGGTGCCCAGTGAGATGCAGGCGATGTGGCTGGCTACGGCCGCCCCCTGGCTGCGGCGCTCCGGCCTGGCCCAGGGGGTCTATGCCAGTCGGCTGCTGCGCTTTTGGGGCGTGGCTGAATCCAGCTTGGCCGAGCAGGTGGCCGATCTGCTCGAGTTGCAAAATCCCACCGTGGCCCCCTATGCCGGGGCTGGCGAGGTGAAGCTGCGGCTCACGGCCCGCGCCGCCACAGAGGCGGCGGCGGAAGCGCTGCTGGAGCCGATCGAGCTGGAGCTGCGCGCCCGCACCGGCCGGCTCTGCTACGGGGCCGACCAGGACAGCCTGGCCTCGGTGGTGCTGGAGCTGCTGCGGCGGCGCGGCGAGACCCTGGCGGTGGCCGAATCCTGCACCGGTGGTGGTTTGGGTGCGGCGATCACCGCTGTGGTGGGGGCCTCCGAGGTGTTTCTCGGTGGCGTGATCGCCTATGCCAATTCCCTCAAGCAGACGCTGCTGGGGGTGCCGGCGGCGCTGCTGGAAAGCCATGGCGCAGTGAGTGATCCGGTGGCCTTGGCCATGGCCGAGGGGGTGCGGCGGCTCAGCGGTGCCGATTGGGGGATTGCCCTCACCGGCATTGCCGGGCCGACGGGGGCCGGTCCAGACAAGCCCGTGGGGCTGGTGCATATCGCCGTGGCCGGTCCCGATGGCAGCGCCAGTGAACCGGTGCGGTTTGGCTCCACCCGGGGCCGCGGTTGGATTCAGACCCTCAGCGCCGGCGAGGCTCTCAACCGGCTGCGCCTGCGCCTGGAAGACTGAGCCCCAGGGCATGAGCCCCGATAAGGATTGCTCCCTGGAGAGCTATAGGTTGACAGGCTCGCCACCTCCAGCAAGAGGCGCCATCAGCCTGCGGCCGCTGCCCTGGAGCCTCGATCAGTCGCCCGCCCAGCTGTTGCGGGCCTGGGGGCCCCAGGCGGGCGAGGCGTCGCTGCCCTTGCTGTTGCTGATCGATCGGCGCGATGCCGCTGGGGCCAGGGCCGCCCCGGCCCTGCGGGGGCTGCTCTGCGCCAGGGAGTTGGAGCGGCTGGCCAGGTTCCGCCAAGCGGCCGACCGGGAGCGCTTTCTGCTCGGTCGTGGCGGCCTGCGATGGCTGCTGGGCACCCTGCTGGACCGTGCCGCCGCCGAGCTGCCGCTCAGCGAGGGCAGCCATGGCAAGCCGGAACTGAGGGGAGGACCGCAGTTCAACGTCTCCCATGCCGGCGATTTGGTGTTGCTGGCGGTTCACCGCCATTGGCCGATTGGCGTGGATGTGGAACAGGAGCGGCCTGATCTGGACTGGGAGGCGATTGCCCGGCGGGTGCTGCCCGCCAAGGAGCTGCAGGCGCTGCGGCAGCTGCCCCCGCCGCTGCGGGCGGCGGGCTACCTGCGGGCCTGGTGCCGACTGGAGGCCAAGCTCAAGGCCCGCGGCGATGGCTTGAGCGGTCTGGCCGCTCTGGCTGCCTGGGAAGAAGCCGCCCAGCAAGATGCCGCCCAGGAAGCCAGCGGAGCCCATGGCGCTGGCGGGCCGGGCCGGGCCGCGGTGCCGTCGATGCGGCTGTGGGACCTGGTGCTGCCCCAGGGCTACGGCGGTGCTGTCGCTCTCTGGCAGGGGGCAGCGGCTATCTAGGAGCACTTTTGAAGGGCAGCTCGAACAATCCCAAACTTGATTACCCAGAAAGCTCCGCTGCATCGATAACCATCGCCGAGAAAGTTGGCGAAAACTCAGCCCCAGCAGTCACCGATTCCCATTACATGCCAGTGATGCAATAGCCGGCATCCACGTAAATCACCTGGCCCGTGATGCCGCTGGCCAGGGGGCTGGCCAGGAAGGCGGCGGTGCTGCCCACCTCCTCCTGGGTGACGGTGCGGCCCAGGGGAGCCTTTTCTTCCACGTTGTGGATCATGTCGAGGATGCCACCGATGGCCGAGCTGGCCAAGGTGCGAATTGGTCCGGCGCTGATTGCATTTACCCGCACCTGCTTCTCGGGGCCCAGTTCGGCCGCCAGATAGCGCACGGAAGCCTCTAGGGCCGCTTTGGCCACGCCCATTACGTTGTAGTTGGGGATCGCCCGTTCAGCGCCCAGATAGCTGAGGGTGATCACGCTGCCCCCCTGGTTGAACAGGGGCTTGGCGTAGCGGCATAGGGGCGCCAGCGAGTAGGCACTCACCTCCAGGGCCCGGGCAAAGCCCTCGGGGCTGATGGCGCTGTAATCGCCGATCAGCTCTTCCTTGCCGGCGAAGGCCAGGCAGTGCACCAGTATATCTATGGAACCCCATTGCTGCTGAATGCGATCAAAAACGGCAGCAATCTGTGCAGGATCCTGTACGTTGAGGGGCTCGAATAGAGTGGGGTTTAGGGGTTGAGTTAGTTCGCGTACCTTGGCCTCAAAGCGACCCTTCTCATCTGGCAGATAGGTGATGCCGAGTTCGGCGCCGGCGGCGGCCAGCTGCTGGGCGATGCCCCAGGCGATCGAGCGGTTGTTGGCAATGCCGGTAACCAGGGCCTTCTTGCCGCGCAGATCGAGGAGCATGGTGTGGGTAGCTGGAAGCGTGGCGGCGATTCTCCCGCAGCGATGTGACCAGCTGAAGCGGTGCGCCCAGCTGAGACGTTGTGCCCAGTTGAAGCTCTGTGACCAACTGAGGTGATGGGCCCAGCTGAGCCCTGGCCCCCGCAGGCGCTTGGCTGGGCTTAGCAGGTGGCCTGGGGCGAGGTTTTGTTGCCAGCGGCTTGGTTGCCAGCGGTGGGGCTGCTGTTCAGGAGCCACTGTTCAGGATCAACTGTTCAGGATCAACTGTTCAGGAGCAACCGTTCAGGAGTCACCGTTCAGCAGCCGCTGTTCACTGCGGTCGATGGCATTGGGATCACTGAGCAGTTCTGGCTGCTCCAAAAGCGGGAAACGTTCTGCCTTCACCTCCTGGGCGAGGCGGGGGGGCTCCTGCCAGCGGTAGCGCCGTTGCGGCGCCCTGGCCTTGCACAGGGCCTCGCTTTCGGTGCGCAGGGCCCGCCGCAGGTCCTGGCGGGCTACGGCATCAAAAAATTCCTGGCGGGGCACCAGGCCAGCGCTGAAAGGGGCCGTGCCGTTGCCGTTAAACAATCGCGCCGCATCGGGGGTCCAGCGGGGCTGGCAGATGCCCTGGCGGCGGGTGTCTGTCTCGATCCAGATGTGCAGGCCATAGCCATCGGGTTGGCTGACCACGGCCAGGCCGTCGTGGGGCACCCGCCGCGGCAGGGGGTAGATGGCCCAGCTGGGCGTGCGCTGGTTTGGCACACAGCCGGCCAGCAGCCCCGCCAGCAGCAGCAAACCGGCCCAGGGGGCGGCGCGCTTGCCCCAAAAGCCTGGATCCGCCATCGGCATTAGGCATCGCTGAGAGTGCATCCAAGATGTTGCAGCTGGGGCCGCCGCCGCCGGGTGGCCGACTTAACCAGCGCCTGAACTGGCCTTGCCTTGCCTGGTCTGGATTGGTTTGGCCGCTGAACTCTGGCCGCCGGGCAGCGGCCTTAAAGTTGCCCCCATGCAGGTGCCCCCCTTCAGCCTCCGCGAGCAGCTCGATCTCCTCGGCGAGGAATTAGACCAAGCCGTTCTCCAGGTACTGCGCAGCGGCCAGTACATCGGCGGCACCGCCATTGCCGACTTCGAAGCCGCCTTCGCCCAGGCGGTGCAGGTGCCCCATGCGGTGGGCTGCAATAGCGGCACCGATGCCCTGATCCTGGCCCTGCGGGGTCTGGGCATCGGCCCCGGCGACGAGGTGATCACCGCCTCCTTCAGTTTCTTCGCCACGGCGGAGGCGGTGAGTGCGGTGGGTGCCACGCCGGTGTTCGTGGATGTCGATCCAGTCAGCTATTTGATCGACTTGAATCAGTTGGAGGCTGCGATTACGCCGGCCACCAAGGTGCTGCTACCAGTGCACCTGTTCGGTCGCCCGGTGGACATGGAGCGGCTCTGTGCCATCGCCGGCCGCCATGGCTTGAAGGTGGTGGAGGATTGTGCCCAGGCCACTGGATCCAGCTGGGCCGGTAGGCCGGTGGGCAGTTGGGGAGATGTGGGCTGTTTCAGTTTCTTTCCCACAAAAAATCTCGGTGGGGCCGGTGATGGGGGTGCCGTCACCTGTCGCGATGGGGCCCTGGCCCAGGCGATGCGCGAGTTGGCCGTACATGGCATGCCCCGCCGCTATTTGCACACCCAGCTCGGTTACAACTCTCGCCTCGATGCCATCCAGGCTGCGGTGCTGAACGTAAAACTCCCCCACCTAGCCACCTGGGTGGAGCGCCGCCGCGCCATCGCGGCGCGCTACCGGGAGCAGCTGGCCCATCTTGACGGCATTCATCTGCCGGTTGATGTGCCCAACGGTCACAGTTGGAATCAGTTTGTCGTGCGCATACCCCATTCGCGGGCTGCAAGCATCTGTTGTGATACCAATTGCACTCCTTCTGCGGATAGCGCCAATTTTGACCTGCCGGAAGCCTGCTGTCGCGATTGGCTGAAGCAGCAGTTGCAGGCGGCAGGCGTTAATACCATCATCTACTACCCGATCCCAATTCATCGCCAGCCCGCCTATGAGCACCTGGGCTATGGCCCCGGCTCCCTGCCGGTCACCGAGCATCTTTGCAGTGAGGTGCTCAGCCTGCCGATCTTTCCTGAATTAACGCTTGAGCAACAGCATCAGGTGGTGCGGGGCCTCTGCCAGCTGATCGGCGAGAACGCCACCGCCATGGCGGCGTGAGCTCGATCAATCTCGATCAATCTCGGTCTTTTTGACAATCTTCGTAATTTTCAAGCTACTTTTTCTGGGTAATCTTTTTCATTGTATGTTGGAAATCTAGAGGCTATTCCCCTGCTCTATTGGCTTTGATGGTTTGATATAGGGCTGGTGAGTTGTGCTGATATCAGGCTGGTTTTAGTGATGCATATAGGGCCTTGAAGTGGGCCTGTTGTTGGCGGTGATCCACGATCGGCGTTGGATAGCCGCGGCGCTCCAGGGGGGCGATATCGCCGGAGATCAGATCGGCGCTGCTGACGCGGGCCAACTCTGGCAACCAGTGGCGGATGTATTCGGCTTGGGGGTCGAATTTTTTAGCTTGGGTGCTGGGGTTGAAGATGCGCAGCGGTTTGGGATCCATGCCACTGCTGGCACTCCATTGCCAGCCGCCATTGTTAGCCGCCAGATCGCCATCCACCAGGCGCTGCATGAAGGCCCGTTCCCCCCAGCGCCAGTCGCAGATCAGATCCTTCACCAGGAAGGAGGCCACGATCATGCGGCAGCGGTTGTGCATCCAGCCGCTGGTATTCAGCTGTCGCATGGCTGCATCCACGATCGGGAAGCCGGTGAGGCCGTCGCACCAGGCCTGAAACCTTGCGTGGTTGTTTTCCCAGGGAAACTGCTGCCAGAGCGGCCGGTAGGGGCCGTCGGCCAGTTCCGGGAAATGGAACAGGGCCTGTTGATAGAACTCCCGCCAGGCCAGTTCCTGCTCCCAAACACGGATTGCCTGCAGCGACTCCTCCCCCCCCGCCAGGCTGCGGGCCTCCTGGGCCGCGGCCCAGGCCTGCCGGGGGCTGAGGGTGCCGAGCGCCAAGGCGGCGCCGAGGGCGGAGGTGCCGGTATGGGCGGGGAAATTGCGCTCGGGCTCATAGCTGAGCAGTGGAATCTTGCCTGCTCGGCCATGGCAAAAGTTGTGTAATTGCTCGATGCCGGCCTGTTCCCCAGGCCGGCAGGGACATTCGGCCGCCGCCGCGAAGCGATGGGGGATCGCCGCCAGCTCAGCGGCGGCAATGAACGGCAGCTGGGCCCAGCCCTGGGGATCGGCCAGGGCCTCTGGATTGAGATCGATCAGGCCGTCAGGAGCCGGCAGGGGGTCGAGGCCACCGGCCGCCGCCGATCCCAGGGCGGCCTTGCCCTCCACCTGGTGGCGCCAGTTGCGCAAGAAGGGTCCATACACCCGGTAGGGATCGCCGCTGCCGGTGTAGATGGCGCTGGGGTCCACCAGGAGCTGATCCCAATCCGCCAGCACCCAGGTGGACTGGGCCTGGAGGGCGGCGGCCACCCGCCGGTCGCGCTCGCGGGCCCGGGGTTCCACATCACGGTTCCAGGCCACCACCTCGGCGCCCATGGCGCGGGCCAAGGCCGGCAGCAGGGTGAGCGGATCGCCGCGCAGCAGCAGCAGCCTGGAGCCGGCCTGTCGCCAGCGCTCGGCCAGCTCCCGCAGGCTTTCGAGCAGAAACCACAGCCGAGCTGGTGCCATGGTGTCGGCCGCCAGGAGCTCGGGGTCAAGCACATAGACGCCGGTTAGCGCCGGCGTGGCGGCGGCGGCGGCCGCCAGGCCGAGGTTGTCGCCGAGGCGCAGGTCGCGGCGATGCCAGAACAGCCAGCGGGGCGGAGCCATCAAATTCCCAGCAGTTGCTTGGCCCGCAGCCAGGCTGTCACGCTCTTGGCATCCAGGTATTCATCGCCACTGGCCAGGGCCGCATCCAGTTCGGCAGGCGTCAGCAGCAGCACCTCGATGTCTTCGTCGTCATCGCCGGCCGGGGGTTGGCTGAGGGGGGTGAGTTCGCGGGCCAGGAACAGGTGGATCACCTCGTTGGAATAGCCAGGGCAGGGCAGCAGCGTGCCCAGGGGATCCCAGCGGGCGGCGCTGTAGCCCGCTTCCTCTTGCAGCTCCCTTTGCATCGTGCATAGGGGATCTTCTCCATCATCCAAGGTGCCGGCGGGAAACTCCAGCAGGCGGGTTTGCACAGCAAAGCGGTACTGGCGCAGGATCACCACCCGGCCATCGGCCAGCAGCGGCACCGCCAAGGAGGCCCCGGGATGGCGGATCAGACCAAAGTTGCCCTGCATCCCCTTGGGCAGGGCCATGCGGTTTACCTCAAAGCGCAATTTGCGCGCATCGAGGGCTGCGATGGTCTCAAGCAGAAGCGAGGGCTCCGGGGCTGGCAAGGGCGCCATCGAGGGCAGCTGCGGCGGATGTGGGCCATAAGCATGACGCGAACCGGGCGGGGGGGGGCGGCGGATTGCGCTGGTTTGCCTCGGTTGCTCCATAAAAAACCGGCCCTCTTGCGGAGGCCGTAAATAATTTACCGCTAGCTTTGACTGCTAGATATTTATCTAAAAACGATGAAATCTTGGCTGAATTTTACGGGAAACCGGGCCTGGGCCGAGGCCACATCGGAAGGTGGATGGGGGTTGAATCTGCCCAGTGTGGCGCTCTGGGTGGCTGCCGGTGAGCCATTGCCATCGGCGTCATCGGCGAGGGCGCCATTGTTGGTTTTATAGGTAACTCTGGTGCTGGATTTGCTGGCCGCCGCGCCTGGTTGAGCGAGCTCACTCCAACATCCTGGCCCCTGCCGATGTTGAGGGCGACCAGATCCAGGGGCCTTCCCACCAGGCCAATGCACAGGGCGTTCTTTTTGACGTCTGTCCATCGGGCGATCCCTTTATTGCTGGCGGTGAGCATGGCCCCGGTCTGCTGTGCAAGCGAATCGCGGGCCGGCTTGTCGGTTTATGGCTGAGCGAAGCCAATGTGTGGGAATTGAAGAAATGTTTTTTCTGTTGCGATGGCTACCTGTCTTCGCAATGGCAAAGACTTTGCGCTGGCTAGGCGCTCTGGGGGCTGCGCTGATTGGATGGTCAATTTTTCGAGGTGTTCTTTATTCTCTTCGTGATTATTTAGATCGAACTGAGGCGATATCTGAATCTTGTTTTGATCGGCGCCACCTGCTTAAAGGGGCCGCGGTCCAGCTGCGAGGCTAGAGGCCTCCAGCCAGCGAGCGATCGGCTCCGGCAGGGCGCAGCGGCGCCGGCTGGCCACTTCTATGGCCAGGTGGCGGCTTAATGCTTCGGCCACCTCTTGGTTGGCTGAGCGAAATAGGTAGCGAATTTGGAAGCAGCCAGGATCGAGTCGTTGGGGTTCCAGTTGGATTGCCAGGGGATCGCCACAGCCCAGGGGGCGGCGGAAATCGGCGCTGCAGTGGACGATCGGCAGAGCGATGGGCGGTGTTTTGCCGGGGGTGGGAAACAGTTCATCTGCGGCGATCCCGAAGCGCTCCAGGCTCTCTTCGTAGGCCTCGTGGCACCAGCGCAGCAGCTGGTGGAAGTGCATCACGCCGGCGGCGTCCGTGTCGCCGAAGCGCACCTTGCGGCGGATGATTAGCCAGCTGTTGGGATCCATGCCGGCCATGTTGCCACCCGCCGCAGGGAACCTGTGCTTGTGCCAGGCCCTCAACGCACCTACATTCCGGCTGAATTGCAACTATGCCTTGGCCTGTCCCGCCGCCTACGAAAAGCCCAGCCTCAACCGGGCCTGGGAGGCCTTTCTCCCCCACTTACCAGCGATCCTGCTGATTTGGGTGGCCACCGTGGTGATCAGTTGGGTCAGCTCGGTCAGCTGCCCTACGTGATCTTCTCAAACCTGGTGGGGGTGCTGTTCGTGGCAGTGCCCGCCATGCACTACGACACTGGCGAGACGATCACCCTGGAAGCTGCTTTCCGGGGCCTATTCAAGCGCCCCTGGCGCTATTTGTTGGCAGGTTTACTCTTCTCAAGCGCTGTTGCGATTGGTACCTTGCTTTGCATCCTGCCCGGCATCGCCGTGGCGCTGGTGTCACCGGTGTATGTGAATAAGGTGTTCAATACTGATGCTCCTATTTTACATGCCATGCAAGCTTCGTTTCGGGCTGTTTATGGTTCGCAAAAGGGTTGTGAGTTTGTGGGTATCCAGGCCCTGGCGGGTCTGTTTGTGTTTGTGGTTACTGCGGTTACCTGCGGCCTGGGGGCTGTTTTGGCCATACCTGTATCTAGCTTCTATATCCAGAATGCCGCTTACCACAAGGGCGTTCTATCTTAGGGGCACCTCGAAAAATTGCCCGTTTGGCTCCTTCAAGTCGTGGATCAGCAAGATTACCCAATGCTTCTTAGCTCATGAGGGGGTGCGATTTGAAATTTTTCGAGGTGCCCTTTTAAGCTGCCCCGCCGGATGGATTAAGTTTTTTCACCTCCCCAAGGTTTTGACTTCCCCTCCCCAGGTTTAATCTCCTGGCAAGTCTGCCCAGACCCCTATCCAGTAGCAAAGTCCGAAAAAGCAATAAAAGCCGGGAAAGCAATAAAAGCAGGAAATGTCAGCAAGCCGCCTAGGCCTAGGTCATAGCTGAACACAAGCCGCATCGCCCAGTAGGCCACTAGGGCCAGGGCGGTGGCGGCTAAATGCCAAGGCTTAATTCCCGCTAGCCCCAGCCGCCGCCGCCGCATTGCCGCCAGCGACCAGATCACCAGCCCTGCCGCCAGCAGCGGCCCAAAGGCGTGCAGCTGCAAGGCGCTGCTGAAATCCCCCCGCAGGCTGGTGCAGGTGGCGCGGGTGAGGAAGCAGCTGGGGCAGGGGATGCCGGTGAGGGACCGCAGCGGACAGCTGAAGCCAGGTAACTCTGGCCTGCCGCCCTTGAACCACAGGTAGGTGGTGAGGCCGGTGGGCAGCAGATGGGCCGAGCGCCGGAGGTTGGCCAGCAGGCGATTCAGGGGGCGGCGATCAGCGATCCACCGAGCCCATGATCACGTCGATTGAGCCAAGAATCGCCATGATGTCGGCCACTTTTGCCCCCTTGAGGATGTGGGGCAAGATTTGCAGATTGTTTTGATCGGCGGCGCGAATTTTGAAGCGCCAGGGGGTGACGTCGTCGTTGCCCTGGATGAAGATGCCGATTTCGCCCTTGCCCGATTCGAGGCGGGTGTAGAGCTCGCCGGAGGGAATTTTGAAGGTGGGGGCCACTTTTTTGGCTACGTACTGATAGTCAAAGCCATACCACTCGCTCTTCTTGCCCTGGGCCATTCGCTGGGCCTCCAGATTTTCGGTGGCTCCGCCGGGGATCATGGCGCAGGCCTGGCGCAGGATTTTTAGCGATTGGCGCATCTCGCTGACGCGCACCCGGTAGCGAGCGAAGCAGTCGCCCTCTTTCTCCCAAACCACATCCCAGTCGAAGTCGTCGTAGCACTCGTAGTGGTCAATTTTGCGCAGGTCCCAGGGCACACCGGAGGCGCGCAGCATCGGGCCAGAAAGGCTCCAATTGATCGCCTGCTCGCGAGTCACCACCCCCAAGCCCTCGATGCGGCGGCGGAAGATCGGGTTATTGGTGATTAGTTTCTCGTATTCATCGATTTTCGGGCCAAACCAATCGCAGAAGTCGAGACATTTTTCCAGCCAGCCATAGGGCAGATCGGCCGCTACACCACCAATCCGGAAGTAGTTGTTATTGATCAAGCGCTGGCCGGTGGCCGCTTCCCAGAGGTCATAGATCATCTCCCGTTCGCGGAAGATATAGAAAAAGGGCGTCTGGGCGCCCACATCCGCGAGGAAGGGACCAAGCCAGAGCAGGTGGTTGGCGATGCGGTTCAGCTCCAGCATCAGCACCCGGATGTAGCTGGCGCGTTTGGGCACCGTCACGTTGGCGAGGCGCTCCGGCGCATTGACCACAATCGCCTCGTAGAACATGCCCGCCGCGTAGTCCATGCGGCTCACGTAGGGCACGAACATCACGTTCGTGCGGTTTTCGGCGATCTTCTCCATGCCGCGGTGCAGGTAGCCGATCACCGGCTCGCAGTCCACCACGTCTTCTCCATCGAGGGTCACCACCAGCCGCAACACCCCGTGCATCGAGGGGTGATGGGGCCCGAAGTTGACCACCATCGGCTCCGTGCGCGTCTCCAGCTGCGTCATGGGGCCGTGGGGGGAAGGGATGAGCTGGCGGGATCTTAGGAAGGAGAGCATGCCAAATATGGCTTCCTGTTTCGAGCACCTGCCGGTGCTGGCCGACGCGGTGCTGGCCAGCTTCTCGCCGCTGGCGGAGCTGCTGGCGCAGCGGCCCCAGGGCGGCCTGCTGCTCGATTGCACCCTGGGGGGCGGCGGCCATGCCGGGCTGCTGCTGCAGGCCCACCCCCAGCTGCGGCTGATTGGCCTCGACCAGGACGCCAGCGCCCGGGCCGCCGCCGCCGAGCACCTGGCCCCCTACGGGGAGCGGCTGCGGATCGTGGCCAGCAACTTCGCCGATTACAGGCCGCCGGAGCCGGTTTTGGCGGTGCTGGCCGACCTGGGGGTGAGCAGCCCCCAGCTGGATGTGGCCGCGCGGGGTTTCAGCTTCCGCGGCGACGGCCCCCTGGACATGCGCATGGATGTGGAACGGGGCGAGACCGCCGCTGAGCTGATCGATCGCCTGCCGGAAGCGGAGCTGGCCGATCTGATTTATGCCTACGGCGAGGAGCGGCTGTCGCGGCGCATCGCCCGGCGGATCAAGCAGGAGGGCCCCTGGCGGGATTCCGGCCGGGGCACCGCCGAGCTGGCCTATGCCGTGGCCGGTTGCTACCCCCCCAAGGCCCGCCACGGCCGCATCCATCCAGCCACCCGCAGCTTCCAGGCCTTGCGCATCGCCGTGAACGATGAATTGGGGGCCCTGGATCGGCTGCTGCAGCAGGCGCCGGATTGGTTGGTGCCAGGGGGGCTGTTCGGGGTGATCAGCTTCCATTCCCTGGAGGATCGCCGCGTTAAAAACGCCTTTGTGAGCGATGAGCGGCTGGAGCGCCTCAGCCGCAAGCCCCTGGTGGCCTCCGAGCAGGAGCAGGAGGCCAATCCCCGCAGCCGCAGTGCCAAGTTGCGCCTGGCCCGCCGCCGGCTCTGAACGCCGCAGCTGCGCTTGATCTCTGGCGTTTGATCAGCTGCGCTTGATCAGTGGCGTTTGATCAGTGGCGTTTGATCAGCTGCGTTTGTTCAGTGGCGCTCCTGGGCTACTGCCTCAGTCACCGCCGCGATGGCCAGTTCAATCTCGGCTGCGCTGGTGCCGCGCCCCAGCCCAAAGCGAATCGAAGCGCCGGCCTCCTGGCGGCTCAGGCCCAGGGCCGCCAGCACATGGGATGGACTGCCCTGGCTGCAGGCTGAGCCGCTGCTCACCGCCAGGCGCTGGCGCAGGCGCCGGTGCAGCGCCGTGCCGTCCACCCCATCCACGCAGACATTGAGGTTGTGGGGCAGGCGGGGGGCCAGGGCGCCGTTGAGCCGCACCTGGTCCAGGGCCTCCAGGGCTTGCCAGAGCTGATCCCGCAGCCGCCCCAGGCGCTCGGATCGCAGCTCTCGATCGGCCATGGCCCCCTCCAGGGCCGCCTCTAGCCCCACGATCAGCGGTACGGCCAGGGTGCCGGCCCGCAGCCCCTGCTCCTGGCCGCCGCCGTGCTGTTGGGGGGCCACCTTCACCCCCGGGCGAATCAGCAGGGCGCCGACGCCTTTGGGGCCATAGCACTTGTGGCCGCTGAGGCTGAGGAGGTCGATGCCCAGCTGCTCCATGGCCAGGGGGATGTGGCCGGCGGCCTGGGCGGCGTCGCAGTGGAACAGCACGCCCCGGTGGCGGCAGAGCTGGGCGATCGGGGCGAGGGGCGCCAGCACGCCGATTTCGTTGTTGGCGGCCATGGCGCTGAGCAGCAGCACATCGGGCCCCAGGGCCGCTTCCAGCTGGGCTGGATCCGGCAGGCCGTCGGCTTGAACGGGCAGCAGGGTGAGCGGAAAGCCATGGCGCTCCAGGTAGCGCAGCGGATCCAGCACGGCCCGATGTTCAGTGGCCAGGCTCACCAGCCGCCGCCGCTTGCCGCCGGCCGCCAGGGCCGCTTCCGCCACACCTTTGATGGCGAGGTTGTTGGCTTCCGTGGCGCCGCTGGTGAACACCACCTGGGCGCCGCCAGCCCCCAGCAGCTCGGCGACGCGGCCGCGGGCCCGCTCCACCGCCGCCGCCGCCGCCAGGCCCAGGCGGTATTGGCGGCTGGCGGGGTTGGCGAATTGGTCGCTCCACCAGGGGGCCATCGCCGCCACCACGGCCGGATCGCAGGGGGTGGTGGCGTGGTGGTCGAGGTAGGTCTGCATGGTTCCATGCTGAATCGGCGGGGTTGAATTCAGCTGAGTGGAATTCGGTAGAACTCAAGTTCGCCGCGCTGACTTTGGCTGCGCCGACTTCTGCAGCGCCGATTTCAGCCGAGTGGCCTTTGGTCGCGTTGACTTTGACTGAGCCGAGTTTGACCGCGCTGAATAGGGTTGGGCTCGGCCACCCGCCGTTGGAGATTTTTTGCCACCTAGCCCCTTTAGCCCTTCAGCCCTGAGTCGTTTGGATTTCTCCTTGGTGTTCCATAGCCAGAGGGCTGATCGCCCCAGCCAGGCTCTGCACCGGGCCCCCGGTTTGGGCCTGTCGCTGGGCGCCTGGCGGTGGCTGCTGGCCGCTCTGCTGCTGGCGGGGCCCCTGGCTCCGGCCCTGGCTCAGGATGGCGGGCCGGGCAATCCTCAGGACGCGCGGCCCAAGGGGTTGGTGTTGCTGCGCCAGCGCCAGGTGGCCGGCGGCATCCAGGCCCTGGGGATCTACGACATCCAGGCCGATCCCCAGCAGCCGGGCCTCTGGCGGGTGAAGCTGTGGGACGAGCAGCCCAACAATCTGGTGGTGCGGGGCGAGTCGATTCGCTGCAGCCCGGCCGAACCGATGCGGGTAACCAGCGATGGCAGCCGCTTTTTCCTGCGGGCGCTCAATCCCGGCGGCCAGATCAACCCCTCCAACCGCCTCGATCACCTGGTGTGGTGGGCCACCTGTTTCCCGGAGCAGGCCGGCAAGGATCCGGCCAGCCTGGGGCCCCTGGCCCGCCGGCTGGGCTACAGCGGCAATCTTCAGGAATCGGAGCAGGTGCTGCCCCGCGGCCGCTGAACCCCCTGGCCCCCCTGGGCTCGCTGGCATTGGCCGCTGAGAGCTGTCGCTGGGAGATCCCCGGTCTGGCTGCCTAAAGTTGGTTGATGAGCAGCGCACCTGGCGATTCGCTGGCCCCGGCCAGCCCAGCCCCCATTGCCGCCGGCCTGGCGGCCCCCACATCTGACCATCCCTTGGCGGCGGATCAGGCCAGTGCTGATCTGCCCAGCGCCGCCGAGATGGCGCCGCCCCAGCCCGCCCCGGTGCGCCTGCTGCTGGTGGACGACGAGCCGGGTCTGCGCACGGCCGTGAAGGCCTACCTGGAGGACGAGGGCATGGAGGTGACCACCGCCAACGACGGCGAGGAGGGCTGGCAGGCGGCCCAGGCGCTGCTGCCCGATCTGGTGATATCCGACGTGATGATGCCCCGCTGTGATGGCTACGGGCTGCTGGCCAAGCTGCGGGGCGATGAGCGGCTGGGGGGTACGCCGGTGATTTTTCTGACCGCCAAGGGGATGACGGCGGATCGGATCGCCGGCTTCCAGGCCGGCTGCGACGACTACATCCCCAAGCCCTTTGACCCCGACGAGCTGGTGGCCCGGGTTCACAACGTGGTGCGCCGCCAGGAGCGGTTGCTGGCGGAGGCGGCCCGCTTTGCTGATGCCGACATCGGCCAGATGGCGCGTCAAATCACCGAGATCCGCTCGCTGCTGGCCAGCGGCGGCAGCAAAAAACCGCCTGTGGCCAGCGACCACAGCTTCACACCGCGGGAGGCCAGCGTGCTGCAGCTGGTGGCGGAGGGGTTGATGAACAAGGAGATCGCCCGGCGGCTGGAAACCTCCATTCGCAACGTGGAGAAGTATGTGAGCCGGCTGTTTATCAAGACTGGCACCGCCAGCCGCACCGAACTGGTGCGCTATGCCCTGGAGCGCGGCCTGGTGGATTGAAGCGGCCTGGTGGATTGAAACGCTGAGCAGTTCTTGGGGAGGTGATGGCGATGGTGATGGCGTGCCGGCGGCGATGGTGATACCGGGGGCGATGGATAGCCCGGCCAACGCCGCCCCAGCTGATGGCCGGCCAGGCAGAGATGGCGGGCTAGAGGCTTGCCCAGAAGGCTGGTCACCGGCGGCTGTCAACCAGGGCTGGAGCTACCGCGACCGGGTGGAGCCCCCCCTGGCGGGCCTGTCGGCCAGTGTTTTTTATGCCGCCCGGCATCGCCATTCCGACCGGGCTTGCTGGCAGGCGCGCCTGGCGGCCGGCGAGATCTGGCGCAATGGCCAGCCGCTGCTGCTGGATGCGCCCCTGGCCAGCGGCGATCGGCTGGTGTGGCGGCGGCCCCCCTGGCTGGAGGGGCCCGTGCCAGCCCATTTCCAGGTGGTGTACGACGATGGCGACCTGCAGGTGATCGACAAGCCCGCCGGCCTGCCGGTGTTGCCGGCGGGCGGCTGGTTGGAGCACACGCTGCTGCGGCTGCTGGAGCGGCGCCATCGGGGAGCCGGCGCCGCCATCCCCCGGCCGGTGCATCGGCTGGGGCGCTACACGAGCGGGCTGTTGGTGTGCGCCCGACAACCCCAGACCCGGGCCTGGCTGAGCGCCAGCCTGCGGGAGAGCACGGCGGCGGGGCTGGCTGGTGCCGCTGCCGCTGCCGCTGCCGCTGCCGCCGACGGTTCTGGGGCAGCGGCGGTGGGCGAGGTGGGCGGCTGTCGCAAGCTCTACCGCGCCCTGGTGGTGCCGGGGGCGCTACCGCTGGTGCCGGGGGAAACGCTGTTAATAAATACCGCAATCGGTCGCCGTGAACATCCGCAGTTGGGCCAGATTTGGTGTGCTGCCGCTGATTCCCAGCCTGGCGATTTAGCCGCCAGCAGTAGTCTCACCCTGCTCGAATGCTCGCCCCAGGCAGACCTGGTGCAGGTGTCGATCGCCAGCGGCCGCCCCCATCAAATTCGCATCCACTGCGCAGCTGTAGGGGCTCCTCTCTGGGGCGATCCCCTCTATGGGCCAGGCGGCCTGGCGGCCGCGGCGGCCCGCCCCGGCGACGGCGGCTACCAACTGCAGGCCTGGCGCCTGGAGCTGCAACCCCCCAGCGGGGAGGCGCTGGTGCTGGAGGCGCCTCGGGCGCTGGGGCTGGGGTGGCGCCAGGGGGGTGATGGCGTTGCTGGCTGAATCAGGCCGGTGACGACTGCCGGCTTTTGAGGAGAGGTAGGTACCGGTGTTCTTTAGCCGGGACGCGGCGATCGAGGCGGTGGTGGTTCCGCATACGCAGGCTGATCTTCAGCTGTGCGAATAGCTCACCCCTGTCTCCGGTTGCACCCACCAGCCAGTTAGTCTGACCAGACCGATCAGACCAGACCATGTCGTCTGCCGAGGGTGTCCCCGCATCCGGCCCGCCAGGGCCATCACCGCGTTGCATCAACGTCCAGGAGGCGAAGACGCACCTCTCGGCCCTGCTGGCCAGGGTCGCGGCCGGTGAACGGATTGTGCTGGCCCGCCATGGCAAGCCCTGTGCCCAGCTGGTACCGCTCGATCCCAGCCCCCGCCGCCAGCTGGGGTTCCTGCAAGGCCGCGTGGATGAAGCGTTTTTCGAGCCCCTGCCCGGCGACGAGCTGGAGCGCTGGGGAGCGTGAAGCTGCTGCTCGATACCCACGTGTTGCTCTGGGCCCTGCTGGAACCTCAGAAGCTCTCGCCAGAGCTGCGCAACGCCCTGGAAGACAGCGATAACAGGCTCCTGGTCAGCGCCGCCACCGCCTGGGAGATCGCCACCAAATGGAGACTGGGCAAATTGCGGCAGGCACAGGCGGTTGTGGAGCACTACGCCATGGCCCTGCATCGTCTGGCGGCGGTCGAACTGCCGATCAGCGGCGCCGTAGCGCTGCAGGCCGGGCTGTGGGAGGTGCCGCACCGGGATCCCTTTGATCGCCTGCTGGCGGCCCAGGCAAAAGCCGACAACCTTGTGCTGGCCAGCACGGACTCGGCATTCGCCCAGTTCGAGGGGGTTGTGGTTATGGGATGACCGCCCATCGCGCAACGCCAGAGATCCCCGGGTAAGAAGCGCGATCGAACCCGGCCACGGCAGCGATTGCCTCGATCTGGGAGAGAAGCAGAAGATCTGGACAAAGCTGACAGCTTGATGAGTGACATCACGCTTGCAACCCAAGGGACCGCGCCTATCCATTGTCCCTTGCCTGTATTCTAGTGCAATCTTCGCAAATACCATAAATTGACAGCCAATCAAGCACGACAATCTAACCCATCCATCGAAAAAGTTGACGTCAATATCTTAAAGGCTATCCAGATCCGCTTTCCAGGCGACGTCTACATCTTGGCGGTTTGGCTGGTGATGTCAGATCGCTCGCGAAGCACACCGGGACATCGGGCGCATACGACTTTGCGCGGACTTGCCGGACATTATGTAAGCCTAAATCCAGTTGATCGATTTGGTTCGCTGACCAGCGAAGATGTGATGAAGGTGTTCAGTCAGCATGGCATCACTGGGAACCCCATATTGACCCTAGAGACAGGAGCCGCAGAAAGCGATTCGCAGCTTTTCGGGAATAATGGTATGCTAAGTTTGGCGGCTAATATTGTAAGCACCGCCCCTGGTAATGGTGTATCCGAGTAATTAATCCCATGGCATTATGGCTTCTGCCGGCAACCCCAGGGGTGAGCGGCGGCGAAAGGCCAGCAGTGATTCCCCTCCACCCAGTTGACCCTCGCTATGAGGAGAGGATTGCTATAGTGGAGCTGGCTCGGACCGGTGAGCCCTGGTGACGGCCGGCTCGGCATGTCGAGTAGGACCTTCACCGCAGGGCATCAAATTCGTAGTCATTTAGCACAGAATCTTCCGGTTCCATCGCCAAAACACCAGATCCCTGCAGCTTCCCCCAGGGGTCCTGGCTTGGGGAAGTGCCGCCGGCAGGGGGCGTGATCTCCACCACCTCACCGCTACTCTCCACCTGGTTCCTTCCAGGCCTAGAGAGCTACATCAACGTCCAGGAGGCGAAGACGCACCTCTGGGCTCTGCTGGTGACGCTCGATCCCAGTCCCCGCCGCCAGCTGGGGTTCCTGCAAGGCCGCGTGGATGAAGCGTTTTTCGAGCCCTTGCCCGGCGAGGAGCTGGAGAGCTGGGGGGCGTGAAGCTGCTGCTCGACTGTCACGAGTTGCTCTGGGCCCTGCTGGCGGCTCAGAAGCTCTCGCCAGAGTTGCGCAATGCCCTGGAAGACAGCGACAACAGGCTCCTCTTCAGCTTCATTGTGATCAGGGTTTTCTGGAGACAATGGAAGCTGAGCCAGGCGGTGGGGGCAACGCCATTTACCTGGATTGTTGCTAAGATGGTTGTAAAAAGTACGTAGACGATGAGTTTTTCTTTGCAGTGCGAGCTAGGGGTTGATGGGCGCTGGATTGCAGAGGTTCCCGAGCTGCATGGTGTTCTCTCGTATGGGAACTCTGCTGCAGATGCAATGTCAACGGCTGAATTATTGGCTCTTTGCGTTATTGTCGATAGGCTTGAAAATAGCGAGTTAGAGCCTGTGAGAATCAGCTTTTCGCTCCCAGTCACTGCATGAGTACTTGGCCCTCAGTCAAAGCGAAGAGGGTGTTGGCTGCTCTCTAGTCAATTGGGTGGCGGGTAAAGCGACATTCGGGAGCTCACAAGATCTTTGCGCGTGATTGATATTCCGACTTCGTCTTTGCTTGCCATGATGGTGAGGAGATGGGTCCTGGGATGATGTCACGAATTGCGAAGAACACCGGTCTTCAGCCGAGTGACTTATGAAGCGTGCTTCATACTCCCACGGCTTCACTGCTTGCTCTTGCGATACCACCACGGGTGCAATGTGTAGCCTAAGGCCGCAATCAGCTCAACACCAAGTACACTCCTGTGGAAGCAATGAGATCCATGGGGCAATTGCTTCTGCTTGCCAGCCCGGACAAATCACAAAGGAAACCTGAAAAGCGGGCGGACTTATCTGCAGTAGCTCCAAGCCCCTCAGCCCCCACAGGGCTGTGTTAGACCGACAAGACAACCCACTCAGAATGGGTTAAAGCACTTAGAAGCGTCAGTGCAGGTTGCCAAGGAAGGTGTACCATGGTTGCTGTGATAACAGGCAGAATTGATGCAATCTTTAGAGCTTGTGAGCGGTTCAGAGTTGAGCGTTTAGATGTCTTTGGATCTGTGCTCCGAGACGATTTTGAACCCGGACGAAGCGACATCGACTTCTTGGGCGAATTCGGATCAATGCCACCTGCCGACACCAGATGCTTATTTCGGTCTGCTAGACGAATTGCGCACTATCTTCGGAGCTGAAGTTGATTTAGTAATGGCCGGAGCACTCAATAATCGCTACATCGGCGACGATGTGAATAGAACGAAACGTAATCTTTATGAAGCGCGAACCTCTTGCCTATCTCGCCGACATTCTGGAATCATGTGAAGCAATCGACAGTGCTCTTTTCGGCTTGCAATTCGAGGATTATCTGGTGAACAGACTTGTGCGCTCATCTGTGGAGCGTAAGTTCACTATTATTGTCGAGGCTGTCCTGGCGCTGTCGCGTAAAGCTCCAGATGTATTCGCGTCAATTACGGGGGCGAGGCGGATAGTTGATTTTCGTAATCGTCTAACTCATGAGTATCCGAGCGTTGATGACGAGCTTGTCTGGGGACTGGCGAAGGGGGGCTGCAGGTTCTGAGAGTCGAGTGCCAAGCTCTTGTTTCACAGCTAGACGATGCGGGCTAACACCGTCATGCACCCCCCTGAGCACTGGGTCGTTCGTTACAAGCACTTCTTGCGGCCAGGTGATGAACAGCGTTATGCGGATGAGCAAGCAAGAATGCCTACACGTCAATAAAACAAATAATGTTCGCATGTGCTATGGTAGGCCATGTAATCAAGCGAAGGCCCAAGGAGCCGCAGCGGATGATGAGAGAGCCAATTGACGGCAGCAGCTATCTTCTGCCCACGCTTGAGGGGTTTCGCAATAAGCTTCTGAATCTCACTTCCAAGAATAATCTTCTCAACCTTGGGCTCACGAGCAGGAGAACGGCAAGGCTGATGCGCTTCGTCGCCTGTGATCCTCAGGCTATACTCAACACTCTCTGTTCGGGCAATTTGCTCGAACTCAAGGCTCTTCCCAGCCCTCCAGAGGAGGAAGAGCATGGATTAGAAGCTCAAGAGTTCCAAGTCGCCCTTGTACAGGCTCGGGATCAAGATCCGCTCTATCAGCATATCTTTACCGACAGCTCAGCAGGCAATGGTCACGGTCCGGCGCTGGCTCAGGCAGAAGATCGAGTGCGCTCCAGGGTGAGAGAAGCATTTGAACAAGCAGGCAAAAGCAGCGCCACGAAAAATCTGGCTATATGGGCAGAAGCTCAGGGGATCAATCCCAGCTACGATTTGTCCTTTGAAGACAATCTCCCTCCTGATAGGCATGGGACATTGCAAGTGTTGCTGCTGGCACAACAGCTGGAGTGCCTGGCGGAGGGCATGGGCAAGAGCGCACGCAGTTCGATCGAAGAAACAGGGAACAACATCCTCTACCTGGCTTTTGGTTGTCTGGAGTGGTCGGAGAGGAATAAGTCGTTTTTTGCCCCCTTGATTCTGTTGCCGGTTGAACTAATCAAATCCACCAGCCGTGGTGGAGCAAAGAGTTTCTTTTTGCGGGGTACTGAGGATGCTCCTATTGGCAACGTCACCTTGAAGGAACGCTTGCGGCGCGATTTTTTGATTAGTTTTCCCCTGCCAAACTCCAATGAAGATGGTGTAGATCTGAAGGCTTACTTTGATCAAGTCGCCGATGCCGTGGTCGAGGTGGAAGGTTGGCTGGTACACCCAAATCTGAACCTTGCCCTGCTTAATCTCAGCGGCCTGGATCTCTATGAAGATCTTGATCCCCAGATCCTCCAGTCATCATCATTGGTGAGGAAGTTATTGGCGGCAGATCTGACGGATGTGGAGAGAGGCAGTGAGGTTGACGTTGTGGCAGGAGACGTTCATGTGGATCAACCATCAATTGCTCAAAAGGTGCCGATCTTGATCACCCAGGCCGATGCCAGCCAATTCGTAAGTATCGCCGATGTGATGAGTGGTCGTTCCATGGTGATTGAGGGGCCTCCGGGAACCGGTAAGAGCCAGACCATCACTAACATCATTGCCAATGCCCTCTATGCCGGCAAGCGCGTGTTGTTTGTAGCCGAGAAGAAGATAGCCATAGACGTAGTCTACACCCGTCTGGCGGAGGCTGGTCTCAAACCCTATTGCCTACGTATTGCTTCTGATAAGACCAACAAGCGAGAGGTGTATGACGAGTTGGGCAAGAGGCTAAGGCTGCCCAAGCCTGGGTCTCCCCGACGCGATGCGGTCCTGGGTGAATTCAACCAATTGCGCGATCAGCTGAATTCCTTTTCAAATTTGCTCAACCAAAGCCACGGCGCCGAGGAGGAGATTCATCAGGAGCTGCTCTGGGCTGAAGTAAAGCTGAGGCAGGAGTTACAGTCCGCTGATATTGAGCTAACTGAATTCAAGGTCGACTTGCCCGTTGCAACGGCCTATACCCGTCCACAAGTTGAGCAGGTGGCTGAAATCCATTGTGAGTTGGCCGTTCTTGTCGCAGCGTTGAATTTCGATGAGCTCTATGGTGTCTTCCCGGCCATTGGAGTTAGGCCGGGGGATTCCCTTGGCCGTGATCAACTATTCGATCAGGCCCAGCGATGGGCCGAGCTCCTCAAGGCCCTGTCGGACCTATTGGGACAAGGGGAAGACCTAACGGGTCTATCTCTGCAAGCTTTGCGCCAACGGGCCCGCGACGATGCGGCAGCCGTGTCGAGGCTGCCTGATCCATTGCCGAGTGAGCCGGAATCTCTGCTCCCCTTGCTCTCCAGCACGGAGATTTCCGGAGTCGCCCAGGGTTTGTTGCAGGCATTGAGAACTGAGCAAGCCAGCGCAGACAGGCTGGCTTGCAGCTTCGTTCGGATTCCCCATCCGCTACCCGACGCAGCCCAGATCAGGGATTTCGTGGCTCGCTGGAACGGCTGGAGCTTGGGTCAGTTGGCTATGCCGCTGACAGCCGCTGATCGGGAGCTGCTGAGCCAGCGCCTTGAACTCCTGGCTGATCGGGTGGACAGACTCCAAGTGGCCTGTGACGCCACGGGCATTGGCCTCGGGGTTGATCAGTGCAATCATTCCTCCATTCGGACCCTTGCCGCAGTACTGGACCATCTGAACGCTCTGCCCAGTTGGGTGTTGGAGCATCGAGACCAGCCGATCTGGAAGGCCGATTCCGACCGGTTGCAGGATCTGCTGACTGGCTATGCCTTGCTGCAGGAACAGCGGCAATCCTTGGGTCTGAACAAGTCACCCCTGGCCAAGTCCAGCTCCAAGGCTCAACTCAGGCAAGCCTCCGAGCTTCTCCAGCGGTGCATTGAGAGGGGGATGGCGGCTCAGCTCCCGAGTTCAGCTGCGGCCAAGCGGTGGGGCCTGTGGATTGCTGACGTCCAGGCCTTGTTGGACCGGATCCCCATGGCCGTTGAGCGGGGCATCGCGGGCAAGAGCCTCCACGTTTTCACCATTGAGCAGTTACTGGCCTTGCCAACTGTGCTGCGCGCCGTTGCCGCCCTGAGTGCCAAAGCCTTCCAGCATCGAGGTGGCCAGTTGTGGGATGCACCCTTGGCCGCCATGGCCTTCACCCTGCAAGTCAGGAATGAATTGGAGCAAACCCGCGGGAAGCTGGATCGCGCGGGATTGAGCATCCCCACCGATGTCAATGCCCAGAAGCTGCGGCGGGAGGCTGAGGTCCTCGAAACGAAGGGGCTACGCAAGCTGCTCAGCAGGTGGGCCGGCTCCTACAAGCGAGCGTCCGAGCGGGCCGAGAAACTAGGGGCACAGGAAGAAGCCCAAAGACCGCTTGCCTTGCGGCGAATTGCCGATTTTCTGGATCAGCGCGCCAGTTGTTCAGACGAGCGGGAGGCGCAATGGTGCGCAGACGGCCTGACCCTGCAGGAGGCCGTTGCCGTGGCCCAGGAGCTGGCTGCTTTCAAGGATCTGCTCAGTGGCCAGGCGGCAAATGCCGTGTTTCTGCCCCTGGCTCGCACGGCACCCCTGGCTGAGGTCAGGGCGTTGCTGGCGGACTTTGAAGCTGGGCTGCACGGGGATCTCAATGCCCTGGTTAGCCATGAGCTGTGGGTGAGTAAAGCCGTGGGGGGCATGACCCTGGCTGAGCTGTGCAGTCAGCTCGAAACCAGCCGTGGGGACCAGGAACTGTTGGAGCAGGCGACGCCCTATGGGGCCTGGGCCGTGGCCGCAGGCATCGAGGACGGGACCGAGATGGTGGCTTGGTTTGAGAATGTCCTGCGGTTCCAGGAGCTGCAGTCCCTCTTCCCCCAAGCGGAGTTTGAGGCCATTGTTGGTCCAGCCCCTGAGCTGCAACGTCTACAGGAAGTGGTGACGGCGGCAGCCACCTACAAGACACTGTTGAGCGCCGGCGGATTGGGCAATCTGGACCCCCTGCTCCTGGGCCTTGCCAAGTCAGAACTGGAGCGTATCGGCGGGCTGGTCGGCCTTCAGCTGATGCCCCTCATTGGACAACTGCTGGCGGAAGCGGAGGTCATCCCCACGGGAGCGGAACACCAACCGATTGGTGCGTTACTGGCCAGGATTCAGCAGAGCATCGCTGACTATCACCAACTGCTCAAAGACTGGGCCGTGAGCGGTCTCCAGGATGGTCTGTCGAGCAGCGCCCTGTTCGAAGCCCCTCTGGATCTCGAACTCCATAGCCGCCGACAGGCTGCGGTGATCAGTGCTTCCTCTGTTCTGCATAGGCAACTGGGTCCTGATTTTGCCGAAACTGCGCCAGAAACGTTGCGGGCGGTGCTGGCTTGGATTGCCCAGCTCCGTGAACTGCGACTTCCATTGGCCATGGAACAGCGCTGCCTGGATCATGGTTCGGCTGGATACATCTGCAGGCAACGCCAGCGCGGATCAGATCTGGTCAGCGCCGTCGAACGGGAGGAGCAAATAGCCGAGCGGTTCGTCACCTTAGCCGCGTTCAGTCCGCAGCAACTGGGGGGCGATTCGATCCAGGAGGTGGAGGCGTTGCTGCATGGGCAGTTGAGCAGCTGGCTGGCATCGCTGCTTTGCCTGCGGCAGGCTTTTCCCCAGTGGGTTCGCTTCCATCAGCTGATGGAAAGCTTGCCAAGCAAGGCCGATCGATGCCTGGTGCAGGCGCTAATGGCCGGGAACATCCCATCAACACACTGGAGCCCCATCTACCACTGGAACCTGGTGCGCAGCAAATTGGGCGAAATCTCAGACGCCAACCCTGCCCTCAAGGGTCTGCAAGCCGCTGACCAGGTAAATAGACGCAGGCGATTTCACCATACGGAAGAGCGGCTCATGCAACTCGATCGCGCTGAAGTGATCGCAAGGATCCATTGCGATCGCCACGAGCTACCCATTGGCATCGACCAGGGCCGACGCGGAGAGTTCACGGAGATGGGGCTGATTGATAACGAAACCAACAGGCAGAAGGGGCATCGCCCCCTGCGCCATCTCTTCCACCACGCCGGCAATGCCCTGCGGGGCCTGAAGCCCTGCTGGATGATGTCGCCCTCAACAGTCGCCTCGCTGGTGCCGCGGGAGGCGATCGAACAGTTCGATCTGGTGATCATAGATGAGGCCTCCCAGATGTCACCTGAACGCGCCTTCGGGGTGATCAGCCGCGCTAGACAATGTGTAGTGGTCGGAGACCCCATACAGCTGCCGCCGACCAGCTTATTTCAGCGCGGCTCTACTTCAGATGATGAAGAATCGATCCTCGAACTCTGCACTAAGAGCTTCAAACCGGTGCGGAGGCTGAAGTGGCACTACCGCTCCCGCCATGGCAGTTTGATTGCATTCTCAAACCGAGAGTTTTACGATAACCAGCTGGCGGTCTTTCCCTCCTGTGATCGTGACTTTGCCATCAACAGGCATCTGGTGGAAGCGCCTCGCTACGTGAAGGGAATCAATCTACCTGAAGTGAGTTTGGTATGTGATGTGATCTTGGACCAGTTGGAGTTATATCCGAAGCGCAGTCTGGGGGTTGTGGCCATGAACGAGTTCCAGGCAGACCAGATTTTCGAACAGCTGGAGATGCTCTCCAGCCACCACCAGGAATTGCGCCGTCGTCTTGATCTGAAAGACAGCAGCGAAGAGCTGTTTGTGAAGCCACTGGACAAGGTACAGGGGGACGAGCGCGACACCATCGTGATTTCCACCACCTATGGCCCGCCGGAGCCAGGTGGTCAAGTGGACATGAAATCCTTCGGCCCGATCGCTAAGGGCGGCGGTCACCGGCGCCTCAACGTGCTGTTTACCCGGGCCAAGCACGGCATTGAGCTGGTCACCTCCATGGAGTCCAGTCAGATCCAGCCCCCACCCACTTCCAGTCGCGGCGTGCACGCCCTGAAGGATTACCTGAAGTATGTGGAAACCAGGGGCCTGGATACGGGCCGCCAAACCGGTCGCCCACCCGACAGTGAGTTCGAGGTGGTGGTGGCCGAGGCTCTTGAGCGCCATGGCTACCAGGTTGAATGTCAGGTGGGGGTTGCCAACTGCTTTATTGATCTGGCCGTGCTCGATCCGAAGCAGCCGGATCGCTATCTACTGGGGGTGGAGTGCGATGGAGCCACCTATCACTCGGCCAGGTCCGCAAGAGATCGCGATAAATACCGGCAGTCGGTGCTGGAGAATCTGGGTTGGGAGATCTATCGGATCTGGTCCACCGACTGGTTCGAGAATGCCGAGGCTGAAACCAAGAAGCTGGTAGAACATCTCAATAATATAAGCAGCAAATAGTAGTCTTTTATTTCTTGGCTGAAGGAGCATGCCATGTAGCTATCTATCCCCCACCACGTCGTCCTTCTTGCTGGCGCCTCCCACGAGCCACTTGCCTGGCAAGGCCAGATGGCTGCGCTAGCATTGCCATATGGCAAACCAGATCGCATCGGCAGCTGCCTGCTCCAGTCCCGACCTGGGAGGACCGGCCTCAATCTTGCGCCTGCGAGCAACCAGCTTTGCCGAGCTTCGCGATGCCGTTCGCAGTGGTCTGCCTTTCTCAGCGTTTTTGGCGCTGACCAAGCAACTTGAAATTGCTCCGCAGCAGCTCACAGCGGTTTTCGGGATCCCGCCTCGCACTGTCGCCCGTAGGAAGGAAGCCAGGCAGCTCAACCCCCAGGAGTCTGATCGGCTCTACCGGGTGGCAAGAACGGTCTCCCAGGCCGTCGAGGTGCTTGGCTCTATCGACAAGGCCCGCGTGTGGCTGAAGACTCCCAACCGTGCCCTGGGCTGCGAGATGCCTCTCAATCTTCTAGACACCGATATCGGCACGCGTGAGGTGGAAGAAGTATTGCTGCGCCTTAACTACGGGATCTTTAGCTGATGCGCGTTTGGCGGATCTGCCGCAAGCCCTATGTGGACACTTCGCTTGATGGCATCGGCGGAATGTACACCTCCGGACGCTGGCATAGCAAGGGGAATCCCATTGTCTACACCGCCAGCTCTGCGGCGCTCGCGGCACTTGAAGTGCTCGTTCATGTTGATCCGCTCACGGCTCCGGCCAATTTAAGGCTGCTCGCCATCGAACTCCCTGATGACTTGAGCATCGAAGTACTCGAACCAATCACGCTGCCGCAGGGCTGGCATTCAGTGCCAGCTCCAGCTGCGCTGCAAACAATTGGCTCGTCATGGCTCATGAGCGGACGCACGGCGGCTTTGAATGTGCCGTCGGCAGTTATAGCGATTGAACGCAACTTCCTGCTCAATCCTCGGCATCCACAAGTGCAGCGAGTACGCATCCTCAGCGATGAGGCATTCTCATTCGATACGCGGCTCTTGTGATGGGGAGCCAGCCAATAACGCTGATAGGCACCGCGTCATCCACCTGAGCCCCACAGCAAGCCTATCTGCTTGACGTATTACTCACTGGGGCCAAGTGATAGTAAGCGTACGCGTACCTGCCCCCAGGCTAAAATTCTCTTCAGGGCACCTCGAAAAATGCCCATTCCGCTCGCCAGAGCGAGGAGTAAGCCAGTTGCTGCAACGCTTCGTGCAATAGGGTATCGATGGTCTTTGGTATTATTGGAGGCTCCATCCAGTCAGATATCCGAGTTATGAGCCCAGCACAACAAGCCGCCCAGGCTGCCTCCAAAAACGCCGCAAGAAAGAGCGTTGTGATTATCGGCTTAGACCCCTTGCTTATTGATTTCTCATCGCCAGACTTCGCTGCATTCCCTGGTCTAAATGCCGAGAAGGTGTCGGCGGGAATCACCGCAGCGGAAGAGGGCCTCAGGGCTCTTGGCTATGACGCGCAGCATTGTCTTATTGACTTTGGTGAGACAGCTGAAGCGGTGGTAACCGCAGAGCTTCAAAAGCATAGATACGACTGTATTTTGGTTGGGGCCGGCGTCCGAGACGTTCCAAATAATCTAATTCTTTTCGAGAAGCTGATTAACGTTATTCATGAGCAAGCTCCTGATTCCAAGATTTGCTTTAACACAAATCCCTCGGACACTCTAGCTGCTTTGCGACGCTGGATATAAAGGGTTGATCTTGTTCTTTCTGATTACATTTTTATCTGATCACATCGATACCCCCCTGGGGGCTTCACCCCAGCAGGGCGGCCTCGACGCAGAGGCCTGGGCCGAAGGCCAGGGCTACGCAGGGCAGATGTGCCCCGGCAAGCCTGAGGCGATCGAGGATGAACAGGATCGTGGCGGACGACATATTGCCGAATTCCCGCAATACCGCTGTGGAGGGTTCGATCGCTGTGGCGGGTAGGTGGAGACAATCGCGCACCGCCTCCAGCAGGCGGGGCCCGCCCGGATGCAGGGCCCAGGAGCCGATGGCGGCCCGATCGAGCCCCTGGGCTGCTAGCCAGCCATCCAGCCAGGGGGCCAAGCGGGCGGCGATCAGGGCCGGAACCCTTGGCGATAGGCCCATCTCAAAACCGTGGTCGGCGATGGTCCAGGCCATGGCATCGGCGCTATCCGGCAGCAGCGTGGAACCGGAAGCCAGCAGCCGCCAGGGGGAGGCGACTGGCGCGAGCGGTTCGGCAGCCACAACCGCAGCTGCGGCGCCATCGGCAAATAGCGCATTGGCCACCACCCGCTCGGGGTGCCAGCCCGGTTGTTGGTGCAGGCTGCAGAGTTCGAGGGCGCAGATCAGCACCCTGGAGCCGGCAACGGCCTGGGCAAAGGCGTGGGCGACGCGCAGACCGTTTAGGGCCCCGTGGCAGCCCATGAAGCCCACCTGGGTGCGGGCCACATTGGCAGCCAACGGCAGCCCCTGGATCAGGTCCAGATCGAAGCCGGGGGCCTGGAAGCCGGTGCAGCAAACAGTTATGAGATGGGTAATCGAAGCCGGCTCCACGGCGGCGGCGGCCAATGCGGCGCTGCAGGCCCGCAGGGCCAGGGGGCCGGCCTCGGCCGAGAAGCGGGCCATGCGCTCGGCGGTGGTGGGGTTGGTATTTGTGTAGAAGGGCAGGCGATCCGGCAGGGGGCCAGCGGCATCGGCCAGCAGCACGCTGTGGCGGAAGGCCACACCGGAACGGCGCTGCAAACGCCGCAGCAGGGTGGCCTGCACGTCGTTGGTTGCCGAGAGGCTCTGGGCCATGGCGGCCGATTCGGCCTGGCTGAGGCGATGGGATGGCAGGGCGGTGCCGATCCCCAGCAGGGTTACGGGCATGGGGTTGGCAGCGGCGTCAAGGCGGGCTGGTGCAGGGCGGGTCGGTGCAGGGAGGCCAGCAGCGGTTCGGCCAGGCTGGGCCAGCGGCGCAGGGCGTCAAACAGCAAACGGCTGCTCCAGGGACGCCGCAGCACCTGGGCCAGGGCCTGGCAGAGCCGCTGGCGGCGGGCCATTAGGGCGGCTTGAGATCGGCTCCAGTCGCGGGCGAGTTGCTCATCCCAGCCCTTGTTCAGGGCGGCGAGGGCCAGGGGGGTGCTGCTGAGGGCCGCCATCAGGGCCCAGCCCATCCCTTCGCCCGTAAATGGTTCCACGTAGCCAGCGGCATCGCCCAGCAGCAAATAGCGATTGCCCGCCAGGGGGCGGCTGCGGCGTGTGAGGGCGGGGGTGCGCTGCCAGTCGGCCAGGGCCAGGGCGGGCAAGGGCTCGAAGCCGGCTTCTCGGAGCACCTGGCTGGCCGCCGCGGCAGGCCCGCCGGCCGCAGCGAGGGCAGCGCCATCGAAGGCGGCGGCATCGAAGGCGGCGGCCACATTGAGGGCCCCATCCTCAAGGCGCACCAGGCCCACATAGCCGTGGCGGCCAATGGCCATGTGCAGCCGGCCATCGCCATAGGCCGCGATCGCCGGGTGCTGGGGCCCCTGGTGGGAGGCAGGCAGCCGGCAGCCAGCGCCGATGCGAGAGCCCGTTTGAACGCGGCTGTCCGCTTTCGGCAAATCCTTCAGGCAACGGTGGGCCAGCCCCGCAGCCACCAGCACCAGCTCGGCCTGCACCGTTGCGGACTCCCTGCCGCGGCGTAGCTGCACCGCCCGGGCCCCAGCATCGGCGGGCCCCAGCTGGGCCATCACCTCGGGCACCAAGGTGGCACCGGCGGCAACGGCCGCCTGCACCAGCCCCTGGTCCAGGGCCAGCCGCGAGAGCACCCGCCCCGCAGGCAGGGCCAGCTCCGTGCGGGTTCCCTGCAGGCCCAGCTGCACGGAGCGCAGCGGGCGGGCGCCGAGCTGATCGAGCAGGGGGGTCTGGCCGGCCTCCGCCAGGGCGGCGAGGGCCTGGCCACTGAGGCAGGCACCGCACACCTTCCAGCGGGGGAAACGGCGCCGCTCCACCAACAGCACTGGCACCCCCTGGCGGGCGAGCCCCAGGGCGGCCAGGGCGCCGGCGGGTCCGGCCCCCACCACCACCACGGGCCAGCGACCGCTGGGCAACGGATCAACCACGGGCCCAACTCAGCAGGTAACGCTCGGGCCAGCAGCGCCGCAGATCCACACCATCGAGGCCGGCCCGTTCGGCCATGGCCGCCACTTCGGCCAGTTGAAAGGCCCCTCGCACCGAAAGCAGACCATCGATGTGCACGATGTGCGAGCGCGACAGCAATTGGGTGCCGGCCCAGGCCAGGCCGTAGCCAAGCGGGCTGCGCAGCAGATCGCTAATCAAGAGCAGCTGGCTGCTGCTGCCGGCGAGGCGGGCCAACAGGGTTTCAGCATCGGCCGTATCGAGGTGATGCAGAAATAGAGAACTAACAATGACGTCAAAACCGATGTCAAAACGATCGGGCAGCGGATCCGCCAGCACATCTGCCACAAAAAAGGAGGCCTCCAGCCCCCGTTCTTGAGCCCTCGCCTCGGCCAGGGCGACGGCCTGGGGGCTGATGTCGCAACCCTCCACAGCCAGGGCCAGGCCATGGCGCTGGGCCAGGGCCGCCAGGTCGAGGGCAACATCGCCCCCGCCACAGGCCACATCCAGCAGCCGCAGCGGGGCGGCGTCTGGGGGCAGGGCGCGGGCCAGGGCGCGAATTGGCTCGAACAGGCAGGCGGCACTGCGGCTCACCGCATTGATGCGCCTCAAGCCCACCAGGGCCTTGGCATGCAGTTCGGGATCGAGTCCGGGCTGGTCCATCAGCTCCGGCAACCGCTCACGGTGGGCCAGGCGCGGCCAGGCGAGGATGGGCATGAGCACAAGCCTAGGGACTTCTGCCTGGGATTTCGCCATCGCTGTGCTCTTAGCTAGGGATACAGGCTGTTGGCGGGGCATCGCGGCGCTCGGCCATCGCGTACTGCCACCGCTGCCTGGGCTAGGGACCGCTCGGCTCCTGGGGGGGTGGTGCGGATGGGCTCACCGGTTCCCGCCAGATGATCCGGCTTGGCAGGCCGGAGGGTCTAATGCCTTTCCAGCGCGGGCAAGACAAGGTGGCTACAATTTTGTAGCAAACTGAACAGGTGGTTTGCGGTCCCGCGAACCATGCTGGCTCCTGAGAGATTCTCCGCAAGAACCAATGCTGGGCTTGGACTCAATCACTGCTGCCAAGACCTATCCCGTTTGGTTCTCAGGCAGGGACGGCTATCCGCTGACGGTTCTCGAAATCTGCTGATAACAAATTAAGTTGCACAATCAGTAAAGCGCGAACCGAACCAATTGCAAATAAGTTATGAAAATCAATATTTCTCGATACGCCTCTCCCGACAGCCACTTCGAGTCGTTATGGCTTGAGTGCCCGAACCTTATCGCCCGTGGCACTGGTCGAGACGTATTCGAGATCCCAGGGCATCCTGACAAAGTTCTCAAGGTCTCGAATCGCCAATCTAACTATTCCAATTGGATGGAGATTTTGTTGTGCAACCAGTTTAAAGATGGCGATGAATTGGCCAAGATATTCTCTTGGAGTTGGTCCGGCAGGTTCGTCGTTATGGAGCGCCTCGTTCCACTATCATGGGACGAATTTACTTCGCACAGTTTCCCTTGCTATCTGACAGATAGGAAGCTTGAAAACTATGGGAAATACGCCTTGGGAAAGATAAAGTCACTCGATTACGCAGCACTAGTAATCGATGTTCCGTGGAGTGATCTTTTGTAGGTTGCGCATAGTGCACCCTAGTAATTCATTTATTCGTTAGATCCCTTGCATGCGGCCTCGCATTTTGCCTAGGCAATCGCTAGCTGGCTCCATAGAAGCAAGCTTCTCAGCGCGGGGCTGAGTTATTTATGTGCAAAAATGCGGACGGGAAAGGCGCCAGATCAAGCCTGTAGTACACTTGAATCACGTAAGCGGGGTGGCGTTGTGCAGGCATGGCAAGGAGAGCTGCTTATCCCGTCCCACAGCATTCCTATTGCAAACCGCTCCCAGAGGGTGAAGGAGGCAATTGATCACCTGGCAACTGGCGAAGGAGCTGTAGCTAGAGGTGCAATCTTCACTAAGCCAGAGGTAGTTGAGTTTATTCTTGACCTTTCAAACTGTATCGTAGCCCGAGATCTCACGGAGCTACGATTTCTTGAGCCTTCTTTTGGTGGTGGCGATTTTTTGCTTCCGATAATCAAGAGAATCTTTGCCTCTTGGCGTGCATGCAAGGGTCGGAATCCAACACGCAAGGAGTTGGAAAACTCGATTGCAGGATTTGAGCTCCACAAGCTTACATTTGAGAAAACTAAGCTAAAAGTAATAAATCTACTGACAAAAGAAGGGCTTGCTGATGCTGATGCCCTGCAGCTCGTTGATCAATGGCTGCACCATGATGACTTTCTACTTGCTCCAATTCAGGAAGCCTTCGACTTTGTCCTTGGAAATCCGCCATATGTCCGACAAGAGCTAATACCATCTGCGCTGCTGCGTGAATATAGGCTTCGTTTTAAAACCCTTTACGACCGTGCTGATATATATATTCCTTTTACCGAAAGATCCCTCAGCCTTCTTGGCCCTGGCGGCGTTTTAGGTTTCATTTGTGCTGATCGTTGGATGAAGAATAAGTATGGTGGGCCACTTCGCAAAATGATATCCGAGTCTTTTCATTTCAGGGTCTATGTTGACATGGTTGACACTCAGGCTTTTCAGACCGATGTAATTGCTTATCCTGCGATTACAATTATTTCAAATGATCAACCAGGCTCAACAAAGATTGCAAAAAATCCAACTATCTCAAAGGAAGTGCTTGCTAAGCTTGCGTTACAGCTCGCGTCAGACGAGAGTAAATCGAGTAATCACGTTTATACCGCCAAAGATGTAGCATTAGATTCTCAACCATGGCTTCTTGGGGATTCAACGCAGATTGGAATAATCAGAAAACTAGAAGCTGAGTTTCCAGTCCTTGAAGATTCAGGTTGCAAGGTGGGAATAGGTGTAGCAACAGGCGCTGATCGCGCATTTATCGCAGACTTTGACAAGCTTGATGTTGAAAACGACAGAAAACTGCGCCTTGTAAGAACCAAGGACATTTCAGGTGGTGAAGTCAACTGGCTAGGCAAGGTTATTATCAATCCTTTTTGCGACAGTGGAGGACTGGTAGATCTCTCGTTGTATCCAAGGCTCAATAAGTACTTAGAAGAACGCAAGTCAATTATATCTGCTCGCCATTGCGCACAGATGAATCCAAAAAATTGGTATAAAACGATTGATCGGATTAACCCTTCCTTGCTAACCAAGCCAAAGCTTCTCATCCCGGATATTAAAGGAGAGTCTCACATCGTCTACGAGTCCGGACTTTATTACCCTCACCACAATCTATACTACGTGACATCTGCTCAGTGGGATCTTAGATGTCTGCAGGCTATACTTATGTCTTCGCTGACGCGTGCATTTATTTCGATATACTCAACAAAAATGAGAGGTGGGTTCATGCGTTTTCAAGCCCAGTATCTAAGGAGGATTCGCGTTCCTGCATGGTCTGATATATCTGAAGCAATAAAATCTGAGCTATCCGAAGCTGCTGTAAATAGGGATGTAGACGCCTGCAACGAGGCAGTGTGCAAGCTTTACGAGCTCGATATTGATGAGCTTATTGCTCTTCACGAATCAACTATTAAATGATGCTAGACCTTTCTAACTATAAACAAAAAGCCCATAAAGCGGTAAGAGATTTTTGGAGCAGCCGCGAAGCATCCAAGGAAAGGCAACTCGCATCTGGCAAAGCGGATCAGGGAGAACGATCGGGAGTCACATCAGGTAAAAACATGAATGGATTCTTATCACTGATAGTAGATATAATTCGCTCAAATGGTCTCTCGCATGCAGAAATTCATATGAATCGAGCGATGCTGACTTTGCCAGGATATTTTCGCCCAACTAAGCTTTGGGATATTCTTGTTATACATAAGTAGGTTGGCAAAAATTTTTCGAGGTTGGGCCGTCGACAATTTTGATGTATCATAGGATTTATTTCCGTATTGAGAGGTCCTTATGAGCGCGAGGCTTCGAGTTTTTCTGACTCCCGAGGAAG